>JACJWW010000001.1 GCA_020636935.1 Nocardioidaceae bacterium
CGACTCCTGAGCCCACCTATGAGCCGACTCCAGAGCCAACACCGGAGCCCACTCCGGAGCCGACGGTTGAGCCGAGCCCGACTGGGCCCAGCGACCCAGACCCGACGCAAGACCCTTGGGCCGACTGGTGGCGCTTCCTTCAAGACACCCAGGACTGCTGGACCGAAGTCCCCTCAGGCCCTGCCGACGACAACTGGTGGATCTGCATGGGCAACAAGGGTTGGAAGTAACCTTCCCACCCGCCAACTGCTCTGGCGATAGCGCTGCTCAGGCGAGCAGTTCGGCAGCCTCTTGGGCCCAGTAGGTCAAGGTCACGTCGGCTCCGGCACGACGGATTGAGGTGAGCGTCTCGATGATTGCGGACTCACGGTCGATCCAGCCCTTGGCGGCTGCTGCTTCGACCATGGAGTACTCACCGGAGATGTTGTACGCCGCCACGGGCACGTCAACTGCTGCCCTGACCGCACTGATCACGTCAAGATAGGCCAGGGCGGGCTTGACCATGACAATGTCGGCGCCCTCATCGACATCCAGTTTCGCCTCCAGCACTCCCTCTCGGGCATTGCCGGGAGCTTGCTGATAAGTACGCCGATCTCCCTCAAGGGTCGAGTCGACCGCCTCACGGAAGGGGCCATAGAAGGCCGAGGCATATTTCGCCGAGTAGGCCAAGATCGCGACATCCTGTTGCCCGCCGCCATCCAGAGCCTCACGGATGGCTGCTACTTGACCGTCCATCATGCCGCTGGGGCCGACCAGGTCAACCCCGGCCACGGCTTGGGCCAAGGCCATCTCGGCGTAGATCACCAAGGTGGCGTCGTTGTCGATGCGGCCAAGTGAGTCGAGGACTCCGCAGTGTCCGTGGTCGGTGAACTCATCCAGACACAGATCCGCCATCACTGGCAGCGCATCGCCGACCTCGGCAACGACATCTGCGATCGCGAGGTTGAGGATCCCCTCGGGGTCAATGGCTCCTGAGCCAACAGCATCCTTGCGCTCAGGGATGCCGAAGAGCATCAGACCACCAAGTCCGGCTTGGGCCGCCTCTACTGCAGCCTGTCGCAGGCTGTCCCGCGTGTGCTGCACGACTCCTGGCATGCTCGAGATCGGTGCCGGGGCGCTGATCCCTTCCCGCACAAACACCGGCAGCACCAATTGCTGTGGGCGCAGCGTTGTCTCTGCGACCAGCGCCCGCAACGCAGGCGTACGACGCAGCCGACGCGGCCGGGTCTGCGGGAAGGCCATT
Source organism: Nocardioidaceae bacterium (assembly GCA_020636935.1). Classification (GTDB taxonomy): domain Bacteria; phylum Actinomycetota; class Actinomycetes; order Propionibacteriales; family Nocardioidaceae; genus Marmoricola. The sequence continues at coordinate 1,244 of JACJWW010000001.1, forward strand.
ACTTCGTTGACGCTCGGCGTCGCCCGCCCGCACGCCGTTGTGAAGGCTTGGTCACCGGCAGCCCTTGGCTGACCAGGTCGGCGCGGCGAGCGGCCCCGAAGTCGGCCAGGGCGCTGACCAAATCTTCGATCGATGGCTCGCTGGCCAGGACGTCAACGCGCAAGCCATGCTCCTCTGCAGTCTTGGCTGTTGCTGGCCCGATCGCCGCGATCACGGTCGTGGCGTGGGGCTTGCCCGCGATACCGACCAGATTGCGCACGGTCGATGACGAGGTGAACAAAACCGCATCAAACTTGCCCGACTTGATCGCTTCGCGAGTCGGTGCCGGCGGCGGGGCCGCCCGCACAGTGCGATATGCGGTGACATCATCGACTTCCCAACCAAGGTCAATCAGACCTGCGACGAGGTTCTCGGTGGCGATATCGGCTCGAGGCAAGAAGACCCGATTGATTGGATCGAGCACCTCGTCGAACGCGGGCCACTCATCGAGCAGCCCAGCCGCCGACTGTTCTCCTGTCGGCACCAGGTCTGCATTGAGACCCCACTCAGCCAGGTGTTGGGCCGTCTTCTCACCAACAGCGGCGATCTTCAGTCCGGAGAAGGCGCGCGCATCCAAGCCATATTCTTCGAGCTTCTCGCGCACGGCTCGCACCGCATTGAACGAGGTGAACGCGATCCATTCATAGCGGCCCTCGACGAGACCACGGATCGCCTTGTCCATCTGCAAGGGATTGCGCGGGGGCTCCACCGAGATGGTCGGCACCTCTTCGGGCACTGCACCAAAGCTACGCAACTTGGTCGAGAGTGCCGGCGCCTGTTCCTTGGTGCGTGGCACCAGCACGCGCCAACCAAAAAGCGGCTTGGTTTCAAACCAGGACAGGCGCTCACGCTGGGCCACGACCTTGCCGACGACCACGATCGCGGGCGGGGCCATCTGGGCTGCCTTGGCCTCCTTGGCGATGGTGGCCAGCGTCGCCACGATCGTCTGCTGCTCGGTTGAAGTGCCATTGCGAGTCATCGAGACCGGCGTCTCGGGGTCGCGCCCAGCTTCGATCAGCGCCGCCGACACTTCATCGATGCGGCCGACCGCGGAGAGCACGACGAGGGTGTCACAGTCGTTGTACGACGACCAGTCGATGCGCGCATCAGCGGCAGAGACCACCGCGACGTCACGATGTTGTCGATCTGACAAAGGAATACCGGCATATGACGCCACACTGGTCACCGATGAGATGCCGGGCACGATGTCGAAGCCGATGCCGGCCTTGACGCACGCTTGCGCCTCTTCTGGACCCGTTCCGAAGGTGAAGGGATCTCCCACCATCAACCGGACCACCCGGTTACCGGTCTTGGCCGCCTTGACCACGACCTTACCGCGAGCAGCAGCGGTCAGAGGTTGCTCGTCGTCACCGAAGCCACCGTCCAGGAAGATCGGGGCACCTTCGACCTCGGTGATCTCGCCGGTCTCCTCATTGACGACAGGGTCACCCAAGCCGCGTACGGCGCGGACCAACGCTTCATGCGCAGCATGCTCGGTCACGACCACATCGGCGTCCTTGATCAGCTCAAGTGCACGCACAGTCAGGAGTTCGGGGTCGCCAGGGCCCGCCCCCACAAAACTCACCCAACGGACTGGGCGTCCGCCCGGGGTGGCGGTAGTCGTGGAGTTCGCGGTCTTCTTCTCAGCCATGTTGTGTGTTGCTTTCCTGCATTTGGTGAGTAATCAATTCAGTTGCGCCTTCGGCGAGCATTTCTGCCGCCAATTTCTGCCCAACACCGATCGGGTCATCCAGCGGACCGGAAGCTGATCGACGTACGGACAAAACTCCATCGGGCGAGAGCGCAATCGCCCGAATCCAAAGTTCTAGTGCGTGGTCACCCTCGACCACTTCTGCCAGGGCTCCCACCGGAGCGGCACACCCCGCTTCGAGTTCGGCCAAGATCACTCGTTCGGCCTCAACACAGGCTCTGGTGTGCGGATGGTTCAGAGGCGAGAGCAAGTCAACAAACTCGCTGTTGCTGCGACATTCGACGGCGAGGGCACCCTGCCCGGGAGCCGGCAGCACCTGAAGTGGATCGATCACCTCGGTGATCGGCTCGGTTCGGCCTAGGCGATTCAGACCGGCACGGGCAAGGATCACTGCGTCCAATTCACCCGTTGCGACCTTGCCCAAGCGGGTGTCCACATTGCCGCGGATGTCAATGAGTTCTAGCCCGAGCCCCAAGGCGCGGAGTTGGGCGATCCGGCGCGGAGACCCAGTGCCCACTCTGGCCCCCGGAGGCAACTCGCCCAAGGTGAGGCCATCTCGGGCAACTAGTGCGTCGCGTGGATCCTCACGCAGCGGGGTGGCCACCAGATGGATGCCGACCACTGGCGTGGTGGGAATGTCCTTGAGTGAGTGCACCGCAACATCAATACGACCAGCCAAGAGTGCATCACGAAGTGCGCTCACGAATACCCCGGTGCCGCCGAGGCTGGCCAGCGATCCGGCGACGGTGTCACCGTGAGTTGCAATTGCGACTAGCTCGGTCTTGCGACCGGTGAGTTCGGTGATCTGATCGGCCACGAGCTGCGACTGAGTCGTGGCGAGCGCAGAAGCCCGAGTGCCAATCCGCATGGTTTCAGTCATTGCACCCCTCCGCGAGTCACTGCCTCGACTGCGTCTGGGTCGAGCGCGAAGAGTTTGGCCAAGGCGTCGGTATAGGAGATCTCACCCGGCTCATGGGCGAGCTCCTTGGCGCGGATCGTCGGCTGGTGCAGGAGTTTCTCTGCTACGCGACGGATGGCATTGGCCACCTCCGCCTTTTGGGCATCATTGAGATCTGGCAGGCGCGTGATCAGCCGTTCGGTCTCCCGGTCGACCACCCCGGTTGCCATGCTGCGCAGGGCCACCAAAGTGGGCGTGACCTTCGCCGTACGACGAGCCACCAGGAAGGCGCCCAACTCCTCAGCAACAATTGCGCGTACGTCGTTGACCGCGGCAGTGGCCTCGTGATCGTGAAGATCCTCAGCCAGCGTCGCAAGTGAAATGAGTTCGACCTGGGCCATGTCGACAACCCCAGGGTCAACGTCGTGGGGTAGTGCCAGATCGACGATAGCCAAGGCCCGATCAGTTCGACTGCGACCCTTCGCGACCTGTTCGGCCGTGATCATGATCTCCATGGATCCAGTGCACGACACGATCAGATCCACTTCTGGAAGCACGTCGTCGACGGCCTCGATGGGGATAGGAGTGGCTCCATAGGTCTGAGCCAGGCGCTCGGCACTCGCGGCGGTACGGTTGGCGACATACACCTGGGCAGCATCGGGCAGAGCATTGAGCGCGATGGCGGCCATCGACCCAGCCCCTAGGATCAACACTCGGCGTTCTTCCAAGGCTCCAAGCGCCCGCTTGGCCCGCTCAAGTCCGGCGCTGACCACCGACGGACCAGCCCGATCAATGGCGGTCTCCGCATGCGAGCGTTTGCCAATCCGCAGGGCCTGCTGGAAGAGCGTGTTCAGGGTGTGGCCGATCGAGCCGATCTCCTGGCCCACTCGCAGAGCCTCACGGGCCTGCCCAAGGATCTGACTTTCCCCCAGGACCATTGAGTCCAGCCCGGCAGCGACATTGAACAAGTGCGTCACGGCACCGTCGTCGTAGTGCACATACAAGTGATTGTTGCTGACTTGCTCCGATCCAGTCATCGGCTCACAGAGCAATGCGGAGATGCCTTCGACGCTGCCATGGAAGCGGTCAACTTCGGCATAGACCTCGATCCGGTTGCAGGTGGCCATCACAGTGACTTCGCGGACCGGATCAATGTCTTGGACTTGTGCGATCAACTTCTGTACGCCGTTTGAGTCGCGGGCCACCTGCTCCAACACCGACATGGGCGCGGAGTTGTGCGACATCCCAACCACCAAGACACTCATGCGCTCTCCTCGATGTCCGGGCCCGGCGCTGCCTTGCGCTGCTCATGGAAGGCGAGGATCTGCAACTCAGAAGCTAGGTCAACTCGGCGTACGTCAACTCCTTGTGGCACGTTCAAGATCGTTGGGGCGAAGTTGAGGATCGAGCGGATCCCAACCTCGACCATGCGGTCACACACACCTTGGGCCGAGATCGCCGGGGTGGCAATCACCCCGATGTCGACGCGATATTCAGCTACCACGGCCTCCAGCTCGTCAAAACGCCGGATGGACATGCCGGTTACGTCTTCACCCTGCCTGGACTCGTCTGCATCAAGCAGGGCGACCGTTCGAAAACCACGCGAGGAGAAGCCAGAATAGTTGGCTAGAGCATGACCAAGATTGCCAATGCCCACAATGACGATGTGCCAGTCTTGGGTCAGGCCGATCTCCCGGGCGATCTGATAGCTCAGGTATTCGACCTCATACCCGACACCCCTCGTGCCATAGGAGCCCAGGTAAGAGAGATCCTTGCGCAATTTGGCGCTGTTGACGCCTGCGGCAGCAGCCAACTCAAGGCTTGAGCAAGTAGCGATCCCCTCGTCGAGCATTGCTCGTAGAGCCCGCAAATAGACCGGCAGTCGACTGACCGTCGCCTCGGGGATAGGAGAGTTGCTCACGCGTTCACAAACACTTTCCGGGTGTACTGACTGGCTCACTGTAGGAGTTTGTGAACGTACGAACAAACTGAGACCAAGGAGTGGCTAGTATCCGGTGATCCAGTGGCCGTAGGTATGGGTATACTGGCCAGCTGCCCTTAACCGAGCGCCTTGCGCAATCGCGCCTCGTCAACTCGCCAATAGTCATGTTGTCGCCCGTCGACGAAGGTGACCGGGATCTGCTCGCCGTATTGCTTCATCAAGTTGGCGTCTTGACTGATGTCGACCTCCTCGAAGCCGACCGCCAGATCGTCACAGACCCTCTTGATGATCACCAGGGCTTCGTCACACAGGTGGCACCCAGGCTTGCCGTAAAGCAACACTCTGTTGGCCATGGTTAGGTCATCCTCCTTCTGGACGAACCAGCCGCTTCAGTCCAACAGCCCTAGGGCACGGCGTCGTTCGGTGGCGCGGAGCATGCCCTTGCGCACCTTGCCCGTGGCCGTAAACGGAAGGTCCGCCACAACATGCCATTGTGAGGGTCGCTTGTAGCGCGCCAAGCGCGCCTCGACATGCCTCACCGCCGCGTCCTTGACCGCCTCCGGGGCAGCCCCTGCAGCGGGTTTCAAGTAGGCCACGACCGCTTCTCCGGTGATTGCATCCTCAACGCCGATGACAGCAGCGCTGTCCACCTCCGGCAATTCCTCAAGAATGTCTTCAACCTCCATCGGATAGACGTTGAAGCCCGAGACAATCACCAATTCTTTGACTCGGTCCACCAAGAAGAGCGCGCCCGATGAGTCGATGAAGCCCATGTCGCCGGTGGGCCACCAACCATCTTCGTCCGGCCCGTCAGCACCGTCGGGCCAGTAGCCGGAAAACAGGTTGTCTCCCTTGATCATGATTTCGCCAGCATCTTCTGACTCTGGTGCGGAGCCGCTCTCATCAACCAATCTCACTTGTACACCCGGCACCAAGGCCCCGACTGTGCCCGAGGGCGGATGCTCGCTACCAAGAGTGAGACTAACCACAGGAGCAGCCTCGGTAAGGCCATATCCCTGGTGGACGACCAGGCCGGTGCGCTCGGTGAATGCGCGGCTCAGTTCTGGCGCCAACGGAGCCGAGCCACAAAGCACCAGCCTCACGCTGGCAAGCTTCGCAGCCAAATCAATATCTGCGGTCACCTCAGACATCCAGTGAGCAATCACAACTGGCGCCAGGGGTAACACCGTGATCTGCTCTGCCTCAATCAGATCGAGGGTGCCGACGGGGTCAAAACCATTCGCCAAGACGAGTTCAGCCTGCTGGTTGACCACCTGACCGAGTACGGCGTTGAGCCCGTAGACATGAAAGAGAGGCAGCAACCCGAGCACAACATCATCAGGCCCGATCATGCTGCCGTCGTTGTTGGCGACCTGGCTGATATTTGCCAAGAGCGCCCGATGGGTCAACATCGCTCCGCGGGGATTGCCAGAGGTGCCGCTCGTATAGAGCAGCACCGCCAAAGCCTCAGCATCCCGTGGTGGCGGAGCAGGTGCCTGCTCGGCTGCGATCAGCGTCGACCAACTGTGCTCGTCCCCCACAGCCACTCCATCCAGGACCACCACCTTCGGATCAACATCTGGTCCTTGACCATGCGCATTGGCCTCGTCCAAGCCGGCAACGGCCTTGCGGATGCGATCTACGGTCTGCCCATCGGCGAGGATGACCCTTGGGCCCGAATCAATGATCAGGGTGGCGAACTCCCGAGTGGTGCTGCGTGGATTGACCGGAACCACAACGAGACCAGCTCGAAGTGCACCCAGATAACTAGCGGCGAACTCAATCGAATTGCCGGCGGCCAAGAGCACCCGATAACCCGCCACCAAACCCAGGGAGACAAACCCTGCCGCCGCCCGGTCGACCAACTCGTCAAGATTCGCCCAAGTCACCACACGCCCGGAAGCCGGGTCGCGCAAACCCACGCCTTCAGGGGCCGCTGAGGCCGCATTGCGCACCAGATCCGCGACATTTGTGTCCACACAACGAGTGTTTCACATGCCATTCGGACTAGGGTGGCAAGCGTGACATCTGCTCAACCATCTGGCCGCGCCCACGGCGCACAAACCAACCTCAAACGCCGATCACAACTTGCCGGCGAGGCCGCCGCCGCGAATGCCGCGCTCGAGGTAGCCATGGAGGTCGAGATAGATCCCAGCGCTGCTGCCTTCTTCGATGTCGACAACACAGTGATGCAGGGGGCTTCGATCTTCCACTTAGCTCGTGGATTGTGGCGACGTGACTTCTTCACCACCATGGACATCGTCGGCGCCGCTTGGAAACAAGCCTATTTCCGCATCGCCGGAGTCGAAAATCCAGAGCACGTAGCCGAGTCCCGAGCTGCCGCGTTGTCATTTATTAAGGGACACACCGTCGCCGAGCTAGAAGCATTGGGTGAGGAGATCTTCGACGAGGCGATGGCCCACCGGATCTGGCCGGGCACTAGGGCGCTCGCCCAGTTGCACCTTGATCAAGGACAACGCGTCTGGTTGGTGACCGCAGCTCCCATAGAGATCGCCCAGATCATCGCTCGACGGTTGGGGCTGACGGGCGCCTTGGGCACGGTCGCAGAGCATGTTGATGGTGTTTACACCGGCAATCTGGTCGGAGACATGCTTCATGGACCTGCAAAAGAGGTCGCTGTACGCGAGCTCGCCGCAGCGCACGGACTAGACCTGTCAAAGTGCTATGCCTACTCCGATTCGGCCAATGACCTGCCCATGTTGTCAGCGGTTGGGCACCCGGTTGCGATCAACCCTGACTCTCGGCTTCGTGAGCATGCTCGCGCTCAAAACTGGGAGATTCGCGACTATCGCACTGGTCGCAAAGCGGCACGAATCGGACTTCTTGGGGCAGCTGCGGCTGGCGCCGTCGCTGGCGCGGGGGCTGCCGTAGGGATGATTCGCAAACGAGCCGAGTGAGACTGTTCTAGTCCGAAATACCCGCATTCGTTGGCCGTGACACAGATCGCACCTAATCTGATTCCAGTACGACGGCAGCGGGCAAAACGCACGAAGGCCGAAGCTCAAGACATTTAGGGGAGAAAATGTCACAAGTTGAAGAACGCCTCGATTTTGAGTCGATGTGGGAGACCATCACCAATAACCTCGAGAGCGCAGGCGCTAACGCCTTGGCCACAGCAACAGTGGTCCACCAGCCTGAGGCGCCGGCCATTGAGGCTCTCACCGAGGTCGAGGACGACAGCAAGTTCGCTGCGTCTTCGCACGACGACGAAGGCGAACGGGCCCGGTTGATCGGCTTGGTCGAGAAGGCTCGCGAAGGAGACAGCGAAGCATTCGGCCAGCTCTATGACCACTACCAGCCTTCGGTCTACCGCTTCTTGTACTACCGAGTCGGCTCGGCGCACTTGGCCGAAGACCTGACTGCAGACACCTTCTTCCGGGCCCTTCGCAGCGTTTCCACCTTCCGCTGGCAGGGCAAAGACTTCGGGGCTTGGTTGATGACTATCGCTCGCAATCTCTCAACCGATCACTTCAAGTCGAGCCGGACCCGCTTGGAGGCTCCAAGCGACGACTTGGGCACCTTTGACGCTGCCTTGCCCAGCCCAGAGAACGATGTCTTGACCACTCTCAGCAACGAGAGCCTGCTGAGCGCCCTACAGGAACTGCCCGCCGAGCAGCGCGAGTGCATTGTGATGCGCTTCCTACAAGGGCTGTCGATTGCAGAGACCGCAGACGCCTTGGGCCGTAGCTCAGGTGCCATCAAACAACTGCAACTGCGCGGCGTACGCAACCTGGCCAAGCATCTGCCGGTAGACATGCGTCCCTGAGCCATCCAGCGTTTCTGAGTTCTCCAGCGTTTCTGAGTGGTTCAGTGGTTGTGCACCACTTCGTTTCCGCCATAACCCGCCTTTGAAATGATTCGTTGAGTCAGCATTAGGCTCGGGCAACCGACCGGGTCGACATGGATTTGAAGGGCGCATGGACACTACGCACTCCCCGGATTGGCCGCCTGAGGACGATCAGGAGACCTTGGACGCCGAGCGCCTGCAGGCACACCTGGACGGCTTGGCAAATCCAGATTCAGAGATGCGGCAACTATTGCAGGTGACGAGCCTGCTGAGCGATGTGTCTGTCGAAGCCAGACCCGAGTTCACCAGCGCATTGCGTGAGCGGCTACTCCACGAACAAGCCGAGACTCCCGCACGCAACCGGCATACGCGGCTGGTCGTGGCTGCAATGGGTGCGGCATTGTTGCTCACGCTGGGCACGGCCGGGGTCGCTGCTGCCGCTCAAGGAGCCACCCCTGGCTCCACTCTCTATCCCCTGAAGACCGGGATCGAAGACATCCAGGTGGGGTTGAGTATGGGCGGGGAGGCCCGAGCGCGAGCCGAGTTGGAGATTGCGCAAGTGCGCCTCGATGAGTTCACCGAGTTGAGCAAGCAACGACTCCCCGAGACCGAGCCGCTAATGACTGCGTTGACCCAATTCGCCGAGCTGACTGACTCAGGGGCAAGAGGGCTCATCGCGAAATTCCAAGACGGTGGCAATCGCGACGCGATCTTCACTGTGCGCGCCTTCATCGACAACGCCCTGAGCAGCATGCATGCCTTGGCCAGGCAACTCCCCGCACATGTGTCCGAAAAGGTCGATGAGGTCAAGCGCTCACTGATTGAGCTCGCTGACCTTGCCCATCAAGCCTGCAACTCCTGCACTCCAGCAGCAAGCCCCACCGGAGCCGTTCAATCCAACTCAGCCAAAGACTGACTTGCGCTTCCTGAGCAAGGTGTACAAGTTCTGTTGGATTGCCTCACGCACCTGATCGGTGACGTTGAACAACACCATGGGGTCATCGGCCAACTCCGGCTCGAATTCATCGGTACGGATTGGCTCGCCAAACTCGATCAGCCATTTAGATGGCAGCGGAAGCAGACCCAAGGGACCGAGCAGCGGGAAGGTCGGCGTGATCGGCAGGTAGGGCACTCCAAGGAGCCTGGCCAGTGATGGCACATTACCCACGATGGGGTAGATCTCCTCGGCTCCAACGACCGAGACCGGGATGATCGGGACACCGGCCTTGATCGCTGCTGACACAAACCCACCACGGCCGAAGCGCTGCAATTTGTAGCGCTCGGTGAACGGCTTACCGATCCCCTTGAAGCCTTCTGGCCAGACGCCAACGATCTCACCGGCAGACAACATCCGCTCTGCATCATCGGCGCAGGCAAGCGTCGTACCGACTGATCGAGCCAAGTCGCTGACGAAGGGCAACTTGAAGACCAAGTCAGCGCCGAGTGCGCGCATGAAACGACCGGTGGCGTCATGGAGGCTGACTAGGGTAATCAGGCCATCGACCGGCACTGTCCCGGAGTGATTGGACACGATCAACGCGCCTCCCTCTAGCGGGATGTTCTCTGCACCGAGCACTTCGACTCGGAAGTACTTCTGCGCGATCGGCCTGATCGCCGTCAAGACCAACTTCTCGGTCAGCTCAGGGTCGAAGCCAAACTCGTCCACGGAGTAATCACCGGTCAGACGGCGGCGTACGAAAGCGAGGAGCTCGGCCGTACGACTCTCCCAGTCGGCTCCGAACACCTCCTTGGCAGCAGTCACAAACGAGGCAATCAGCTCGCCGACCGGGATCCCCTTGGCGGCGTTGACGCTCGGTGAAGTGGACTTGGATTCAGCCAGGAGAGCGGCCACGTCAGGAGCCTTTGGTGGGGTTGGCCCAGCCGGCTTGGGCTTGGCCTGCTTGGCCAGCAGAGCATCTCGGCTCGATGACGATGGATTGTCGGTGCCACGTCCGCGACCTGGCTTCCCTCTGGTGCCCAAGGGCACGACATCGGCTTCACCCATTTTGTGCACCTCCATCATTGAGCGCCGCCACCCGCAGGGCGCGACCCAGGTCACCCTCGACCCGTTCGATCCGCTCCGGGCTCAACAATCCCGGAGCAATTGAGGCCGCAAAGTCCGCGAAGGCCGACTCGGTTGTGTGCGTGGGCTCAAAGCCGAGGACTTCTCTCATCCGGGTCGTATCCATGCCTCGCCCATAAGTCAGGAAGGAGACCATCTCGTGGCTCAGGTCAGCGACTTTGGTGCCCTTGATCAGACGAGTAAGTCCCGAAAAGGCAAAAGCTGGCATTGGGGCCATCGGCTTGCCGACACGATGGACTGCCTGATTCAACCTGAGCACACCATCACCACAGACATTGAAGGTGCCAGAAACATCCCCCATCGTGGCCAGGTGCAAGGCGGCCAGAAGGTCGTCTTCGTGGGTGAACTGCAACCGAGGATTGAAGCCCAGGACCGTGGGAACAACGGGCAGGCGGAAGTAGTTGGTCAACGCAGAGTTGATGCTTGGTCCGACCGCATTTGCAAAACGCAGCGTGGTGACCTCGACATCTGGCCGCCGCCGGGCGAAGCCACGCAGATAGGACTCCACCTCGACGATGTCTTTGGCATAGCCTGAGCCAATCCGGCTCTTGGCAGTCATGTCCTCGGTGAACATGGCTGGGTCTCGAGGCGATGCGCCATAGAAGGCCCCGCTGGACTTCATCACCAATCGACGCAGGTGCGGAGCCTGCTGACAGGCAGCGAGCAGTTGCATGCTGCCGATCACGTTGAGCTCCTTCAACGCAGCCCGACCGACGCGCGCTGCGTCACTGGAGACGACAGTGGTGTGCACCACTGTGTCGACCCGCTCTCTAGCGATCACCTTGGCGATCACCGGATTGCGGATGTCGATGCGGATGAAGTTGATGGCGCTGTGGTCTCCGTGTGGAGGGCTCAGGTCGATCCCGATCACTCGATCGACATCAGGAGACTCCGCGAGCTGCAGCGCGAACCTACGCCAAAGGTCACCGGCCACACCGGTGACGAGTACTACCTTGCCCATTGCCCGGCTACCTGCCTTCGTGTACGGCGCTCATGGTGCTGTCGGTGTAGGCGCGAGCCTCACTTGCCCAACTTGCGACGCTGCACACGCGTCTTCTTCAGCAGCTTGCGGTGCTTCTTCTTGGACATGCGCTTGCGACGCTTCTTGACGACAGAACCCACGTGGAACCTTCTTGAGTCAGAGGCGAGGGCGATTTGCCCTCGAACACCGACAAAGCCTAGCCGGACACTTGGCAGGGCGAGAATTCAGCCCACGGATCAACCAGCTTGGAAGAAGCTCTTGCTGAGGTATTCGTTCACGTCGTCCTCGCTCACCCGAAAGGACCGTCCAACGCGTACGGCGGGCAACTCGCCCCCATGCACTAGGCGATAGACGGTCATTTTGGAAACGCGCATCTTCTGCGCGACTTCAGCAACGGTCAGGAATTCGACCTCGGACAACTCCCTCTTATTGTCAGCAGCCATCGTTGCACCCAGCTCCCTATTCACGCACGCCCCAGGGCTTCCCCACCCCAGACTCCGTGCCTCACGCTGAGAGGACAATAGAGCTAGTTGTGACTGGTGTGCCACAAATTGCAGAAGTGAATATCTTTATGACGGCGTGTCGGCTTGCAAATGACCTGGATTGACTATGCGGAATAGTCAGTTTTACTCATAACGAATCCCATTCGTCCAGTCCGTGAAGGGGAAAGAGCACCTGCCTGCTTTCCCGGATGGATCGGTCCAGCCAAGTGTCTGGGTCATAGCCCTGTGACCAGTCTCGGTACCGGGGGATTCGTCCATCACCCATGCGACTGGGCGCTAGGCGTCCGCCAAACCTCTCTGCGATCTCTGCTCGCCATTCCGCAGGGGTGGAGATGCCAGAATCAAGCGGCCTGCCCTGCACGATTGACAGCAAGTGTGACCATGCCCTGGGGACCACGTCTACTACCGCATAGCCACCACCACCCAGAGCCAGCCACCGGCCGGACGCCACCTCATGAGCGAGTTCGTGCAGGGCAAGATAGCTGGCTCTTTGGCCATCAATGGTCAAGGTCAGGTCAGCCAACGGGTCCTCCCTGTGGGAGTCACATCCGTGCTGAGTGACGAGGATGTCTGGCTGGAAACTCCGCAAGATCTCGGGGACAACCGCGTGGAAGGCCCGCAACCACCCGGCATCACCAGTGCCCGGCGGCAGGGCCACGTTGACGGCAGATCCGGGCGCATCAGGGCCGCCGTTGTGTTTGGGGAAACCCGTGCCGGGGAAGAGCATCTGGCCGGTCTCGTGCAGGGAGATCGTCAACACCCGGGGATCGTTGTAGAAGATCTGCTCGACACCATCTCCGTGATGGACGTCCACGTCGACATAGGCCACCTTCTTGGCCCCTTGGTCCAGGAGCCATTTGATCGCCACCGCAATGTCGTTGTAGACACAAAAGCCGCTCGCCCTGTCGGGCATGGCGTGGTGTAGGCCGCCAGCAATATTGGCTGCATGTTCCACCCGGCCCTCCCAGACTTGCCTGGCAGCCTCGATGCTCGCTCCGACAACATGTCGCGATGCTTCGTGCATCGCCGGGAAAGTCGGATTGTCTTCGGTGCCCAATCCGTGTTGTACGTCGATCTTCCCGGGCGCTGCACTCAGCCTCATGACCGCCTCGATCAGCGCTGGGTCATGCACGGTCAACAACTGCTCCTCAGAGGCACTAGGTGCGGCCACCAAGTCAGGCAGGGCACCGAGTTGTTGAGCCAAGGAGACGGTCAAGGAGACCCTCACGGGGTCCATCGGATGGGTCTCTCCGAAGTCATAGTCGCTCAATGTCGGGTCATAGACCAGACAGGCGCGGCAACCTGCGTCAGCGCTCATACCCCCGAGGCCTTCATTCCTCTGAGGCCAGGGCGATTGAGCGATCCCGAGCAGCCTCCATCGCGGTGATGAAAGCAGCTCGGACCTTGTGATCCTCCAGTTCGCGCACAGCGGCAGCAGTTGTACCCCCAGGCGAGGTCACGCGCTCGCGCAAGACGGTGGGGTGTTCGCCACTCTCACGCAAGAGCTTCGCGGATCCAACCATCGTTTGGACCACGAGCTCGGAGGCCGTCGTACGCGGGAGACCAAGGTGTACGCCGGCCTCGATCATGGCTTCGACCACAAAGAACAGATAGGCAGGACCGGAGCCGGAGATCGCGGTGACCGCATCTTGCTGCTTCTCCGGCACTCGAATGACTCGACCAGTGGCACCGAGCAGTCGCTCGGCGACCGCCAAATGTTGGTCGTCGCAATGGGTGCCTGCCGAGATTGCAGCCATCCCTTCGTCGACCAGGGCAGGAGTATTCGGCATCACCCTGACTACGGCTACCCCTTCACGCACGTGACGCTCGATATAGGCGGTGGTGATGCCGGCAGCCAGGCTGATCAGCAATTGCCCCACATGCAGGTGCGGATCCAGCTCCAGCAGCACCTCGGCCATGTCTTGGGGCTTGACCACCAATGCGATCGTGTCCACGCCTCCCGCCGCAGCAAGGTCATCGGCGACCGCCACGGAGTACTTGGTGGCGAGTTCCTCAGCACGTTCGGGGCGTTTCTCGACCACAAGCAAGTCGCCCGGGTCGGCTCCACTACGCAACAAACCGGCGAGCAGGGTCTCTCCCATCACTCCCACACCGACGATCGCAACCTTCACTTGCAGCCTCACTTCGCAGAGATCAGTGAGCGCAGGAAGAAGGCCACGTTGCTGGGGCGTTCGGCCAACCTGCGCATCAGATATCCATACCATTCTTGCCCGAAGGGCAGATAAACCCGCATGGTCTCGCCAGCCCGCGCGAGTCTCAACTGCTCCTCAGTGCGGATGCCGTAGAGCATTTGGAATTCGTAACTGCCCGGCTCACGGTTGTTGCGCGCGGCCAGTGACGAAGCGATTGAGATCATCCGGGGGTCATGAGAGGCCACCATGGGATAGCCCTGTCCTGCCAGCAGGATCTGCAAACAACGCACGAAGGACTTGTCCACGTCGAGGCGGTCTTGATAGGCCACTGACTCCGGCTCGTTGTAGGCCCCCTTGCACAACCGGATCCGTGAACCTTCATATGCCAAGGCCACGCAATCGCTCTCAGTGCGATAGAGGTAGGCCTGCAAGACGGCGCCCGTGTCTGGATAGTCCTTGCGGATCTCATGGACGGCCGCCAAGGTGCGGTCGGTGGTGTCGTGGTCTTCGGCGTCGATCGTGACCTGGGCGCCCACCTGTCGGGCTGCCTTGCAAATCCGACGAGCATTCTCGATGCTGAGGCGCTTTCCGATCTCAGGCAATGCCTGGCCGATGGCAGACAGTTTCAAGCTGACTTCTGAAGACGCAGCGAGACCTGCGTCCGAGAGGGCTTTCAGCAACTCCAGATAGGCCTGGACGGTGGCCTCTGCCTGGGCCTGGTCAATGGTGTCCTCACCCAAGTAGTCGATGGTCACGCGGCATCCGTCACCAATCAACCCGCTGCTGACTGCGACCGCCTCAGCGACTTCCTCACCGGGCACATAGCGATTGACGATGCCGCTACTCACAGGCATCGCGGTGATGATCTCTTTCACCCTTGAAGACGCTGCCAATCTCAGCAACAGTCGTCGTAGCATGGTGCCTCCCCTCTTGGATCTGACTCCACGCTACGCCGTACCAACAGGCCGCGACTCTCAGGCAGGCCGGAAATGCTCTCGGCAAAAGTCCAAGGACTCCATCAGGTCGGCTTCGCGTACCTGCCTGGTGCCAGCCTTCCTGGTGTTGATCTCCAAGACGATCGATCCGTCAAAACCGACCTGAGCCAAGTGCTCGAGCAACTCGACACAAGGCTGGTTGCCGCGCCCCGGCACCAAGTGCTCATCCTTGGCCGACCCCGTGCCATCAGTCATGTGCAGGTGGCGCAAGCGGTCACCCATGCGCTTGGCCAGGTCCAGCGAGTCGATCGACGAAGTGGCGGCGTGTGACACATCAAGAGTCAGGTTGTGAAATCCGAAGAGGGACACATCCCAGCCGGGTAGATAGACCTCCATCTCCCGCTTCGAGGTGGCTCGCCATGGATACATGTTTTCCACCGCAAACGAGATCTCGGTCTGGGCCTCCAGGGAGGCGATGCCCTCGATGAACTCAGCGGCATACTCCTTCTGCCATCGAAACGGTGGGTGTACGACGACCACCGGAGCGCCCACCTCGTGGGCCATCTCAGCGCTCATCTCCAACTTCCCCCAAGGGTCTGTCCCCCAGACGCGTTGGGTAATCAGCAGACAGGGCGCGTGCACCGCGCAGACCGGGATCTCGTGGTAGTCGCGCAGCGAGCGCACCTTGGCAAAATCCTGACTTGCCGCGTCGATGCCCACCATCACTTCAACGGCGTCGAAACCCAACCGGGAGGCATATTCGAAACCATGGCTGGTCGTCTCCGGATAGATCGACGAGGTCGACAGTGCGATGAGTGCAGACACGTTGCGCAGTCTCCGAGGTGTTCGTCTTCGCCAACTCTGGGTCAGGTAACCGTCTCAGGCGTGTTGGGATCGATCCGGTCAAGCTTGTCAAGGATGACACCTTCACGAAGAGCCCAAGGACAGATCTCCAATTCCTCAACCTCGAAGATGTCCATCACCGCTTCGGCAATCAGTGAGCCAGCGAGCATTTGGTGAGCTCGATTGGCAGACACTCCTGGGAGCTCTGCGATCGACTCCTCATCCATGCTGGCCAACTTGGTGGTCCAAGAGCGTAGATCTCTTGCGCGTAGTACCCGTTTGACGAAGGGCCCCTCACTTGATGGGGCCGAACCACAAATCCGACTCAGTGACCTAAAGGTCTTCGACGTGGCCACAGCATGATCGGGCGTGCCGGCTCGCAACAGCGCTCCCGCATTGCGAGCGATCTCGGCTCTGATCTCCGTACGGATCACGCGAATTTCATCGTCCGATGGTCGATTTGCACCCCAGGCACCCGGCCTGATCCGTTCCCTGGTCAGGCGCCCCGCGCCCAAAGGCAGCGACCAGGCGATGTCGGGCAACTCCTCAACACCACCGGCGATCTCCAAGGACCCGCCACCGATGTCGAAGACCGCGAGTCGGCCAGCAGACCAGCCATACCATCGGCGCGCCGCCAAGAAGGTCAGCCGAGCTTCATCGGCACCGGAGAGTACGACGAGATCGCAGTTGGTCTCACGAGTCACTTGCTCCAGCACTTCTTGCGCATTGGTCGCATCGCGCACGGCTGAGGTCGCAAACGAAAACACCCGCTCGCAGCCTTTATCTTCGGCCATCTCGACCGCACCCTTGATGAAGTTGGTGAGCGCCACCACTCCGGCGTCGCTGACGGCACCATCCACGAGATGCTCTGCGAGTCGCAACGGCTCCTTGTACGACGAGGCGGGCATCGGGGCCGCCCCCAAGTGCGCGTCCACGATCAGGAGATGCCCGGTGTTGGAGCCGATGTCGAGTACGCCAAGACGCATGGTCAAAGGGTAACCAACTCGTGAGAGGCTTCCCCCATGCCTGAGGTGCCACTTGACTTCCCTCGCGCCTGGATCGAGTTCGTCGACCCCGAAGACTCCGAGCAGGTCTATCGCTGCGACCTCACCTGGCTGACCTCAAACTGGACTTGCATCTTTGACGCTGGCTGCCAGGGCATCTACGCCGGGCGTCCAGACGACGGCTGTTGCACTCTGGGAGCACACTTCTCCGACGCCGACGACCTGAAACGAGTCGCGGGCTGGGTCGATCAGTTGACCGATGACCAGTGGCAGTTCCGCAGAGCGGCCCTCAACAAACGTCGGCGTCTGTCCAAGTCGGGTTGGGTTGAGACCGATGATGAGGGTGAGGAGAAGACCAAGGTGCACGACGGTGCCTGCATCTTCTTGAACCGCCCCGGCTTTTCGGGAGGCGCCGGCTGCGCCTTGCACAAACTGGCACTCGACCGCGGAGTGCATTTCGTCGACACCAAGCCTGATGTGTGTTGGCAGCTGCCGATTCGCCGTACCTTCCGCAATGTCGAGCGCCCCGACGACAGCACCTATCTCGAGATCACCATCGGCGAATACGACCGTCGGGGTTGGGGCCCTGGCGGACACGACCTCGACTGGTATTGCTCGGGCAACAGCGAGGCACATGTGGGCACCGAGGCGGTCTATTTGTCCAACTCAACCGAGTTGATCGCCATGATGGGGCAGGCGGCGTATGACGAATTGGCCGCAATCTGCGACGAACACATCCGCTCCCGATCACTCTTGGCGATCCATCCGGCCACCCGTGCAGACGCACCCTGAGCACCCAGTGCTTGGACAGCACATTTGACATCTGCACTACCCCGATGTCCCCGCAAATCGGTCAGGGGGCACAATCGTCATATGCGACTGGATCACATCGTCTTTGCCGCCGGGCCCGATGGATTGGATGCCACGGCCTCACGGCTAGGCCGATTGCTGGGCGAAGAGATCGCCGGTGGAGGCATCCACCCGCGCTTCGGCACTCGCAACCGGATCCTTCCGCTCACCAACCACACCTATCTTGAGGTCGTCGAAGTCCTCGACCATCCCGCATCCGACAAGGCTCCGTTCGGGCAAGCCGTGCGCGCTCGCTCCGAACTTGGCGGCGGCTGGATGGGTTGGGTTGTCGCTGTTGACGACATCACGCCACACGAGCAACGCCTTGGCCGCGAAGCGGTCAATGGCAATCGCAAACTCAGTGACGGCACGGAATTGCTGTGGAAGCAACTTGGTGTCAAGGGTCTGCAAGCCGACCCGCAGTTGCCATTCTTTGTGGAGTTCATCTCCGATGACTCGATGCATCCCAGCCATGGCGGCAGCGGAGCCGTCTCCCTTGAGGCCTTGGAGATCGGCGGAGATCCCGCGCGCGTTTCTGAGTGGCTCGGTCAAAGCGTTGAGCAGCCACTCGAAGACGTCAAGGTGGAGTGGGTTGCACCAAACGGCGCGCCAGGCATCAATGCCGCGCAATTCCTGACACCCAGCGGCTTGGTCAGGATCTGACCCCACTGCGCCAAATGGCCAAGGGCGCCGTCCGCAGCCCAAACATCTGGGATCACCCCGCTACTTACGAAATCGAGAACCACGCTTTCGACAGGCTCGGGCTGGTGACAGCGCTCCTGACCGATGTTGCCGACTGGACTGAGCGGGCGGTGCTGGACATCGGGGCTGGCACTGGATTCCACCTTCCGCTCTTCGCCAAGACGGCCAAATCAGTGGTCGGCGTTGAGCCCAACTCTGACTTGGTGGCGATTGGTGAGCGCCGGATCAGGCACTTGCCCAATGCGGAGATCCGGCTTGGTTCGGCCACCGACCTGCCACTCCATGATCACAGCATCGAGATGATGCATGCCCGCTGGGCCTACTTCTTCGGGCCAGGCTGCGAGCCCGGTCTGCGCGAGCTTGATCGCGTGATGGCTAGGGGCGGCGTGGCCACCATCATCGACAACGACCCGACCACATCCACCTTCGGCAACTGGTTCCGACGCGGCTATCCAAGAGTCGACCCGATCGCGGTAGAGCGCTTCTGGTCACTGCACGGTTGGCAACGACATCCAGTGCTGACGGCCTGGCATTTTGACACGCGCGCCGACTTTGAGGCGGTGGTGAAGATCGAGTTCGACCAGCAAACTGCTTCGGCCATCATCAAGGCTCATTGCGGCCTCTCGGTCGACTATGCAGTCAACGTCTGGGTCAAGCATTTCTAGGTTTGCAGCCGTTGTGGCATGGACCAGCCAAGACCGATGCTGGCTCTCTACTGTGACCTGCGACATACTGCGCCCATGCGATACGGAGTACGCGCGATAATTGCTGCCCTGACCTTGGCCCTGGGCATCGGCTGGATGAGCCCAACTCAAGCTGAGGAATACCCTCAGCCCAGCTGGCACTTCTTGTTGGACTCAATGTCTTATGGGTTTTCCAAGAACGTCCCGGGCATGAACGACTGGTCGTGCAAGCCGACCGCAGAACACCCGCGACCCGTCGTACTCGTGCACGGCACCTTGGGTGCGCAATCCACCAACTGGGGCTCCTACAGTCTTGCCTTCAAACGAGCTGGCTACTGCGTCTTCGCCCTCACCTACGGCGAGTTCAAGGGCAAAGGCAACTTCCCGATCCGCTTCGGTGGGCTCACCAACATCAAGGGAAGCTCCAAGGAGTTGCGCAACTTCGTCAAAAAGGTCCGCAAAAGGACCGGCGCGGCCAAGGTTGACTTGGTCGGACACAGCCAAGGCGGCTTGGTGATCGCTCACTACCTGAAGAAGCGCAAGGGCGCCTCCTCAGTCGAGCACGCAGTCTCTCTGGCCTCGCCCTTCAAGGGTGTCTTCGCCGGGGTCTGGCCCATCCTGATCGGCGATTTGGGGATGTGGTTCGTCTCGGCGGCGCTGCCGAGTTACACCACCTTCTTCCAACAGGTGACCGGCAGCGCCTTCTTGAAGTCACTCAACAAGGGTGGAGTTGCCGTACCTGGCCCGAAGTACCTCAATATCGTGACCAAGTACGACGAGATCGTCTTCCCGCACGAGATCGGCATCATGCCAACCAAGCCGGGCGCGAGCGTGACCAATCTGCAGATCCAGACGGTCTGCGCCAATGACTATGCAGATCACTTGGCGATCTCGGCCGATCCCAATGTCTTCCAGGTCATGGACCACACCTTCAGCGGCACGCCTGACGCGCCGGTGCAGTGCCGCGAGGTCAGATTCATCACTGGAGTAGTCGACTGATCAGCGATTCGTCGCGCTCACGACGAATCAGTCGATGGATCGCGGCGCTAGTCACGACCGGCACCTTGGTCGTCGGGTCGACGATGAGTGCCCAAGCTGCTGCGCCACCAGACCCAGCCCCTCAACCGAGTTGGCATTTCCTGCTCGACTTCATCAAATATGGGCACCAGGCCAACCCACCGGGGATGAATGACTGGCAATGCAAACCTCGCAAGCGACGCTCACGACCCGTGATCTTGGTGCATGGCACCTTTGTGTCTCAGTCAAGTAGTTGGGGATCCTTCAGCCCTGCTCTGCGCAATGAAGGATTCTGTGTCTTCGGGCTCACCTACAGTGCTCTGGACATCCCCTTCCTCCCTTGGCGTATCGGCGGGATGACCGGCATCCCCCAAGGGGCAGCTGAGCTTGCTGCCTTCGTGTCCCGAGTGCGCAAGGCCACTGGCGCCAAGAAGGTCGACCTAGTTGGTCACAGCCAAGGCGGCACCGTGATCGCCTATTACCTGAAATTCCGTGGCGGAGCCCGACATACGACAAATGCCGTCTCGCTCGCCGGCCCGGTGTATCCACCCCAAGCAGACTCAACCGTGCGGCTTTTCAGCGACCTGAGCCTGGCCTTCACGACCTTCCAGATGGGACTGCTGCAGCAAGGAAACAGCCCGTCCACCCCCAGAGCGGTATTCACCGACCTCAACCGCGGCGGCATCGCGGTGAGAGGGCCGAAGTACACCACGATCACCACGCGGTACGACGAGATCGCCTTCCCTCGCGAGATCAGCGTGATCCCAACCGGCAAGCCGGCCACACGGGTGCGCAATGTGCTGCTCCAAGACATCTGCCCCAATGACTATGCCGACCACATCTCGCTGGCAGCCGATCCCAATGCTCTCGCCTTGATCCGCAATGTGCTTAGACCTCGTTTTGCGCAGCCGATCAAATGCAGACGCGTGCTGCCGGTCTTCGGCGTGGACGATGTCTACTGAGCCAACCCTGCCATTCGCACACATGTTCGGCGTGGGCACTGAAAACTGTCGCACGGAGGGCCTAGGTTTTTCCCATGGCCACGAAGACTTCCCGCCCACGCAGCGCCCCAGCAGCCCATGTTTGCACTGAGTGTGGTTGGAGCACCCTCAAGTGGGTGGGGCGATGTGGTGAATGTCAGTCCTGGGGCACCATCATCGACCGAGCCGCACCCAAGACCCGCACCCAGGCCGGGCCAGTAACCAGTCCCGCGCGGCCCATCGGCCAAGTCCCTGTGGAAGACGCCCATGCCAGACCAAGTGGCGTCGACGAGCTCGACCGGGTGCTAGGCGGAGGCCTGGTGCCCGGAGCAGCAATCTTGCTGGCCGGCGAGCCGGGCGTGGGCAAGTCGACCCTGCTCCTCGAAGTGGCTGCTCAGACCGCGCGATCGGGCCAACGCGTCCTCTATCTCACCGGGGAGGAGTCCGCGGCCCAAGTGCGGATGCGCGCCGATCGCACAAATGGCATCCACCCAGAGCTCTATTTGGCTGCTGAGACCGATCTCGGCGCAGTCTTGGGACATGTCGAAGAAGTTCGCCCCACGCTGCTGGTGATCGACTCAGTCCAGACCATCACCGCCGCCGATGTTGATGGCGTGCCTGGTGGAGTCACCCAGGTCAAAGAGGTGTCGGCAGCCCTGATCAAGATGGCCAAAATCCGTGACATCACCTTGGTCATCATCGGTCATGTCACCAAAGACGGCAGCATTGCCGGACCACGGGTGCTTGAGCACCTGGTCGACGTCGTACTCCACTTCGAAGGCGAGCGTGCCTCACGGCTCCGAATGGTGCGCGCCATGAAGAACCGCTTCGGTCCGGTCGACGACGTCGGGTGCTTTGACCTTTCAGCCACCGGCATCGTGGCCATCACCGACCCGGGCGGCCTCTTCCTCGATCGTCGTGACGGGCCGACTCCCGGCACTTGCGTGTCGGTGCACCTTGACGGTCGACGTCCGATCCTTGCCGAAGTCCAGGCCCTGGTGACCCCAGCAGTCGGCGAGCGGCCGCGACGGACCACCTCTGGCGTGGATTCATCGCGAGTCGCAATGATCTTGGCCGTGCTCGAGCAACATGCTGGTCTGCGCCTGGCAAACCGCGATGTCTTCGTCTCCAGCGTTGGTGGCGCCCGATTGACCGACCCCAGCAATGATCTGGCGATTGCTCTTGCCCTGGTCTCGGCCGCCACAGTGGCCCCGATGGGCCGCGATGTGGTGGCGCTTGGCGAGCTCGGACTGTCAGGCGACATCCGCCGGGTCCGCGATGCTGACACCAGATTGGCCGAGGCCAGCCGACTCGGATTTCAGTCCGGTATCGCCCCAGCTGAGCCAGCCCATACTGTGGGGCAAAGCAGAGAAGTAGCTGGCATCCGGGTGATCCCGGTGGACAATATCGGTCGTTGTCTGCAGCTTGTCGGGCTCGGCTGACAAATGGCCGACAGCATGCCAGCAACTCTCCAGTGCCCTAAGCTTTGCTCCCATGGGCAGTGAGCAGGCCAACCACGATGACCGTTTGCGGCAGACTCTTGCCCTAATTGCTCCTGGCCAGCAGTTGCGAGATGGCCTGGAGCGCATCCTGCGCGGCCGCACCGGCGCCTTGATCGTGCTTGGGCAAGACAAGCTCGTCGACCAGATCTCCACAGGCGGCTTCTTGCTCGACGTGCCATTCAGCGCCACCGCTTTACGGGAGTTGGCCAAGATGGATGGCGCAATCGTGATCAGCTCTGACATCATGTCGATCCATCGGGCCAATGCCCACCTGATGCCAGATCACACCATCCCCAGCGACGAGACCGGCACTCGCCACCGCACTGCAGACCGAGTAGCCAAACAAACCGGCCATCCGGTGATCTCGGTGTCTGCATCGATGAATATCATCGCCGTCTACATCGACGACAGCCGATATGTGCTCGAAGATTCCGGCGGCATCTTGGCGCGGGCAAACCAAGCCCTTGCGACCCTGGAGCGCTACAAGGCGCGTCTCGATGAAGTGTCCACCACCCTGTCTGCGTTGGAGATCGAAGACTTGGTGACCGTCCGCGATGTCGCCGTGGTGGCCCAGCGCCTCGAGATGGTCAACCGGATTTCGCGTGAGATCAACGACTACGTGCTCGAGTTGGGCGATGACGGTCGACTGCTGTCACTGCAGTTGGAGGAGCTGGTCACCGGCCTGCTTGAAGAGCGCGAGATGGTGGTGCGAGATTATCTGCCTGCTGGAAAGGCCAAGAGGCTGACCAGTGAGGCAGTGCTGGCCAATCTGGAAGCCCTGGACGCCACCCAGTTGGTCGACATGGCCGCGGTGGCAACCGCCCTTGGGCTGGGTGCCACCGAGCACCTCGACGTCGCCTTGACCCCGCGCGGCTATCGGCTGTTGGCCAAGGTGCCCCGCCTGCCTGACGCGCTGATTGATCGACTGGTCACCCACTTCGACACTCTGCAAAAATTGATGTCCGCGAGTGTTGAGGACCTCCAAAATGTCGATGGCGTCGGCGAGCTCCGAGCTCGCAATATCCGCGATGGGCTGTCTCGCCTGGCTGAATCCAGCATTTTGGAGCGCTACGTCTGATTTGGCTGCACGGGCTAGGGCTGATTAGCCCGCACCGGCTAGGGCTGATTGGCCCGCACGGGCGTGGTCGATCAGCGAGTGCCTTATCGACGGATGTGGGTCTAGTCGATCGGTGCAGGAAGGGTGCGTGGGTCCTGACCATCTGGCATTGGATCCGGTTTGGGCTTCTGGGTCTTGACGATGACCCTAGGCGTGGGTGACTTCACCTCAAACTGCACGTCGCTGGGCACTGACCCCAAAGTCGCGGCCTCCACGTGATAGAAGCCAGGCAGAGCCCAACTCGGCTGCTTGGAGCAGTCTTCATCTGAGCGTCGTCCAGACCAGTGCACCGGCACGACTGCGGGCGTGCCAGCCCTGACCACAACTTCTCGGGATGGGATCGACCGGGGACAGTCCATGCTCGACCAGATCGGATCCTTGCCTGAGGTGATCTTGACAGCCAAGGTCTTTGGACCTGCCTTGAAGGAACAGGCCGGCAGGGTGCCGGTCAACTTCAGGTTGATCACCACCGGTCGCCCAGCAACAGCGTCAACCACCTCTGGGGTAGCCGTAATCGCACTGTCCGAGCAGGGTCCGCTGGAGGGGATTTCTGGCTCAGCGATGGCGCTGGCCGTCGGGGCACCTAGAGAGTCGAACGGCACCGGCTGGGGGCCAAACACCTGCGCCTGACTCGACTGCTGATCGGATCCGCCCTTGGTCTTCGCTGCCGCAGCAGTCGCCTGCTGTCCGGTGTCGGGGCCACCTTCGGCCAACAAAAATCTGCCCACCCCGAAGAGCACGGCAAACAAAGTGCCGCCCACCAAGAGCCGACGGGCCCAGAAGACACGTTGCGAAGGACGACTCGAGGCAGACCGTTGACGCTGGGCGCTCATGCCCCGGACAATAGCCGCCGAACTCCCAGAATCGTTGCTGCCTCGCCGAGTCAAACTCCGATCGCGCGACCTCAGCTCGTCTTCGGCTCCACCAAGTAGGTCAGGATGCTGGTGCCGTCACCAGTGATCACACTGACACCGACCTTCCACTTTGCATTGGTGAACTCACCAGTGCGAGTGGGCCCAAACGCCCCGTAGTTGCCTTTGGCATAACCCGCCTTGGTGAACTTGTCGGCGGCTGCGTCCCAGATGGCTTGGGCATCGCCTTGGGTCGGCTTCATGGTGACATTCCAACCGCCAGTGTCTGCGACGGTGACCACGGCCTGGATCTGACCATCAACCAGTGGGATGTCCTTGGGGAAGTCGTCGGGAAGCTCGACATCCTCGCCGACCTGAACCTTCGAACCATCCTCACCCTGCGCTTCGAACTTGGATCCGTCGCCCTTGACCTTGACATCGCTGCCGTCAGGAGACTTCACCGTGATGTCTCCGCACCCAGACATCAGAACTAGCCCGATCGCAAGCAAGATCGCGCTCAACACCTTCACAGACTTACGCTCGCCCATCGCCCTGCCTCGCTAACCATTGCCGTCGCATTTGTTGCGACACCTGTGCCTTCAGGCTAGCGGATCGCTAGGGTCAGAGACGAGAGTCAGCGGCGAGAATTGGGGCCGGCGCCACAGCCAATCGCTCAGGACGACTCGCCCTCGATCTCATCGGCGCCACCAGCGTGCTCGAAGATCGGCGCATCCGGTAGCTCTGACTTGGGCGTGCCCTTGAAGGTAAAGACCGCATCGGAGCCGGAGCCCTCGATATCGACGAGCACGATCTGACCGGCACCGACCTCGCCGTAGAGCATCTTCTCGGCGAGCATGTCCTCGATCTCACGTTGGACGGTACGGCGTAGCGGCCGCGCGCCCAGCACTGGATCAAAGCCCCGCTTGGCCAGAAGGTCCTTAGCCGCCTGGGTCAACTCGATCGACATGTCGCGATCTTGGAGCCTCTTGTCGACCGAAGCGATCATGTTGTCAACCATGGCCACGATCTGCTCTTCGGTGAGCGGCGGGAAGACGATGACTTCGTCGACTCGGTTGAGGAATTCCGGGCGGAAGTGCTGCTTGAGCTCCTCGGAGACCTTGTTCTTCATCCGCTCGTAGTTGCCCGTGGTGTCACCGGTCTGGTTGAAGCCCAGGGCCACTCCCTTGGAGATGTCGCGGGTGCCGAGGTTGGTGGTCATGATGATCACGGTGTTCTTGAAGTCGACCACGCGCCCTTGGCTGTCGGTCAGACGGCCTTCTTCAAGGATCTGCAACAAGCTGTTGAAAATGTCTGGATGGGCCTTCTCGACTTCGTCGAAGAGCACCACGGAGAAGGGCTTGCGCCGCACCTTCTCAGTGAGCTGGCCCCCCTCTTCATAGCCGACATAGCCCGGAGGCGAGCCGAATAGTCGGGAGACTGTGTGCTTCTCGCTGAACTCGCTCATGTCGAGCTGGATGAGCGCATCCTCATCGCCAAACAAGAACTCCGCCAGTGTCTTGGACAACCAGGTCTTGCCGACACCAGAAGGCCCAGCAAAGATGAACGAGCCGCCCGGGCGCTTGGGGTCCTTCAGGCCAGCACGAGTACGACGAATCGCGCGCGAAAGGGCCTTGACGGCCTCTTCCTGACCGATGACCCGCTTGTGGAGCTCATCTTCCATCTTGAGCAGCCGCGAGGACTCCTCTTCGGAAAGCTTCACGATCGGGATGCCAGTGGCGACCGCCAAGACCTCAGCGATCATTTCTTCGTCGACCTCGGCAACGACGTCCATGTCACCTGCGCGCCACTGCTTCTCCCGCTCGCCCTTGGCTGCGATGAGTTGCTTCTCCTCGTCGCGCAGGCGCGCCGCTGCCTCGAAGTCCTGGCCGTCGATCGCCGACTCCTTGCGACGGCGTACATCGGCGATCTTGTCGTCGAACTCGCGAAGGTCAGGCGGAGCGGTCATCCGACGGATCCTCAAGCGGGCACCCGCCTCATCGATCAGGTCGATTGCCTTGTCGGGCAGGAAGCGATCGGAGATATAGCGGTCTGCCAAGGTGGCTGCCGCTACCAAGGCCTCGTCGGTGATCGTCACCCGATGGTGGGCCTCATAGCGATCACGCAGCCCTTTGAGCATCTCGATCGTGTCGGCAATCGAGGGCTCTGCCACCTGGATCGGTTGGAAGCGACGCTCCAGAGCAGCGTCCTTCTCAAGGTGCTTACGATATTCGTCGAGCGTGGTGGCGCCGATGGTTTGGAGCTCTCCCCTTGCCAACATTGGCTTGAGGATCGAGGCGGCATCAATCGCGCCTTCAGCAGCACCTGCACCAACGAGGGTGTGGATCTCATCGATGAAGAGCACGATGTCGCCGCGGGAGTGGATCTCCTTGAGGACCTTCTTGAGACGCTCCTCGAAATCTCCGCGATAGCGCGATCCGGCCACGAGGGCACCAAGATCGAGGGTATAGATCTGCTTGTCCTTGAGGGTCTCGGGCACATCGCCCCGGACGATGTCTTGGGCCAGACCTTCGACGATGGTGGTCTTGCCCACGCCTGGCTCGCCGATCAGGACTGGGTTGTTCTTGGTACGGCGCGACAAGATCTGCATCACGCGCTCGATCTCATTTTCGCGCCCAATCACCGGGTCTAGCTTTGACTCACGCGCGGCCTGAGTGAGATTGCGACCGAATTGATCGAGCACCATGTTGCCCGACGGGGCCGCCTCGGGGGCAGTGGTTGCCGCTTGAGGCTCCTTGCCGCCCTGGTAGCCACTGACCAACTGGATCACCTGCTGACGCACACGATTGAGGTCTGCGCCCAACTTGTGCAGAACTTGGCTGGCCACGCCTTCGCCTTCACGGATCAGGCCCAGCAAGATGTGCTCGGTGCCGATGTAGTTGTGCCCCAATTGCAGGGCCTCGCGCAGCGACAACTCCAAGACCGTCTTGGCCCGAGGTGTGAACGGGATGTGGCCGCTGGGAGCCTGCTGCCCGGGGCCGATGTCTTCTTCGACCTGAGCCCGCACTGCTTCCAAGGAGACGCCGAGGCTCTCCAGAGCCTTGGCCGCGATGCCATCGCCTTCGTGGATCAACCCGAGCAGGATGTGCTCGGTGCCAATGTAGTTGTGCGACAACATGCGTGCTTCTTCTTGGGCCAGCACGACGACTCGACGAGCGCGATCGGTGAACCGCTCGAACATGGGGCGCCCCCTCACTTGTTTGGGCCCGGACGGGAAATCGGTGCGGTTGCCCGCACATATGGACAACTAACCAGACAGCCTACGTGTTCCGCAGTGATCTTGGATTCGCTCTCAGCGAACGGCTTGGCTATTTCCTGCGGAATCTCCCGAGCAGGCCTCTACTGGGGCTCCCCACCCTCAACTCCAGTCCGCGAGCCTCTTGAGATGCCTCAGCTTGGTTGATCGCTTTTTGGAGTCCATGTCGTACGGCGTCGTCGGAGGTGACTCGGAGAAGCTTGGCGAAGCCATCTTGAGGCCAGTTGGAGACCTCCTGAGGATTTGCGAAACGCTTGTCTGAAGCGATCAGCAAGTCAAACAGTCGATCGAGAAGTAGCTCTTGGCCCTCAGGGAGACTCGCAGGCACATGATCGGCCAGGATTGGCTCGACCAAGAGCCCGCGCTGCTGCAATGCCTCGAAGTCATCTTCGATCTGGTCGTGATAGATCTGCTGCAATCGAGCCTTACGCCCACTCTCATCAAGGGACACATCAGCGACGACTGCCTTGATCTCGTCGCTGAGTCGACTGCGCCTCGGCCGGAATCTCACCTCACCCGCACTCAGATGAGCCATCCACTTGCGCACAAACTCTTCACCCGAATGGGACTCGTAGTGGAGTTGATTGAGCCAGGGTGCGTCATAGGGTCTGATCACCTTGTCACCGCCGTCGGCCTGGGTGAAGACCGCGCGATGCAGTTGCATCCTGATGTCGAGATTGGGGCGGACCCCGATCTTGCCCTGCACATGCCCCCGGAAGTAGGTGGCGTTGAGGGGTTCGTCTGGGTCGGGCTGATTGATCACGCCAGCACGCACCAACTCCGCTATCTGCTCTGGACTGAGCATCGCCTTGAAATGCGTGACCTCACCGGGCCAGGAGAGTTGACTGATCGCTTCCAAGGGCGCCAAACGAGCGACTCGCACACTCGAGTCAAGGGCGTCGAACTGGTCACGATCGATCTGCACGACCTCATCGGCGTCAATGTGGAAGATCCAGTGATCGCCGCCGAGCGCCGCCAGGGCATGCATCGCCAGATTGGCATTGGTCACCTGGCGCACATTGAGACTGGCCGGCCGTTGCGGCTTCCAGTACGACGAGTCCGTGACGACATGCGTCACGTGGGGCTGAGCCGCCAGATAGGTCTCAATCTCGGCGTCGGGCTCATCAAGGAAGATGATCAGGTGATCGGCACCCGAGCTGAGGTTGCGCTGGCAGAAGGACCTGACGTTGTCCAAGGAGTCCTTGACCGTGCTGACTGTGAAGATCACCGGATCAGCCTAAGCCTCCTCCAAGAAGACTCAGCGTGGGCAGGTGCACCATTCGTCACGAGGCACCGATGACATCACTTCTTCGACATGCATCCCACACCCTGACCAGGTGACCTTCTTGCATGACGAACAACGAACAGGCATACACATTTGCGTGCTCCTCAATTACGCGGGGCAAGCGCGGTCGCGCTTCACAGTCATGATACCCCGCGGGGTATACAAATCAAAAGATGGACGCTCAGTGCGCCGCTTCGTAGGCCTCGCGCACGTGCGCTGGGATCCGCCCCCGGGCAGGCACCTCGTGACCCATCTCCTGCGCCCACGCACGGATCTCCGCCGGAGCCGGGCCGCTCTTGGCAGCAGCAGCCGTCGCGCGTCGTTTGCGTGGCGAGGCGTGCTGGACAAAGGGGGCAAAGGCATCACGCAATTGGTTTGCATGCTTGGCATTGAGATCGATGGAATATTCCTTGCCCTCAAGCGCAAAGACAATTGTCTCGCTGGCCTCGGAGCCATCGATATCATCAATTAGAACGACTTGAATACGCTGAGCCACTGAAACTCCTGAGAATAGAAGAGATCATTCGGAGCCAGATTAGCGAAAATCACTCAGGACGCAAAAGCGGGAACAGAATCGTTTCTCTGATGCTGGAGCCAGTTAGCAGCATGATCAGTCGGTCAACTCCCATACCCATCCCTCCAGCCGGGGGCATTCCATATTCCATGGCCTTGAGGAAGACCTCGTCCAACTCCATCGCCTCAGGGTCGCCTTGAGCAGCCAGCAAAGACTGCGCAGTAAGGCGCTCCCTTTGCACGACCGGGTCGTTGAGCTCGGAATATGCAGCCACCAATTCGACGCCATTGATGATCAAATCCCAAGCCTCATTGATGCCTGGCTTGGATCGATGCCCCTTCGCCAATGGCTTGACTTCTGCAGGGAAATCCATCACAAAAGTGGGATTGATCAGTTTGTGCTCACAAAGCTGCTCATAAAGCTCTACCACGATTTCGGCCGCACCCCACTTTGGCTGGAGCTCGACCTCATGCTTGGCGGCCTGTTGACGCAACTCATCAGCCGACGTATCAATCGTGATCTCGGTGTCTAGAGCATCGGAGACCAGCTCATAAATCGGAGCCAAGCGCCATTCGGCCTCTAGGTCGATGATTGACCCATCACGTCCGGTGACTTGAGTGTTGCCCACAGCACGCGCCGCGTCCAAGATGATCTGTCGGGTCAACTCCATCATCGAGAATTGATCGCCGTAGGCCTGATAGGCCTCGAGCATGGAGAACTCCGCTGCATGCGTCGAGTCGAGGCCCTCGTTGCGGAAAGTCCGGCCAATCTCGTAGACCCGGTCGACGCCCCCGATCATGGCCCGTTTCAAGTCGAGCTCCAAGGCAATGCGCAAGAGCATGTCTTGGTCGAGGGCATTGAGATGGGTCTGGAAAGGACGAGCCGCTGCTCCACCATTGGTCAGCTGCAGGATCGGGGTCTCAACCTCGATGAACTCCTGATTGTCCAAAGTGTTGCGGATGCTCTTGAGCACCTTGGCCTTGGTGCGGACCAAATCGCGCGGCTCGGCGCGCTGCATCATGTCGACATAGCGCAAGCGGATCCGGGCCTCATCGCTGAGCGGGGTGTGCTCGTTGGGCAATGGGCGCAGAGTCTTCGCTGCCATCGACCAGGTGCTCGCCTGCACGCTCAACTCACCTCGGCGGGAAGTGATCACTTCACCGCGCACAGCCAAGATGTCACCCAGATCTACGAGTGCCTTGAAGCTGGCCAGAGCCTCTTCGCCAACCTCTGCCAATGACAACATCACCTGGATGTCGCTGCCGTCACCCTCACGGAGCTTCACGAAACACAGCTTGCCGGTGTTGCGGAGAAACATCACCCGACCGGCAAGCGCCACGATCTCGCCCGTCTGAGTGTCAGCCTCCAGCTCCTGCGGGTCGAACCTGTCACGGACCTCCTTGATCGTGTGGGTCCGCTCGACCTCGATCGGATAGGCCGATTGGCCTGCATCGATGATCCGCTGGCGCTTGTCGCGTCGTACCTGCATCTGCTCTGGCAGGTCATCAACCACGCCGGCGTCTTCGGAAGTCATGCAGGTCAGGTTAGTGGGCGCTAGTGGACCACCTGATCAGGCGGTGGCACCTGCTTGCTCGGACAAGACCCGTTGGAGCACCTGGGTGAAGACTTCAACCGGTTGGGCGCCGGGCACGCCGTACAACTCATCGAGCACGAAGAAGGGCACCCCGTTGGCTCCGAGCTCTGCTGCTCGGGCGATGTCTTCATGCACCTGCGCGGCGTATTCCTCACCCGACAGCACTTCGTCAACCCGGGTGGCATCAAGCCCGCAGCCCACCGCAAGATCGATCAAGGTGGCGGGATCGGCGACATTCTTGGTCTGATTGAAGTACGCCGACAAGAGCGCCTCCTGCAGTGGCCCCTGGAGCGCTGCTCCGCCAGACTCCCAAGCCAGGTGCAACAGCCTGTGGGCATCCATGGTGTTGACGCGCAGACTGTCGTGCTGGCGGAAGACCAATCCCTCCTCCGCTGCGACACCATCGACCTGGTCGATCATCTTGCGCCCGGCCTCCGGGCCGCCGCCATATTTGTGGCCAAGCCACTCGGCAACAGTGTGTGTAGGCACCTTGGGAGCCGAGGGGTCGAGTTGATAGGAGCGGAATCGGATTGTCACCGCATCTGGAGCCAACTCGCCTGAGTCGCTGAGAGCAGCTAGAGCCTTCTCCAAGCGCCGTTTGCCGATATAGCACCACGGACACACGATGTCGCTCCAGATCTCAATGCGCATACTGATCAAAACGTCTTGCCGACGGCGGCTATTCCATCGACCACCAGGTGTCTCAGCCTTCGACGTTGCGGTCAAAGACCAACTCAAGCCCCTGAAGGGTCAGACCGGGGCGGTGCTCGGTGATATTGCCGCATTCAGCAACCACTTCCGGGGCCATCGACCCCGTTGCCACCACATTCGCCTCATCGAGCTGGGTGCCCAGCTCAGCCAGGATGCGGGCAACCAATCCATCGACCTGTGCAGCAAAGCCGTGCACCAGTCCGGATTGCAGTGCTTCAACGGTGTTCTTGGCGATCACCTGGCGGGGACGGGTGATCTCTACCTGACGCAATTGCGCACCGCGCCGACCCAATGCTTCCAGGGATATCTCCAGACCTGGCGCGATCACCCCACCGACATAGGAGCCTTGCGCGTCAACGACGTCGTAGGTGGTCGCTGTGCCAAAACCAACCACGATGGTCGGCCCGTCGTAGAAGTGCGCAGCGGCGAGCGCATTGACGATGCGGTCTGCGCCAACCTCCTTGGGATTGTCGACTCTGACCGGGATGCCGGTGCGGATACCGGGCTCAACCACCACCACGGGAAGGTCACCCAAGCGCCTCGACAACATCCGGCGCCATTCAACCAGCACGGCCGGCACAGTGGCACAGACACAAACGCCTTCGACCTGCGGGCCATCGCTGCTCTCGCGCAACAGCCCGCCCAGCAGGGCGCCCCACTCATCCGCCGTACGACGCTCATCTGTCGCGAGGCGCCAGTCCTTGAGGACCTCGCCGTCTCGCACCAGGCCCAACACCGTGTAGGTGTTGCCGATGTCGACACACAAGACTGCAGTCATCGGCCGCTGATCAAGCCGGAGCCAACGGGCGCCAGGGCTGGGTCGGCACCCAACTCCACGATCGTGTTGTCGGCGTCGACGAAGACCACACTGGGTTTGAATCGCCGAGCCTCTTCGGTGGTCATCTGGGCATAGGCGATCAGGATCACCACGTCACCAGGGTGCACCAAGCGCGCAGCCGCGCCATTGATGCCAAGCACCCCAGTGCCTCGCCGCCCAGCAATCGTGTAGGTCTCCAAGCGAGCACCATTGGTGACATTGACGATGTGGACGAGCTCGCCGGGCAGCAGATCAGCAGCGTCCAAGAGGTCTTCGTCGACAGTGACCGACCCGACGTAGTGCAAGTCGGCCTGAGTGACCGTGGCCCGATGGATCTTGCTCTTCATCATGGTGCGCAGCATCAACTGCTCCTTTCATCAGACGAGCCCAGCTCGACCGCGACGTTGTCGATCAGTCGGGTTTGACCCAGTTGCGCAGCGACGAGGAGCCTCGCCGTCCCGCTCGACGGTGCTGGCCCCAGGTTGGTGGAGGTGAGCCGCAGATAATCCACCTCCACGCCCTTGACCTGCCTCAACACCGCTTCTGCGGCGGAGAGCACGGCGGCCGCGCCCTGCTGACCTGATCGCGCACCAGCGGTCAGCGCCTGCGACAAAGCCACAGCACGCGAGCGCGCGGCATCGTCGAGATAGCGATTGCGACTACTCATCGCCAAGCCGTCGGGCTCACGCAAGGTGGCCGCACCGACGATCCGCACCGGCAGGCAAAGGTCGGTGACGAGTTGCCTGATCAACACCAACTGCTGATAGTCCTTCTCGCCGAAGACGGCTACGTCGGGGCCGAGCAGCCCGAACAGCTTGGCCACCACCGTCAGCACGCCCGCGAAATGACCAGGCCTGGCGGCACCTTCAAGTATTTCCGCCTTGGGGCCCGGATTGATCGTGACCTCCGGGTCGCCATCGGGGTACACCTGAGTCACGTCGGGCACGAAGACCACATCGACTCCGTGATCGGCACAAATCATCAAGTCGGCTTCGAGAGTGCGCGGATAACGGTCGAGATCCTCACCGACACCGAATTGCAGCGGGTTGACGAAGATGGAGGCGACCACGGCGCCTGACTCACCAACCTCGCTCCTGGCTCGGGTCAGCAATGAGGCATGGCCATCGTGCAGCGCACCCATGGTCGGCACGAAGCCGATCTCACCCCGGCTCGCGAGAGCCTCGCTCAACTCCTCACGGGTGTTGGCGATGATTGGCCGCGCGGTCACCTGTCATTCAACTCAGGCGTGGACACTCGGCCCTCATAACGGGCAAGCGCATGGTCAAGGATGCTGATCAAGCGCGCGCCTCGGATGCCCAGAAGCCGCCCATCGAGCATGGCCTTGTTGGCACTGGCCTTGGCCATCGCGACGTAAGCCGGGATGCTTGCTGGTGCTGAAGTCGCCAAGTCATCCAAGTGAGCCTGCACCGTGCGCACGTCGCCACGCACGATTGGCCCGGTCAAGGCTTCACTGCCCTTGGTCAAGGCATTGTCGAGGGCGGCTTCGAGAAGTGGTTTCAACACGGTGGCCGGAGACTCAGCACCGGCTTCGACCAGGATGTCCATCGCTTGGTTGACCAGGGTGACCAAGTGATTGGCACCATGGGCCAAGCCAGCGTGATAGAGCACGCGCTTGTCTTCGGCGACAAACATCGCGATGCCACCGAGATCGTCGACCAGGCTCTGCACTTCGACCCGGGCCACATCCTCGGCAGTAACCCCGAAGACACAGCCCTTGAGTCGCGGCAGGTCAAGCGCCGTACCGGTGAAGGTCATTGCCGGGTGCATCGCGATCGTGTGGGCACCAACTTCGGCGGCTGCTCGGAGTACGTCGAGCCCGTGCCGACCAGAGGTGTGCGCGACGTATTGGCCTTTGCGGATCACGCCGGAGCCAACGAGCGAGACCACGACATTTTCCAACATGTCATCGGGCACGGTCAGCAACAGAAGATCGGCCGCACGAGCAACGTCAGTGGGCTTGCAGACCTCGACGCCGGGCAGCAGAGCAGCGATGCGTTCGCGCGTCGCCTCGGATTCACCTGAGACAGCAACGACCTCGTGCCCAACAGCACGAAAAGCAGCAGCAAGGACCGCACCAACACGGCCTGCGCCGACAACCCCAATCCGGGCCATGACTCATTCGCCTTTCGTTCCAGTCCACAAGGGGTACCGGACTACTCAATGATTGACAATCAGAAGCGTACGCGCCCCATTCCCAGTGTCGAAACCCCTTCGCACGGTGGGCTAGGTCACAAAATCGGGCAGATTGGGCTCACCCTGCCACGGGTGCTCAAGGCGACCATCGACCAGCAGGGCCGAGACGCCTCGGGAGTCCAGGAGACTGAGCCACTCAATCAGATCGGCTCGGCGATCCTGGGTCACCAGCCAGCCCATCAGGCGTTGTTGCGCTGGTACGACGGTCTGCGCGAAGGGCAGCTCAGACCAGATCTGTCGCGTGGTCTCCACGAGCTTCTTCCAGTACGCCGAGTCAGCGGCGGCCGCCCCGCGGAAGTATTCCCACATGTCGATCGGGAGCACTTCGGTAACAAAAACGCGGGTGACCTCGGGATCGCCGAAGGCCCTGACGGACTCCAGGGACAGTTGCTTCGTGGCCATCCGATCGGTCAGATCAGCCAGATCCTTCGGCGCAGTGGTGATCGAGTCGGGGCGCGAGCGCCACAGATAGACCGGCTCGGTGAGCACGTCGATGCTGCGCGCTGCGAGCAAGGCGGCCGTGATCGCCGGTTGATCCTCATAGCGGATCTCCTCGGGGAAACGCAGGTTCTGCCACACCGAGGAGCGATAGAGCTTGTTCCAGGCAAAGACATCGGCCAGCAACAACGGGTGACTCGAGATGGTGACACCGCGCAACTCCGTTTGGTGATTGCGTTTCATCAATGGGGTGGTCCACTGGCGCACCCCATCCCAGCGATCGGCGCGCCCGATCACGATCTCGCTCTCACCCTGCTCAGCAGCCCTGACCAGCCGACTCCACGAGCCGACCGGGAGCACATCGTCACTGTCCAGGAAGGCGACAAGTGGTGCCTGCACCAGGCCCAACCCGGTGTTGCGCGCAGCCCCGAGACCGGCATTGTCTTGGCGCACGATCCGCACCAGACCCTTGACCTGACGGCGTTTGGCCCATCGCTCCACGATCTTCACGGAGTCATCGGGTGAGCCGTCGTCCACGACGATCAACTCCCAGTCATGGAAGTCTTGCTTCTCCACACTGGCCAAGCACTCGGGCAGCCACTGCGCCACGTCGTACACCGGCATGACCACAGAGAGCCGCACCGGTCTCGCCTCGCGTCGCAGCCTCATGATCGCCTCAACTTGATCGCCTCAACTTGATCGCCTCAACTTGATCACATCGTCAAGGAGCGTACGAGCCCGCGCCGCAAACGAATGCTCCTTCGCGACCTGGGCGGCGGCGGCCCGTCGCGCCGTATCGTCGCCAAATACCGACAGATCCGACACGAGGCGTCGCAAGTCGGAGCCATTGCGCGCGATCTGCACAGAGTCGCCGAAGGTCTCCTTGATGCCGGGCACGTCGTCACTGATCACCCGGGCTCCCGCAGCGACGGCGTCGAAGAGCCGGTTCGACATGAAGCCGCCTGCCCGCATGTCGTCACGGTGATCACAAAGTACGACGGACGCGGCGCGGTAGGCGGCTCCGACCTTTTCGTTGGCCAGATGTTGACCGGCGATCATCGACTCGGGCAGGTAGGTCTCCCAGTCCTGGCCGTAGACGGTCAGCGGAAGACCCGCCTCGGCAGCCGCCATCACCAGTGGACGCACCGACTGCCTGGAGTTGCCGACGAACAACACCTGAGCCCCGGTGTCGGGCTCGGCCAAGTCGGGATGGAAACGGCTCGGCTCGGTGGCTTGCAGGAGCGGCACCACATCAGCAGACCACTCGTCGCGCCAGCGCTGCGCGCACGAAGCACTCGCCACGTAGACCAAATCAAGTCCGCCAAGCTCCGACTCGGTGACTTGGTCGGCGTCATAGATCACCCACGCGAGATTCGTCTTGCCGGGCACCGGCTCTAGGGGCTTCTCACCACGCAGCACGAGGTTGACGTCGTCATACTCGGTGGTCTCCCGGGCAAACGCCGGCCGCGCATCGATGACGACATCTTGGCCCAGCGCTCGCAACTGCTCGGCCAGCAACTCGGCGAAATGGCTGTCTCCCCAACGCCAGCCGCGCGGGCCTGGAGGCGAGCACTGCTTGAGTGCCCAGCGTAAGCGTGGCGGTCGTTCATCGACCTGCAATCGCGGCACGCCAGCATTGGTGAAGCCGCAGGCCTGCCAGGCCACTTGATGTGAATCGCCGGGGGCAAGATCTCCGATGCCGAGTGCCACCCGCTTGCGGTGAGCCAGCACCGATGACCTGGGCTCGACAGCCAAGGAGTCGGATTCGCCACGACGAGCCAGGCACACATCGCCAAGACCAGGGACCCGCACTCCTCCGATGCCACGGGCGTCGTCGAGCGGAAAGCCCTCGAGCAAGTGCAGATCTCCCCACAGTCCCGCACTTCGGATCACCCCTCGCTCATCGAGGACTACCGGCGCGACGGCACGCACATCGCCTCTGTCCAGTCGCTCAATCAGTGGCCTCAGCCAACCGCGATTGACGATCGTGCCGACCTTCAGCGAGATCACCGTCGGCGCATCCGGCCGTTGCGCAAGTACGACGATCCGGTCATCGATGGCCTGCGCCGCCCGAGCGATTGCGTGAGCGAATCGGTCATCGTCATCCAGCACCACCGAGATCGCGCACTCGGGGTCATTGGCCCGTTGCCAACGCAAGGCACGCAGCGTCCACCAGAGCTCCCGCCAATCAGGGCTGGCCGAGATCTGCACCACCACATCGGTCTGGACGGGCTCGTCGATTGCTGCGGCTTGGCCAATCGCACTTCGCCACCATGTCCCCAAGCCCTCAGGCCCTGGGTCAAAGTCGCAAGCCACCGGATCCAGATGCCCCAAGTAGTGGCCGATCGGGCCCTCAGGATGATCGAGCGCATCTGGATGAGCCGACAGATAGCGCGCCGTCTCAAACATCGGATGCACCTGCGCATCAAAATGACGCCCGCGCAGATAGGCGACGAATGGGTCGTCGGCCCCGGCCTTGACCGGATGCAGCAGCCTGAATGTCGCGCCGTCGAAGAGCGGATTGGGTGATCCCCCGCCACTCAGGTAGTGGCGCACGGCCTCGACCCGGTCGGTGATGCCGGTCTGGGCGGCGTACCACTCGAGGTCGAAGAGCGGCGAGTCGACGAGCAGACGCTCGACCTCACCTCCAGAGCGACGCAGAAGCCGCTTCACGGCCGCGGAATCGTCTCCAGATAGGCCGTCAGGGCATCGACCATGTCGCGAGGCACGAAGCCGGTTGCCTTGATCTTGGCGAGGTCGAGGGTGCTCTTGAGGGGTCTCGGCGCAATCTGCTGACCCTCAGCGGTCAGATGGGAGAAGTAGACCTCGGTGCTGACTGCGGCCACATCGGAGTCAGTGCGGCCCCGATCGAGGAAGACCTCCTTGGCAATCTCGGCCCAACTGAATGAGTCGCCGTCGCACGACAGGTTGTAGGTGCCCGGCTCGGCACCCACCTTGATCAGATGGATCGCGCCTCGAGCCAGGTCATCAGCGAAGGTCAATCTGCCGATCTGATCATCAATCACCGATGGCGAGATGTCGCGATCAGCCAAGGAGGCCATCGTCTTTACGAAATTGTTGCCGCCACCGACGACCCAGCTGGTGCGGATTATGTAGTGATGCGGCAGGGTCGCGACGATCGCATCGCCGGCTGCCTTGGTCTGACCGTAGACGCCAAGCGGCGAGAAGGCCTCGGTCTCGGTGTGGGGCTCTTGGGTGCCGTCGAAGACATAGTCGGTCGAGTAGTGCACGACGGGCAGATTGTGGCGATGGGCCAGGCGCACCAGATTGGACACCCCGGTCACATTTGCCGCCCACGCACTTTGCCGACCCTCATCGGTCTCGGCCGCATCCACGGCGGTGAAGGCCGCCGCGTTGTAGATCACGCCGTACGACGACCACGGCAGCGCCGTGGCCAAGTCGGGGCTGGCCAGGTCGATCTCGGGGAGGTCAACGCCATGAGCATTGGGCAGCCGCTTCATCAACTCTGCTCCGACCTGCCCCTTGCAGCCCACCACGAGCGCGGGCTTCTCGGTGAAGGGGACCACCTCGGCCAGGCGGGGGTGCTCCTGATCTGCGGTCGACAACTCGGCTTCGGCCAATGGGATCGGCCAGGGAATGTTGGCGGTCTCATCGGCGAGATTCAAGAAGGTGTAGGAGTCACGGGCTTGAGCCGACCAGTGCTCGTTGACCAGATATGAGTAGACGGTGTCGTCGACCAGGGTCTGGTAGGAGTTGCCGACGCCACGGGGCACGAAGACCGAGGTCTCGGGCCCCATCTCGATGGTGAAGGTCTTGCCGAAGGTCTTGCCTTCGCGCAGATCGACCCAGGCCCCGAAGATCTTTCCGCTTGCGATCGAGACGAGCTTGTCCCAGGGCTCCGCATGCACCCCACGGGTAGCGCCTCGAGAGTCATTGAAAGACATGTTGTTCTGGATCGGGGCGAAGTCGGGCAACCCGAGGGCCACCATCTTCTCGCGCTGCCAGTTCTCCTTGAACCAACCCCGGTTGTCACCATGCACAGGCAGGTGGATCACGAGGAGCCCCGGGATCGGGGTCATTTCAATACTCAGCTCAGTCATCGCAGGCTCCCTACTGCCCAGCCTGGGCGTATTTCGCCTCGGTCTCGGCCTTCTGTGGCCGCCACCAGTCTTCATGGGCGCGATACCAGTCGATGGTCGCGGCCAAGCCTTCTTCGAAGTTGGTCATCGAAGGAGACCAGCCGAGCTCGGTACGCAATCTGGTGGAGTCAATCGCATAGCGCAGGTCGTGGCCGGCACGATCGGTGACATGGTCGAAGTCGTCTTCGGCCCGGCCCATCAGCCGCAAAATCGTCTGCACCACCTCGAGATTGTTCTTCTCCCCATCGGCGCCGATCAGATAGGTCTCGCCAGCCACACCCCGCTCGACGATGCGGAGCACTGCCGAGCTGTGGTCTTCGGCATGGATCCAGTCGCGCACATTGAGGCCCTGTCCGTACAGGCGCGGCCGGATCCCATCGATCAGATTGGTGATCTGGCGGGGGATGAACTTCTC
This sequence comes from Nocardioidaceae bacterium, assembly GCA_020636935.1. GTDB lineage: Bacteria > Actinomycetota > Actinomycetes > Propionibacteriales > Nocardioidaceae > Marmoricola. The sequence goes on from JACJWW010000001.1 coordinate 41,229, forward strand.
CACGTGCTGGTAGGGGCCGTAGTTGTTGGAGCAGTTGCTCAGGGTCGCGTGCACACCGAAGGAGCGCACCCAGGCGCGCACCAACAGGTCAGAGCCGGCCTTGGTCGATGAATACGGGCTGCTTGGGTTGTAGGGCGTCGACTCGGTGAAGCGCTCCGGGTCATCGAGCTCCAGGTCGCCGTACACCTCATCGGTGGAGATGTGGTGCATCCGCACCCCATGGCGCCTGACGCCCTCCAGCAGGGTGTAGGTGCCGACCAGATTCGTGTGAATGAAGGGCGAGGGATCGTTGAGCGAGTTGTCATTGTGCGACTCAGCGGCGTAGTGCACGAGCACACCGTCACCTTTGGCCAAGTCAGCGCACAGGCTGTCGACCAACTCAGCATCGGCGATATCGCCTTCGATCAGCTCGACCCGGTCGGACGGCAGGCCTTGGAGCGTACGCCGATCACCGGCGTAAGTGAGCAGGTCGAGGACCTTGACCTGCGCGTCGGTATTGGCCACCAGATGGCGTACGAAATTGGAGCCGATGAATCCAGCGCCCCCGGTGACGAGAAATGACGAAACCATAACGACTACCTTATGGGCATGCGCGGAATCATTTTGGCAGGAGGCACCGGGTCGAGATTGCACCCGATCACCTTGGGCACCAGCAAGCAGTTGCTGCCGGTCTATGACAAGCCGATGATCTATTACCCCTTGTCGACCCTGATCCTTGCCGGGATCAGGGACATCTTGGTGATCACGACACCTCACGATGCTCCCGGTTTCGAGCGTCTGCTCGGTGACGGGTCACAGTTCGGCGTCAACATCACCTATGTGCAGCAACCCTCACCCGACGGTCTCGCCCAAGCCTTCATCCTCGGCGAAGACCACGTCGGCTCGGAGGCAGCCGCGTTGGTGCTGGGCGACAACATCTTCCACGGCACGGGTCTGGGCACCCAACTCCAACGCTTCAAGGAGATCGACGGTGGCGCGGTCTTCGGCTATCGCGTGGCCGATCCGACCGCCTACGGTGTCGTCGAGTTCGACGCCGATGGCAGGGCGATCTCATTGGAGGAAAAGCCAACCAAGCCCAAGAGCCACTACGCAGTGCCGGGCCTGTACTTCTATTCCAATGACGTGGTGGCGATCGCAAAGGACCTCAAGCCCTCCCCGCGTGGCGAGTTGGAGATCACCGATGTCAACCGGATCTACCTCGAGCAGGGGCGCTTGCAGGTCGAGGTGCTCCCCCGAGGGACGGCATGGCTGGACACCGGCACTTTCACGACCTTGCTGGAGGCCGGCAATTACGTCGCCACGATCGAAAATCGTGAAGGCCTCAAGATCGGCTCACCAGAGGAGGTCGCCTGGCGGATGGGCTTCCTCAGTGATGCCGAGTTGGCCGAGCGGGCCGAGCCGCTGGTCAAGAGCGGCTATGGCTCCTATCTCTTGGGCCTTCTTGACGACTGACTTCTAGAGAAGGCCCTTGTCCTTCAAGAACTGCCTGGCCACATCGTCTGGTTTGAGCCGTTCGGCATCGACCTTGGCATTCATCCTGGCCAGGTCGCCAGTGGTCAACTCCTCGGAGAGTTTGTTGAGGGCATCGGCAGCCTTGGGGTTGTCTTTGATCCAGGCCGAGTTGACGATCGGCACCAGATTTTCGGCATTCTGCAACTGCTTGTCGTCTTCGAGTACGACGATGCCCGCCGCGTCGAGGGTTCCGTCGGTGGACGACACCTGAGCCAACTCCACCTGCCCGTCGGTCAGGGCACGTTTGGTCTCGGCACTACCAAAGCCCAAGGGCTCGATCTTGCTGATCTCGATGCCATAGACCTCCTTGAGACCTTTGGCGCAGTCCTGGCGGGTGCTGCAGTCACTGTTGGCCGCCAAGGCGATCGGCTGGCCCAGGGCCGCGAGGTCACTGAGGGTGCGCAGACGATGGGTTTCGGCGTACTTCGCCGTCACTGCATATGCATTTGCATTTGCGGCCTCCGCTGGCTCCAGGGGAGTCACTCCCCGCGGCGTAGCCAGTGACTTGAGCACCTCGAGGGTTGCTTCTGTGTCTGGGCTGGAGACCGGCTGCGCATCGGGTCCGTTTGCCTTGCGGTTGAGCGCTTCGGTGAATGAAGACAGGTAGTCGGCCGACACCTGGACTTGCCCCTTCTCCAAGACTGGGAGATAGACATCACGCGTGGAGAAGTTCTTCACCGTGGTCTGATAGCCGGCGTCACGAAGCAGGAGTCCATAAAGCGCGGTCATCACTTGGGCTTCGGTGAACTGCTGGCCGACGATGGTCACCTTGCCCATGGGTGCCTTGCTCTGAGCGTCGTTCTCGGCGAACTTGTCTTTGCCGCATCCGCTGATGAGCAGTGCCAATGCTGCTACCAGTGTCAGCACAAATGTCTGTCGAAGTATTCGCTGTTGGGGCATGTCTAGACCTTAGCGACCCAAGGCTGGTCGGGCTACCAAGTCTTCACTTGACACTTTAACCATTCTCAGCGCTAGGCTGGCCTTTTGTGACTCCACCCAACGCCTCTCCCACGATCGAGGCAATCGATCTGGTCAAGACCTTCGGCGACATGACCGCAGTCGATCGGGTTTCCTTCCAAGTCCCCACAGGCAGTGTCTTGGGCCTGCTCGGCCCCAATGGCGCGGGCAAGACCACGACCGTGCGCATGATGACCACCTTGACCCCTCCCACGTCAGGAACCGGCCGCATCGCCGGGCATGACATCATCAAGGAGCCTGCCGCCGTACGCCGCAGCATGGGCTTGACCGCCCAATCTGCAACTGTCGATGAGTTGCTGACTGGTCGAGAAAATCTCCGGCTGATCGCCGACCTCTACGGCATCGACAAGCAGCGCACCCGCTCCTTGGCCGACGAACTCCTCGAGCGCTTCTCGCTCACCGATGCCGCGGACAAGGTGGCCAAGCAGTATTCAGGAGGCATGCGCAGACGCCTCGACTTGGCGGCCAGCCTCGTTGCCGCTCCTCCCGTGCTCTTCCTGGACGAACCCACAACCGGTCTCGACCCCAGATCCAGACAGGAGTTGTGGGAGGTGCTTCGTGGCCTGGTCAAAGAGGGCACCACCTTGCTGTTGACCACGCAATATCTCGAAGAGGCTGACAACCTGGCCGACAACGTCATCGTGATCGACAAGGGGCGGATCATCGCCGAGGGCACCCCCTTGCAATTGAAGGATCGTTCTGGAGCAGCCCGCCTCGTGGTGACTCTTTCTCGGCCTGAAGACATCCCACAGGCACACGAGTTGCTCAAAGGAGTGATCCCGGAGCTCCATCTCGACGAAGACGTGCGGCAGTTCAGCGGGCCGGCGGATCTTGCGTCGATCAATACCTTGGCGAGCCTGCTCGCCGATCACGAGATCGAGGTCGATGACCTTGGCCTAAAACGGCCCAGCCTCGACGATGTCTTCTTGAGCTTGACCGGCCACCGCGCAGAGGAGGCCGCAAAATGAGCGCCAGCTTCGGTCGACAGATCCGATCACTCGTGCGGCGCAACCTGATCCACATCAAACGCCAGCCAGAGGCCCTCACCGATGTCACGATCCAACCGGTGATGTTTGTGCTGCTCTTCGCCTATGTCTTCGGCGGCTCGATCAACATCCCCGGAGGCAGCTATCGCGAATGGCTGCTGCCCGGCATCATGGCCCAGACGATGGCCTTCTCGTCATTCGTGGTGGCAATCGGGCTCAACAATGACCTCCAGAAGGGGATCATCGATCGCTTCCGGTCGCTGCCCATCCACCGCCCTTCGGTGCTGCTGGCTCGCGCGATCTCATCGGTAATGCACTCAAGCATCGGCATCGTGGTGATGTCATTGACTGGTCTGATCGTCGGCTGGAGGATCCACGAAGGAGTCGGCAAGGCACTCTTGGCCTATCTACTCTTGTTGCTCTTCGGCTTCGCGATGATCTGGATCGGCATCCTGGTGGGCTCGAGCATGGACTCACCTGAGGCCGTCAATGGCGTCATGTTCGCCACGATGTTCCCGATCACCTTCTTGGCCAATACCTTTGCTCCCCCAGAGGGGATGCCGACATTTGTGCGGGTCATCGCGGAGTGGAATCCCATCTCCGCCCTCGTGCAGGCCATGCGGGAGCTTTGGGGCAACACTGGCAATTTCCCAACCCCTGAAGCTTGGCCACTGCAGCATCCGGTGCTGGTCTCAATCGGCTGGTCGGTCCTGATCTCCGTGGTGGTGGCGCCAATGGCACTGCGCGCCTACAACCGGCGTACGACGAACTAGCCGCCCGCGGGCAGCCACTCTCAGCACCGGTCAACGTCATACGAACCGGCAAGAATCTCGCTTGCGTCATCCAAATGGTGGCGAACCCACGCTAACGTCATCAAATCGAGGCCATAAGGCCACCCAACGTATGACGCTAACCCCCCATGGCGCCACGCACGCATGACGACGTAACCCCGTACGGCGAGTCAAAGGCGCAGCCGAAGGCTCAACTTGGCCTGGCCACCGCCCGCTGCACCAGGGACATGCCAGCGTCGAGCAGTAGAGCGATCGCAGCCACGATGATCGAGGCGCCGATCACCTCGGCACCATCTTGGCTGTCATAGCCGTGCACGATGATCCGCCCCATGCCCGGGCCGGCCACCAGCGCGGCAACGGTGGCGGTCGCCCACACCTGCACCACGGCCAGCCGGATCCCCGAGACGATCACCGGCAGCGCTGCGGGCAGCTCCACACCCACGAGCACTTGGCGCCCTGACATGCCCATCCCTCGGGCAGCCTCGACCAGGTCGGGGTCAACCCCGCGCATCGCCGTATAGGTGTTGGTCACGATCGGTGGCAGGGCAAAGGCGGTCAAGGTGAGCAGGGTGGCCAGACCTGCGCGACCGAAGGGCCCGAGAGTGTCGCTCCCGACGAAGCCCAAGGACAACAGCGACAGCAGTGCGATCACCGGGATCGCCCGCCCGACATTCGTCACATTGATTGCCAAGACCCCGCCCTTGCCCAGGTGACCCAGCCAGAGCGAAAGCGGCAGACCTATCGCGGCTGCGATCAACATGGCTGCGATCGTCAGCAGTGAGTGCTCAGCCAGACGGTGCCAGACCCCGTCATCGCCCTGCCACGTGGCCGGGTCGGCAAACCAGGCCCAGACATCAATCCGCCAGACAATCATCGGACCACCTCGGTGCGCCGTAGCCAAGGAGTGAGCATTCGCTCCACCAGCACCAAGAGCAGATCGAGCACCAGTGCAAGCAAGACGCACAGGACGCTCGTTGCCAGCACCTGGGCCTTGAAGTTGGTGCGTTGACCGTCGAGCAACATGCCGCCGAGCCCGCCAGCGTCGAGGATGGCACCCACCGTGGTCAGGGCAACAGCCGACACCACTGCCACCCGGAGGCCCGCCATCACAGTGGGCAGAGCCAGGGGCACCTGCACCTTCAGCAGGAGGGCGCCGTCACTGTGACCGACCCCGCGGGCAGACTCAACCACTTCGGGTGGCACTGCTCGCAGGCCATCCAGGATCGCCCGCACCAGGATCGTCAAGGAATACAGCCCCAGCCCGAGCACGACCGTCTGCACAGTCAACCCACTCAAAGGCACCAGCAGCGAGAAGAGGGCCAGTGAGGGGATCGTGTAGATGGCCGTGGTCGAGCCCAACAAGATCGCTTCCAATCTCGGGTAGCGTCGAGACAACCACGCCAGCGGGAGAGCGATGACCAGACCCAGCACCACTGACGCCAACACAATGCCGAGATGTTGCATGGTGGCATCAGCCAGCTCCGTACGCCGAGTCAGCAGATATTCACCGCAGATCCATTCGTTGCGGGTCAGGCAGTTGTCCACTGCGAGAGGAGCAATTGCCAGTGCCATCACAGGGTGAACCTAGCGCGAATCCGATGATCGAGCTGTCAGGCGTGACCAAGACCTATCCAGGTGGCACTCAAGCGGTCAAGGAGCTAGACCTCGCCGTGCAGCAGGGCGAGATCGTCTGCCTGGTCGGTCCTTCAGGGTGCGGCAAGTCGACCACCCTGAAGATGATCAACCGTCTGATCGAGCCCACATCCGGCACGATCCGGGTCAACGGCGTCGACGTCTCCAAGGCCGACGCCGTGCAACTCCGCCGTGGCATCGGCTATGTGATCCAACATGTCGGGCTCTTCCCGCACCAACGCATCTTGGCGAATGTGATGTCTGTACCCCGATTGCTCGGCGTCCCCAAATCCGTCGCCGCATCTCGAGCCGAGGAATTGCTCGCCCAGGTCGGCCTAGACCCGGCCGACTTCGCCACGCGCTATCCGCACCAACTCTCAGGTGGGCAACAACAGCGCGTCGGACTGGCCCGAGCCTTAGCGGCCGACCCACCCGTGCTGCTGATGGATGAGCCCTTTGGCGCCGTAGACCCACTGGTCAGGGTTCATTTGCAAGACTTCTTCCTCGGCCTGCAAAAGACCCTGCACAAGACGGTCGTGATGGTGACTCATGACATAGATGAAGCCGTCAAGATGGGTGATCGCGTCGCGGTCTTCAATGCCCACGGCGAGTTGGCGCAATTTGCCAAACCGGCCACTCTCCTTGCACTACCAAGCGATGACTTCGTGGCTGATTTCGTTGGCCGTGCCAGAGGGCTACGCCGCTTGGCGGTGACCGCCATCAACCCGGAGCGGTTGCTGCCGGTCGACACCATCGCGGTGTCCCAACTCGGCGCAGCCGTCGACCACAAGGCCTCCCTTGAGGATGTGCTTGCCCTGATGATGCGTGAGGACCAGCCCATGGTCGGCGTCACCGACGGGCCGAAGTTCATCGGCGTACTCACCCCCGACAGCGTGCACGCAATGCTGCGAGCCGACATCCACGATGATCTGGCGGAATGACCCACCTAGCTCTTGGCTCAGGCGGTTTCGGTCTGCTCCACGCCCCGGTGGCGAGCATTGGCCTGGTCGGCCTCCCACTCGGCCAAGGCTTGCACTGACGGCTCGCCAGGGACGATCCATTCGGTGAGGGCTTCATCTGCTTCGGCGCGTTGCTCAGCCAAGGAGTGCTCGAGCTCGGCGACTCGGTCTTGGGCACTCTTCAGCTCATCTGTGGTGGCGGTCAGCTTGGCTGCAGACTCAACTGCCGCACGTTGATGAGTGACCACCTCGTGCTCCAGTTCACGTTGCACCTTGGTCGACTCTGCCAAGCGCTCGGTCATCACCGAGGTGAACTCAGCATGATCTGCAGCGCGCTCGGCATACAACGACTTGTAGGCATTGGCTGTGGCGGCCCGCTCGCGCGCGCTCTCTTGACGAGACTGCAGCACTTCGGTCCACATGATCCGCAACGCCGCCCATGACAAGGCAATGGCACCCACACTGGCCAGGCTCAACCAAAACGATGATTGAGTCGGCAGGGCGACGACCACCACGGCGGTGGCCACCGAGAGGAGCAGCACCGCTACGGTGACGCGGACACTGCGCTGACGACGACGTTGAGGAGTTGCAGCTGCCATACGACGAGGGTATGGCTTGGACCGCAGCTCAGGGCACACGACACGCGCGCTCCAAGAGAAGCGCGAAGACCATGATCAGCCCGCTTCCAGTGGCGGCGATCAGCGAGCGGAGCAGCCGGGGCCCAGCCGCTACATCGGAGACCCCCAGTTGAGCAATCGCATAACCCACAAAGGCGCCCAAGAAGAAAGCGCCAACCAGCGCACAGGCCTTGCCCAAGACCAGTCGATTGACCGCTTGTTCAGCGCTGAGCGCGAGCCGATCGCGATGCAGCGTACGCCGAGTGAGCCACGCTGAGGCCCCGACGATCAAGGCAATGAAGCCGACCAAGCCGACCACAGACCAAGAGACTCTCGGCTCGATCCAGCCCATTCTCAAAGCCACTGGGCGGGTAGCCCAGCCAAGCAGCAAACCAATCACTCCGGCCACAGCCAAAACTGCTGGCCGGGTCAGTTGGAGATTGCCAACTGGCGGTTCGGGTCTAGGAGCTTGGGGTCTCAAGGACTAGGTCTTCAAGCTTGGTCACTCCGGAGCGATCAGCGGCCGCCAACAGGTCCTCGATTGGCCCGACACCGGGGAGTTCGGCGTCGGGCTCAATGTCATACCAGGGCTGCAGTACGAAGGCCCGCTCTCCTGCCCGGGGGTGAGGCAATACGAAGTCAGGATCATTGATCCGGCGATCACCGACCACAATGAGATCGACATCCAGTGTGCGTGGTGCATTGTGGACACTTGGATCGCGCTCACGACCAAAGGCCGACTCGATCGCCAAACAACGCTCCAGCAGGGTGCGTGATGACAACGTAGTGTCGATCAGGACTACCGCATTCAGGAAGTCCTTGGCATCTTCTGGTGACTCCACTGGCACGGTTTCGTAGACCGCCGAGACCGAGGTAACCCACACATCAGGGGTATCGGCCAATGAGTTGACCGCACCTTGGAGGCTGAGGAAGCGCTCTCCAAGATTTGATCCGATCGCCAAAACCGCCCTTCGGATCGGGTGCATTTCACCAGTCAGGGTGTCGGCATTGATCGCGTGAGGATTGGGAGTTTCAGTCATTTCGGCTCCGGTTGATGGTCAGGGCGACATCGGCAAAGGTCGCTTGGATCGGGGCATTGGGCTTGTGCACGGTCACTGCTACCGAAGAGACCAAGTCACGGCTCAGGCACACGTCAGCAATGCGTTGCGCCAAGGTCTCGATCAGGTCTACAGGGTCGTGGGCAACACTGGTCACCACGTCTTCCACCAACCTCCCATAATCGACAGTCTGGGCAAGATCATCGTGATGAGCTGCGGCCCGAGTGTCCACCGACAAAGCCAGGTCGATCACAAACACCTGTCCGTCGCGGCGCTCGTGTTCGAACACGCCATGATGCGCGTAGACCTCGATCCCGCGAATCTCGAGTAGATCTCCAGCATTCATCCATCCCGACCCTACCGGGGGCCTGGTTCAGTGCCGAAGCCGCCCGACGACCCGAAGGGCATCTCGACTGGCTCGCACATCATGCACCCTGATCCCCCACACGTCACGCTGCGCCAAGATCGTGGTCAGCGCAACCGTGGCAGCCTCTCGATCATCAATCGGGCGAGGAGTGCCATCAGGTGCGGCCAGCAGGCTACCCAGGAAGGACTTGCGGCTGGCGCCGACCAGGAGCGGAAATCCGAGTTGGCCAAGCTCGTCGAGCCCGCGCAACAGCTCCCAGTTGTGCTCGGCTGTCTTGGCAAAACCCAGACCAGGGTCGAGGATCAGCCGTTCAGCGGCGATGCCAGCGGCAAGGCAGGCCTCCACCCGCTCACTCAACTCACGACGTACGTCGGCCACGACATCGGTGTAGTCCGCTCGATCCTGCATGGTCTTGGAGTGGGCCCGCCAATGCATCGCAACGAAGGGTGCCTCGTGATCGGCGACCACCTTCAGGATGTCGGGATCGGCCAGGCCCCCTGAGACGTCATTGATCAGGCTGGCCCCCGAGGCCAAGGCAGCCGCGGCCACCTCGTGACGCATGGTGTCGACCGAGACCCTGACTCCAGCGGCCACCAGTGCGTCAATCACCGGGATCACTCGGCTAAGTTCCTCGGCCAGAAGGGGTCTGGTGGCGCCAGGTCGCGTGGACTCACCCCCTACATCAACCAGGTCGGCACCCTGCTCACGCAGCAGCAGTCCTTGAGCAATCGCCGCATCAGCGGCCGCGAACCTGCCACCATCTGAGAAGGAATCCGGGGTCACATTGACCACGCCCATCAAGACTGGGTTCATCTGGCTGCGTTGATCAGGGACATCGCCTCGGATCGGGTCGCCGAGCGATGCATCAGCCCACGGACAGCCGAGGTGACTGTGCGAGCACCCGCCTTGCGCACACCCCTCATGGTCATGCAGAGGTGCTCGGCCTCGATCACGACGATCACACCGCGTGCCTCAAGGATAACCATTAGTGCGTCAGCAACCTGGGTGGTCAATCGTTCTTGCACCTGCGGTCGTTTGGCATAGACATCCACCAGTCTGGCCAGCTTGGACAGGCCCGTGATCTTGCCATTCTCGGCAGGGATGTAGCCGACGTGCGCCACTCCAGTGAAGGGCACCAGATGGTGCTCACAGATCGACCAGAGCTCGATGTCGCGCACCAGCACCATCTCGTCGTGACCGATGTCGAAGGTGGTGCTCAGCACGTCTTCTGGGTCTTGATGCAGGCCCGCAGTGATCTCGGCGTAGGCCCGAGCCACCCTGGCTGGCGTGTCCCGCAGGCCCTCTCGGTCAGGATCTTCTCCGATCGCGATCAGGAGCTCTCGGATGGCAGCCGCAGCCCGATCATGATCGAACTCACCGACTGATGAGGCACCGTCATAGGCGATCGGCGCGATCGGCCCCGACTCATCAGCAAAGTGTTCATTCATCGCTGACTGAAGCCTTCTCGGGGATCTCGATCGGCGGGATGGCCGACGGGCTCCGGTCAGGCGAGCCAGTCCATGCCGGGCGGGCCGGACGCCTACGCAGTGGCTCGAAGAGCGCGGCGATCTGCCCCTTGTCGAGGGTCTCCTTGTCCATCAGTTCACGGACCAATGAGTCAAGGACATCACGATTGTCCTCGAGCACGTCGTAGGCCTCCTGATGGGCGGAGGAAAGCAGCTTCTTCACTTCATCGTCAACGGCGGCCGCGGTCTCTTCGGAGTAGTTGCGGGTGTGCCCCATGTCGCGCCCCAGGAAGGGTTCGGCATTGTCGTCGCCAAGCTTGATCGCACCCAAGCGCTCAGTCATGCCGTATTGGGTGACCATCGCCCGGGCCAGGGCCGTGGCCTTCTCGATGTCATTGCCAGCACCACTGGTGACGTCATGGAAGATCAGTGCCTCTGCAGCCATGCCGCCGAGCATGTAAGCCAGTTTGTCGAGCATCTGGCTGCGCGTCTGGCTGTATTTGTCTTCGTCTGGCAGCACCATCGTGTAGCCCAGGGCGCGACCGCGCGGCAGGATGGTCACCTTGTGCACGGGGTCATTGCCGGGCATCGCTGCGGCCACTAGCGCATGGCCGCCCTCGTGGTAGGCCGTCATGAGCTTTTCTTGCTCGTTCATCAGTCGGGTTCGCTTCTGCGGTCCGGCAATCACCCTGTCAATGGCTTCGTCGACTGACGCATTGTCGATCACGGTCTTGTTGAGCCGAGCAGTCAGCAACGCCGCTTCGTTGAGCACATTGGCCAGGTCGGCGCCGCTGAAGCCCGGCGTACGCCGAGCCACTGCGGTGAGGTCGACATCAGCAGCCATCGGCTTGCCGCGAGCGTGCACCTTGAGGATCGCTTCGCGACCTAGCAGGTCTGGTGCATCGACCTGGATTTGTCGGTCGAAGCGGCCAGGGCGCAGCAGTGCCGGGTCGAGCACGTCGGGACGGTTGGTGGCCGCGATCAAGATGACCCCGCCATGCACGTCGAAGCCATCCATCTCGACCAGAAGTTGATTGAGGGTCTGCTCACGCTCATCGTGCCCACCACCCATGCCAGCACCACGGTGACGACCCACAGCATCGATCTCGTCGATGAATACGATCGCGGGTGCATTGCTCTTGGCCTGCTCAAACAGGTCGCGCACGCGGGAAGCACCGACGCCGACGAACATCTCCACGAAGTCCGAGCCAGAGATCGAATAGAAGGGCACCCCTGCCTCGCCAGCAACAGCCCTGGCCAACAGGGTCTTGCCAGTGCCGGGCTGACCGTAGAGCAGCACGCCCTTCGGGATCTTGGCGCCGACGGCTTGGAATTTGCCTGGTTCCTGGAGGAATTCCTTGATCTCTTGAAGCTCCTCGATTGCCTCTTCACAGCCAGCCACATCGGCAAAGGTCGTCTTCGGCATGTCCTTGGTGATCAACTTGGCCTTCGACTTGGCGAATTGCATCACCCGACCGCCGCCTCCTTGGACTTGGTTCATCAAGAACAAGAAGAGCAAGACGATCAGGACGAAGGGCAGCAGAGTCGTCAGGATGGTCCCCAAGAGACTGGGTTTGGGATTCTTGACGTTGAAGGTGTCGATCTTGTCGGCATCAACCTGCTTCTGGACCTCTTCGACAAGGCCCACTTGTTGCCCCTCGACCCAAGTGGCCAAGACCTTCTTGCCGTCACGAAGCTCCGCACGCATCTGCTGGTCGCCCCCGTCGATGAAGGTGATCGACTTGACCTCACCCTTCTTGATGTAATTGGTCATCGTGGAGGTCTTCACCTCCTTGAACCCTGCATTGGGCACCAAGTACTGCAATGCGATCAGCACGCCAAGGACGGCTACGACGATCCACAGCCAGGGACTACGGAGAAATTTCTTCACCGGCCAATATTGTCAGGTTCATCAAGGCTGTGCAGCCATAGCCCATAGGTCGGTGCCCAATCAGGCACTCAATACGTAGCTTCGGCCGATGGATTCCTCGACGGCACGGGCCCCACGCTCGATCAATTCGGCCGTCCGACTGAAATTGAGCATCCCGACCACTCCCCCCATTTTGACCCGAGTGATCTGGAATTTCGGGTCAGGCAGTGGGAACTCGACCTGTCCGGCCAAAGTGGCAGCCAAGGCAGCCACCAAAGCGTCGACCGGAGTCCGCAATTGGCGGGGTCGCGCTGCATGAGTGGCATCCAGGGTGATCACGTGCACGGGGCCATTGCCGAGGCAATCCAGCCCAAGTACCCCGGACAGGGGCAAGTTCTCGGCCAGCCCACCGTCAACATGCATCTCCTCCAACCCGGTCTCCCCGTGCGGCAACTGCACAGGTGGGAGCAAGGCCGGCGCGGCTGATGCAGCGGCAAGCAATCGTCGTACATCTCCAGCGTCATGGTGGACCGCACGCCCGGTCTCAAGATGGGTGGTTGCGATCCGCATCGGGACAGCAAGGTCTTCGAGTCGAGTCGCTGGCAACCAGTCGGTGATCACTTGCAGAAGGCGTTCGTTGCCAAATAGATAGGGGCGCCGCCGCGCAACATTGGTGACGACATCACGCTTGGTGCCAAACATCGATGAGACCGACACTGAGCGCCATTTATCGGCCAACTCATCGAGCCGGTCCAAGGTCGGTTCCACAGCGAAGAAGGCGCCATTGAGCGATCCGACGGAGGTTGCGACCAGTGCGTCGGGGGCGTGGCCAGCCTCCAGCAATGCCCGCATCATGCCGACCTGGACGGCGCCTTGGGCGCCACCACCTGACAACACCCAAACGGTCTTGCTAGCGATCGTTTCGAGCACGACACTCACCTCCCCGGCATGGCAACTCCAGACATCCGCTAAACGTTGCAAACCGGACAGGAGTGACGCCGGTCACATCAGCCGGCTAGACCGGGGAGAGCTCAGGAATACACGCTGGGCGACAAGGTCGCGATGTCGCGCAGATTGCGATAGCGCTCTTGGTAGTCAAGGCCATAGCCGACGACAAATTCATTGGGGATATCCCAGCCGACATATTTGACGTCAATCGTGGTGCGCAATGCCTCCGGCTTGCGCAGGAGAGTGCAGATCTCCACTGAGGCAGGGTTGCGAGAAGCCAGGTTTGAGGTCAGCCAGCGCAGGGTGAGGCCGGTGTCAATGATCTCGTCGACAATGAGCACATGGCGGCCATTGATGTCGGTGTCGAGATCCTTGAGGATGCGCACCACACCAGACGACTTCGTGCCAGAGCCATACGACGAAACCGCCATCCAGTCCATTTCGACATGGCGCCCGAGTGCTCGAGACAGGTCAGCCATCACCATGACAGCACCACGCAGTACGCCGACCAACAAGACGTCTTTGCCGGCGTAGTCAGTCTCGATCTGCATGGCCAAGGCCGCTAGTTTCTGTTGGATCTGCTCCTCGGTGAAGAGCACTTCAACAAGGTCGCCATCGACATCAGCAGCATCCATGCCGGTCACCCTACAAGCTGGACTTGGGGATGAAAACCACGACTCCCGCAACACGTCGGGCGGTCAAGTGGCCAGGCAGATCCACGCCCTTTTGGCCCCGCCAGTCGGTGATCAAGCGGTCGATTTCACCAATATGTTCGGCAAACAGTTCGGCAGCGATCGCACCGGCGCCGACCGCGGCCATCCGCAGCACTCTGGTCCTGATTGCAGGAGCCAACTGGGTCAGCTCAGATACTGGTAGTCCAGCCTCGCTGGAGATAGCAGACAAGGCCTCGGCGGCCATGTCGTCGAGGAAGTCCGCGTCTGATCGCAACTGATCGGCTGTCCGCGCCAGCGCGGCCGCAACCCCCGGGCCCAGCTCCCGCTCGAGAGCAGGCATCAGGCTCTTGCGCACCCGGACCCGCGTATATGCAGGGTCATCGTTGTGGGGGTCGGTCCACCAGGTGATCCCTTGAGCCTCACAAGCCGCTTCGGTCTGTTGTCGAGTCAGATCCAAGAAGGGCCTACGGAAGTGGTCAAAACTACGCCGCATCCCAGCGAGCGAACGCGCCCCGGACCCCCTGGCCAAGCCCATCAGCACAGTCTCGGCCTGATCATCTTGAGTGTGGCCGAGCAGACAGATCTCGGCATCGAAGTGCTCAAGCATCGTTTCGATGACTTCGTAACGAGCCCGACGCGCAGCAGCCTCCGGGCCCAAGCCCGGCGCATCCACCCTCACTCGCGCCGATGCTGTTTCGACCGCACCCAATTCGCTCATCTGGGCCACCACGGCGGCCGCGTGATCGGCAGAGTCGACTTGGAGCCCGTGGTCGACGGTCACCCCGACCACCCTCAGATTCGTCGTACGTGACTCGAAGACTGCCGCCGCCAACAGGGCCAGTGAGTCTGCGCCACCGGAACAGGCCACCAGCAAAGTCGCTCCTGGCTCGAGCCCGGCCAGTGCACGTCGTACGGCTACACGGCTGGCCGCGACGGCTGGGTGCAGGGCCATCAGCCGTGCACGCGGGAGATCCAGAGTTGGGGGTCAAGGATCTCCGCTTTGCTGGGGAGGTTCGCTGGCTCCTCCCACACGGCATTGAATCCATCCATGCCGACCTTGTCGACAGCGGCACGCACGAAGACTGCCCCGTCGCGATATTGCGCCATCTTCTGGTCGATGCCCAGCAGTCGGCGCAGCAATTTGTCGAGCGTGCCCACCCCTTGACGGCGTTGGGTGAAACGATTGCGGATCGAGGCGACTGTGGGGATGACTTCGGGCCCGACCCCATCCATCACCACGTCAGCATGCCCCTCGAGGAGACTCATGACACCAGTGATCTGGTCAATCACCTGCTTTTGCTCAGGAGTGGTCATCAAGTCGATCAGGCTGCCATCGGTCTTGCCAGTGAAGAGGTCAACGACCTTCTTGGTCAGGTCACCTACGAGTTGCGCCGGATCACCCTTGATGCTGCCGGCCACCAACTCCATCTGGCTCCGCAAATGGTCGGCCATCCACGGCACTGCGGTGAACTGCACCCGATGTGTCTCCTCATGCAGGCACACCCACAGCCTGAAGTCATGGGGGTCGACGCCGAGTTCGCGCTCGATGTGCACGACATTGGGGGCCACGAGCAGTAGCCGCCCATGCTCGTCCGGCCCTTCATGGAAGGGGTCGAATTGCCCCAGCACCTTGGAGCCCATGAAGCCCAACATCAGACCAGCCTCGGCCCCGGTCAGCTTGGCCCCAAGGCCCATGCCGGGTGAGCCACTACGCTCTGAAAGGAGATTGGCAGCGATCGGGGTCAGGATCTTGGCAAATGCTTGAGCATTGGCCTGTACCCAGTTTGGCCGGTCAACCACCAGCACTGGGGCCGTGCGCTCGGCAGCAACGAGTCCGGTGAACTCACGCACCAGTGGCGTGGACCGCTCGGCGCCCGCTCGCAACTCAGCGACTGCATCGTGGGCCTCTGCCCGGGTCACGACCGGCCCTTCTCCCACGACCTTGGTTGCAACCTTGACCGCCAGATCCCAGTCGATCATCGATTCAGTGCTGCTGGCGTCAGGATCACTCATGGTCGAGACCCTACGCCGCAGGCGCAAGCGCCCAACGCCCCGGCGATCTTGTCCAACTGCATCTGGGCCAGCCCGCCCTTGTCGGGGGCCACTCGGTCAGCAACCAGCACGAAGACCATCTGGGCATGATCTGCTGTCGTGACCACCCCGGCCAGCCCGTGTACGCCGGTCAAGGTGCCAGTCTTGGCTCGCACCCTTCCCAACGCCTCGCTTGGCCCGGCCCCGAATCTCCATTTCAGGGAGCCGGTGAAGCCCGCCACGGGCAACCCAGTCACTGACGAGCGCAGCCTCGGTTGCCCCGACTCTGTTGCCAGGCGCAAGGTCTGGGCCAGGGAGACTGAGGTCAACCGATTGGTGCGCGACAGACCGCTGCCGTCAAAGGTTGAGTTGCCCCTTGTGTTGACCCCCAAGCTGGACAGGACCTGTTGGACTGCGCTGGCCCCGCCTGTGAAACTCGGATCATTGGCCACCTTGAGACCCACATGACGAGCCAAGACCTCGGCTGCTTGGTTGTCGCTGACGCCTAGGACTTCCTCCACGATCTCGCCAACCGGACCACTATCGACGCTGGCCAATTCGATTGCGTCAGGGGCCGCATTTGTACGCCGGATTGGCCCAACGACCTGTACGCCCAACTTCAGCAACTGCTTCTTGAACCTCTGCCCTGCCTGGAGGGCTGGATCGCTCGAGAATCCGAATCCCAGCCGGGCCTGGTCAACCCACAATGCGCTGATCGGCGAGACGACCGAATCGGGCACATAGTTGGGTCGCCAGTCAGCACTGATCGAAGGGCCGGCAAACAGACTGTCGTCAATACGCAAATGCACTGGGCCTGCCCCAGATGCACCGAGCGCCTGTGCCGTCTGTTTGGCCAGGTCAGCAAGGTTGCCGCCGACCGGATAGGCGGCCTGATCCGCCTTAGGGGTGCTGGCCAGGTAGGGATCACCACCTCCGACCAGGATGATCTGGTTCGCTTGCGGATCCCGCACCACCTTGGTCTTGAAGGTCGCCATCGGACCAAGCGCCTGCAGGCTGGCGACGGTAGTGGCCAACTTGAGTGTCGATGCTGGCGTAAACCGTGAACTGCCTTGGTGGAAAATCGTGGCTCCAGAGGCCGGATCCGTGATCCGCACCGACACCCGAGGGCCGAGGACCTTGTGGTCGATCAATCCCGACACCGCCGCTGCTACTCGTGCGGGATCCAACTGACCCGCCTTCGTGGGTCGGGCAAGCTTGCGACTTGGCGCGGCAAGTGGCAGTTGCACCTTGTCTGGCGGTGCGACATCCACTGGCGCTGCCGCTGGGTCGGCCCCACCGAAGCGATCCAGGAGATCAAATTTCCAGGTCACGAAAGCGCCCAGAAGAAGCACGATCACCAGCAATTCGACGAGCCAGTGGCGTTTGTCACGCATCCACCCTCCTAGACCGATGCGACTTGTGATGCCAATGTGCGCGACACTAGCCCGGAAGCCAATGAACCTGCAGGTGGGGGACCACCTGAATGATGAATCCATTTCTTGAAAGGAAGTGTCGTGGAATTCGACGTTGTGGTTGAGATCCCAAAGGGAGAGCGCAACAAATACGAGGTTGATCACAAGACCGGCAAGATCCGGCTTGACCGGATGCTGTTCACCTCAACTGCCTACCCCGCCGACTATGGATTCATCGACGACACCTTGGGACTGGACGGCGATCCGCTCGATGCGTTGGTGATCCTGCAGCAGCCAACCTTCCCTGGGTGCATCATCAAGTGCCGTGCCATCGGGATGTTCCGGATGACTGATGAGGCTGGCGGCGACGACAAGGTCCTTTGCGTCCCTTCGCACGACCCGCGCCTTGAGCATCTGCGCGATATCAAGCATGTCTCGGAGTTCGACCGCCTGGAGATCCAGCACTTCTTCGAGGTCTACAAAGATCTCGAGCCTGGCAAGTCCGTCGAGGGCGCCAACTGGGTCGGCCGCTCAGAGGCAGAGGCCGAAATCAAGGCCAGCTTCAAGCGCTTCGAAGACGACGAGGCCCACGAAGACCACTGACGTGGTCTAAGGTCGGCCGAAATATCGCGGCGCGATCCAGTAGTCGATGCTGTCCACCCGCACCGGTTGTCCGGTGCGGGGGGCATGCAGGATCTGCCCGTTGCCGATATAGAGGGCCACGTGGTGGATTGATCGCGGCGATGAGCCCCAAAACACCAGATCGCCGGGCCGAAGCGCAGCTCTCGAGATCGGCGTTGAGGCTGAATATTGCGCTGCTGAGTAGTGAGGCAAGGATTTGCCGCCAGCACGCCAAGCCATCATGGTCAAACCCGAGCAGTCAAACGACGAGGGTCCTGACGCGCCCCAGCGATAGGGCAAGCCCAACTTCGAACGCGCATAGTTGAGCGCAGCGCTGACCCCAGAGCCGGCTGGAGGCGGGTCAGCCACAACTGGTGGGGCGTCATCAGCGGCAGCCTTGTCAGAGTCAGCCTGATTGGATTCTGGACGATTTGAATCTGGGCCGGACTCAGCGGGCGCGGACAGACGTTCATCCGACTGACGAGCCTTCTCAATCTCGGCTGCCCGTTGCGCAGCTTGCCGCGCCAGACCAACTTGCCGCTGGCGAGCCAAGTCCGCGGAGATGTTCTCGGCTCGGGTCAGTTCTTCGGCCAGGCCCGCTTCTTGCAACTTGAGGGCTGCAGCAGAGTCCTGGGCCTGACTTGCTGCGTGCTGGGCCACCGACTGTGCCGTACGAGCCTCTGCAACCAGGACTTGTTGGGCCGTTTCTGCCCGCTTTGCACGGCGCTCGGCCTCGTCAGCCTCGGCCTTGGCCTGCTTGAAGACCAAGAACTTGGCCTGCATCGAGTCGCCAGCCGCCCGAGCCACGCCGAGCCTGTTCATGACCCCCTCAGGGCCCTCATTGCTCAGCAGCACTGTGGCGGCATTGAGACCGGAGCCCCTTTGGTAACTGTCGGCGACCAATACCGCAATCTGATCGCGCTGCTCTGTCACGGCTCGTCTGGCCTGGGCGAGGCCCGCGCTGGCCGCCTCGTGCTCTGCACGAGCTTGTTCCAAACGCCATCGAGCCCCGTTGTAGGCCTCGGCTGCAATCTCGGCATCATGAGCTGCGCCCAACACCCGAGCGTTCGCTGAGACCAGATCAGATTCAATCTGCTCCAAGCCTGCCCGCTTGTCGCTGACTGCGGCTGAGGCGGCATCCAGTTGACCTTGAGTCGGGAGCGCCGGTGGCGCTTTGTCCGCCATCGCGATCGAACTGCCTGACCCGACGATCACCATCGCCAGGGTCAAAGCAAGCCCAGTCCGTGTGGGTCGCAAGACCATTTCCCTCCGCCGAAAACAAGCAACGGGAAACCACAGTAGGGCTCATTGGTCACATTGGAAACACTTTTCACAAATTTGCTTGCTCTAACCGGCGTGTTGCATTGACAAACTACAGCGATGTAATTTGTGAAGGACGCTAAGTGCGCGCGTCCTGATCAGCTTCACTCGGCGCTTCTACAGGCACCGTGCTAGTGGTGGTTGTGGGATGCGAGTGACGTAGGCGGCGATCAAACTTCTGCCCCGTCGCAATGCCACCGAGATACCAGGCCACTACCGCTATGAAGACTCCGGCAATGTCATCGGCAATGTAGTGCCATCCGAAGTACGAGGTCGACAAGACGGTGACTGCCATGTAGACCCACAAGACGGCCTTGATCCAACGGTGCTCAAGGGTGTATTGACCCACCAGAGCCATCAGCAAGGTGACGCCGACGTGCAATGAGGCGAAGCCCGCAACGGAGTTCACCCCTGCGGCGAATGGGTCATGCAAGATGTTTTGGCGTCCGTAGTAGAGCGAGTCTTGCAGTGCCGAGACTCCGGTGTCAGCAAGACCTTGGTAGAACCACGGATAGGCGAAGATCGGCCCCAGCGTGGGGATGATGTAGTAGCTGGCCGTGCCCAAGGTCCAGACAATGCACTGCGAGGTGACGAACCAGTAGCCGAAGGAAACATTGCGCGACCACACCACCCAGATGGTCACCGAGATCGGCACCATCGGCAGGAAGATCAAATAGACATATGACAACAGGTGGGCCGTCACACCGGTGCCCAGCAGGTTGTGCAGCAACACCGCTGGGTCGTGACCAAACATCAGCCATTCATCGAGTCGGTGCAGCATCCGGTCACCCTTGGCGGTGATGTCACCCGTGCGCACGAATGGCAAGAAGCTCTTCAGATTCCGGTAGCTGACATAGGTGACATAGAAGGAAACCAAGCCGACCACGACCAACACGATCCGCTCACGCGTCCAGTGCTCCCGGATGAGCTGGCTGGCCTCGTCTTTGAACCGCCCCAGCCGAAACCGGCTGCGCCAGAGGGTACGGGGGACGACGTCGACGACAAAGGCAGCCAACAAGAGCATCGGCAGACGGACCCAGGCCGGGCCCAAGAAGCCTTCGGGGTCACGGAGGGGATAGCCCAAGGCCAGAGAGGTGGACAAGGCCAAGATGCCCATCATCAAAGCCGTGGCCACCATGACCGTATATGCGCGACGCTTCACAAGAGGCGATTTTAGGGGGCCGACCCCAGATCGCGACATTTGATCACCGCTGTTTTGGTCTCATCCAGCCACAACGCCACCTCGGCATCAACACGGATATCTGTGCTCGCATGCGCAATTGCAGGCACGAGACCGACACTTGGCAGCTCCACTTGCAGTCGCACCTGCTCTGGTGTCGCGGTGACTGACTTCACAACCCCCGTGATGCCCCCACCGGTCTTGACCACCAAGGCCGACCTCCTGATCGCCAAGGAGTCGAAGTCCTTCACCCGCACAATCCGATCAAGCCCCAGCGCGCTCAACTCCTGATGGGTTAGCACCTGGGCATAGCCGAGGAATCTCGCGGTCCAGGCATCAGGCGGACGCCGCCAGACCTCATCTGGAGCACCCTGAGTCACGATCTTCCCATTGCGCATCACCGCCAGCCGATCGGCAACCGCAAAGGCCTCTTCCTGGTCGTGGGTCACCATTACGGCAGTCGTAGCCGACTTCGCCAAGATCGCTTTGAGGTCGCCGGCCAGTCGCTCCCGCAACTCGCTGTCCAGGGCGCTGAGCGGCTCATCAAGGAGCACCATTCGGGGGTTGGCTGCCAGAGCACGAGCAAGGGCAACTCGTTGACGCTCGCCCCCACTGAGAGTCTCGGGGCGCCTTTGCTGCTGATGCGCTAGGTCGACGAGGGTCAGCAACTCCGCGACACGTGCTCGGATCTGAGCTTTGGGCAATCGCTGGAGCCGCAACGGATAGGCCACATTTGCCGCCACATCCAGGTGCGGAAACAACTGACCGTCTTGAAACATCATGGCAAACCCACGCTTGTGAGTAGGCACCGCTGCCAGATCAATCCCGTCATAGGCAATCGAACCCGAATCCACTGGCACCAGACCCGCAATAGCTCGCAACAGCGTTGACTTGCCACACCCAGACGGCCCCAAGACGGCCAAGACCTCGCCTCGCGGCAGTGACAGGCTCACCTCGTCTACTGCCACCACATCGTCGAAGCAGACACTCAAGTGGTCAACGACCAGGCCGCCCATCACCGGACCCCAACCGTGCTCGGGCGCAGCCGTTGGGCTGCCAAGATCACCGTGGTGGTGGTCGCCGCCAGAAGAACTGCAGCGGCCAGCGCAATCGTGAAGTTTTCCGGTTCGCGACGGCCCAGGAGTTGGTAGATCACGACTGGGAGGGTCGGATTGCCCTGCCGGACCAGGAAGCTCGTGGCACCGAACTCGCCAAGGGAGACTGCGAAGGCGAATCCAAACGCGCCAACGAGTGAGCGCCATGCGAGTGGCAACTCGACATTCAGCAGCACTCGCGATGGAGAAGCGCCAAGCGCAGCAGCGGCCTGAAGTTGCCGGTCATCGATCGAGCTGAGCACCGGCGCCATGGCTCGTACGACGAGCGGCAAGGCAACCAGAGACTGGGCAATCGGCACCAGCCACCACGATCCCCCCAGCGACATCGGGGGTCCGTAGACGGTGATCAGCAGACCAAAGCCCACAGTCACCGCGGAGACTCCCAAAGGGAGCATGAAGATCCCGTCAAAGAC
Source organism: Nocardioidaceae bacterium (assembly GCA_020636935.1). GTDB lineage: Bacteria > Actinomycetota > Actinomycetes > Propionibacteriales > Nocardioidaceae > Marmoricola. The sequence continues at coordinate 63,179 of JACJWW010000001.1, forward strand.
AGCCGCAATCCGGCGACCCGCTCGAGTGGGGTGCCTGCGGGTCACCAACACCGCGACGATCATCCCCAGCGACAATGCCATGGCACTGGCCGTGAATGCTGTGATCAGCGAAGTGATCAAAGCCGACACTGGGGAGGTCAACAAGACATCGCCAACGCCAGTGGTGAGCAATCCCGCGTAGTTGGCCAAGGTCCATGCACCCTCCCGCCGCAGCGACGACACACCCATCGAAACCAGGGGCAACAAGAGGAAGGCCAGCACAAAGGCCGTCAGCAGGAGCACCGGCCATTGTCGCCAACTCACCTTGGACAAGTGCTCCTGATGCCTTTCGACCGGCGCCCGGTCGCGGCGTACGACATAGGTCAAGGTGAGCAGCAGGAGCAGGACGGTCAACTGCAGCACCGAAAGAGCCGCTGCAGCGGTGAGGTCGAGTTGGGTGGTGGTGAGCAGGTAGATCTCGGTCTCGAGGTTTGCATAGCGCAGGCCGCCCAGGATCAGCACGATGCCGAAGGCAGTCGCGCAGAAGAGGAAGACCACACCTGCGGCTGCGACGATCGCCGGCAGGAGTGCCGGCAGCGTGATGGTCGTGAACACTTGGAGGGGGCTGGCTCCCAGGCTCATCGCAGCTTGGCCACGTCGTGGATCGAGATCAGCCCAAAACGCACCTACACTCCGCACCACGACGCTTATGTTGAAGAAGACCATCGCGGCCACAATCGCCCCCGGGCTGCCATCCAGACCGAGTCCACCCAAGAGGCCGCCCTCCATCAGCAGACGCCGAAAGGCGATGCCAACCACGATCGTAGGCATCACAAAGGGCACGAACACCACGGCCTGGAGCAGGCCTTGTCCTGGGAAGCGCAGGCGGTGCAGCACGAAGGCCACTGGCACCCCCAACAGCACCGCGAGCATCGTGGCCGTTGCTGACGACCAGAGCGTGAACCACACCACTCGGCCCACGCGGCCGCCTGACAGGGAGGCGATGAAGTCCGCTGGCGCAAACACTCCTTGCGGCCAAAGTCCGCGCCCAAGCATGCCTGCGACGGGGTAGAAGAAGAAGACCACCAACACCGCGAGCGGGATCGCAGCCCATGCAATCCGCAGTACCCGCTGCCCATGCATGGTCGTGGTCCTATCGGGTCACGATCTCGCGCCAGGCCTTGACCAGCTCTGGGGTATCGCCCAACTCGTCCTCAGTCAACACCAGTGGGTCGACAGCAGTCGGGGCCCACTTGGCCCATGCCGCAGGGAGTTTGATCGCACTGTCGATCGGGTAGACATACATCTGCTCGGGCAACTGCTGCTGGAACTTGCGACCAAGCATGAACTGCACGAACTCCTCGACTTCAGCGCTCTTTTCGCTGCCCTGCAGGGCGCCGGCGTATTCCACGTCGCGATAACAGGTGTCGAGAAGGGCCGCAGTGGTTGGCGCCTCTCCACCGGCCGGGATGGTGAATGGCGGCGATGATGAGTAGGACACCACGATCGGGCGGGTCCCCTGACCCGACCCTGCGGAGAAGTCCGTCTCGTAGGCCTCGGTCCAGCCTGAGACGACCTTGGTGTCATTGGCCATCAGTTTCTCCCAGTACGCCGGCCAGCCCTTGCCCTCGGCCGCGACAGTGGCCAAAAGGAAAGCCTGACCTGGAGACGAAGTGTCTGCTCCTGGGGTGACGAAGAGCCCGCGATATTCCGGTCGAGTCAAGTCCGCAAGCCCGCTGGGAGCCGGCTTGCCCTTGGCCGCAAACCAAGCCTTGTCCACATTGAGACAGACATCGGAGAAGTCGATCGGCGCCGCAAGGTCTGTGCGGATCGCTTTTGCCTCGTCGTACGCCGAGTCAGGCACATCCACGTCAGCTTCGGTCAAGATGCCGTTTTCCAGCGCTCGCACAAGCAGTGGGTTGTTGAGCCCGAAGACTCCATCGGCAATCGGGGCGCTCTTGGTGAGGATGAGCTTGTTGGTCATCTCGCCGGCATCACCGAGCTTGGCGATCTTCACCTTGATGCCGGTCTGTTGGGTGAAGTCGGCCATCACGGATTTGTCCATCGCCCAAGAGTCGTGGGTGGCGATGGTTATCGACGGCGAAGACGACTCGGCCTGGTCACCCTGCCCACAAGCGGTGAGCAGGCCAAAGCAGGCGATGGTGGCGCAGATGGCCGCAAGGCGGCGGGAGGTGGTGACAGTCACGAGGGAGCTCCTTCGACTTCCTTCGCTGGCATGACCCAGTGCAGGTTCTAGGGTCTGCGCCATCACGCACTCTCAGCACCACCGGCTCGGCTCCCCGAGCCCTCAGCACTCCCCTGTCGGACGCCACCACTCTACCCAAGCGTTTACCCGCGCAGGCAGTACCCCGATCAGACGAGGGCATCCTCGAGCAGAACAGCCGGCGGCACGCTGACTCGAAGTCCCGGGCTGCTGTTTGATGTCACCGACACCACGAGCATGTCGCCGACCGATTCGGTCCATGTCTCACGCACCACCACGCCTTTGACCACTTGGCCCAAGACTTCGACGTTGACGCTATCTCCCAATCGCGAACGCATTTGCATGATCCTCGCCTCCCTGGCTTTGCCTCTCAACCAATATGACGAGGTCAGTCGGGAAGAGGCACGCAAATCGCTCTAACTTATCCCAAATGGGGCAGACCGGTATAGTCGGGTTTGCCCATTGTCTTCACTGCTCAACCGCCCCTGCAAAGCGAGAAGGTTCAGGTGCGCCAGGGTCTCAAACGCCGCCATCACCTGGTCGAAGGGGCCCAACTCATCGCGAGTGCGATTGCGCCGGGTCCAAGGGATCAAGGCCGCCACCTCCCACGCCGTACTCGCCCCTTGGGCCACCGCCTCAACACATTGCTGCAGTCGCTCCTCATGATGCGCGAGCAATTCATCAACTCGATCATGCGATGAGACCGCAACCGGGCCATGGGCAGGCAGGAGTGCCATGTCGGGGAGTGCACGCACTTTCACAAGCGACTCCAAGAAGTCTTTCAAGGGTTGCTCAACCCAAGCAGGTTCAAAACCGATCGAAGGGGTGATCGTGGGGAGCACATGGTCACCTGCGAAAAGCACACCTGCCTGGATGTCGGCGAAGACATAGTGGCCTTGGGTGTGACCCGGTGTCGACACCGCGGCCAACTGTCGAGTGCCCAGGTCGATGGTGAAGTCGCTGTCCAGCCAGGTGGAGGGATAGCCATAGTCATCCGTGCTCGGTCGCACATGCCCCTCAAAAAGCTTGCGCCAGGCTTCGGCCACCTCGTCAGCACCAGCCTGCAGGAGGCGATCGACATTCGGATCCTGGGTCAGAGTGTCTGAATGCATCACATCCAGCGAGGCCTTGTCACCGATGCCCAGGCTCACGTCTGCACCGGTCTCCTGCCCAACGACATATGCCTGGGTGTAGTGGTCACGATGCACGTGGGTGACCAGGAATCGCTGGATGTCACGTTGGGTGTAGCCCAGCTCCTTGAGCCCGCTGATGAACAGCTCCTGCGCCTGTGGGATCGCCCAACCGCCATCGATCAACACGAGTCCTTGATCGGTCTCGGTGATGTAGACATTGACGGCACGCAGTGCATCCATCGGCAGGGGCAATGGCATCCGGTGTACGCCGGGGCTCACCTCGTAGACACCGGGCTCGGTCCAATCGCCGACTCCGGCCCGCTGTTCGGCTGCGTTGTCCATTGCCATAGTCAACCATCATCACCCGACCACACCACCGACAATTCGCCAAGGCGTAGCGTGCTCGGCATGGACTTGACCCAACTCCAAGCAGTCATCGAGCAGACCTATGGCGCCCGCGATCGCGCGCGCGGCGTGCCCAGCACGGTGGCGTGGTTGGCTGAGGAGGTGGGTGAGCTCGCCCAGGCAGTCCGGAAGGGTACCCCCGAGCAGCAGGCCCACGAGTTCGCCGATGTAATCGCCTGGACGGTGTCCTTGGCCAACCAGATGGGCATCGACCTCAGTGCTGCTGTGCAGCGCTATGCCGACGGATGTCCGCGCTGTGGCGCCGTACCTTGTGACTGCGCATAGGGTGCCGCTGGCTAATGCGCAACCAGGCCGCGACCGGTGATCATCGGGAGGTCTTTTGCAAAGACCAGGCCAGGTTCAGCTTCAATCACAGCCGGGATCGAGTTGATCAGTCTCTGTGCAGTCACGATCATCCCTGAGATGTTGTGATCACCGTGCTCACCGTGATGGCTGAACTCCACGGTCATCATCGGCTCACCTTCGATCTCGATCCGATAGCAGCCATCCCCGGCATTGGGCACCGGCCAGTCCAGATGCTCATCGACCGCGGTGCGCGTGACGTGCTCGAGGATCACGCGGGGTTGGCCGTTGACCTTGCCGATCACCCTGAAGAGCACCGCGCCCATCGTGCCAGCCCCAATATCGACGCTGAGAGTGGAGATGTCCTTGTCTGCTGGACGGCGCTCGACGTACTCCTCCAACTCTGGGTCGAGGTCGACGTCAAGGCCGGCCGCGATCTGCCGCACCACAGGGCCCCACGCACTGCTCAAGATGCCGGGTTGCCACATCAGGACCTCAGCGCCCAGAGGCTTGCCGAACCCGAACAGATCCTGCATCACCACTGGCTGCACATAGGTGGCGTAGTCAGCGATCTCACTGACCTTGATCAGGTCGATGCGCTGTGACAGGGAGGTCATCGCAAGGGGCAAGACATCATTGGCAAAACCGGGATCGATGCCGTTCACAAACAGTGATGCGCCTGTAGTGGCGCCTGCCGCATTGATCTCATCGACGAGATTGTCCAGGCCCAAGCCATTGGGATAACACAACAGCACTGGCCCACTGGAGACCACATCAATGCCGTGTCGGATCATCTCGGTGAGGTCGGCAATGGCCTCGAAGATGCGGTCGTCGGTCATCGCTGTGTGCACGATCGCGTCTGGAGCCAATTCCCAGATCACGGACTTGTCATTGGTGGCGGCCACGCCGAGCGAGCGTCCGAGATTTGCGAGCTCACCGGCGTCTTGCCCCACCTTGCCTGGATCGGAGACCCAAACCCCAACCAAATCCAACTCCGGATGGGCGTCCACACCCACGATCGCATGCCTACCGACCGTGCCCGTGGCCCAAACCACTACTCGCTTCTTGGGCATCACGACTCCACGTCTGGGATCGGCATCGAAAAGTTGGGTACCTGCAAACCACCGTCAACTTCAAGCACCTTGCCAGTCAGATAGCGGCCGGCGGGACTGGACAAATAGACAACAGCCGCCGCGATGTCTTCAGGTATGCCCACCTCACGTAGAGGAGTCGCCCCAGTCATTTCCGCCATCAGGTTCTTGTCAGAAGCCACGATCTCCAAGGCACTGGTCATGATCGACCCGCAGGCAATCGCGTTGACCCGGATGCGGGGATTCAGATCCAAGGCAGCCAACTTGGTGTAATGCGCCAAGGCAGCCTTCACCGTGCCGTAGGCGAGATAGCCTCGGGCAGCCGCACGCCCTACGACCGACGAAATGTTGATCACAGAGGCGTCATCACTGCGCAGCAGATGCGGGATGGCCGCCTGCGTGAGCGCGTGCGCCGTACTCACATTGAAGTGGAAGGCACCTTCAAGCTGTTTGACGCTGGTGTCGATGAAGGAGTTGGGCAATGCGCCGCCAACGTTGTTGACCACAATATTGAGCTTGCCGAAATGATCCACCGCCTCATCGGCCAGAGCGGCTGCCTGATCCAGATCATTGACATCAGCCGCAACCACATGGACGCGTCTCCCCAGGGCCCTGATCCGCTCGGCGACCTCATCGAGCTGGCTCGTCGTACGGGCTGAGATCAGCACGTCGGCCCCTGCCTCGGCGAGGCCCACCGCACTGGCGGCACCAATGCCTCGGCCGGCACCAGTCACGATGGCCACTTGGCCAGTCACCCTAAATCGATCCAGAATCATGCAGGCAATCTAACCTGCCCAGGATCAACTCATCGCAGTGGCCGACACAGTCAGGCGGCCACCATCCAAAATGACGCCCTTCTCTCCACGCACGACGAAGCTGCCGTCATCGCATCCATGAAGGGACAGAGGCTCCCCCAGGCGAGCAGGAGCGACGAACCGCGCTCGCATCTCATGCACCCGCTCAGCTGGAAGGTGGTGATGCTGCACCAGCGAGACCAGCCCCCGAGCGAAGGTGATCAGTCCCGGTTGCACGGGTCGGGTCTGTCCGGGATCAGGAGCTTCGGTGGCATCTGGCCGCACCTTGCGGTAGACGGCTGTATCCGCGTGAGCCAAGGGCAAGACAAAATCAGGACGACACTCACCGAATGTCTCACTGCGCGGAGGGGCGGGCCCACCGAATCCACCACCATCTGGCACATAGACCACGAAGTGGACGGTGAAATACTCGCTGGCAACCTCAACGTCTACCAGTGCCGCTCGCCCGGTGTCCCAGACGACGGGTACACGGGCTGCCATATCGAGCCAGCCGCCCGTGGGCAATGGGCGTTTCATGGTCAAGGTGAGCCCAGCAAGCATCGTGCGGGTGTGATCGAAGTCAGCAGCAGTCACCAACTCATGCATCGCCCATTCCGACAGCGGCAGAGCATATGAAGGGCATGCAGGCTGACCGTCTTCAAAGAGCACGTCGAAGCTCGAGGCATTGTCCCCTGCGATCATCAGGGCGTAGTAGGTCATCTCCGACTCAGACAACTCCACGCGCCGTCGACCGAGGTCAACACCAGCCAAACCCCGCAGAGAGCTCACAGAACCAGTATATTCAGGACTCCGACCTGAAGCGGCGTTCCGTAAAACCCACATAGCATCGGGATGTGAGTGAAATCCACGACGAATCCATTTGGCTCGATGGCGAGGAGCGCAGGGCTTGGTTTGCCCTGGTGAGCGTAATGATGCGCTTGCCGCACGCATTGGATGCTCAAGTACGCCGAGACGCCAATTTGACCCACTTCGAGTTCAGCGTGCTCACGGTCTTGTCGAACAGCCCAGATCACAAGATGAAGATGAGTACCCTCGCCGCAACTGTTGACGGATCCCTCTCCCGCTTGTCGCAAGTCGTCACCCGCCTTGAGAAACGCAATTGGGTGTGCCGCCTACCAGATGAGCATGATGGCCGCACCACTCACACGCAACTGACCCCCGAAGGACTCGCGATGGTTGAAGCAGCCGCACCTGGCCATGTGGCGCTGGTCCGCCAGCTCGTGATCGATCCACTGACCCGCGAACAGTTGACCCAACTTGCTGACATCGGGGAACGGATCATGGCCGCCACCGATCCGAGTCATCATCTCCCCGGTTGACCCAATGGAGGACCAACGCATGAAAAACCCAGCGACCGATGCGCACGAGATAGCTGCCCAAGATCAGTTGTGGCTACACATGGATCGCCCCAACAATCTGATGATCGTGCGCGCCCTGATGTGGCTCGACGAAGAGCCCGACTGGTCAGTGGTGGAGCAAGTCCTGACCATGCGGCTTGTGGAGCGCTATCCGGTGTTCTCCCAACGGCCCGTCTCCGACAAGGGGCATTGGAAGTGGGTCAAAGACGAGAACTTCTCCCTGGGCAGGCATCTCACCCACACCTCGCTGACTGACGCAGACGGGGAGGCGTTGCGAAAGTACGTCGGCGCGCAGTTCGCCGTACCACTCCCTCGTGACCGCCCGTTGTGGAAGATCGAAGTCATCCATGGGGTCACCGATATGGACGGCAAAGAGCGCCCCGTGCTCCTCAGCAGTTTCCACCACAGCGTCGCAGATGGCATCCGGCTCGTGCAGGTGACCCTGGGGCTTTGCGATGACGTTGGGGATGCCATGCCCAAGATCGTTGGGCGCGGAGGTGATGAGGGCCGACATCCGCTGATCGACGGTGCACTCGCAGTAGTCAGGCGAGGGGTCAGCGATGGATTCGACCTTGGCCTGAGCGCCACCAAGGCCAGCTTGTCCCTACCTGTTCGCACCCTGCAGGCACTCGTCGACCCAAATGCCCTCAAGGAGGGGGTTACTGCTGGCATCGATCTCTTGGTCAACCCCAGCAATGTCATAGATCTCATCGAGTCACTCACAAAGGAAGACAACGCCACGGTCAACACGGGCTCGGAGTTGACTCGATTGCTCAGTGCCTCCGCGGCCACCAAGACCTCATGGTCGGGCGTGCCGAGTCAAGCAAAGCAGGTCGCCTGGGCAAGCGATCTGCCGCTGCCACCGTTGAAGGAAGCCGCACGTCGCCATCAAGGCACCGTCAACGACGCCATGATTGCAGTGATCTCCATGGCACTAAGTGCCTACTTGCACGAACACGACTCATTGGTTGAGCAGATCCAGTGGCTCGTGCCTGTCTCCATCCAACCCCTTGACGCAGAGCTTCCTGCCGAGCTCGGCAATCACTTTGCGCTCGTCTACTTGGAGATGCCTCTGGGCATGGATGATCCCGGAGAGCTCTTCACTGCTCTGCAACAGCGGATGCTCCGGATCAAGCACTCAGCTGTGCCTGTCCTGACCAGCGGACTGCAATGGTTGGTGGCTGAATCCCCCAAGCAGATCGCCGTTGCCCTGACGAACTTCTTTGCCAACAAGGGCACCGGCGTCCTGACGAATGTGCCCGGTCCGCGCGCACCTATCTCCTTTGCGGGCGTTGAGGTCTCCCGCATGCTCGGCTGGGCGCCCGCATCAGGTGATCAGCCCTTGTGCCTGTGCATCTACTCATACAACGGCACCATGTCAATCGGGGTGTCGGCAGATGCTGAACTCGTGCCGGACCCCGAGCGGATCGCCGAGTTGATCAAGTCGGCATACGACGATCTCGTCGCCACCGATTAGCTGAGCAGCCGACTCACGCTCCTGCGTGCGGCAGCTTCTTGGCCTTCTTGACGGGCTTGTGCACCACAGGAGGCTCCACGGGAACCACCGGGCCAGCCACACTCGAGCTGGGCACGGGCGGGGCAACAGTCTCGGTAGCTGTCGGGGTCGCCGTCGGGGTAACAGTCGGCGTGGCCGTCGGGGTCGCCGTCGGGGTAACAGTCGGCGTGGCCGTCGGGGTCGCCGTTGGGCCGGGGCTGGAAATGGGGCCGCAAGGACCCAGAGTCGCGGTTAGGCCTCCCAAGATCGGGAAGGCCCCGATGTTCACCCCGGTGCCATGAGTCAGGTGCCAGTTCACGAAGTCTTCGAAGAAGGGTGAGCCGCCCATCTCCTGGATGGCGCCGACACTGGGCCCATTGCCCCAGTAGGCGTCGTTCTGGCAGGCCGCAGGCACACTGGCCGTAACCGGCTCGGTGGAATCCTTGGGCAGGGTCACCGTGTCGACATGGGTGTTCTTCTGGGGCCACTGGTTGGGGTAGTTGATGAACTGCCAAGCCGCCATCGAAACCGTGACATCTTCACATCTAGGAGTGTTGAGCGGAGTCAACTTGATGCTGGCAACGCCGCCGCTGTTACCGACATAGTCGAACTTCACATGGTCCTTTGCTGGGTAGCAGCTTTGCGGGCCTGCGGGCTGCTTCGCTTTTGGCTCTTCATTGCTTGAGCCGCCCGTCCCTCCAGCACCATCGGTGGGGACCGAACCACCAGTCGGGCTTGACCCGCCAGTCGCGCCAGAGCCGCCCGTCCCGCCAGCACCATCCGTGGGGACCGAACCACCAGTCGGGCTTGACCCGCCAGTCGCGCCAGAGCCGCCCGTCCCGCCAGCACCATCCGTGGGGACCGAACCACCAGTCGGGCTTGCCCCACCAGTCGCGCCAGAGCCACCACTACCTCCACTGCCGATCAGACCAGGCTGCCCACCATCATCGGCCGCGGCAAATTGCACTGACAAGCTGCTGAAGCCGACGATCGCGGCCGCAGCGAGTCCAACTCTGGTGCGCGTGTTGATATTCATGTGAAGCCAGCCCCCTAAGTCATGGATTAGGCCTACCTAAACACATCTTTCTCCTGATCCGGAAACGCGGTCAATATTCAGACATCAACTCGGATAGACAGGTTGCGGACCATGGGTCCCCTTTTCGGAGCAAACTACTACTAATGCGACACGTGCAAAATATGGAATAGCATTGAACGCACGCAAAGGAGGTCTCATGCCCAAGGCGCAGGAGTTCTTGGACGCAGATCAGGTCATCAAAGCCAGCTTGAACGCTCTCGGCGAGGCGATCGACTCGATCCACTCCCCACTACCACCGGCCTTTGCCCGGGCCATCCAAGCCGAGCGCAACCTGCACCTACAGATCGATGCCGAGTTCGGGCTGTTGACATCAACTGAGGCCGGGCTAAGGATGGGCTCACGATCACGCACCCCGCGAAATCTGGCCTCCTCAGCCAGACTTGCAGGTCGCTTGCTCGCCATTGTGCGGGGCAACTCGGCGTACTACCCCGCTTTCCAGTTTGGATCCGATGGCCAACCGCTCTTGGTGGTCAAACAACTTCGGAAGTTGGCCCAAGACAGCCACTGGAGTGAACGAGGGGTCATCGAATGGCTGATGAGCCCCACCACTTATCTAAACGACCAACGGCCCGTCGATCGTCTGGCATCAGACCCGAAGTCCGTGATCGAGGCAGCTGAACTTGCCTGGAATGCTTCATGGTGATCCCGGCGCCACCAGAGCCATTCGCTCCCGCAGTTGAGATTCTGGACGTCTCCACGCGGCTCTACCGCGTGCACCGCAATCGTCACCACGGGGCTGAGTTCAATCCCGGCGTAGGCAGCCCCAGCCGGTTTGCCTTCGTGGTTGGCAAGGGGGGACGCAAGGTCCCCAGCCTGTACGCCGCGCAATCCCAAGACGCCGCCGTGGCCGAAACGATCCTCCACGACATCCCGGTTTCTGGAGGAATCATCCCCCATGACAAATACGCCCCGGTGGTGATGAGTCGGCTCAGCGTGATCAAGAGTCTGAGACTTGCGGTCTTCCATGGCCTAGGGCTTCGTCAACTTGGCGTAACCGCCCAGGAACTCTCAGACAGCTCAGCCAGCACCTATCCCATGACCCTGCCCTGGGCTCAAGCTGCATACGACTCAGGCCTGGCCGGATGCGTCTGGATGTCACGGCTGTGCAACAACGCCAAGGCCTATGTGCTCTTCGGTGACCGCTGTGCCGGGGCGCTGCGGGTTGACCCGAGCTTCGCCCGAATGTTTGCCACCGGCAGCGATCTCGCCTGGTTGATTGACCTGTGTGCGCCGCTGAACATAGATGTACTCCCACCCCGATAGCCCGCGCGAAGCACCCCAGACAGGGGTGACATGGTTATGTCGATCCGACAATCCAGACCCGTTGAGGAGGAGACATGTCCAGACTCCCTCGAATCACATCCAAGAAGGCAGTGAATCTCTGGGGCCTTGGCTTCGCCGTTGCCGGCATCGCACAGGCTGCGGCCGGCCAGAGGTTCGCCGACAACAGCCGTTGGGGGCACTCTGGTTGGCAGCGAGAAGTCGCCATCTGGAATTTCGGCACGCTGACCGGGCTGGTTGCCCTACGGCAACGCCCCGAAGACCCCGATCGCGCGTTGACGATCGGCTTCACCACCTTGTCTTCGCTGTTTGCGCTCAATCACATCCGAGCCGCAGTGTCTGAAACTGGCGGCAGCAGCCAGACTCATTTGGAAGCGCTGGCCATGAATCTGGTCGCGATTGGCGTTGGTGTGTCAGCGCTACGGCAACCGCCCAATCGCCGCACACCAGCACCTTAGGCAACAAGATCCCTGACCAAAGCGACGGGGGATTCTGCCCTGCGATGCTCCCTGATTTGGGGTTGAAGTGGTCTTCGGTATGACCCGTGGAGCCGCCTATCGGAATCGAACCGATGACCTAATCATTACGAGTGATTCGCTCTACCGACTGAGCTAAGGCGGCGTACGTGCCTTGGTGCAACAGGCACGCCGGATGAGTATAGAGGGCTGCTGGCCCAAGGCGAAAAGCCCGGCCATCATGCCGTCAGCTCACACCCTCAACAACTCAGCCCATCTGGTGGCACGACGCCCCTGACCAAGAACTTGTTGACCGCATCATCAACGCAGTCATTGCCTGCATTGAAGCCAGTGTGGCCGTCGCCATCACGTTTGATCAAAACCCCTGACTCCAACTGCTCAGCAAGACTGACTGCCCATTGGTATGGCGTTGCCGGATCACGCGTCGTACCGATCACCACAATCGGCGGGGCACCCTGCGCACGCAGCTCCTTGGTCACATTGCCCGACTTGATCGGCCAGTCAGAACAACTCGCCAATGAATAGGCGAATGATCTGCCAAACACCGGCGAGACTTCTTCGAAGACCGGGATCTTCGCGGGCACTTCCTCCGCAGTGATGTAGTCATTGTGGTCAAGGCAGTTGACGGCATACAACGCATTCATCGAGTTGTCTTTGTATGATTTTGGCCCGCGCCCGGAGTAGTAGTCGGAGAGCATCAACAACTGGCTACCGTCGCCGTCATTGATCGCCGCATCCAACGCCGGGGTCAGCATGTCCCACAGGCTGCGCGCATAGAGCGGCAACCAGATGCCCATGTAGGCCAAGCCCTCGGTGAGCTCCCGATCGGTGCCGGTATCAAGGGGTTTGGCGTCAACCGAATCCAAGAACTTGCGCAGATTGACCGAGGCCTCCTCAACTGAATCGCCTAGTGGGCAATCCCCTTGGTCAACGCAATACTCCAAATAGGCATCCAGCGCTGTCTGGAATCCCTTCGCCTGCCCCAGGGTCAGCTCTTCATTGGACAGCGACGGGTCGAGGGCACCATCCAGCACCATGCGGCCAACGAATTGTGGGAATAGGTCGGCATAGGTGGCTCCCATGAAGGTGCCGTAGGAGGCCCCGAAGAAGTCGAGCTTGTCTCGACCAAGTGCAGCGCGAAGGATGTCCATGTCCTTGGCAACCTCAACGGTTGACATGTGCAGAGCCAACTCGCCGCCGTTGTCCTCGCAGGCATCTCCGAACTTCCGGGTCATCTCACCAAGAGTCGCCACCTCATCGGCGTTGTCAGGATCAGGATCAGACGCCAAGACTTCATCGAGCCCCTTGGTGTCGAGACACTTCAGTGGGGTCGATGCGCCCACACCTCGAGGGTCCATGCCGATGATGTTGTAGCTCCCGGCGATCTTCCCGCCGAACTGGCTGGCCCCTGACGAGGCAAACTCCAGTGATGATCCGCCCGGTCCTCCCGGATTGACCAAGAGATCACCAATAGCCTCGCCCTTGGCCCGATTGCGCAAGACCGCGAGTTTGATGGTCTTGGCATCAGGCTCGTCGTAGTTCAACGGTACGACGATGCTGCCGCAATCCATGCCTCCGCAATTGCGCCATTCGATCTTCTGGTCGTAAAACTTCCGCAGCGCCTCGGTGCCCACAGGTGCAGGGCCATTGGAGACCGGCGGCTCGGCAGCCGGGTTGTCCGGGCGAGGCTTGCCGCCCACCGCGATCAGGAAAGCCCCCATCATGCCTACCACCAAGGCCAACACGACCCCCGCAACAATCAGCGCCTTCCACGGCGATGATGCAGCCTGGCTTGGCGGAGGCGGTGGGGGAGGTGGCACGTATGGCGGAGGCACCTGCGATGAAGACATGTCCTAAATCGTAGGGGCTGGGCCCTGACGCGGGGGGCTATTCACCGCAGCGCAGTCATCATCGACTCAAGCGCCAACAGTGGCGGCACATTGAATTCCATCACCTGCTCACGGGCGGTGAGGATCACTTCGATCCGACGCAGGTTGACCTCTGGTGTCGTACGTCGACCGAGCTCGGTCAGATCTGCACGCAGCTCCTCGTTGACCAGGGCAGCATCGGTGCCCAACTGAATGGTGAGCACGTCACGATAGACAGACATCAAATCAATCAAACTACGATCTACGACGTCACGCTGCCGACGGGTGGCACGTGCCTTCTGAGCCTTCTCCAACTCGCCAAGGGCCGGCGCATAGCCGCGGGGCTTGCGGCCACGATCCATCACTCCAAAGCTGCGATCAAGCTGCTCCTTCTCCTTGGCATTGATCTGGCTGCTCAGGGACTCGGCGTCTTCTTGGGCAACGGCAGCGAGATTTGCCGCCTGGATCATCGCCGCCCCCTGCGAGTCGAGCTTCATCGGGATGGTGACCACCTCACGGCGACGGCTTTTTACCTCGTCGTCGTGGGCCAAGGCTTTGGCCCGTCCGATATGCCCTTGGCTGGCCCGGGCCGCATAGGCCGCGACCTCACGCGCAATACCTTCATGGACCACGAGGAACTCCGTGACCTCTTCGACCTTCGGTGTGGAGAGTACGACGTGTCGCGTGCGTGAACGAATAGTGGGCAAGACGTCTTCGACAGTGGGCGCACACAGCAGCCAGGCCGTGCGTTCATTTGGCTCCTCGATCGCCTTGAGAAGGGCATTCGCGGCCTGCTCAGTGAGGCGATCAGAGTCTTCGATGATCACTATCTGCATGCCCCCGCCAGCGGGAGCAAGCGCACCCAGCCGCACGAGCTCTCGCACTTCATCAACACCGATGCTCAGGAGCTCGGTGCTGACCAAACGCACGTCTGGGTGGGCGTTGATCGCTACTTGATGGCATTCGACACAATCACCGCACCCCCCTTGGGCGCATTGCAGCGCAGCAGCAAAAGCACTCGCCGCGTTTGAACGACCAGACCCGGGCGGGCCAGTGATCAGCCACGCGTGGGTCATCTCTCCTGCGACAGCCCGCTGAAGTTGCTCAATCACCGGCCCCTGTCCGACCAACCGATCCCAAACCGTCACAACAGCCCCTCCACCCGCCCGCGGATCTGTCCATGGATGGTTGCGATCGGCTCGCGGGCATCAAGCACCAGGTAATGGTCAGGGTCGACCTGCGCCAGGGACACGAAGTGCTGGCGGACCCGTTGATGAAATTCGACCGGCTCGCCTTCGATGCGATCGCGGCCGGTGAAGCGATCAAGACCGTGATCAGGCTCTTGGTCGAGCAGCACGGTCAGATGAGGCCTCAGGTCACATGTGGCCCAACGAGCAATCGCCGCCAACTCCTCCTCAGGGATGGCTCTCCCTGCACCTTGATAGGCCAAAGTGGAGTCGACATAGCGATCGGTGACCACGACTTCACCTCGCTCGAGGGCGGGCATGATCACGTGATCGACGTGCTGGGCCTTGTCGGCTGCATAAAGCAGCGCCTCGGCTCGAGGAGACAGCTCTCCGGTGGCCGGATCGAGCAGGATCTCACGCATCTGCTGGCCGGCCCTCGTGCCGCCTGGCTCCCGAGTCAGGAGCACTGAATGGCCAAGGCTCTCGAGCCATTCGCAAAGCAACTTCGACTGGGTTGACTTGCCCGCCCCGTCGCCACCCTCAAGGCAGATGAAGACGCCCTTGCGGGAGTACACGCCCTGGAACTGCCCCATCTGCATGCGCCAACCCTAGACCTCATTACCGACAGGGTGATCAAGCCCTATGCCTTGGCAGCGGCCTTCTTCGCTGGGGCCTTCTTGGTGACCTTCTTCGCGGTCTTCTTGACCGCCTTCTTCGTGGACTTCTTGGCCGCCTTCTTGCCCTTCTTGGCTGGCCCCTTGGCCCGACGCTCCGCCAGCAATTCCGCAGCCCGTTCGAGAGTGATCGCCTCGACGGAGTCGTCCTTGCGCAGAGTCGCGTTGTACTCCCCGTCGGTCACATATTCACCGAATCGCCCAGCCTTCACCACAACCGGCTGCCCGGACACCAGATCATTGCCGAGCTCCTTCAACGGTGCAGCAGCCGCCGCACGTCCGCGCGTCTTGGGTTGGGCATAGATCGCCAGCGCCTCATCGAGGGTGATGTCAAAGAGTTGGGCTTCGGTCTGCAAAGAGCGCGAGTCTGTGCCCTTCTTCAGATAGGGGCCGTAGCGACCGTTCTGTGCGGTGATCTCGACACCTTCACCATCGACCCCGACAACGCGAGGCAGCGAAAGCAGCTTCACAGCAGTGGCTAGGTCAATCGTCTCCAAGGACATCTCCTTGAACAAAGATCCAGTACGGGGCTTGGCGCTCTTGGGCGCGTCCTCAGGCAGGAGTTCAGTGACATAGGGCCCGTAGCGCCCACTCTTGGCCACAATCTGAAGGCCGGTCTCGGGATGGGCACCCAGCGCTACTTCTTCACCCGCGGGGTTGGCGAGCAGTTCCTTGGCCTTTTCGACCGTCAGCTCATCCGGCGGCAGATCGTCGGGCACATTGGCCCGCTTGCCGGCCGGCGTACCGTCATCGCCTGGCCCCTCGACATAGGGGCCATAGCGTCCGACGCGTACGGCGATCCCGCTGTCTGCGCCGCCGATCGGGAAGGTGGCATTCTCCTTGGCGTCGATCTCGCCGAGCTCGGTGACCAAGGTCTTCAAACCCTCGACGCGGTCGCTGCCGAAGTAGAACTCCGTCAACTCGGTCTTGGTGTCCTTGTGCCCCGAAGCAATCTCATCAAGCACCGCCTCGAGAGCCGCAGTGAACTCATATGAGACCAGCCGCCCGAAGTGCTGCTCCAGGAGCCGATTGGCCGAAAAGGCCAGCCACGAAGGCACCAGAGCGGTGCCCTTCTTGTAGACATAGCCGCGATTCTGGATCGTGCTCAGGATCGATGCATAGGTGGAAGGTCGACCAATCTCACGCTCTTCGAGCTCCCTGATCAAGGTGGCTTCGGTGTAGCGGGCCGGCGGCTTGGTCTGATGTCCAGTGGCCTTCAGGGCAGCAGCAGCCACCGTGTCGCCCTCGAGGAGATTGGGCAGGCGATCCTCTTGATCGTCCGTGGCGCCTCCGTCATCGGAGCCTTCAACATATGCCTTCAAGAAGCCGTGGAAGGTGATCACCCGACCACTGGCGGAGAAGACGACGTCTTCACCAGTGGCGGCGGCTCCACCCATCCGGATACTGACCGACTGGCCGGTCGCATCCTTCATCTGCGAGGCGATGGTGCGCATCCAGATCAGCTCGTAGAGTCTGAACTCCTCACCGGTCAGGCCGGTCTGGGCTGGCGTACGGAAGGACTCGCCCGCAGGTCGAATCGCTTCGTGGGCCTCTTGCGCGTTCTTCACCTTGGAGGCATAGACCCTGGGCTGATCGGGGAGGTATTCCGCGCCGTACAACTCCCGGGCCTGCGCCCGAGCTGCTTCCACCGCAGTCTGCGAAAGCGTGGTGGAGTCGGTGCGCATATAGGTGATGTAGCCGTTCTCGTAGAGACGTTGGGCCACCGACATGGTGCGGGAGGCCCCGAACCCCAGCTTGCGACTGGCCTCCTGCTGCAAAGTCGTCGTACGGAAGGGCGCGTATGGCGAGCGCCGATAGGGCTTCGCCTCGACACTGCGTACGACGTACGCAGTGTCACGCAAGGCTTCGACCAGGGTCTCCGCACGCGACTTGGACAGATGCACGACCTTGGCGCCCGGTTTGAGCTCACCATCGGCTCCAAAGTTGTTGCCTGAGGCGACCCGGACCTCATCGATCGAATGGATTTTGGCCGGGAAGAGACGGGCATCATGCTTTTCGCCAGCATCGAAGGTGCCCTCGAGATCCCAATATGAGGCCACCCTGAATGCGATGCGTTCCTTCTCCCGATCGACCACCAGCCGCGTGGCCACCGACTGCACCCGTCCGGCGGAGATCCCGGTCTGCACCTTCTTCCACAACACCGGGGAGATCTCGAAGCCGAAGAGACGATCCAGGATCCGACGGGCCTCTTGGGCCTCCACGAGATCCATGTCTAGCTCGCGGGGGTTCTCGACCGCCTCGGTGATGGCCTTGGGCGTGATCTCGTGGAAGACCATCCGGCGTACGGGCACCTTGGGCTTGAGTTCGTCGAGAAGGTGCCAGGCGATGGCCTCACCTTCACGGTCCTCATCAGTGGCCAAGAAGAGTTCGTCAGCATCCTTGAGCAGCTTCTTGAGCTTGCTCATGTGCGACTTCTTGCCGCTGTCAACGACATAGAGCGGCTCGAAGCCGTTGTCGACATCGACCCCTAGCCGAGCCCACTTCTCACCCTTGTACTTGGCAGGCACATCGGCGGCGCCCTTTGGCAGGTCGCGGATGTGTCCGATCGAGGACTCCACCACATAGCCCTGGCCGAGATAGCCCTCAATGGTGCGCGCCTTTGCTGGCGATTCCACGATCACGAGCTTGGTTGCCACTGGCGTTTGTTCCTATCAGTTGCGGGCCGAGGTGTTGGCCCTTGCTTGTGCGTCAAGGTAACCCCTTGACCCCACAAAGCGAAAAGGTGGGCGGCTGCTCGGGGGTGTCACGACGTCTCCTCGTTGACAAGGAAACCATCGGCTACCAAGGCATCAACCACCTCGTCAGCAACCCGTCCGACGCCCAGATCTTCAAGCGCAGACTGGATCTGATCGATGCTCAAGTCACCATCACACGCTCCCACCAAGGCAGCTTCGGCCGTGCTCACCTGACGGGCGCGGCGCATCCCGCGCTGCTGCCTGATCACGATCTGACTGGGGTCCTCTGCCCCCACAGGGCCAATGGTCTCCTGCAACACATCTGATCTGGTGGTCAAGCGCTGGCCTGTCAGATCGACGGGTCGGAGCCGGCGCAACTGCGCTGCCAACTCGGCCCCAATGGGCTGTTCGACCTCGTAGGGCCAGTCATCAAAACGCAGTGTTGGCTCAGTGTCGTTACGGCGCAGGTTGATCCAGCCAAAACCAACTGCTTCAACGCCTTGGTCGTCAAACCATGACAGCCAAGTGTCATAACGATCGTGATAGTCAGGCGCACCGTGTAGACCAGCGTCTTTGAGCCACAATTCGACGTACGTCGGCAGGTCGACCACTTCTCGCTGTACGACGAACGCGTCGCACCCGCTGACCCATTCGCCAACCCGCTCAGCCCAAGGCCGATCCTTGAGGATCATCCAGTTGGCCAGCACTTGCGCAATGCCACCAGGATTTAGATGAGCCGGGCTGGCGCTGACAATATGCTCAACCACTCGATCACCGGGAAGTCCGGAGTCGCGATAGACCAGGCGCTCGCCGGTGGCCGGGGAGATCACGAATGGCGGATTGGTGACGATCAGGTCGAAGGCTTCATCCACCACCGGCTCGAAATAGCTGCCATCGCGCACATCGATATCGACCTCATTGAGTTGAGCGTTGAAACGTGCCAACCGCAAGGCACGGGGATTGACGTCGGTCGCGACGACATGTTGGGCATGGGCGGCCAGATGCAGCGACTGCACCCCACAGCCGGTGCCCAGATCGAGTGCGGTGCCCACTTGGTCGCGGATGGTCATCTGGGCCAAGGATGTCGAGGCTGAGCTCACCCCAAGCACGAAGTCGGGGCTCACCAGATTAGGCGCGCCATCAAGGCCAGGAGTCAGATCGCTGGCCACCCACAGATCCAGGTCATCTGCTGCGTAGGGGCGGATGTCGATGCGGGCGGCGACCTCGCCCACCGACTGGATCAAGAAGCCCGCATTGACCAAACGATCGACCAGCCCGGGCAAGGCCAAATCGGCCGCTTCGCGGGTAATTACTGTTTGGAGCAACCAGAGTCGGATCAGCGTCTCGAGCCGACTACCACCCCGCGTAGCACGCAGGCCGGGCGTGGTCTCATTACGAGCCAGCCCGGCCTGTGCGGTGGTACCGAGGACTTCAACCACACGATCGTGGGTGAAGTCTGCTGCCTGCAGGGCGGCACGCAAGTCATCAGCTAGTGCTTCTCGCATGCCGCCACCGTAGCGAGCAGTTGAATCAGCCAGACACCTGAGCCTTCTCCGGGGCCTCATCACTGATCACGCTGGAGCGGCGCTTGGAGATCACAACTGCGATCACGATGCCCGCCGTAGCGACTACAGCGATGGTCAGACGCAGGGCGTCATTGGCGTTGTCGCCCACCGACATGTTGACCACTGCGGCCACGATCAGCAGTGAAACGAGGTTCATCACCTTGATCAACGGGTTGATCGACGGGCCAGCGGTGTCCTTGAACGGGTCACCGACGGTGTCACCGATGATGGTGGCTTCGTGGGCAGCAGAGCCCTTGCCGCCGTGGTGGCCGTCTTCGACGAGCTTCTTGGCGTTGTCCCAAGCACCACCGGAGTTGGCCAAGAAGACAGCCATCAAAGTTCCAGCAGCGATGGCTCCGGCCAAGAAGCCGGCCAGCGGGCCGATGCCGAGACCGAAGCCGACGGCGATCGGAGACAAGATGGCCAAAATGCCAGGGGTTGCCAGCTCACGTAGCGAGTCGCGGGTGACCAGGTCGACCACGCGGCCGTACTCGGGACGACCAGTGCCCTCCATGATGCCGGGGATCTCGCGGAACTGACGTCGTACCTCGAAGACCACGGCTCCTGCAGCCCGGCCCACAGCGTTGATCGCCAGACCGGAGAAGAGGAAGACCACAGCGGCACCGAGGATGACCCCGACGAGGAGCTTGGCGTCGAAGACCAGGAACTGGTCCATGAAGTTCTCTCCAGCATGGTCGCCGACTGCTTCGACAGCAGAGGTGACATAGGAAGCGAACAGCGCGGAAGCCGCGAGTACGGCGGTCGCAATCGCGATGCCCTTGGTGATCGCCTTGGTGGTGTTGCCCACTGCATCGAGCTCGGTGAGGATCTGAGCGCCTTCGCCCTCGACATCACCAGACATCTCAGCGATGCCCTGGGCGTTGTCGGAGATCGGGCCGAAGGTGTCCATGGCCACGATCACGCCGACGGTGGTCAACAGACCACAACCAGCCAAGGCCACTGCAAACAGGCCCAGCGAGCCACCGAGCACAGCAGCACCGAAGACCGCTGCGCCGATCACGATCGCGGTGTAGACGGCCGACTCCAGACCGACAGAGATGCCGGAGAGGATCACTGTGGCAGCACCGGTCAGCGAGGTGGCACCGACGTCCTTGACGGGGCGGAACTCCGTGCCGGTGAAGTAGCCGGTCAACGCGAGGATCGCCGCAGCCAACACGATGCCGATGACCACGGCGATGGCGGCGAAGATTGCCGGGCTGACGCTCGGGTCGGCTCCACCCAAGATGCCGTGACGCTCGGGCATATCGGCCCAACTGCTGGGCAGCATCACCAGTGAGGCAGCAACCGAAGCGATGGCTGCGACGATCGCGGAGATGTAGAAGGACCGGTTGATCGTAGTGAGGCCACCCTCGCCCTTGCGGGGTTTGGTGATGAAGACACCGAGGATCGCGGTGAGAGCGCCAATCGCGGGGATAACGAGCGGGAAGACCAGACCGAGGTCACCGAAGGCAGCCGAGCCGAGGATCAGCGCAGCGACCAGGGTCACGGCGTAGGACTCGAAGAGGTCAGCAGCCATGCCGGCGCAGTCACCGACATTGTCACCGACGTTGTCGGCGATGGTGGCGGCGTTGCGGGGGTCATCCTCGGGGATGTTCTGCTCGACCTTGCCGACCAGGTCGGCGCCGACGTCAGCGGCCTTGGTGAAGATGCCGCCACCGACACGCATGAACATCGCGAGCAGCGCAGCGCCGAAACCAAAGCCTTCGAGCACGTGCGGAGCCTTGGAGCCGAAGATGAGGACGACGACTGCCGCGCCGAGCAGACCCAGGCCGACGGTCGCCATACCGACGAATGCTCCAGAGCGAAAGGCGATATTCATCGCCGGATCGCGACCCTCAGTATTGGCTGCTGCGGCCACGCGCAGGTTGGCGCGCACGGCCAGCCACATACCCAAGTAGCCCACCGCGCCAGAGAAACCGGCGCCCAGTAGGAAGAAGAGCGAACGACCGATGCGGACACCCATGTCGTCTGCTGGCAGAGCCAGGAGGCCGACGAAGGCAACAGCAGCGAAGATCGCCAGGGTGCGGAACTGCCGGGTCAGATAGGCATTTGCGCCTTCCTGAACCGCCTGCGCGATCCGCTTCATGTTGTCGGTGCCCTCGTCGTGTGCGAGCACCTGTGCCCGGAACACGAATGCCAGCGCCAGGGCCACCAGAGCCACGACGCCGACCAATATGACGAGGATTAGGTTTGAGCCTGAGAGATGCTCGCTCATTTCACTCCTTCGGAGAGTCCGCTAGTCGAACGATTTGCGAGTCTACGCACGCGTGACCTCCATCACCCTTGTGGGGTCTGGGGGTTTCTGCCGGTACGGCTGCGAGACTGGAGCAGTGTTGCCCGTCAGCCCTCAAGGACTCCTCGATCAACTGTCCTTGCAGCGGCCTGGCTGTCTGACCCACCAACAGACCCTGCCACCGCGGGCTTCGGCATCTGCCGCCTGGCCCGACTGGCTGGCTCCGAGTCTGCGTCAAGCCTGGGAGGGCTCAGGCATCAGCCAGCCTTGGCGACACCAACGAGAAGTCGCTGAGTTGGCGCATGCAGGCAAGTCAGTGATCGTGGCCACCAGCACCGCTTCAGGCAAGTCACTGGGCTATCTGATGCCCACTCTTCAGGCGATCGAGGAGTCGCGCGGCCCAAAAGGGCAACGCGGAGCCACCGTGCTCTATCTCGCCCCAACCAAGGCCTTGGCACACGATCAATTCAACAAGATCTCGCAACTGGGTCTGAGCCAATTGCGCGTCGCCACCCACGATGGCGACTCCGACACCGAAGCTCGCGCCTGGGCCCGTGACTACGCCGAGTATGTGCTCACCAACCCCGACATGTTGCATCACTCCCTGCTACCAAGACACCAGCAGTGGTCCCGCTTCTTCAAGACACTGAGTTTTGTCGTCATCGATGAGTGCCACCAATATCGCGGGGTCTTCGGGGCGCATGTCGCGATGATCTTGCGGCGACTCCGCCGGATTGCGCAGGCTCACGGAGCCGATCCCGTCTTCATCCTGGCATCGGCCACGATCGCCGACCCCGACGACGCGGCCACTCGCTTGACTGGCCTGCCAGCGATCGCCGTGACTGAGGACGCTTCTCCCCGCGGACCGATAACCATCGGCCTTTGGGAGCCGCCATTCACCGGGGAGACAGGCGAGAACGCCGCCCCCAGCAGGCGATCAGCCACCTTTGAGGCCGCCGATCTGCTCACGGACTTGGTCGTGTCCGGAGCCAGGACCCTGCTATTTGCCAGGTCACGCCGGGGGGTTGAGAGCGCGGCCAACCACGCGCGCAACCATCTCAATGAGGTCGACCCGGAGTTGGCACGTGCGGTCGCTGCCTATCGCGGCGGCTATCTCCCTGACGAGCGTCGCCAGCTTGAGTCGGCCCTGCGTGACGGACAGCTGCGTGGACTGGCCACGACCAATGCCCTCGAGTTGGGCATCGACATCAATGGACTCGACGCGGTGGTCCTGGCTGGGTTTCCAGGCAGCCGAGCCGCCATGTGGCAGCAGTTCGGCCGCGCAGGTCGGAGCGGCGAAGCAGCACTGGCCATGCTGGTTGCCCGCGACGATCCTCTCGACACCTATTTGGTCAATCATCCGGAGACCCTGCTGGGTCACCCAGTGGAGACGAGCGTCTTCGACCCGGGCAATCCTCACGTACTGGCCCCACACCTGTGCGCTGCAGCCGCGGAGATCCCGCTGACCACGGCTGACTTCGATGTATTCGGTGCCAGTACGCCGGAGATCCTCAGCTCGCTGGAGGAGGCGAAGTTGCTTCGGCGGCGGCCCAAGGGCTGGTTCTGGACCGATCCGCGACGAGCCAGCGATCTTGCCGACATCAGGTCCAGTGGCGGACATCCGATCCAACTCGTTGAGTTGAGCTCAGGCACCGTGCTCGGCACGATCGACGAAGCCTCGGCGCCGGCCATGGTGCACAGCGGGGCTACCTACATGCATCAGGGCAAGGACTATCTCGTCGACGCCCTCGACCTCGACGACGGCGTGGCCTTCCTACATCGCGATGAACCGGCCTACTTCACCACGTCACGGGAGATCAACGAAATCGCGATCTTGCACACCAAGAGGCAGCGAACATGGGGTCCAGCGACTTTGCACTTTGGTGAAGTGGAGGTCTCAGCTCAGGTCGTCTCCTATCTGAGGCGCAAGCACGGCAGCGGACAGGTGATCGGTGAATACCCCCTCGACCTGCCCACACGGAGTCTGCAGACCACCGCAGTGTGGTGGACGATCCCGGATAACACGTTGGCCGCTGCAGGTCTGGGCGACACTGACCTGCCCGGCGCAGCACATGCAGCAGAGCACGCCTCAATCGGCATCCTGCCGCTCTTCGCCACATGCAGTCGCTGGGACATCGGAGGTGTCTCCACCGCAAATCACGCGGACACCGGCCAGCTGACCGTATTCGTACATGACGGCTATCCAGGCGGAGCGGGCTTTGCCGAGCGCGGCTTCACGGTCGCAGAGGAGTGGCTCACATCGACTCGAGAGGCCATTGCGGCTTGTCAATGCGCTGAGGGTTGCCCTTCGTGTGTGCAGTCACCCAAGTGCGGCAACCAGAACCACCCTCTCGACAAATCAGGTGCCTTGAGCCTGCTCAATCTGTTGCCTCCGGCATGACCGGCCCAGCCCTAGCTCGGGCTGACAGCTCAACCGGCAACAGGGATGTCGACGAGACCATTACCCTCACCAACACTTCTTCTCCTTGCTGAGCACAGCTGGTCAGAGTCGCGTGATTGCGGGCAGCGACTTCGCGAGCGGCACCACAGGCACTCTCACCTTCTTGCACTCGCCCAGCACCCGCCAGCGCCGCCAGATCGGCAGCATTCTGCGCCGCCCGATGCACCCCGATCACTTCCACCACGACCAGCCCAGACGAAAGCGCCAGCGTCAGCAAGAGCATCAGGCCTGCGGCCATCATGGTGGCACTACCGCGATCATCCAGGCTTCCTTGCCACAACCTCACGGCTGTGCCCCGGCCTCAACGGCAGGCTCCATCAGGGCCTCTGCCTTGGCGGTGAGCATGCCGAGGTGACCCCGCAAGAGACCACCTGGCCCGCTCACTGGAGTCGACACCTGGACTTTGACGGTCTTGGCGCCCTTCATGATCCGCACGGCAGCACCGGCAACAGCAACTCGTTGAGCTACTGACCTGGCCTTGGCGATTGAGTCTCCTCTGGCCACGCTGCGGGCTGCTTCTCGGGCAGCGTCCATGCTGCGCACCTGCACGATGCCCAGATTGATCAAGAAGACCAATGCAACCGCAAACGCGGTGAGCACGGGCAAGACGACTGCAGCCTCGGCAGTGACTGCTCCACGTTGATTCTTCATCTTCCACCTCCGGGTGGCGCCGACCGCTTCCCCGTTCCGATCGGCGCCACTCCTGTCTCAGAAGGGCAGCAGCGCCTTGATTGCCGCGAAGACCATCTTCAAGAACTCCTGGCCGGCCTCGCTGGTCAAGAACTTGTAGAGGATCGCGGCGAAGCCGACCCCGCAACCGGTGACGGTGGCGTACTCCGCAGTGGAGGCGCCGGTGTCGTCCTTGACTGCTCGCAGTTGTGCACTCATCTCAAATCCATCCTTCGTGTGATTGGCCTGGTGGCCTGTTTTCCCTTGCAGAGATGAGGATTCTGGATTTTCACCCACTCATGGGACTCAGCTTCAGATCCGTGGAAAACTCGTTGGGAAAAGTCCGATGTGGATGATTGCTGGTCATCGAAGAATGCTCATCGCGCTGAAGAGTCCTGCCACCATTGGCACGATCCCAAGCACCACGAAGGCCGGCAGCAGGCAAAGTCCAAGCGGGGCGGCCGCACGGACTTCCACGCTCTTGGCCCGCGCCTCGAGGTCAGCGACCTGCTGGTCACGAAGGTCTTTGGACAGTCGCTGCAAGACCATGCGCACAGGTACCCCTGACTCATGCGAGCGCAGCATTGCCCTGCAAAATGGCGCCAGCGCGGTGGGCGCGCCCTCCTCATGCCAGACGCGCTCAGGAGACAGGCCCAGAGCGATTCGTTGCTCGATCAAGGCGAGCTCCTCCGCCGCTGGCCCACCAACCGCCTCAGACACCTTGGGCAAGGCAGACTCCAGACTTGATCCCGCAGCGAGACAGGCCGCCAAGAGATCTACGGCCACCGGCAAATCGGCCTGAAGTCGCTCACGGCGACGCACTTGTCTGGGGTCTTCAATCCGGCTGGCCACCCACCACAGCAGCATCGCGCCAAACAAGCCCGCCAGCATTCCTTTGGGTCCGCCAACAAAGCCCCAACCAGCCAAGAAGCCAAGTACTGCGATCAAGGGTCGCAGGCGCTGCACCGTCGGAGGACGAATCGGCTCGGAGGGGCCGACTCCTCGTTCGTTCTGTCCCCCGATCCCAACCTTGGGTCGTACGCCGATCAGGAGGATCGCTGCTGAGGAAAGCAGCGCTGCCACCAGCGCAATCATTGCTCCAGCACATTCATGGCAATGGCATCGAGCCAGAAGATCCCCGCAACCGTGAGCCCAGCACCCACAGACAGGCAACCAAGGCCAACCGAGGTCTGCAGGAGGAAATCGAAGGGCTCACCACCGATCCCCTGCCCCATCAACAAAACCCCCAACGGCAAGATCGCCAAGAGCTTCGACGTGGCCTTGGCGCCCGCCAACTCCGTCTCGATCAGACGGGTGATGCGCCGCTGGTTGCGTATTCCTTCTGCAGCTATCTCCAGCGCATCGGCCAAGCCCGAGCCGGTGGCGCTGGCCACCTGCCAAGTGGCCGCGATCCGGCGCAGGGCAGCCCCACCTCGCTGGTTGGCCAACTCACGCATGGCTTCAGGAATGTCGGCCCCGACTTGTCCGGCCATGGCCACAGGGGCGAATGGAGGCCATCGCTCAGCGACCCGCTCAAGGACCATCTGGTGTGGTTGGCCCACAGCAAGATCTGCTGCCATGGCCTCGCAGGCCTCCAGCACTCGACCCGCGAAGGCCGAGGCTGCCTTTGCCTCACGAGCACGCCGAAGGATGGTCAGAACAGACCAGCCCAGGCCCAAAACGACCAGTCCGAGCACCAGGCGCTGCCCACTGAGACGCGTCACCATGCCCAAGCCGATCAGGGTGACCGCAAGCCAGACTGACCCTCGCGACCACAGCGCAAATGGCCTGATCGACCTCTCCGAGATCCGGGTTGGCCAGCAGAACAAGCAGGCCAAGGCTGCTGATCCAGCCGCAAGCGCAATCATCTGTCCACCAACTCCCGGAGGAGGTCGATGCCCGGCCCCAAGGAGATCTGTCCGTCAACGAAGGTGACTGCCTGCTCAACGACTGCAACGGCATCCTCCCGTCTGACCAGGACCCCAATCTCCCGGATTAGGCGTTTACCCGAGCGAGTGCGCCCCAAGTGGATGACCACGTCAATCGCGGCAGCCATTTGGCTGTGGGCCGCCTGACGGTTGAGACCTGCCGCTAGTGCGAGACCCTCAAGCCTGGCTGGCACTTCGGTCGCTGAGTTGGCATGCACGGTGCCACATCCGCCCTCGTGACCGGTGTTCATCGCGGCCAGCATGTCAACAACCTCATCGCCCCTGACCTCGCCCACCACCAACCGGTCGGGCCGCATCCGCAAGGCCTGCTTGACGAGTGTGCGCATCGGGATCGCTCCGGCGCCTTCGATATTCGGCGGCCTGGCCTCCAACGCCACGATGTGCGGATGCTCGGGCCTCAACTCCGAGGCATCCTCCACGATCACCAGTCGGTCAGCTGGGTCGACCAAACTGAGCAAGGCGTTGAGCATTGTCGTCTTGCCTGTGCCGGTGCCGCCACTGATCATGAATGCGCAGCGGCTCGCCACAATCGCCCGCAGCAACTCGACCGCCTCGCTGTGCACAGCACCCATCTCGACGAGCTCAGTCAGCGTGAAGACCCGAGCCGAAGGCACCCGGAGCGAGATCAGCGTGCCCGGGCGCGACAGGGGCGCCAAGATCGCGTGAAACCGGGTGCCATCGGCCATCCTCAAGTCAACAAATGGAGAGGCATCATCGAGGCGACGTCCTCCGTTTGAGGCCAATCTCGTGGCCAAACGGCGTACGGCGGCCTCGTCGGGGAAGCGCACCGAGGTGAGCTCAAGCCCAGCACCTCGCTCGACCCACACTTGCCCAGCACCGTTGACCAGCACATCGGTCACGCCGGGCATGCGTAGCAATGGCTCCAGTGGGCCAGCGCCCACGATGTCAACGTGAAGGGCGTCGTGCACCGCCAGCACCGTGGCATCACCGACCGGCACACCTTGCCCTCGCAAGACCTCGGCCACCAGGGCTGGTGTCAAAGGCGCGGCATCGCGGGCCAATTGCTCACGGACCCCATCAAGCAGTTGCGGCGACAGCTCGACCATCAAGCGCCCCTGCAAAACTCATTGGCCAGGGCTTGCGCAGTGCGGGCCAAGGGCCCGCGGTGGCGGCGTACCGGCCCCGCACCCAAGTCGATGTCCTCGTCGAGGCCACGTTGGTTGCCCATCGAAGTGTGCAGCGGGATCTTGAGCGTCTGGGCCACTTCATGGGGAGCAACCAGACCATTGCCACGGGTAATCAAGCGCGGAGTGCTGCGGCTGAACGGGAGTCGCTGGATGAGCCGCGACACCGAAGCCACTGCGGCGAGAGTCGTCGTGCTCACCACGACCATCTCGTGGCAGCGTGCGATCGCCTCTTCACATGCGGGGTCAAGGTGGCGGGGCAAATCGATCACGACCATGTCGAAGCCACGGCTACCTGCATCAATGACTCTGCGGATGGCATCAGGAGTCAAGCTCACCGACCCCGTTTGCGGGAAGCACATCAGACTCAACCCATCGTCATTGAGCAATGAGTCACGCATCGACCAACCACTCAACCGGCCATGCACGCCGACCAATGAATCCCACCGGGCACCTTCGGCGAACTCAAGGCCGAACAAACGATCGGAACCGGCTCCCAGTGGATCGGCATCGATCAGCAGCGTCGGTTGGGTCCAGCTGCTCACGCGCGCCAATGCCGCAGCAAGGACCGATGCTCCTGCGCCACCTGCGCCACCGATGACCCCAACGACAACTGCAGGCGGGTTGGTGCCCTCACCGACATTGGACAGGGTCTCCAGAAGCAGGCTCGGCGAGCCTGCCAGGTCGATCAGACTCTGCGCTCCGATCGCCAGCGCTTGAGCAAAAGCCTCACTGCCTGGCGCTCCATTGCTCAACACATGGACATCATTGCGACGCGGCGGCGCAACCTGGGCGCAAGCAGAGGCCAGATCAACCCCGACCAAGATCACCCCGAAGCCACTCCACAAGCGAAGTGCATCCGATGGGGTTGCCACCAAGAGCGGATCAACTCCAGCTGCTGCGGCAAGCCGCAGTACTTCCCTGGCAAGGGATTGATCGGCAGTGACCAACATTGCCTGGCTGTCTTGAGTCATGCAGGCAATTTGCATCCAAACGACTGGCCGGCGCTTCCTCAAGGCTCTTCCTGTGGATAGAGCCAGTGGAAAACCCGTCCTGTGGACATCAACCGGGCAACCGGCTAGGACCCAAACCCCCGCATTCAATGGGTTTTATTCCTACAATCAACACATGTCGTCGAGTCCGGCTCGCACGGCAGCGTTCTTTGATCTGGACAAAACCATCATCGCCAAATCAAGCACGCTGGCGTTCAGCACGAAGTTCCAAGCAGGCGGTCTGCTCAGCAGACGCGCCATGTTGCGCTCGGCCTATGCCCAACTTCTCTTCCGCATCGGCGGCGCCGACCACGACCAAATGGAGAAGATCCGACAGTTCATGTCAGACCAAGTGCGCGGTTGGGATGTCGGTACGGTCCGCGAGATCGTCGCCGACACCCTGCATCACGTCGTCAAGCCGTTGGTGTACGACGAAGCTGTGCAGCTGATCGAGGATCATCAGGCTGCGGGCCGCGATGTGATCATCGTGTCGACGAGCGGCTCCGAAGTCGTCGAGCCGATCGGCGAGATGCTCGGCGTGGATCACGTGATCGCCACCAAGCTCGAAGAGGTCGACGGCCACTACACCGGCGAGATCGAGTACTACGCCTACGCCGGCTACAAGGCCAAGGCAATGAAGCAATTGGCAGATGAACGTGGTTATGACCTGGAGGCTTGCTATGCCTACAGCGACTCGATCACCGACGTGCCGATGCTGGAGTCGGTGGGGCATCCGTTTGCGGTGAACCCCGACAAGGATTTGCGTGCCGTGGCCAAGGAAAACCAGTGGCCGATCCTCGTTTTCACCAAGCCAGTCGCGTTGCGCTCAAGGGTGCCAGCGAAGCCCACGCTGGCTGCTCTGGCTGTTGGTGGAGCGGTCGCGGGAGCTGTGTGGTTGACCCGCAAACGGCGCGTGGTTTAGCCCCTAGTTCTTGGCAAAAGTCAAGCCTTGTATTGCCTTGGTCTGCGGGGTACAAAGGTATTAGAACTAAAGAGCGCAGACGGCCCGGAACTCACGCGGCGACCTACCCTTCCAAACAGGGCGCAGGCTGACCGGATACTCCGGCAGCGGCATACGGATATTGCACGCTTGGTCATCGGGCCGATCTGAAAGCGGCACTGGGATTCGTCCCGGTGCCGCTTGTTTTTGACTGTCGACTTGTGCTGCTGGGCGCATGTTCGCGCTCGTCCACAATTAGTCATTTGATGACGAATCAAACAATTCTCTTTTGCCTAGGCTCCCGAGCCGCCATGCTGAGCCAATGATTTTGACCTCGAACCAAAAATTGCTCACCCCACTGATCACGCTCGCGAGCGTGCTCGCGTTGGCGCTGACGGCATGTGGCTCTTCAGAGCCCAAGTCGAAGCAGGCTGATGCCAAGTCCGTCAGCAAACCCGCTGCCAGCGCCGTGGCCACCGCACAGAAACAACTCATGTCTGCAGATCGCGCCTACAACAAAACCATGTCTGAGTTGAGCCAAAGGACGGAAACGACCATGGCTGATCAGATCGACACCATCCGCCAAGCACGCACGGCAGTGTTTGACTACGACGCAGCTGTGCGCAAGATCAAGATGCCAGAGACTGCCACCACCGAGGTCAATGCCTTCCTGACCGCGTCTGCTGACCTGATCGCCAAGTACGACGCACAAAGCGCGGTCACGACTGCGGATGCCTTCAAGTCCGCAAACGCAGCAACAACTACCGCCTACGCTGCATTTACTGAGGCAGTTTCGTCACTGAGCGACAAGATCGGCGCATTGGCGGAAGAGGAGTCAAAGCCAAAGACCCAACAAGTTGAGATCCAAGCCGACTATGTGATCGAAGAGGGCGGCAAACAGCTCATCGACGATGCCGCGGCCTGGCGAGATGATCTTCTTGAGATCGGATCGAAGAATGCCGTCGACGAGGTGGCCGGCGGCAGCCACCTGATCGTGGAGTCGTGGCGCGCAGCGCTGCCCAACCTGAGCGTCCAACTCGTGGGCTATGGAGTGGTCGCTCCGCCAAACGGCCTCTCGGGACACACGGTCCTTGCCGTGGATCCAAAGGAGTCGCCAAGCTCGAAGAACCCGAACTACCTTGCCTTCGCGGTCAAGGATCGTCATGGCGTCTGCGCCGGTGGCGTCCTGATCGGCTATCCGGCGCCCGACAAGGCAGAGAAGGTCGAGTTGGCTGAAGGCACTGCTTGCAGTGGCGAAGAGGTGGCCAAGAAGGCCGGCTACTTCAATGAGTGACCCACAGTAGCCAAACGATCTGCCCGCCCTCGACCTCCGTCAGGGCGGGCCGATTGCTAGTTGGCGACCGGACTCAACTCCGCGCCTTTGGCCTGGGCGTCAGCCACATAAAGCAACCAGGCGTGCAGCCCTGCCTGACCACCCTCACGCAACCCCCGCAGGTGTGACTCATAGCCAGGACGCAGCGCCAAGTGCCCTGCTTCGGGTACGACAACCGACGCCGGGTCGACACCGGTGGCCACCATCAACAAGCGCTCGGCAGCCCGCGCCACGATGCCATTGTGTGAGGCAAACGGAGCCGCGGTAATCAGCTCGCCATGCGCGATGGCCGCTTGCAGCAGGCCCGGCACCTTGGTCTGGGTGAGCGCTTGGGAGAGCTCTTGAATGCGCCTGGATGCGTCTTCCGTGATCGCTCGCCCCAAGCGGGACTCGTCAATCACCCCTTTGGCGGCCACCGCGTGAAGCCGGGCGAAGGCCTGCAACGGCGCATGCTTGACGGTCGGCACGAGAGCCAATACCTCAGTGGAGACGCGAAGGGCAGCTTGACCGATCTCATCAGCCTCACCAGACGCCAGGTCTTCCAACGAAGACTGCGATCCCTCAAGAACGGCGGATGCGTGCGCACCCTGCAACAGACTCTGGGCAGTCTGCTCCGGCGTCGTACGGCGTCGTCCCCGATCAACCAGCAGTGAATCGATGCCATCACGAGTGCCGGCATAACC
Source organism: Nocardioidaceae bacterium (assembly GCA_020636935.1). Classification (GTDB taxonomy): domain Bacteria; phylum Actinomycetota; class Actinomycetes; order Propionibacteriales; family Nocardioidaceae; genus Marmoricola. Next base: position 95,251 of record JACJWW010000001.1, read on the forward strand.
AGACGGGATGCCCTCCAGGGCAGCCAGCCAGGCAAAGGGGTCAGAGTCGGTCATGGTCAAAGACGCTATCTGGTGCGACTGTTGAGCCAGCAATCGGCTGATCCGCGAACTGGCTCACCTATAGTCGAGCCAAGATGAGTGATGCGAACACCCCACAGGCATATGAGTCAGGCAGACCTGACTATCCGGTTGCGGCTGTCGAATGGCTCATCGGCCCCAACCCACAAGACATATTGGAGTTGGGCTCAGGCACCGGCAAACTCACCCGGACGCTGCTCGAGCTGGGCCACAAAGTCACCTCGCTCGATCCGATCCCCCAGATGCTCAGCGAGCAGTCACGACACTTGACCACTCCCATGGCGGTAGCCCGCGCCGAACAGATCCCCCTGCCCTCACGCAGTATCGACGTGGTCGTGTGCGCTCAGAGCTTCCATTTGTTCGACCAGTTATTGGCACTCCCTGAGATCACCCGTGTCCTTCGCCCCGGCGGAAGGCTGGCTCTGGTCTGCAATGTGCGTGATCTACGGGTGCCTTGGGTGCGCAAACTCAGCAACTTGATCGGGGTGGAGACTCACGAAGGCCTCACCGACTCCGTCATCGATTGCCCGACCTTCGCCGAGCTGGAGACCGCGGAATTCAAACACTGGCAGACCCACACTTCTGCCACACTGAGCGACTTGGTCAAGTCCGACTCAGACAGGGCGCTGCCTGTCGACGAGCTTGATGCCTTGATCAGTCAGGTGCGCGCTCTCTATGACTCCTACGGGCGAGGTCCCGATGGTTTGAAGATGCCGTTCACGACTCATGCCTACCGGGCACGAGTGCAACATCTCCAGGCTCCACCAACGCCCTACCCCGAAGAGCTCACGAAGCCAGCAGGGCTGCCAACCACCCCCGATCCAGCCAGCGAGGACACCATCCAAGTGCCCTTGCCCCCCGAAGACCCAGGCACGGTCCTGGTTGACTTCCACTAGTCAGACATTCACGAACCACCGCGTACCCTCGTGACTTGGGCCACTTCGCGGTAAGTTCGGATCATGACCGATGCCTTGGAAAATCTCACTTACGAAGAGCGTCGCTTCCCGCCGAGCGCGGAGTTCGCCGCCAATGCCAATCTCAAAGAAGATGCCTATGCCGCCGCACAAGGCGACCCGCTGGCCTTCTGGGCTGAGCAGGCCGAGCGTCTTGATTGGCACACCAAGTGGGACACCGTCCTCGACTGGTCAAACCCGCCCTTCGCCAAGTGGTTCGTCGGCGGTCGGCTCAATGCGTCGTACAACTGCCTGGACCGGCATGTGGCCGCCGGACTGGGTGATCGGGTCGCCTACCACTGGGAAGGTGAGCCCCAGGGCGAGTCTCGTGAGATCACCTATGCCCAACTCAAGGACGAGGTCTGCCAGGCCGCCAACGCCCTGATCGAACTCGGCGTGAAGACCGGTGACCGGGTGGCCATCTACATGCCGATGATCCCGGAGACGATCGTGGCCATCTTGGCCTGTGCCCGGCTGGGCGCGCCCCACACCGTGGTCTTCGGCGGCTTTTCCGCTGACGCACTCGCCAGCCGGATCAGCGACTGCCATGCCGAGGTGATCATCACGGCAGATGGCGGCTATCGCCGAGGCTCCGCATCCGCCCTGAAACCCGCGGTGGACGAGGCCTGCGACAAGGTCGGCATCGTGCGCAAGGTGATCGTCGTACGCCGCACCGGCTCCGAGGTGGCTTGGCACGACGAGCGTGACGTGTGGTGGCACGACCTCGTGGCGCGCCAGTCGACCGAGCACGAGTGTGAGTTCTTCGACTCAGAGCATCCGCTTTACGTGATGTACACCTCGGGCACCACCGGCCAGCCCAAGGGCATCTTGCACACGACCGGCGGCTATCTGGTGGGCTGCGCCTACACGCAGTGGGGCATTTTCGACCTCAAACCCGAGTCGGATGTCTATTGGTGCACTGCCGATGTCGGCTGGGTCACCGGCCACTCCTACATGGTCTATGGCCCACTCGCCAATGCCACCACCTCGGTGATCTATGAAGGCACCCCAGACTCCCCGCACAAGGGCCGCTGGTGGGAGGTTTGCGAGAAGTACGGCGTCACTCTCTTCTACACCGCCCCTACCGCGATCCGCACCTTCATGCGTTGGGGTGATGACATCCCTGCGAAATACGACCTCTCCAAGATCCGGTTGCTCGGCTCGGTCGGTGAGCCAATCAACCCCGAGGCCTATGTCTGGTATCGCACGGTCATCGGCGGCGAACAGGTGCCCGTGGTCGACACTTGGTGGCAGACCGAGACCGGCGCCGTGATGATGAGCCCACTGCCCGGAGTCACTGCTGCCAAGCCTGGGTCGGCGATGCGATCCATCCCCGGCATTGAGGTCGACGTGGTCGACAACGACGGACAGTCCGTGCCCGACGGGAGCGGCGGCTTTCTCGTGGTCAAGCGACCTTGGCCAGCCATGCTGCGCACGATCTGGGGCGACGACGATCGCTATGTCGACACCTACTGGTCGCGCTTCGAGGGCATGTACTTCGCAGGAGATGGCGCGAAGAAAGACGAGGACGGCGACATCTGGATCCTCGGTCGGGTCGACGACGTGATGAATGTGTCAGGGCATCGGCTGTCCACCACTGAGATCGAGTCGGCACTGGTGTCACACCCCAAGGTTGCCGAGGCGGCCGTGGTCGGCGCCAAGGACGACACCACCGGTCAAGCGGTGTGCGCCTATGTGATCCTGCGCGAGGTGGCCGCTCCCACCGACGCTGCGGCGGGCGAGGCGCTGATCCAAGAGTTGCGTCAGCACGTCGCCCACGAGATCGGCGCGATCGCCAAGCCTCGTCAGATCATGCTCGTGCCGGAGTTGCCCAAGACCCGCTCGGGCAAGATCATGCGGCGCCTGCTGCGCGACATCGCCGAAAAGCGCGAGGTCGGTGATGTGACGACCCTTGCCGACTCCTCAGTGATGGACCTCATCTCCACCGAGGCGAAGGGCTCGACAGACTGAGCTACGCCCGGCGCCACTTGCTCAGCGACGTTCGTGGTTTTTGCGGACCTCAAAGACATAGTGACGCTTGGGCCAGTGCCCGGCCATCCCGAGGTCGTGTACGTCGTGACCGTCCCGCTCGGCCCACATCGGGATCTCGCGCGGCGCAAACCGGTCGCGACTCCAGATCTCCATTGTGGTGCCCACGGGCAGGGTGGCCATCAGCCGCGCTGCCTTGATCAGGCCGACCGCACACGGCGTACTCCGGTTGTCGAGCAGCACCCGCTCGCCCACGACTTCGACCGCCTCGCCCATGGCTACTTCTCGTCGAGGTCGTCGAGATTGCACACGCCCTGCACGGGCGAGCAGTGCCGAAACAGCGGGCAGGTGATGAAGACGACCACCAAGGCGACGATCGCCAACACCTTCAGCGGGATCAACACCCCCGGGAAGGTGATCCACCAACTCGCGGGGAGCCCGCGATAGCCCCAAGCCATGACCAGACCGGTGACGATGATCGTGGGCAGCGCGAAGCGCACCACCCAGCGAAAGCGGTCGAGTTGGTTGGCTCCGGCGAGTACGGCGTCGACCACCGGATGCTGCCTGCCCGCGGGCATCGCGACAGCGATATTCCACAGAGCGCCACCCAGCCACAAGGTGAAGGCGGTCAAGTGCAGGAGCCGCACAAGCCCGGGCCAACCAGCACCCGCGTCGGTGTAGGCCCAGCCGACCAGGAGCGCCACCACGACAAGCGCACCGAAGATCGCGACAGCTCCCCTGCGGACCCCGACTATGAGTACGCCAGAGAGGACCACCGAGCCCGCGATGAGCGCAGCCTTGAGCACGGGTTGGCTGTCAAGTTGAGGCACCGCCAGCGCCCCGCCGGCTCCGATCCACACGATTGGCGCCACCCAATGCCCAACTTGGTCGGCTCGCTGCAGAGCAGTCGCATTGAGCGCATCGACAGCTGCTTGGTCTGCCTCAGCCTCGCGCTCGCGCAGATAGCAGACCCGCCAGGTCAGGAAGCCGCCCGCGAGGGCGAGGGACCAGAGGGTCAGCCAACGCGCAGCGATCTGCAGCCAGTCCAGACCCAGCCCCAAGCCGGTGAAAGTGGCCCCGCCCATCGAGGCCAGCGTGATCAATGTGAAGGCGACCTTGGGCAAGAACGGGGTCTCGTCGCGTACGACGATCTGCAGCGTCTCGACCCGGCCTTGTTCGCGCTCGGACAGCGTGCCGGACATGCCCTCATCCCCAATCCAGTCATTTATTACAAACTATGTATAAAAAATACCGGCTTGGGCTGAGAGAGTCCAGAGCCGCCCCGAGTCAGGGCGCACTCGTCATTGGTCGATGGGCTCCTTGGACTCCCTTGAAGCGAGCAAGCTAAGCCCTGCGGTGACGCCAAGAGTGACCACGATGACGAGCAGTGAAACCCAGATCGGTATTTCGGGTGCCCACTCGATCGACTCGCCGCCATTGATGAAGGGCAGCTCGTTTTCGTGCATCGCATGCAAGACCAACTTGACGCCGATGAAGAAGAGCAAGAAGGCCAAGCCATAGGAGAGATAAATGAGTCGCTCCAGCAGGCCACCGATCAAGAAGTAGAGCTGACGCAGCCCCATCAGCGCGAAGATATTGGCGGTCAACACCAGGTAGGGCTCTTTGGTGAGGCCATAGATCGCCGGGATCGAGTCGAGCGCAAACAGCAGATCGGTGGTGCCCAGCGCCAAGATCACGATGAACATCGGCGTGATCAACAACTTGCCCTTTTCACGCACGAAGATGGCGGTGCCATGCCACTCAGAGGTGGCCGGGAACTTCGCCTCCACCCACTTGATCAGGCGGTTCTCCTCATATTCCTCATCCTCATCAGCATTTTCCCGAGACAACTTGATCGCGGTGTAGATCAAGAAGATGCCGAATAGATAGAAGACCCAACTGAAGTTGTTGATCGCATGGGCGCCGGCGACGATGAAGATCGCTCGCATCACCAGCGCGATCACGATGCCGACCAGCAGCGCGCTTTGTTGATACTGCTTGGGTACGGCGAATTTCGCCATGATGATCAAGAAGATGAACAAGTTGTCGATCGACAGCGAGTACTCCGTGAGCCAGCCCGCGAAGAACTCCGCGCTGTACTTCGTGCCGTACATGAAATAGACGCCGATGCCGAAGGCGACCGCCAGCGCCACATAGCCAACCAGCGCGACAGTGACCTCCCGACGCGAAGGCACATGCGGACGACGCCCGATGATGAAGATGTCGATGATGAAGATGACCACTGTGACGCCGATGGTGATCCACCAGGCGAGCGGGCTGACGTGCATGAGGAGCCTTCCGGATTGGGATGCACAAATATCCGGAGGTCTCTTCCGCCAAACCGACTTGGGCTGGCCAACGATCCCGGGCAAGCAGACACAGGGCCCGTACGCCGTGATGACGAGATCGCTGCGAAGGAATACTCCCCTCCAACGACAGACATTGTGGCAGCCGCAAGCAACTTCTCGCCACTCGAGGCAACTCGAAGCTCCATCGGGGCTGCACTAGCGCTGCATTAGGGTGGACAAAGGTGTGCCGGGAAGTCTGGTCGGCGAATGAGTCCGCAACCTCTGAGACGAAAGGTGACGCGAGTGCGCAGAGCCCGCCCCGGCAAGTTCCTCCCCCGTTTGGAGTCTGGCGAAAGCAACTTCGTCGGTGACCTGCTCCGCAAGGAGACAGTGGGCGGTTCGGTCGCGCTGATCGCCGCAGTGGTCGCCTTGATTTGGGCCAATATCAACCTCGACAGCTATGTCTCCCTGCGCGAGGCCCACCTGGGCCCGTTCACCCTGGAGACTTGGGCCGCGGATGGAGCACTGAGCGTCTTCTTCTTCTTGGCCGGTCTGGAACTAAAACGAGAGCTCCTCGTGGGCTCCTTGAAGAACATTTCCGATGCGATAGTGCCGGTCGCGGCGGCCACCTGTGGCGTGATCGTGCCAGCCCTGATCTATGCAGCGATCAACCTCGGCAGCGACACAATCAAGGGTTGGGCGATCCCTGCAGCCACAGACATCGCCTTCGCCCTGGCGATCCTCGCAGTCGTCGGATCGGCGCTACCCAGTCAGTTGCGCGCATTCTTGCTCACCTTGGCTGTGGTCGATGACCTGATCGTGATCATCATCATCGCCGTCGTCTACACCGAAACCATCCACTTCGAAGGCCTGGCGATTGCGATTGCGGGCTTCGCGGCCTTTGGCCTGCTGCAACGCCTACGAGTGACCTCGATCTGGCTCTATCTACCGATCGCAGTCATCTCATGGGCAGCCCTTCACGAGAGCGGCGTCCACGCCACGATTGCCGGCGTGATCATGGGACTTCTCGTCCGGGTGATCCCCGACAAGGACGAAACCGACTCGCCAGCCGAGCGCCTCGAGCACCGGATCGTGCCAATCAGCTCTGGCATCTGCGTGCCCTTCTTTGCATTCATGAGCGCGGGCGTGGCGTTGAAGGCCGGAGCCGACCTGTTCGCCAGCCCGGTGTTGTGGGGCGTCGTAGCCGGGCTGGTGATCGGCAAGCCGATCGGCGTACTGGGGGGGAGTTGGCTGATCACCCGCTTCACCAGGGCTGATCTCAACGAAGACGTCTCCTGGCGGGACCTGATCGGGGTCGCGGTGTTGGCCGGAGTCGGCTTCACCGTGTCGTTGTTGGTCAGCAATCTTTCCTTCACCGGCCAGACGCTGGGCGAGGCTAAGGCCGCCGTACTCATCGGGTCGCTGGCATCTGGTCTGGTCGCGGCAGTGATCTTGGGTCGTCGCAATCGCTTCCACCGGACCACCGAGGGCACCACGATCCCAGCGGGTTAGGCTCAGACCTCCAACCGATCGACCTGTGAGGCTTGTATGGCAAACAACGCGCCGCTTCGAGACGACGAACCCACCATCGGCAAACTCGTCGTAGATGCCACCCAAGACATCTCCAAGCTCGTCCAGAGCGAGATCCAACTCGCCAAGGCCGAGCTCAAGCTCTCACTGAAGTATGGCGGCACTGGCTTGGCGCTGTTTGCAGTGGCAGGGTTCTTGCTGTTGCTCGGGGTGATCATCATTTCGATAGCTGCGGCCTATTTCATCTCCATGACTGGCCTGCACCTGGCTTGGTGCTTCTTGATCGTGTGGGGCGCCTACACGCTGGTGGCGTTGCTCTTCGCAGTGATTGGCTTCTTCAAGGTCAAGAAGGTGCGGGCTCCTGAGAAGACGATCAGCCAGGCCCGTGAGACTGTCGATCTGCTCAAGACCCGCTGAGTCATCTGCGACTAACTGCAACCCATCGTCGAGACCCGACGATCATTGGTGATTCCACGAGCCGCTGACTCAGCCACCTGCTTGGCGGTCAAGGCATAGCCGGTGTTGGGGTCACTGACCGAGGCTGCGAAGACCACACCCAAGACCTTGCCATCCTCAGACACCAACGGCCCACCGCTGTTGCCATTGCGGATCTCTCCTCGCAAGGAGAAGACATCCCTGAAGACCGTGCCATTGCCATAGATGTCTGGTGATCGCAGACGTTGCTCCGCACGGATCCTGGCCGGCTTTGCACTGAATGGCCCGTCTTCGGGATATCCGAGTGTGGCTCCGACCTGCAACGGCTCACCGCCCTTGTCGAAGCCGATATAGGGCCCCGACAGACGCGGTACGTCGAGCACCGCTAGGTCGAGCTGTGGGTCGTAGTAGACCACCGTGGCGTCGACGCTTTGTGAGCCAACCTTGACCTTCGGCTTGAGCACCCCTGCGACCACGTGGGCATTGGTCATCAGCCGATTGGGCGAATACAAGAAGCCGGTGCCTTCGATGCCGTTGCCGCACTTGTTGTTGCTGCGCACCTTGAAGACCGAGCGGCCGGCACGGCGTACTTCTGGATCTTGGGTGATCGTCGCGGGAGCTGGCCCGACATTGACGATCTCCTCGGGGGCAAATGGCTCCAGATAGCGCGGGAAGAAGGTCTGGCCAACCACGTCATTGAAGCCGCGCAGAAGCTGCTGGGCCTGCGGAGGCACGACGGTGTTCACCTTGGCCAGCACGGTTGACGTGCGCGCTTGATTGCTCAGCCCCGGGATCTTCGAGCCGCTGATCGCAACGCCGAGCATCCAGGCAACGAGGAGTACGGCGACCACGCTCAACGCTGCACCACCAACGGCATCGAGCGCGCGCGCCGGTCGCCAAGTGATCGTGTCACGCACCCGGGCACCGATGAGTTGAGCCAATGCCTGGCCGATGCTGGCCACGACCAGCACGATCAACAGGGCCCACAATGACACCGCCAACGACGGCTTGGCCTCACCCAACAAGAGGGGGGCCACCCAGATGCCCAATATGCCACCCAGGATCAGCCCCACGGTCGCAAAGGCGCCGGCCACGAAGCCCTGCCAATAGCCAGAAATCGCATAAGCCACTGCCAAGACGACCAGGCTCCAGTCGAGGATATTCATCAACCCTGCCTCAGCATGTAGTCGGGAAGTTCGACAACGACCTCTGGATCCCACTCGCGGGTCCAGCCGATGAAGTCGAAGAGTTTGTTGATGATCCCAGCGGTGAAGCCCCAGAGGATCAAGTCTTTGCTCGGGCCCACCATGAAGCCTGGGCTCTGATAGCCGATCGGGTGCCGCACAGTGACGCGATGGGCCGGGTCGAGCAGTTCGTCCAGTGGCACTTGAAGCACCGTCTCCACCTCACCGGGGTCAACCACGCTGACTGGCGAGCGCTCACGCCAATATCCCAACACCGGGGTGACCGCGAAATTGCTTGGCGGAAGCCACAGTTGGGGCAACTCGCCAACGAGCTCGACGCCGCGGGTCTCGAGCCCGGTCTCCTCCCAGGCCTCCCGCAGCGCCGCCGCGGCCGGGGTGGCGTCGTCAGGGTCGATCGAACCACCCGGGAAGGAGATCTGCCCGGGGTGGGAACGCATCGTGTGGGAGCGTTCGGTGAGCAGCAGATCAGGGCCTTTTTCACCCTCACCAAAGAGCATGAGTACGGCGCCAGTGCGGCCGCTGTGGTCGTGGGGCGGCAAAAAGCGAGTCAGGTCTTCTCCGGTGATCGCTGCAGCGCCATCGACAATCGGCTTCATCCAAGGGGGCAGCCCCCACTCAGCGGTCGCCGGATCTGGAGTCGTCATCGGGCGACTCCCAGATGCTGCTCGATCAAGCTGCGCAATGTGGCCATGTCCTTCAACTCGCCCGCGTGGTCATAGACCACCTTCCCGGCAGCATCAATCATGACCAATCTGGGCAACCCGCGGCTGCGGAACTCGCCGCTGACGTCTGCCACGGATGGGAAAGTTGCGCCTCGCTCCTGAGCCATCTTCAAGGCAGCCCCTGGCTGGGTGTCCTGCCAGTTGATGCCCAACACGGCGACGCGACCGGCGTACTCATCTGCTGCTTTTTGAAACCAGGTCAGCTCGCGGGGGCAGTTGACGCACCATTGTGCCCACAGGCTGATCAGCATCGGGCCACGAAGCCGCCGCAACTCGACATCGCGGCCGCCACCGAGGCAGGGCAGGGTCAGGTCGGGCAACAAGTCGGCCCCACTGGCATTCGTGGCAGTGAGCTCTGGGCCAGTGGCCTTAGGGCAGTCCTCCATGCCAGTGGTCTTCTTCAGTGCCCGCAGCTCAGGGGTATTGACCTTGACGCCGAGGTCTTCCTTGTCGGCCATGACTCCACAGCCGCTGAGGAGGGTCAACGCCATCACCAAGATGACCAATTGCTTGATCATGCTGGCCCCTGAGTCTTGACCAGCGCCGCAGCAACCTCCGGGTCGGTCGGCCCTGCGCCGTACGACGGGCACCACCGTGCCACCGTGCAGGCACCGCATGCCGGCTTCTTGGCATGGCAGACGCGACGCCCATGCCAGACCAGATGATGGCTGAGCATCGTCCAGTCGCGCTTGGGGAAGAGCTCACCCACGGCGTGCTCGACCTTGACTGGGTCATTCAGCTCGGTCCAGCCAAGCCGACGCGCAAGTCTCCCGAAATGGGTGTCAACTGTGATGCCGGGGATGTCAACGGCGTTGCCGAGCACGACATTGGCCGTCTTGCGACCGACGCCGGGCAGCTTCACCAACTCCTCGAGGCTCGGGGGCACCTGGCCGTCGTGATCGGCAACCAGGGCAGTTGAGAGTTTGAGCAGAGACTCGGTCTTGGCGCGGAAGAAACCCAAGGGCCCAATGATTTGCTCAAGTGCTTCTCTTTGCGCCCCAGCCATCGCGACAGCATCGGGATAGGCTGCAAAAAGCGTCGGGCGAACGGCATTGACCCGCCGATCCGTGGTCTGAGCACTCAAGACCGTGACCACCAACAACTCGAAAGGGTTGTCAAAGTCGAGCTCACAACGAGCGTCAGGATAGGTCTCGGCAAGGACCCGATTGACCTTCCTGGCCCGGCGAGTGAGAGCGACATCTGGCACCACGACAGCCTACGTCCCGAGTGGATCCAAGCCACGCGGGGTCGGAGCCGCATTTGGCAGCCCGACCGCCGATAGTCCAGACTGTGACATGCACCACTTGCGTGGCTGAAGCAGAGGGCTCACACCGGGTCCTTGTATGACTGAGTGAAGGAAGCCCATGTCTCTGGACAACGACGTACTGCGTCAAGCACCACTCTTCCGGACCCTCGACGAAGAAGCAGCCAGCGCGCTGCGTGCGTCAATGGGTGAGACCAGGTTGGCCCGCGGTGAGACTCTCTTCCATGAGGGCGACCCCGGAGATCGTCTCTACATCGTCACCGAAGGCAAGGTGAAGCTCGGCCGCACCTCCAGTGATGGCCGCGAAAACCTCCTCGCCATCTTGGGCCCGGGCCAGATGTTCGGCGAGTTGTCGCTCTTCGATCCCGGCCCCCGCTCGGCCACAGTCACCGCAGTTACCGAGTCATCCTTCCTCTCGCTCAGCCACGACGTGATGATGAAGTGGCTCGACGGTCGCCCACAGGTCGCTCTGGGCATGCTCACCCAGCTGGCCAGTCGGCTACGCAAGACCAACGAAGTCGTTGCCGACCTCGTCTTCTCCGATGTGCCCGGACGAGTCTCCAAGGCCCTGCTCGACTTGGCCGATCGCTTCGGACGCACCGCCGATGACGGCGTACACGTGCACCACGATCTGACTCAAGAAGAGCTCGCCCAACTTGTTGGCGCATCTCGCGAGACGGTCAACAAGGCCTTGGCTGACTTCGCCTCCCGCGGCTGGATCCGCCTTGAGCCTCGCTCCGTGGTGATCATGGACATCGAGCGGATGCGTCGCCGCGCCCGCTGACTTGGGCCTCACGGCTAGGCTTGAGCCACCATGCGCCCTGTTGTTGTCACCTTGATCTCTGTGCTTCTTGTCTTGGGCTTTGCTCCCGCGAGCAGCGCCAAGGTCAAGAACACCACCGATGCCACCGGCGACACCATGACCTATGACGTCGACCGCGCGATCTGGGTGGCCAGCCCCAACAACGACCAAGGCGACATCAGCGCCGTACGCATCAACAACGGCAAGAAGGCCGTGACCGTCAGGCTGACCTTCGTCAAACTCGTGCCTTCAGCACCGACCGTACGCACTGCGCAGTACACCGTCGGTCTGGTCACCAACGAAGGCATCAGCCTGCAGGTGATCGCGGACATGGCCCAAAACCTCGGCAATCCAGTGGCCACAAACACCAATGCTGGCAATCGGCCAGTGTGCTCCCCCAAGACGACGTGGGCCTTCGGTGACAACCAGGTGACCTTCCGCTTCCCCAACCGATGCTTCAAACAAGTGAAGCCCAGGGCGAAGCACAAGCGGGTGTGGGTGTCGGCGCGCTCCAAGATCTACACCGACCGCCACGACGGCATCTTCCACCGGATCATCACCGACACCGCCTATCGCACTGGCGGGTCCAATGAGCAGTGGGTCTTGGGGCCCGGCGTACGCCGTTGATGCCCGGCTCCTGACCTAGCTGGCTCCTGACCTGCTAAAGCGCTCAGGAACTCTGGCGCCGCAAGTAGTCGAGCTGGGCGCGCACGGAGAGCTCAGCTGCACCCCAAAGGACCGGATCAACATCGGAGTAGACCCGCTCGACGACCCTGCGAGCCAGGCCGTCATCGCTGGAGATGGGCGTGCCGTCGGGCAGGATCCCTGCGGATCCTCCCGACACGACGGGGAGCTCATCGGGGTGACGAAGCGCGTCTCTGACCTGGGCCAGGCGCCCTTGTCGATGGGCAATGTAGAAGTCGAGGGTGGCCAAGGCGTCATCTAGCACCGGGCCATGCCCAGGCCAGACCCAATGGATCTCATTTGCCTCCGCCAGCCGGTGCAGTCTGTCCAGGGAGTCGAGATAGGCGCCGAGTTGGCCGTCGGGATGGGCGACCACTGTCGTGCCTCTCCCGAGGATCGTGTCGCCAGTCAAGACTGCACCCTCCGCGGGCAGCACGAACGACAGCGAGTCAGCAGTGTGCCCCGGCGTGCCAACAACATGAACCTCCAGCCCATCGACCGCGATCACGTCACCATCAGCCAGCCCTTCGTCACCAAGGCGCTGGCCGGGGTCGAGCGCACGCACCCCGCAGCCCATTGCGGCCGCAAACTCCTTGGCTGCCTCTGAATGGTCGAGGTGGTGATGAGTCAACAAGACCATGGCCACCTCACCGGCTGCCGCTGAAATGGCAGCCAGATGCGCTGGGTCAGTGGGCCCAGGGTCTACCACGATCGATCGGGTGGCGTCAGGCTCACGCAAGACCCAAGTGTTGGTGCCGTCGAGGGTCATGAAGTTGGCATTGGGCGCCAAGACACAGTGACCTCGATCGCCGTACGCACCGCCACGCCACTCAGTCATGAGTCGTCACTCCCGGGTCCGGGCCAATTGCTCGTAGTACGGCGGAACGGACAACAAGAAGGACCCGTCGACCTCTTCGACCACCGGGGTGAACATGTCGACCATGCGGCTCTGAGCCTCTCCCAAGACCCCGTCGGTGTCGGCGTACTGGGCGATGTCGAGGCAGGTCATGTAGGTGGGCGGCAGCATCATGATCTGCTCTGCCTCAACCTGCTCAACCGCACCCATTGCTGGCAGCCAGAGCACCTCGCTGGACTCACTGGAGACATCTCGGGTGCGCTGCCCCTCTGGCAGATCCGCCACGAAAAACCAGGTGCGATAGCGACGCGGCTCAAAATGGGGAGTCAACCAACCCGACCAGACACCCAGCAGGTCGGAGCGCAAATACAGGCCGCGTCGATCAAGAAACTCCGTCATCGCCAGCTCGCGCGACTCCAAGGCAACCCGATCGGCCTCCCATTGGTCGCCGGTCGTATCGCTGACGACCTCATGGTCAGATGGGCCAGCAAGAAGTACGCCGGACTCCTCGAAGGTCTCGCGTACGGCAGCACACACCAAGGCTCTTGCCTGGCCTTCATCGACACCCAAACGAGTGGCCCACTCAGCTGGCTCCGGGCCGGCCCAGGCGATCTCATGGTCATGGTCACGAGGGTCGACTCCGCCTCCGGGAAAGACACAAACACCGCCGGCGAAGGCCATCGTGTTTTGTCGGAGCATCAAGTAGACCTCTGGGCCCGCCGACCCATCCCTCATCAGCACCACAGTCGCAGCATCACGAGGCTCGGCAGGCTCGCGAACACCAGAGGTGAACTCGGCAGCAACCTCGGCGAACTCTGGCGGCAGTTCGATGCGGTGTGCCATCAGACCTGCACGACCAGTTCTACCTCCACCGGGGCGTCCAAGGGCAGCACACTCACGCCGACGGCAGAGCGCACGTGCTTGCCAGCCTCGCCGAAGACCTGACCCAAAAACTCAGAGGCACCATTGGCCACTCCTGGCTGCGCGGTGAAATCTGGTGTTGAAGCCACGAAGACGACCACCTTCACGATCCGTTTGACCTGATCGAGGTCACCGATCAGATTTTGGATCGCGGCCAGGGCGTTAAGCGCTGCCTGACGGGCACAGTCTGTGGCCACCTCGACACTGACTTCAGCTCCGACCTTGCCAGTGGCCAAGCACACGCCGTCCTTGAACGGCAGTTGACCCGCGGTGTAGACGAAGTCGCCAGCGCGTACGGCGGGCTGGTAGGACGCCACCGGAGGCACGACCTCCGGCACCTCCACGCCCAACTCCGCCAATCTGGCGGTGACGCTCATTGGATCGGCCGCTTGAAATATGCCACGAGATTCTCGGGATTCATCCCCGGCACCATCTGCACCAACTCCCAGCCGTCCTGGCCAAAGTTGTCGAGGATCTGCTTGGTGGAGTGCACCAAGACGGGGGCGGTCAAGTATTCCCACTTCGTCATGCTCCGACTCTACTTATTGCTGCTGTGCTCGGCACCTGCACCCATTAGTAGAGTCGTGGCATGCCCGCACCAGTCACGCAACTGTTCCCCGGGGTGCAATTGCACATCGTCACCGGCAAGGGCGGCACCGGCAAGACCACCGTTGCCGCATCCCTCGCGATCGCGCTCGCCGCTGACGGCGGCGATGTCTTGCTCTGCGAGGTAGAAGGACGCCAAGGGTTCGCGCAACTCTTCGACGTACCCCCGTTGCCCTATGAAGAGCGCCTGATCGCGCGCGGCACTGGCGATGCCGGAGACGTCTACGCCCTGGCGATCGACGCCGAGTCGGCACTAATGGAATATCTCGACATGTACTACCGCCTGGGCCGCGCGGGCAAGGCACTCGACCGCTTCGGAGTGATTGAGTTTGCCACCACGATCGCGCCAGGCGTGCGCGATGTGCTCCTCACCGGCAAGGTCTATGAAGCCGCCCGTCGCAATCGACGCAACAAAGACGCCCGGGAGTACGACGCGATCGTGCTGGATGCGCCCCCGACCGGACGGATCGCGCAATTCCTCAATGTCAACAACGAACTCGCGGGCCTGGCCAAGATGGGTCCGATCAAGGCCCAGGCTGACACCGTCACCGAACTGATCCGCTCACCGCAATGCGCCATCCACCTGACCACTGTGCTCGAGGAGATGCCGGTGCAGGAGACCATCGACGGCATCCACGAGATGCAACGGACCGGGCTGCCAGTGGGTGGCGTCTTCATCAACCTGGTGAGACCACAAGAC
This sequence comes from Nocardioidaceae bacterium, assembly GCA_020636935.1. Classification (GTDB taxonomy): domain Bacteria; phylum Actinomycetota; class Actinomycetes; order Propionibacteriales; family Nocardioidaceae; genus Marmoricola. Next base: position 110,284 of record JACJWW010000001.1, read on the forward strand.
CTGGGCGACAACGAGCGGGCCCTGCTGCTCAACGACAAGGTCGACAACCAGCAACTCTCCAAGACCCTTGACTCTGTCGGTATCGCCACGACACCAGCGATCGTGGCCACGCTGATCAGCGAAGGTCGCGACCATGCCGAGCGCAGAGAGCTCGAAGACAGCCAGCGAGCCCTGATCGCCGAGCTTGATGTGCCAAGCCTGGAATTGCCCAGACTCCCCGGTGGCGTCGAATACGAGGGCCTCTACGACCTTGCCGCCATACTCCGAGAAGGAGGCATCCGATGAGCCGCTCCCGCAAACGCGCCCCACAACCCCGCGTCGGAGCATTGCAGCCAGAGCCCCGGCACGCCGGTCCACTCAATGTCGACAACTTGCTGGCCGATCGCAAGGTGCGAATCATCGTGTGCTGCGGGTCAGGCGGTGTCGGCAAGACCACCACGTCTGCAGCCTTGGCGCTACGTGCTGCCGAGCAGGGCCGCAAGGTCGTCGTGCTCACCATCGACCCGGCCCGACGCCTGGCCCAGTCAATGGGCATCGAGGCCCTCGACAACTCGCCGCGGCCCGTGCAAGGGATCAACGATGCGGCAGGTGGCGAGCTCGAGGCGATGATGCTCGACATGAAGCGCACCTTCGACGAGGTGGTGCAGAGCCAAGCCAGCCCCGAGAAGGCCCAGCAAATCCTGGACAACCCCTTCTACATCGCCGTGTCCAGCTCTTTTGCTGGCACCCAGGAATACATGGCCATGGAGAAGCTCGGGCAGCTCGACAAGGACGCCCAGAAGTCTGGGCGCTGGGATCTGATCGTGGTCGACACCCCGCCGTCACGCAGCGCACTGGACTTCTTGGACGCCCCCGAGAGGCTCTCCAGCTTCCTCGACGGGCGTTTCATGCGGTTGCTGCTCGCTCCCGCCAAGGGGCCAGCTCGCCTCATGACCGCAGGCTTCGGCATGGTGACTCGAGCACTCACCACGATCATTGGGGCCCAGGTGCTGCAAGACATGTCGGCCTTCGTGTCAGCCTTCGACACTCTCTTCGGCGGCTTCAGAGCCCGTGCCCAGCGCACCTTCGAACTGCTGCAGGCTGACGGCACTGCCTTCCTCGTGATCGCGGCACCTGAGCGCGACGCCATGCGTGAAGCGGCGTACTTCGTCGACCGGCTCAGCCAAGAGGACATGCCACTGGCCGGCCTGGTGATCAACCGCACCAGCGACCTCGCCGAGGCTGACACCGCACCACTGAGCGCAAACACCGCCATGGCGGCCTACGAGAAGTTGCACCAGCCCGGCGCCGACTCCTATGAGAAGCTCGCTGGCGGACTGCTCCGACTCCATGCCGACAAGATGCAAGCAGTCACCCGCGAGCACGACCTGATCGACCGTTTCGCCACCGCGCACCCCGACGTGCCCCGCGCGAAGATCCGCGCACTGGCGACCGACGTACACGACCTCGATGGCCTGCGTCAGGTCGGCGCTCTCCTCGCCGACCAGCCTGAGTGAGCTCCCAATTCACTGGCTAACCAGTGACCTTGGCAGGTAGCACGGAAAATTTCACGTGGTCGGCACCAAATTCACTGGTTAACCAGTGAATTTGCATAGCGCCGGCCGGACAAACCAAAACGCCGCACCACAATAGGTACGGCGTTTTGGTTGCTGTTGACTCAAGCAGTGGTGGCGATTTGCCTCTCGTGATCTGCCTTGGCGGTCTCGAGCAGCCCGCGCCACGAGGTCACGTTGGGACGCTTGCGGAGTAGGGCTCGGCGCTCACGCTCAGTGAGTCCACCCCAAACTCCCCACTCGATCTGGTTGTCGAGAGCCTCAGCCAGGCACTCGCTCCTAACCGGGCAGGCACCGCAAACAACCTTGGCCTTGTGCTGCTCGGCTCCCTTGACAAACAGGGCGTCGGCCTTCTCGCCTTTACACAATGCGGCATTGGCCCACATTTCATTCCAGGACATTTTCCCTCCAGATGATGCTCCTGGGTGACCGATCCCTCACCGATCACTCCTTGCCGATCCCCATCGGCCGTGTAACGCAAATCAGACATTACGTGGCATCAGGGACTCGTTACTAGCCCTAAAATGACTAAAAATGACTAGTCCTTTTGGACTAGACCAGCTGAATGGCTTCTCGGGATACTTGTCCCGTCCCCCTAGTCTTGTGCTATGCCTTCCCCGCCTGACCCGAACAGCGCGCGCCCCGGATACGACAAGGTGCTCAAGCATCTTGCGGTGATGGGCGCGATCGCTGCTGCGATGGGCCTGCTGGTTGCCGGGCTCACGATCCCGGTTGCTGCTTCGCTTGGCTACACCGCGAAGGTCGTCGACGAGACGGTGCAGCAGTTTCCCGAAGAGCTCGACGAGATGCCGCTTGCCCAGTCGAGCAAGGTGTTGGCCAAGAATGGCAAGGTGATTGCCACCTTCTATGACGAAAACCGCGTCAACGTGCGCCTGGATCAGATCGCACCGATCATGCAGAAGGCACTCGTCGCGATTGAGGACTATCGCTTCTATGAGCACGGCGCCCTCGACCTCAAAGGCACCCTGCGCGCCTTCGTGAACAACCAGTCCAGCGGCAGCACCCAGGGCGGCTCTTCGATAACCCAGCAGTTGGCGAAGATGACTGCGGTCACGCAGGCGCAGACTCCCGAGCAGCGTAGGGCTGCCGTCGCCGACACCTACCAACGCAAGATCGTGGAGTTGCGCCACGCGATCGCCTTCGAGCAAAAGCACACCAAAGACTGGATCTTGGAGCGCTACCTCAATATCGCCTATTTCGGTGATGGGGCGTACGGCGTTCAAGCCGCGGCCAAGCACTACTTCAGCATCGACGCCAGCGAGCTCGACACCCAACAGGCCGCAATACTTGCGGGTCTGGTCAAGAACCCCACCGGCTACAGCCCAGTCCGCTTCCCTGACCGAGCCAAGGCCAGGCGTGACGTCGTACTCTCACGGATGGGTCAGCTCAATGTGATCCCAGCACAAGAGGCCACCGCCCTCCAGCAGACCGATCTGGATCTCAACGTCGCCCCCACCGGCAACGGCTGCATGGCTTCAAAGAGTGCACCCTTCTACTGCGACTACGTGCGTCGCTATCTGCTTGATGATCCGGCCCTCGGAGCCACGGTGGCTGACCGCGAGCGACTCCTCGACCAAGGCGGCTTGGTGATCCAGACGACAATGGCGCCGGCCTTCCAGCGAGCCGCCACCAACGCCGCGCAGGGAGCCGTCGACCCCACCGACATGGCGATCGGGGCGCTGGCGATGGTTGAGCCGGGCACCGGCAATGTGTTGGGCATCGGGCAGTCGCGGCCGATGGGCCGTGACAAGGCCAAGGGCCAGACCTTCCTCGATTACGCCGTGCCCACTCAGTACGGCGACTCAAACGGCTTCCAGGCAGGCTCCACCTTCAAGCTCTTCGTGATCGCTGCCGCGCTCGAACAGGGGATGTCCCCCTACACCTCGATCAGCTCGCCTGCCCAAGTGAGCTTGGCGATGAACAAATTCATGCTGTGCAATGACCAGCCCTACAGCAGCTATGACACTTGGGAACCGCGCAACTCCACCAGCAGCGGCACGATGAACATGTATTCGGGCACCCAACTGTCGGTCAACACCTTCTTTGCCCAACTTGAGCAGCGCACCGGCATCTGCGATCCCTATCGCTTGGCCACCGAGATGGGCGTGCAGTTGACCAACCCCAAGCACGAGATGGTGCCCTCCTTCACCCTCGGCGTGGCCGACGTGAGCCCCTTGGAGATGGCTGAGGCCTACGCGACCTTCGCTGCGCGTGGCAAGGCCTGTCAGGCGCGGCCGGTCGCCCGGATCCTCAATCCTGATGGCTCGCTCTTCAAGGATTACCCAAAGAGCTGTAGTCAGGTGATGGAGAAGGACACCGCAGATCGGGTCAATGACATCCTGCGGGGGGTGATGGCACCGGGTGGATTCGGATCAGCACTCAACATCAACAAGCAGTCCGCTGGCAAGACCGGTACGACGCAGGGCAATGTCGCGGTGTGGTTCAACGGCTACACCCCAGCTGTCGCGACGGCCGCGATGATCGCCGGCGCCAACTCCAATGGGATCCCGATGAGCCTCAACGGGCAGCGAGTCGGTGGCAGCTATATCGGCACCGCACATGGCTCGACGGTGGCTGGGCCGATGTGGTCAGCGGCGATGCGCGACGTACAGGACCTATTGCCCAGTGCCTACTTCACGAGGCCGATCTATATCGCCCCGCCGCCACCTCCACCGTCGGCAAGCAAGGGCCCGGATGCTGACGCCAAGAAGGGCAACAAACCGGGTCGGCGCGGCAACAACGGCAAGAAGCGGGGCCGCTGAGCTTTAGGAGAGCAGGCGCTTGACCTCGGCTGCTACCGCTCCACCATCGGCTCGACCCTTGACCTTCGGGTTGAGCACGCCCATGACGCGCCCCATGGCCTTCATGCCTTCACCCGCCACGCCAAGCTCGGCGATGGCTTCGGTGACCAGAGCCGAGATCTCCTCGGGTGAGAGCTGCTCAGGCAAATAGTCGGCGATCACCGCTGCCTCCATGCGCTCCTTGCCAGCCGCCTCGGTGCGGCCCGCATCGTCGAAGGCAGCAGCTGCCTCGCGGCGCTTCTTCGCCTCTTGGGCCAACACTGTGAGCACGTCTTCGTCAGTGAGCTCCTTGGACTCCTTCCCAGCAACCTCGGCGTTGGTGATCGCGGTCAGCACCATCCTGATGGTGGAGGATTTCAGCGACTCGCGCGCCTTGATCGCATCGGTCAGGTCGGCACGCAGTCGGTCCTTGAGCTCACTCATGTGGACCATTGTGGCAGGGTTGAGCGCATGGTCGCGCCCAGCATTACCCGCACCCTCGCCGGAGTCGCGGGTCTGGGGGCGGTAGCCGGTCTGGGCACCTTGGCCTACTCGGCTGGCTGGGAGGTGCGCAATTTCGTCGTACGTCGTGCCGCCATCGCCGCACTCCCCCCGGGCGCTCAGCCCATCAAGGTGCTGCACGTCACCGATCTCCACCTCGTGCCGCGTCAGGGTCGCAAGCGTGCGTGGCTGGCATCGCTGGCTGATCTGGAGCCCGATCTGGTGATAAACACCGGTGACAATCTCGCCCACATGGGGTCGGTTGCACCCCTGGTCGAAGGCTTCGGTCGGCTGCTCGACGTACCCGGCGTCTTCGTCTTTGGCTCAAATGACTATTTCTCACCACGACTGCGCAACCCGGTGAAGTACCTGCTTCCCGACGACGGGGAGCGCAATGTCAACTCCCCGATGCTCCCCTTCGAGGATCTGCGCACTGAGTTCAAACGGCACGGCTGGCTCGATCTCAACAATGCATTTGGACAGCTGGTCGTCAACGGCACCTCGATCGCCTTCGCCGGAGTCGACGACCCGCACTTGGAGTACGACGACCTGACTGCGATCGGTGGCCCGGCCGATGCCAGCGCCGACCTGAGGATCGGCGTCACGCACGCGCCGTACTTGCGGGTGCTCGACCAGTTTGCCCGCGATGGCTACGACATCACCATGGCCGGACACACCCACGGCGGCCAGCTTTGTCTGCCGATCAAGGGAGCGCTGGTCACCAACTGTGACCTCGATCGGGCTCGAGTCAGCGGCCTGCATCGCCATCCAGCCGACTCAATGGCCGGCGATCCCGAGAGTGCGTGGCTGCATGTGTCTGCCGGAGCAGGCACTTCCCCATTTGCTCCGGTGCGCTTCTGCTGCCGCCCCGAAGCCGTGCTGGTGACCCTGACCCCCAAGGTCGCGTGAGCTCACAAACTTGCCGAGTCCCCACTGCGCGTACGCCGACCTGCTCCGATAGACTCACCACGCTCTCAGCGCTGCTGAGGGCGGCGGGCTGTGGCGCAGTTTGGTAGCGCGCTTCGTTCGGGACGAAGAGGCCGCAGGTTCAAATCCTGTCAGCCCGACATTTTGGGTGTTTTTACATCCACGACGGCCGGACCCAATCGGGTTCGGCCGTTGTTGGTTTTGAACTGGGAGGCCAAATGGGTCAAGTGTCAGCTCCGTCCGAAACCAGCCGCAAGGAAGCCTCAGGGCGCCTAGCCGCACTCGCAACTCCCCCAGGTGCGCTCGGCCACTTGGGCGATCTAGGAGTTTGGCTTGCCGCGTGCCAAGGACAAGTGCCACCCGCACCCATCGACAACGTGCGCTTGGTCATCTTTGCCGGCGATCACGGGGTGGCCGCTCATGGCGTCTCAGCCTTCCCACCCGCGATCACCGGAGCCATGGTGCGCACCTTCCTGCTGGGCAAGGCCGGTGTCAGCGCTCTCGCCCAAGCCCATGACGCGTATCGGTGCGAGTCCTCGACCTGGGGTGGACGAAGACTTCAGCGACGTTGACGAGGCAACTCAGTGGCCTTGACGGCGTACAAGGTCAGGCGGGCAGCGGCGCCATCCACCTCGAGGACGCCCTGTCTCCCGAGCAGACCAGAGCGGCTCTGGAAGCTGGAGCCAAGATCGCCTGAGAAGAGATTTCGGCTGGTGCGCAGCTATTGATCAGTGGAGACATGGGCATCGGCAACACCACTGTCGCTTCAGCCCTGGTTGCTGCCGCGCTGGGCTTGCCTGCCCCAGAGGTGGTGGGATGAGGCACCGGCATCGACGATGCCGGATTGACCCAAGCAAGCCGTGATTGACGCTGCTTTGTCAGAGCCGGCGCCCGCACCGACGACCCCGTCGAGACGCTCACCGCCTTGGGCTCTGCAGACCTCGCCGCCACAACCGGCTACTTGATCGCCGCCGCCCACCACGGCGTTCCTGTGCTGCTCGATGGCCTGATGAGCGTGGCCTGCGCGTTGTCCGCCGAGCGCATGGAGCCGGGGGTTTCAGCGTGGTTCGCCGCTGGCCATCGATCGACTGAGCCGGCTCAGTCACTGGCGCTGTCCAAGCTCGGCGTGGAGCCCATCCTTGATCTCGGGCTCAGGCTGGGAGAAGGTTCTGGCGCGGTCGCGGCAGTCCCGTTGGTACGAAGCGCTGTCGCCCTGCTGCGCGATGTCGCCCTCCTCGAGGAGCTCGGAGCCTGATGCTGCTCGACGCGTGGCGCCTGGCTGTCGGCACCCTGACCGCCGTGCCAGTGCGGCCGCCCATGACAGTGGATCGTCGACGTGCTGGCTTGGCGATGCTGCTTGCCCCGCTGGCAGTACTTCCCTTGAGCTTGGCTCTTGCTCTGGTTGTCGCGCTCGGTCATTGGTTGACCCTCAGCTACGCCATCACCGCACTGCTGGCAATCGCCGTGACAGTCGTGGGCAACCGGGGCTTCCACCTGGACGGCTTGTCGGATGTGGCTGACGGTCTTGCCGCCTCCTTCGACCGCGATCGCTCGCTACAGGTCATGAAGTCCGGAACTTCAGGCCCGGCAGGAGTGGTGGCTACGGTGTTGGTAATCGGGCTGCAGGTCTCTGGTCTGGCGGCCTTGCTCGGCTCGGTCGAATGGTGGCGAGCCGCAGTGTTGGCCGGGCTGGCAGTGTGCCTGTCCCGGGTCGCATTGGTGACTTGTTGCGCACGTGGCATCCCAGCGGCCCGACAAGATGGACTCGGCGAGACCTACACCCAAAGCATCACGCGATCTGGAGCGGTCGCACTCGTGGCCCTGGCTGCAGCACTGCTCAGCTTTGCCGGATGCTGGGCCGGGCTCGAATGGTGGCGCGGGGCACTGGCAATGGCAATCGCCACCGTTGTCTGCCTCATCATGGTGCTCCACGCCGTACGCCGATTTGGCGGCGTCACCGGCGATGTTTTCGGCGCCGCAGTGGAGATTGCCCTTGCTGCGATCTTCGTAGTGCTGTCTTGAGCATCCTCGCTCAGAGGACGAGCACCCGCCCCGCGATGACTAGGTGCACCTCGTCGCACGCGGCCGCCAACGACTGGTTGACCACCCCGAGTAGATCTCGGAACAGGCGCCCAGAACGGTGGGCCGGGACCACACCGAGCCCTACTTCATTGGTCACGAGCACCACCTGGTCACGCTTTGCCAGCACTTCGACTGCCTGATCAAGCAACTCGGTGATGACCGCAAGGACATCCTCACTTGCCGCCTCCCACAGGCCGCGTTGATCAAGCACCGCTGCGAGCCAAGTGCCCAGACAGTCAACGACCACGGGCCCGGGCGTACGCAGCGCTTCGACCAGGTCTCGGGTCTCCAATGTCGTCCAATGGGGTGGGCGTCTCTCCTGGTGTGACCTGATCCGGGCAGCCCAGTCAGGGTCCGGGTCTTCTGCAATCGTCGGCCCGGGGGCGACGTAGGTGACTGGCGACAAGTCAGTCAACAAGGCCTCGGCATGGCGGGACTTGCCCGAGCGCACACCACCAGTGACCAGGGTCTTCACATCTGTTACCTCGCCATTCTTGGGGATGCCGCGCCCAATCGCCGTACTCCTCCGATTGCCCACGAGTGAAGCAACCGACAGTCATTGTTTGCCCACCATTGCAGATCTAGCTTGTCTAGGGTGAAAGTAATCGGAAGCAACCCATCCATCCGATCACGGACTTCGCCAAGAGTGACCCCACCGGCCGGGTGATCGAGAGTCAGATGTGGCACTGGGTCGGGGAACTCACCTGCGTAGGGCGGGAAGTCGGGGAAGCACGCGCTTAGCTCAGCGGTGAGCCTGCGGAAGGGCTCCTCAGGCTCAGGGCGAAGGTGGATCACTCCGCCGACAAACTCCTCCACTTCCGACAAGGTGACCAGCGTCGGCTCCACTCTGGCAGCGATCTCACCCACACGGTCGAGGTCGGCTCGGGTGGGCCGCACGACCCACGGCGCCAGCACTGTGATGTGCGCGTGGACGAATCTGGGATCGGTGGACACGAAGGTCTTGTCATAGTGAGCAGTGCGACTGCGGACCACCTGATCAAGTTGCGGCACTGGGACCGCCAAGACGGTGTGCCCATTCGTGTGCTTGGGAGTCTCGACCACTTAGTGGTTCCTCTACTGGGCGCTGGTCGCAAGGGTGTGTCAGCACCTTACGGCACATCTGGTCTCAAAGGACTCCCCGAATGCCTACCGGTTGCTTGCCCGCCATCAGGCAGGCGTACGGTGAATATTAAATCCAAATCAGGAGGAAATAATGGCAGAGATCTTGGGGCCCCAGCGACTTGGCCCACTGACCTGGCTGGTCGGCGAGTGGGAGGGCAATGTCGGCGTCGACGTGTCGTACCACAACAAGGACGACGAGACTTCGGAGACGAGCTACTTCGAGAAGGCTTGGTTCAAGCCAATCGGCGTACAAGAAAACGGCCAGCAGACCTTGGAAGGCCTCACCTTCCAGATGACCGCATGGCGCCATGGCGAAGAGACCATGCAGCCATTCCATGACGAGGTCGGCTACCTGTTGTGGGACAAGGAAAACGGCCAAGTGATGCGCAATGTCGTCTTCGGTCGCGGCATCGCAATCCTCGCCGGGGGCAATGCCTCACCGCGTGACAAGGCGGTGACCTTCAACGCGACGCCGGGCAGCCCCAACTACGGCATCCTGCAAAACAAGTACCTCTCCGAGCGTGCAGAGCTGAAGGACTTCACCAGCACCTTCCGGCTCAACGACGACGGCACCTTCACCTACACCCAAGACCTCGTCTTGCGGTTGGCGATCCTCGACAATCTCGAGATGCACCACACCGACACCAACACCCTGACCAAGGTGAACAGCTTCCACCCAGGCACTGGTTACAACTGACTCAAGAACCGCGCAGCCGCTGGACTTGCGTCATACATTGCGTGAGCGCCGAGCCTAGCGTCATGCCTTTCGTGGCCATATGCCCACGAGTTGGATGACGTAGGCCGCAATACACACGGGCCGTATGACGCAAGCGGCACTGCGGTCGGCGTCGTACCCGCCTTGGGCGGGAAAGGCATCGGAGCGATACCCAGCGATGGGCTGGCGCAGCGCTCAGGAGTCCACGACGAACTCGTCACTGTGGATGAAGATCCCCTCTGCCCGAAGCAGAGCGCAGATGGTGTTGGTCTTAGCTGAGACGGACTCAGTGCCAAAACTGTGAAGATCACCCGGTGAGCTGCCGTGGACTGGATAGACCAATCCTTCATGGACATCTTCGGCAATCGCAAGGGCAAGGCCCAAGTGATGTTGATGCCCGAGATACCACACGCCCCCGGGCCCGTAGTCGATGACGTAGAGCACCTTGTCAAGGCGGTGAGCGTTCAACGCAGGACCCACCCGGCCTAGGCGCACCATCGGACCCGGCGTGAATGGGTCGTAGAAACTCGCATAAGTGTGGCCAGTCAGGTTGTGAGCCCTCAAGGCTTGCCCGACTTCTACGACCCGGTGGCCACGCCCGCCAGGTTCGATCCTGATGTCGCTGACAAAGGGGCTCTGGCCACTGCTCTCGTAGAGGTCAGGCACCCAGGAGACGCCGCTCTTGGTCAAGGCCATGCCGGCACCGGAGTACGACTCGACAGTGCACCTGATGTGGACGACACCGTTTTCATGCGCCACGGCAAGTGCGGGGCGCGGGGGATTCTTGGACATCAACTCTCTCCTGACTCCTGGCTGGACCAAAACTTCCTCCCCTGGCGGGGTCACTGCTTAGGTGCACGGGCAGTGCGGAAAATGTCCATCGATGAATTTCCTGCGTGGTTGTCGTGACACAACGCCATACGAGTGGCTGGCGCTGGCTAGGGTGGGCCTCAACCGACCAGGTGGGGAGCGATGAGCGAGACAGACAAGCAGGGTGCGCCAAGCAGGGTCGAGCGCCTGCAGCAGTACGGCGCTCTCAGCTGGTCAGCATTGGGCATCATCGCGCTGATCGTCGTCGCAGCATTGGCTTTGGGCGCGATCAGTGGAGTCGTGATCCCGCTGGTCGTGGCCGTCATCTTCGGCATCGTCTTGGAACCACTTTGCCGCGCTCTGCAAGTTCGCGGAGTCAAACCAACACTCGCCGCTGCGATTAGCCTGCTGACCTTCCTGCTCGGCTCTGCGGCAGTCGGCTGGTTGGTCGTGCGGGGCATCCTGCAGCAGGTCCCAGAGATCTCAAAACAACTCGAGCGTGGTTGGCGCGCTCTGCTCTCCTGGATGCGTGAGCATGACTACGACACGATCCTCCTGGCAAGGGCCCGTGAGGCCCTTTCAGACAATGCCCCTCACCTGAGCCGAGGCATCCTCGAAGTCGCTGCCAGCAGCTTTTCGAGCGTGATCACCCTGATCATCAGCACCTTCTTCGCACTGTTCTTCCTCTTCTTCGTGTTGCGCGACTCCAAGCTCTTCCCGTTGTGGTTTGCCAAGGTCACCAACCAAGACCCAGTGATCGTGGTCGAGGTGGCCGAGCTGACCAAGACCTCACTGCGGGCTTATTTCCGTGGGGTCGCGATCACTGCATTGATCACTGCACCGATCTTCATGATCCCGTTGCTGATCCTGCGCATCCCCCTGGCCATCCCGCTCTTCCTGCTCTACTTCTTCTTGTCATTCGTGCCATATGTGGGCGCCTGGCTCACTGGAGCCATCGCAGTGCTCATTGCCTTCGGATCCGGGGGCGCCACGGCGGCGCTGATCATCTTGCTCAGCTTGATCATTTCCAACGGCGCTATCCAGAATGCGGTGGCCTCCTGGGCAATCGGGTCGTCCTTGCACATGCACCCAGCCGTCGTACTCATCGCCACCCTCGTGGGTGGCACCGTGGCGGGCATACTGGGGATGATCCTCACCCCACCGGTTGTGGCCGCAGCCATCGCTGGCCTACACGCCGTCAAGGCCCACGGCGGGCAGGTGGATGCACCACTAGGGGCGACACCCAGCACATGACGCCCAACGATCAAACCCCACCACGACCTGCACCACGCAAGGTCCGCAAGGGCAAAGCCAAACCTGCCAAGCCGACCAAAGCTGCCCGCACCCGCCGCCCTTCTCGTACGACGAGCCCCTCACCCCCAGAGGGGGGCCGACGGCGGGCCCCAGCCACGACCGGCATCCCTCGGCCGAAGCCACTAGCTGTCACACCCACCCGCCCGTTCGGGCTCTCTGAGGTCTTCATTGCTGGGGCCTCTGGGGCGCTCGCCGGCCTCACTGCCGCTGGCCTGTACTACCTAGCTGGCCTTGGTTGCTCATGGCTTCGTGGCCCTGGCGGATGTGGCGGGATCGGCTTGTTGAGCACGATCGTGTTGCTGCTTGCCTCGGGCTTCGTCGGCGCAGCACCGCTGTGGTTGCTGCGCCAACGCGATCCTTTTGCCACGTCATATCTCGGCATCGGCCTGATGGCGGTCGTGGTGATGTTGACCGTGATGCGGCAACTCGACAGCGTGTGGATGATCGCCATCATCCCGACCCTGACCGCGGTCTGTTACATGGTCTCGTGGTGGCTGACCAGCATCATCGTGCGCGAGTCGTCGTAACCCAATTGCTGGGCTGGCGGGGCTCAGAGCCCAGCAGCGATCAACTCAGCGATCTGCACGGTGTTGAGTGCGGCACCCTTGCGCAAGTTGTCATTGCTGATGAACATCGCCAGCCCGCGATGATCGGGCACGCCCGGATCTTGGCGGAGCCGACCGACGTACGACGGATCCTGGCCAGCAGCCTGCAACGGCGTCGGCACTTCGGCGAGCTCGACACCAGGTGCAGCAGCCAAGATCTCACGGGCCTGCTCGGGGGTCATCGCCTTGGCGAACTCGGCGTTGATCGCCAAGGAGTGCCCGGTGAAAACCGGCACCCGCACGCAGATGCCCGAGACCAACAACTCGGGAATCCCCAAGATCTTGCGCGACTCGTTGCGCAACTTCTTCTCCTCGTCGGTCTCGTTGAGACCATCGTCGACCACTGAGCCGGCGAGCGGTACGACGTTGTAGGCGATCGGCGCGACGTATTTGTTGGGCGCGGGGAAATCCACCGCCCCACCGTCATAGGCCAGGGCGCGAGCCTCTTGCCCCACCACCTGGATCTGGCTCGAGAGCTCCTCAACGCCAGCCACGCCCGAGCCGGACACTGCTTGATAGGTGGAGGCGATCAGGCGCACGAGGCCTGCTGCATCATGAAGCGGTTTGAGCACCGGCATCGCCGCCATGGTGGTGCAGTTGGGATTGGCGATGATGCCCTTGCGGGCTTGCTTGATCGCCTCGGGATTGACCTCAGAGACGACCAAGGGCACGTCGGGGTCCATCCGCCATGCCGAGGAATTGTCGACCACGGTCACGCCGGCTTCCGCGAATCTGGGCGCCTGAGCGCGCGAGGCAGTTGCGCCAGCTGAGAAGAGCGCAATGTCCAGGCCCGATGGGTCGGCAGTGGCGGCGTCTTCGACGACCACCTCGCGATCGCCGTACGGCAAAACGGTGCCGGCTGAACGGGCAGAAGCAAAGAAGCGGATCTCGTCTGCCGGGAAGTTGCGCTCCAGCAGGATCTCGCGCATTGCGACGCCGACCTGTCCGGTCGCTCCGACTACTCCGATGCGGGCCATCAGCGGCCGGTCCCGCCGTACACAACTGCCTCGACTTCGCTGGAGTCCAGATCGAAGGCGGTGTGGGCAGCGGCAACAGCCACGTCAACCTGCTCCTCGGAGCAGACAACCGAAATCCGGATCTCGGAGGTAGAAATCATCTCGATATTCACACCCGCATCAGCCAGGCACTTGAAGAACTTCGCGGTGACTCCCGGGTTTGAGCGCATGCCGGCGCCGACCAGCGAGACCTTGCCGATCGAGTGGTCAAAGATGAGCTTCTCGTAGCCGACCTCATCCTTGAGTCGATCGAGCGCCTCCATCGCGACCTGGCCGTCGCTTTGGGTCAAGGTGAAAGAGATGTCGGTGAGGCCAGTGTCGGTGGCAGACACGTTTTGCACGATCATGTCGATATTGATCGCCACCTCAGCAAGGGTCTCGAAGATCCGGGCGGCCTCGCCGATCTTGTCGGGCACGCCGACCACGGTGATCTTGGCTTCGCTGCGATCGTGTGCGACACCAGAAATAATGGCTGCTTCCATTTGCTCTTCACCTTCGTCATTGATGCTGCCGGTCACCAAGGTGCCGTCGAGTTGGCTGAACGAGGACCGGACGTGGATCGGGATGTTGTAGCGGCGGGCATATTCGACGCAACGCAGGTGCAGGATCTTGGCGCCCGATGCGGCCAACTCCAGCATCTCTTCATAGGTGACTTGGTCGAGCTTGGCCGCCTGGGGGACGATGCGTGGGTCGGCGGTGAAGACCCCGTCGACATCGGTGTAGATCTCACACACGTCAGCATTAAGCGCCGCCGCGAGAGCGACCGCGGTGGTGTCGGTGCCGCCACGACCGAGCGTGGTGATCTCCTTGGTGTCCTGGCTGACTCCCTGGAAGCCCGCAACGATGACGATGTGACCATCGTCGATGGCTGATTGGATGCGCCCGGGAGTGACATCGATGATCTTGGCCTTGCCATGCACCGAGTCGGTGATCACGCCAGCTTGAGAGCCGGTGAAGGAGCGAGCGGTGTAGCCGAGGTCGGAGATGGCCATCGCCACCAGCGCCATCGAAATGCGCTCACCAGCAGTGAGCAGCATGTCGAGTTCGCGTGCCGGAGGCAGCGGGCTGACTGCTTCAGCCAAATCCAGGAGTTCGTCGGTCGAGTCACCCATGGCCGAGACAGCGACCACGACATCATTGCCGGCGCGCTTCTGTTCGGTGATACGGCGAGCCACTCGCTTGATCGCGTCGGCATCGGACAGGGACGAACCGCCGTACTTCTGCACGACAATGCCCATGGACAGTGCTCCTGATAGTGGGGTTTGGATCAGCCCGATTCTACGGGAGTACGCCGCACACCCACGAATGCGTCCCGCAGGCTGGCTCAGGGAGTGAGATCGGCGCCCAGTATCTCCTCCGCGATCGCGAGTTGCTCGTCTTCGCCGACCACTTCGTGATCGAGCCTGTCATGGGCCACGATCGAGTGCAGCGCACTCAAGACACCACAGGCATTGCCGCCCCAAGAGGCCAGATAGGAGTACTGCCACCACCACAGGGCTTCATCGAGATTGCCAGCCCGGAAATGCTTGAGTCCGTTGGCCAGATCGGTGGCTATCGAGGTGAGCTCATCGGAGAGTTGGGCCGGGAAGGTCTCCGGGTCATAGGGCTCAAAATTGTGACTGAAGGTGTCGGCCTCATCGAGCAAGGTCGCCAAGCGCATGCGCATGTCATCAAGGTCGGGGTCGGGGCCAACGTCAGGCTGATAGGTCTCGATCGGAGTGAAGTCGATCTGTGCCCCCAGCCTGGCGCCTGCCAACAGCACTTGCGAGACCTCAAGAAGCAGGAGAGGTACGGCGACCCCTGCCGACTCCTCGCGACTAATCGCTTGCAAGGAGACCAGGAAGGACTCCACTGCGTCTGAGATCTGTTGTGCGAAGTCTTCGAACTCGAGCTCGTTCATGGCATCCTCCAAACAGTCAAAATCACCATAACGCCAGCCTTCGACACCGCGTGGGCTATTGACCGGCGACCCTGCGCCCGGCGAAGGCCCGCCCCAGCGTGACCTCATCGGCGTACTCAAGGTCACCACCGACCGGCAGGCCGCTGGCCAGGCGGGTCACCTTGATGTCCATGTCTTTGAGGAATCGGCTCAGGTAGGCGGCGGTCGCATCACCTTCGACATTGGGATCCATGGCCAAGATGACCTCGGTGACTTCGCCGCTGGCCAGGCGCCCCATGAGCTCACGGATGCGGAGTTGCTCTGGACCGATGCCGTCCATCGGAGAGATCGCCCCGCCCAAGACGTGATAGCGGCCAGTGAACTCACGTGTGCGCTCGATCGCCACGACATCCTTGGACTCCTCGACCACACAGATCAGAGTCGGGTCGCGTTGGGGATTGCGACAGATGCGGCAGGTTTCTTCTTCGCTGACATTGCCGCAGACCCCACAGAAGACCGCCTTCTGCTTCATCAAGACCATGGTGTCGGCCAGGCGCTGGACGTCTGTGGGATCAGCTTCGAGAAGGTGGAAGGCGATCCGCTGGGCTCCCTTGGGACCGATGCCGGGCAGGCGAGCGAACTCATCGATCAGGTCCTGCAGGACGCCTTCATACATCTTCAGGGCCCGCCTGGGAGCCTCCTAGGCTGCCGAACAAGTCGTCACCCAGGTCGAGCCCACCGCCAAGCGGCCCCAATGTGGCCGCAGCCAACTGGTCTGCTTGGGCCTTCGCATTGCGATAGGCGGCCACGATCAGATCTCCCAAGTCGGCCAACGACTCCGCATCCTGGCCAGCGACTGCCTCCGGAGCAATGCCTACCCCAATCAAGTCACCGGTGCCATTGACCCGCACGGTCACGCCGCCAGCGGAGCCCTCAATGGTGGTCTGCGCCAACTCTTGTTGAGCACGCATCAGGTCAGCCTGCACCTGCTGAGCCTGCTCCAGCATGGCGTTCAGATCGAAGCCTCCGGGGAAGCCACCTTCGCTCATTGTCTGCTCTCCTAGTCGTTGGTCTCGTGGATGACAACCGCGCCGAGCCGCTCGGTGAGCAACTCCTCGCCCATGGGTCCCGAAAACTCCGAATCCGGATCGTCGACGTCATAGTCAGCCGCATCATTGCCGTCTGGCTCTGGCAGCTTTGCTCCCGCCTGCCTCGTCTCAGTAATCTCCTGGCGCACCTTGGCGATGCTCTGTGCGGGCGCTGGCTCGTCGCGCGTCGAGTTGACCGGGTCGACAACCGGCTCCGCCGGCGCAGCCACTGGCGAGGGCGCGGACCGAGTGTCTGCAGGCGCGGACTGCCCCGCACCATCCTCGAGATCCGTCTCGATCTTCCAATCGACATTGAGTACGTCGAGCAAGGCCTGACGCAACAACTCGTCGCTGCCACTGGAGTTGAAGGACTCGCGAGCACCGGCGTTCTTGAAGGCTACGGTCAGCACACCCGAGGCCAAATTGCTTACTTGCGCATTCTGGCTCAACAGGATCCACGTGAAACGTCGTTTGGTCTTGACGCGTTCGAGCACCTCGGGCCAGGTCCTGTCGAGATCGGTGCGGCTGGGCCCTGCCCCCACGGGCGCCTGGGTCGGGCTCGCGGGCGCTGGCGTGGCTGTCGGCTGGGACGCTGGCGTGGCTGTCGGCGGAGGCGATGTCTGGGGGGCTGGCTCGCTTCTGACCGGACGATTGGCAACTGAGGGGGGCGCCTCGACTCGCCGCGCGGCAGTTGAGCGTTGGCCGGGCGGCACGACAGGTTCGACTGAAGGAGTGGGGACACCCGCGCTCAACTGGCTCTCGATGCGATCGAGTCGGGCCGCAAAGCCCTGCTGAGCATCGTCTGACCCCGGCAACAGCACCCGCGCAATGATCAGCTCAAGGAGCAATCTCGGCGGGGTCGCTCCACGTAGCTCGGTCAGCCCGGCAGCCAAGATGTCGGCAGCACGCACTGCTTCGTGCTTGCCAAAACCCGCCGCTTGGGCAACCAGCTTGTCGAGTTGGTCATCCGGCGCCTCTATTAGGCCGGTGCCCTTGACATTGGGCACCGACGAAATGATCACCAGATCACGCATGCGGCTCAACAGATCTCGCAAGAAGGCTTCAGGATCTTGCCCAGCCTCGATGACCTGATCAACCGCGGCGAAGGCGGCGGATCCATCACGAGCCGACAAAGCATCGACCACCCCATCGAGCAGTGCCGTGGGGGTGTACCCCAGAAGATTTGTCGCCAACTCGTGGGTGACCCCAGCCTCTCCGGCGCCACTGAGCAATTGATCAAGCACCGACAGCGAATCTCGCGCGGAGCCAGCTCCTGCTCGTACGACGAGGGGCAGCGCGGCAGGCTCGATCGCGACCCCCTCCTGCTGACAAACCTGAGCTAGATAGTCGGACAAAGTGCGCGGTGAGATCAGTCTGAAGGGATAGTGGTGGGTGCGCGATCGGATCGTGGGGATCACTTTGTCGGGCTCGGTGGTGGCGAAGATGAACTTCAGGTGCTCGGGCGGCTCTTCAACCAACTTGAGCAGGGCGTTGAAGCCCTGCTTGGAGACCATGTGAGCCTCGTCGATGATGTAGACCTTGTAACGACTGCTCACCGGGGCGAAGAAGGCCCGCTCTCGCAGATCGCGGGCATCGTCTACACCGCCATGTGAGGCCGCGTCAATCTCGATCACGTCGACCGACCCGGCTCCGTCACGCCCCAAATCCACACACGACTGGCACTGCCCGCATGGGTCTGCAATCGGGGCCTGCTCGCAATTTAGAGCACGGGCCAAGATGCGGGCACTGGTGGTCTTGCCGCAACCTCGCGGACCGGAAAACAAGTAGGCGTGATTTACCCGATTGTTGGCCAGGGCAGCCCGTAGCGGCTCGGTGACATGATCTTGACCGATCAACTCGGCGAATGTCTCCGGGCGATAGCGACGGTAGAGCGCGAGAGAAGGCTGCACCCGGTCACCTTATCCGTGGCCGCCGACACGACCCAAGCACGTGCCCACAGCCTCGCGTGATCAAACCGTCCGGGCAAAACCCTGGGCCTGACTTCATTTGGTAGACGTGACCCGATCTGCCCAGGCGGCCCGGGCGCCCGAGTCACCGACCCGATAGACCTGCACCCCCGCTCCCAACGCGGCCAAGACGCTCACTGCGGCAATCGCGGCCACGACCCGATGCGACACCCGCTGGGCCCCGACCCGGTCAACGGCAACTAGCAAGACATTCAAGATCAGCAGCGGGATGGCAAACCAGATGAGCTGGTCACCAAGGTGGGCATGAGCACCCGGGTCACCCACATGTTTTTCCAATGCCTCCCCGCTCGAAGTCGCCACCGGGATCAACACCACGCTGAGCGCTGAAGCCACCACCACCAACGGCCCATACGCTCGGCGCCACGTCGGGCGCACGGCAACCAAGATGGTGCCCACGATCGCCAATGGCAACAACACCACGACTGCGTGCACCACCAAAGGATGCACCGGCAGACCATTGACCAGATCAAACATTCGCCACTCCTTCGTCAATGCACCCCGCGATGAAATGCGATCAAGTCACACCCTCGCGAACTTCCCTGAGAAGATTGCCCGCCGCAATCCAAGAAGCAGCCGTGAATGGGCTCAACTGCGACGTAGGCTAGCCAAATGGGAGCGCCCGTCAACCAAGATCTCCTCGATCTGATCCGGTCTTCGGTGATCGGCGATGACCAAGTGATCGTCACGCCATACGGGCGGCGAAGAGTCATCTATGCCGACTACACCGCCAGCGGCCGCGCCCTGAGCTTCATCGAGGACTACATCCGCGACGAGGTGCTCCCCCTCTATGCCAACACTCACACAGAGTCCAGTGGCACTGGCCTGCAGACCACGCGGCTCAGAGAAGATGCCCGGCAGATCATCCGAGATGCCGTGCACGGCGATGACCAGACCGTCGTACTTTTTGCCGGGTCAGGTTGTACCGGCGCAATCGACCGGCTGATCGGCGTACTCGGCCTAAGGATCCCTTCCGAGCTCGAAGATCGCTGGCAGCTGAGCCGGCACATCCCCGCTGAGCAACGCCCCGTGATCTTTGTGGGCCCCTATGAGCACCACTCAAACGAAGTGAGTTGGCGCGAGACCATCGCCGATGTGATCGCCATCCGCCAAGACGACGATGGCGGGGTCTGTCTGCAAGATCTGCGCGACAAGCTCGAGAAGTACGCCGACCGCCCCCTGAAGGTCGGCTCCTTCTCGGCCGCTTCCAATGTCACTGGCATCGTCTCCGACACCGTCGGCATCGCCAGCCTCCTGCACGAACATGACGCCTTGTCCTTCTGGGATTTCGCCGCCGCCGGGCCCTATGTCGAGATCGACATGTCACCCCCACCTGGGGCGCCGGAATCGTCGTACAAGGATGCGATCTTTTTGTCACCACACAAGTTCATCGGCGGCCCGTCCACTCCCGGCGTACTCGTGGCTCGGCGCGAGCTATTCCACAATCGGGTGCCAGCAGTGCCGGGCGGCGGCACGGTCGCCTATGTCAATCCCAACGAGCACGTCTATCTCGATGACCCCGAAGTGCGCGAAGAAGGCGGCACTCCTGCGATCATTGAGTCAATCCGCGCGGGCCTCGTTTTCCAACTCAAGCAGGCGGTGGGAGTGGAGACCATCCAAGCTTGCGAGAGGCGTCTCCTCGATCGGGCAATCACCAGCTGGGCCAAGGATGACCGCATCGAAATCTTGGGAAACACCGACCACGAGCGGCTCTCGATCGTGTCATTCGTGCTCCGCTCACCAAGCGGACGCTATCTCCACCACAACTTTGTGGTCGCCCTGCTCAATGACATGTTCGGGATCCAAGCTCGCGGAGGATGCTCGTGTGCTGGCCCCTATGGTCATCGTCTACTCGGCATCGACATCGAGCAGTCACACGAGTTCGAGGCCGAAATCGTTGGGGGCTGCGAGGGGATCAAGCCAGGTTGGGTGCGGATCAACTTCAACTACTTCATCAATGATGCGGTGGCTGATTACCTCATCGAGGCGATCAAGTTGATCGCCGAGTCTGGCTGGAAGATGCTGCCCGACTATCACTTCGAGCCAGCCACCGGACTTTGGCGACATCGCGAAGGCCTCATTGACCCTCCACTGTCACTGAGCCAGATCAGTTATGCAGACGGCACCATGCGCTCCCCGAGCGCCCGCGACACCGGCGACGACACCATGCTGGGTGAACAGCTCGCGCAAGCTGGGCGACTACTTACCCAAGCAAGCGAGCCTGATCTCTCACGCCCTGCAGGCCATGTCTCCGAGCACTTCGAGCATCTGCGCTGGTTTGACTGGCCGGCTTGATCTAGCTTGGGGCAATGGCCGACCTGACCCAACACACCACAGCACGGCAAAACGTCGAAGACGCGATTCGGCGTCTCCACGAACATGCCCATCTCAATGCCTTCGAGCAAGTTCGGGCCGAGCAAGCGCTTGCCGAAGCCGATGCCCTCGATGCCGGCGGGCCGGGGCATGACGGCCCCTTGGCTGGGGTGCCGATCGCGATCAAGGCCGAAAATGCCGTGGCCGGCTTGGTCACGACCTACGGCGGGCGGAGCAACTCCACCCCAGCACCCGCTGACTCTGAAGTCGTACGCCGACTGCGTGCGGCAGGAGCGATCATCTTGGGCACGACCGTGATGCCAGAGTTCGGACAATTTCCCTTCTCCGAAAGTGCCGCAAACGGCCAAGTTCGCAATCCCCACAAAGACACCCACTCAACCGGTGGGAGCAGCGGCGGGTCGGCCGCGGCGGTGGCGGCGGACGTCGTACGCATCGCGATCGGGGGTGACGGAGGCGGCTCGATCAGGATCCCAGCCGCCTGCTGTGGGCTCATCGGCCTAAAGCCCACCCGTGGCCGAGTCTCCACTGCCCCCAACGCCAACCTGTGGGGCACCCTCGGCACGATCGGCCCGCTCACTCGCACAGCCGCCGACTCCGCCTTGGTGTACGACGTGATCAGCGACACCACTGCGACCGACGACTTCCACGCCCCGACTCCCCTGAGCAGCTATCAAGATCAGGTGGCGGCGGGGCCGGGCAAACTCCGCATCGGCGTGATCACCCGACCCGCACCGGGGCCAGTGAGAGTTGACCCGCAAGTCATCGCCGCGGTCCAAGACCTTGCCGAAAAGTTGAGTCGCTTGGGCCACGAAGTCGACGAGATCGATGAGCCTTGGCCAGACGCAACCGCGGCCTTTGTGCCGCAATTCTTCAACGCGATCCGTGACGAAGCCAGACACATGGAGCATCCGGAGCGACTCGAGTGGCGCACCCGCTCAACGGCGCGCCTGGGCGCTTGGGTGGGGCCGCGCGTGCTGAAGGCGGCGATCCGGGAGGGTGAGCGCCTCACCGCCAAGGTCGAGCGGCGCTTTTCGGCGTACGACGTCGTGCTCACCCCGACCCTGGCCCGCACGGTGCCCCGACTCGGGCAACTCGACGCTACGGGCAGTGTGCACTCATTGCTCAGGTCGATGCCGATGATTGCGTTTACGACGCTCGCGAACGTGACCGGTCATCCGGCGATGTCAGTGCCAGCCGGCGTAGATCGCTCTGGGCTGCCGATCGGCGCCCAACTGATGTCCTTTGGCAGCAATGAAGGGATGCTCCTAGCCCTCGCTCACCAACTTGTCGACCCGGTGGCTTGACGCAGCAGCACCGCCAGCCATCGCTGCAGCCAAAGTGAGCAAGACACTCAAGATCAGGGCCGACCCTTCACCCGGACTCAGCACACCCATCTGCGTGCCGATCGTTGTCGCCGCAATTGGCACCCCCATCTGTGCTGCAGAAAGCACACTCAAGCTCAGGGGCTGACCAAGACCCATGGGCGTCAGGTGGGCGAGCAGCGATCCTGCCGCCAACGCAACCCCGAGCAAGATCATCATCGGGTGGGCAGCCAAGTCGCCCAGATCAAGTGAAGACCCCAGCCACACGAAGAAGACCGGCGCAAAGAAACCTTCGGTAATGGCGAACACCTGGTTGGCCACCCGCCGCGGCTCACCCACTCGCGCCACGGCGAGCCCAAGCACAAAGCCCGCCAGCATCACCGACACCCCCAACAAGACTGCCAAGGCTGATAGCGCAAACAAGATCACCAGGCTGACTCGCAGCTCCACCGCGAAGAGACGATCTTCAGAAATGACATGGATCCGTCGCCGCAAACCAGTGGCTTCAATCCGGGCTAGCAACAGATAAGCCACCAATCCCCCACCAATAACTGCCAAAACCCCGATGAGGGCCCGCAAGGCTGCACCCGGGTCAAGAGCCAGCGGCAAAGTGACGATGCAAAGCACATCAACCATCGCGATCACCGGCAAGAGCGCAATCACTTTGGGCCCGCCCAAACGCAACGAATCAAGCATCGGCAACACGATGGCCGCCGAAGATGACGCCATGATGACGGCGTACAGCATCCAGTGTTCGTCGGAGAAGATCCTCGCGAAACCAAGGCCAAGGCCGACAGCGGTCAGCACGATCAAACCGACTCTGGCTAGGCCACCGCGCAAGGCCGGCCGGATCCGGTCATCTCGCATGGGCACATGGCTCCCGGCCACGAACATCACCATGGCAAAACCGATCTGAGCCAAGAAGCCAAGTGTCTGGTCGCTAGCGTCGATGATCTCCAGGCCGCTGCGTCCCAACACAAGCCCGGCCAGCAACTCGCCCAGAACCACCGGAAGATGCCAAGCTTGCCGACTGGCCAGCAACGGACCAAGCAAGGCCACCAGGCAGATCAGCGCCAAGACCGCGAAGCTCACCCCTGCAGCCTAGGCCGAATCCAGCTCCAGTTACGTGGGTCCAAAGCACATTGGGCAACCGAAAAGTAGCTTGGGGACAGCAAGGCCCCCCGCGCACCCGGAAGAGCCCACTTGCCCTTGCTGCCTTCCGGCCCTGGGGGATTCGGTGAGATACCGCCGCACGGGGGGTTGTCCCAACTGTAGATCATCGACCAATCCGAGACCGAATCGCGGCCCGACCGATGTTTCGGGTAACCTCATCGGCGGAGGATTCGCCTAGTGGCCTATGGCGCTCGCTTGGAAAGCGGGTTGGGTTAACGCCCTCGCGGGTTCGAATCCCGCATCCTCCGCCAATTGCTCTCCTCGCAAGCCTGCCGCGAGGTGATCGGCGTACATCTGGGGCGTCACGGTCAACGGGAAACTGTCACGTTCAATGGGTTGCAACCCATTGAACGTGCAGGTTTACCAAGGGCGCTTGGGAAACCTGCACCGCGCGCTCACCCCTCCAGGCGCTGGTTCTTGATCCGCAGGCTGGGTAGGTCTTTGCTCGACCAAGACATTTCAAAAGTACGCCGGTAGCCGGTGCGTTTGATCCGCCAGCCAGCCGGGGTGCGCACGTAGGTGTCGCTGTAGAAGGCCGCGCCTTCGAGCAGATATTCAAACTCCGGCACCATCACTTTGTCGTGGAGATACCAGGTGCCGGTGGCCTCATCGCCGCTCACCTCGATCTCAGGATGGTGTGCATGATGCATCGAGATCAGGCCGTCGGTCATGTTTTCGCGCATGAAGGCCACCAGGGAGTCACGATCGGTGAACTCGCGACCGTCGTAGGCGCCAGTCGCGTCGGGCACGAAGCACTCCGCGAAGTCCTCCCATTGCCGCAGGTCAAGATTGCGCAGGTAGCGATATTTGAGCTGCTTGATTGCCTCAATGTCCACCAATTGATTGTGCATCGTTTCCTCAGTTCAGCAAGGCCGAGACAGCGCCGGCAAAGGCGGCCGTGTGCGCATCGACGTCGGCTTGGGTGTGCATAGGAGCAAACAATGACATGTTGTGGAAGGGCGCCAGAAGCACGCCCCGGTTGACAGTCCAAAGGTGCATGAAGGCGTCAAGATCTTCATCCACTGCCGCAGCGGCCTGGGCACCATTGCGCGGCGGCGGGCAAAACCAGTACTCCGCACGGCAGCCGAGTCGCTGCACATGCCAAGGCAGATTGTTGGCGTCGATCACATCGCTGACGCCGGCAGTGAAGCTCTCGGCCAGCGGAATGGTAATGGCGAAGTCTTCCTCCCTCAGCGCGGTGCTCAAAGTGGCGCGTACGGCGGCCATCGCCAAAGCGCTGCCAGACAGGGTGCCGCCCACACCGGCCACGTCGATCTCGTGGCCCAGCATCGGCTTGTTGAGCCGATCAGCGACAGTCTCACTCATGCCATAGGCCGCCACCGGAATGCCGCCGCCGATCGGTTTGCCAATCACCACAAAATCTGGGTCGAGGTCCCAAGCCTTTGTCGCCCCACCAGGACCGGCACAGATCGTGTGGGTCTCGTCGTTGATCAGGAGTACGTCGTATTTGCGGGTGATCTCGCGGACTCCCTGCAGATAGCCCTCATCTGGCAAGACGATGCCGATATTGGTCAGCGCAGGCTCCATCAACAGGCAGGCCACGTCACCCTCAGCCAAGCGGCGGTCGAGGGCATCAAGGTCGTTGAAGGGCACCACCGCGGTCGTCTCGGCCACGTCGACCTGCGGGCCGAGTGCCCCGGGACGAGGCACCACCCGACCGTCCTCGTCGAGCACCCCTAATGTCTCATCGACGGTGCCGTGGTAGCACCAGTCCATCACCGCGATCTTGGGTCTACCGGTCAGGTGGCGAGAGAAACGCAGCACAAATCTGTTGGCGTCGGTGGCGGTCATCGCCATCTGCCACCGGGGTACGCCGAAGCGCCGGGCCAACTCCTGGCCCACCCAGATCGCATCATCACTGGGCAGCATTGTGGTGATGCCTCGGCGGGTGCGCTCATTGACTGCCTCAGCCACAGCAGGCAGACAGTGGCCGGTCATTGACCCGGTGTCGCCCAGGCAAAGGTCGACATAGGTCTGCCCATCGACATCGGTGAAGCGCCCCCCGACTGCTTCGTCGACGAAGATCGGGAAGGCCCCGGGCCACCGAGTCATCCACGGCATCGGCACCCCAGCCAAGAGTGACTCAGCCGCCTGCGAAGCCAAGCGAGCCGACTCCGGGTGGGTGTCGATGAAGCGTTGCTCTTCGACGGCGTGCAGGCGAGCCAGCTTGAGACGATCGATCGAAGTCATCAGGCCGTCTTGCTCTTCCGCCAAGCGCTGATGCCCTGAGACCCGACCACCAAGAGTACGGCGATCACAAACATCGAGAAGCCGATCACGTTGGCTTCAGCCGGGATGCCGCGCTTGGCCGAGACGTAGACGAACTTCGGGAAGGTCGACTCGTTGCCGGAGACGAAGTTGGTGATGATGAAGTCGTCGAAGGACAACGAGAATGCCAACATCGCCGCACCGAGTACGCCGGGCAGGATCAGCGGGAAGGTGACCCGCCAAAAGGTGCCCAGGGGGCCGGCGTACAGATCTTGGGCAGCCTCTTCGATCTTTGGATCAAGCGACAGGATCCGGGCGCGCACGGTGACCACCACAAAGCTGATACAGAACATGATGTGGGCGATCACGATCGTCCAGAAACCTAGGTCGAGACCGATATTGGCGAAGCCCTGCACGAAGATCGTCAGCAGCGAAGCGCCCATCACGATCTCTGGTGTGGCCATCGGCACGAAGATCAACATGTTGCTGGCGTCCTTGCCCCGGAATTGGTAGCGCACCAGGGCCAGCGCCATCAAAGTGCCGATGATGCAGGAGACAACCGTGGCGATGATGGCGACTTCCAAAGACACCACCAGGGAGTCACAGGCACCGGGCACCCGGCATGGGTCTTGCCAGTGCTTCCAGGTGAAGCTCCGCCACACGATATTCGTCTTGCCGTGATCGTTGAACGAAAAAACGAACACATAGGCGACCGGCAAGAACAAATACAGCAGCACTGCCACTGCTGCGAATATCGAGAAGTGACTGGCCAGCCACAACTGTGAGCGTTTGAGGAAGGAGGGTTTGTAACCCGCCGATGAAGTGCTCTGGGTTGGCGGCGTGCTCTGGACGGTGCTCATACGAGTTCCTCCGTGCCAAATCGTCGTACGTAGAGGAAGACCAAGATCAAGATCGCCGCCATCAAGGTGAACGACAGCGCTGCCGCGATCGGATAGCCGCCCGGCACAGTCAAGAACTGGTCATTGATCACGTTGCCGACCATCTTGCCGCGTTGGGGGCCAAGCAACTCCATGTTGACGAAGTCACCTGCCGCCGGGATGAAGGTCAGCAAGGTGCCGGCCAAGACGCCTGGCATTGACATCGGCAAGGTGACGGTGCGGAAGGTGGTGAAGCCATTGGCATACAGATCGCCGCCCGCCTCGATGACCCTGGCGTCGGCTCGCTCCAATGACGCATAGATCGGGAGCACCATGAATGGCAAGAAGTTGTAGGTCAAGCCTGCGATCACCGCGACGGGCGTGTTGATTATGTGCTCACTGGGCAAGAGGTGGAAGAAGTTCAAGAAGCGGACCACGAAGCCCTCATCGGCGAGGATCTGTGACCACGCGAAGGTGCGCAGGATGAAAGACGTGAAGAAGGGCGCGATCACACAAATCATCATCAGACCGCGCCATTTGCCAGCCTTGAATGCCATTGCATAGGCCAAGGGATAGGCCAAGACGAAGGCGAAGAAGGTGGCCAAACCTGCATAGCCGAAGGATCTGGCGAAGTGAGGCGCATAGTCAGTGAGCGCTTGGGCGTAGTTGTGGAAGTTGAGATCGCGATAGTAGTAGCCGGGATAGCCGGGATAGCGCGACTGGAGGCTCACCTCGAAGAGTTGGTAGAGCGGAAGCACGAAGAAGAGGCCCAGCCACAACAAGCCTGGCAGCATGAGCAAGAAGGCCATCTTGCCATTGCGGCGAGTGTGAAACTCATCTCCGCCAGCCGGAGCTGGCGTTGGAGTGTGAGCCGCAAGCGCACTCACGACTGCTCACCTTCGATCTCCACACCAAATGCGTGACCGGCATCCCAGATCATCCAGGCTTCGTCACCCGGCTTGAGATCAATCCGGTCAAGGTCGAGGTTTTGCTCGTAGACACTCCACGTCGTACCACTGGGCATCTCGAGCAGATAGCTGGTGGCCACGCCGATGAAGGAGACATCCTTGACGATGCCGCGTACGTCGTTGCCGATGCCTTCAGGCTTGTTGCGAGAGACCTTCACCTTCTCGGGGCGGACCCCGAAGACGAGATTGCCGCTCTGCACGGTGGTGCGGTCCTTGCGGATCCGGACGGTGCTGCCATAGACCTCAGCGACCAGGAAGTCGCCGTCGGTGCCGGTGATCTTGCCCTCGCCCATGTTGGACTGGCCCACAAAGTTGGCCACGAACTTGGTCTTTGGGAGGTCGTAGAGCACCTCGGGCGGGCCCATCTGCTCGATCCGGCCTTGATTCATCACCGCAACCGTGTCGGCCATGGTCATGGCTTCTTCTTGGTCGTGGGTGACGTGGACGAAGGTGAGTCCGACCTCGGTCTGGATCCGCTTGAGCTCCACCTGCATCTCGCGACGCAACTTCAGATCGAGAGCACCCAAGGGCTCGTCGAGCAACAACACCTCGGGGTGGTTGACCAAGGCTCTGGCACATGCAACACGCTGTTGCTGACCACCGGAGAGTTGCGCCGGTTTGCGGCCCGCGAACTGGGTCATCTGCACCAACTCAAGGGCCTCATCGGCCAACTTCAATGCGTCCTTTTGTTTACGCCGCTTGGGCCCGAAGGCCACATTTTCCCTGATCGTCAGGTGCGGGAAGAGCGCGTAGGACTGGAAGACGGTGTTGACCGGGCGCTCGTAGGGACGCGATCCGGTGAGATCGGTGTCACCGATGAACACCCGGCCGGTTGTGGGCTGCTCCAAGCCAGCGACCATCCGAAGGGTCGTGGTCTTGCCACAGCCTGAGGGGCCGAGCAGCGCGAAGAAGGAGCCACGAGGCACCTCCAGCGACAGATCGTCGACGGCCAAGAAGTCGGTGAACTCCTTGGTCACATTTTCCAAGCGCAAGTTGCCTTGGGCACCACGAAAACCAGCCATCTCAGTTACCCATCACTCGTTTGGACCACATGTCGGAGTACTCCGTGTCTTCGTCAGGTGTCAGCACCCGGAAGCCCTGGATGTTCTTCTCCTTGATGAACTCCGCAGTCGGGAAGATCAACCAACTCGCCGCCAACTCGGGATCGATCTTCTCCATCTCGGCCTGGGCGCCCTTTACCGGACACACATAGTTGACATATGCCGCGACCTGAGCCGCTATCGCCGGCTCGTAGTAGAAGTCCATCATCTTGGTGGCATTGGCCCGGTGTTGCGAAGTGATCGGCACCATGAAGTTGTCACTCCACAAAGTGCCGCCGCTCTCGGGGATCACGAACTCCCAGTTGGGGTCCTTGGTGTCGGCGGCCAAGATGAAGATGTCGCCACTCCAAGTGATGCCAGCCCAAGCGTTGCCGGAGGTGAGGTCCTCCATGTAGGAGTTGCCCTTCACCTTGCGGATGTAGCCCTGTTTGATCTTCTCCTCAACAAAGGCCACTGCCTTCTCAAACTCGCTCTTGCCCCAATCGCTGGTGATGTCGACCCCTTGGGACTGCATCACAATGCCGATCGTGTCGCGGAACTCAGAGAGCACTGTGATCTTGCCCTTGAGGTCATCGGTCCACAGATCATCAAGCGACTTGATCTCACGACCGACCTTCTTGCGGTTGTAGCCGATGCCAGCAAAACCGCTCTGCCAGGTGATCGACTCGTTGCGTCCGGGATCGAAGGAGACCATCCGGAGCGGATCGAGCATGTTCTTGGCGACATTGGGCATGTTGATCAACTGCATCGGCTGACACAACCGATCTCGGATCACTCGGGCCGCCATCCAGTCGGTGAAGACAAACAGATCGCGATCGATCGACTGACCGGCGCGCAACTGCGGCGCGATCTTGGCGTAGTACGCGTCGTTGTCCTCGATGTCCTCTGAATAGGACACCTTGATGCCGGTGCGTTTGTAGAACTCGTTGAGAGTGGGATAGCTCTTGGTCTTCTCGTCGAAGTCGAGATAGGCAGTCCAGTTGGCCCAGTTGACGATCTTCTGCTCTGCGGAGAGATCCTTGGGCAGTTTGAGGCTGTTGATGCCACCTGCAGGGGGTTTTGGTGGCGCGCAACCGGCGGTGCCCAATCCTGCGGCTCCGACTACACCAGCACCGATGCCCCAGCGCATCAAGTTGCGCCGAGTGAAGGCGGTGCTCTGGGCAGCTTCAACAATTGCTGCGACTTGAGGGTCCGCTGGCCGTTGGTTACGACGTGACGGTGACATACACGACCTCATCCCTGGTAGGCGATAACACTGGGCGGGCCAGTGCTCTAGCTCACACTAGAGTGAAGAAGCACATTTGAGACAGAGTTTTCTTGTCTTCATCTGCGGATAGTTATCGAACTGTGCCCACTCACCTGCGACGGCGCGCGGTGCCGAAGACCCCGCGCACGATTTCTCGGGCGGCGGTGCGAACTGCCTGACGAAACACAGTCGACTGCACCACCTGCTCAACCACGCCCTTCTCCTGCTTCGCACGCGGTTTGGGCGCCGCCTTGCTCGGGCCACTCGTGGGCCGGGCGGCTTCTCGCTGAGCCTGCTCAGCACCCTGCTCAAGCCTCTTGGCGAGCATTTCGCGCGCTGACTCGCGGTCGATCGCGGTGGCGTACTTCGCCTGCAGAGGTGATGCCTGTACGGCGGCAGTCATCGCCTCGGGCTGCGCCGTACCCATCAAAGACTGCGGCGCGCGCAACCGAGTCCACGCCACCGGCGTGGGGGCGCCACGTTCGCTCATCACTGTCACGATCGCCTCGCCGATGCCGAGCGAGGTGATCACCTTGCCCAGATCGTCGTAGGCGCTGGTGGGATAGGTGTTGACAGTCTGCTTGAGTGCCTTGGCGTCATTTGGCGTGGCGGCGCGCAACTGGTGTTGGACCCTGGAGCCGAGTTGGGCCAGCACGTCACTGGGTACGTCGGTTGGCGCCTGAGTCACGAAGAAGACCCCCACGCCCTTGGATCGGATCAGGCGCACGGTTTGCGCGATCGCTTCGAGGAAAGCCTTGGATGCGTCCTTGAACAGCAAGTGGGCCTCGTCGAAGAAGAAGACCAACTTGGGTTTGTCGATGTCTCCGACCTCAGGGAGATCATGAAAGAGGTCAGCCAGGAGCCACATCAAGAAGGTGGAGAAGACCGCGGGGCGGTCCTGCAGGTTTGGCAACTCAACAAGGGAGATGAGTCCTTTGCCTTCCGCAGTAACCCTGAGGAAATCACTGGTGTCAAACTCCGGCTCACCGAAGAAGGCGTCAGCCCCCTGGGATTCGAAGGCGATCAGTTCGCGCAGGATCACTCCAGCCGTCGCTGAGGACAGTCCGCCGAGTCCCTTGAGGTCACCCTTGCCCTCATCGGACACGAGATGATTGACAACCGCTCGCAGATCAGAGAGGTCAAGGAGTGGAAGGCCAGCCTTGTCGGCGTAATGGAAGATCAGACCAAGGGATGACTCCTGGGTGTCATTGAGACCCAAGACCTTTGACAGCAAGGTCGGACCAAAAGCAGACATCGTCACCCGAAGTGGGATCCCAATGCCCTGACCACCGATCGCGAAATACTCCACTGGGAAGCCCTGGGCCTGCCAGTCCTGCCCGATTGACGACGTACGTTCAACGATCTTCGGGTTGGACTCACCAGCCACCGACAACCCAGACAAGTCCCCCTTGATGTCAGCCGCAAAGACGGGTACGCCGCTGGCCGACAACTGCTCTGCAAGCAACTGCAGGGTCTTGGTCTTGCCAGTGCCCGTAGCCCCTGCAACGAGACCGTGACGGTTGAGCATCGCAAGCGGGATCTTGATGTGATCACCAGTCAAGGTCACGGCATCAGCCAGTAGTCCGCCCAACTCAAGGGCAGGGCCTTCAAATGTGTAGCCGGGCGCGATTGCTTGGGAGATGGCCGCTTGGTCAGTCACCTGAGCACCCTAACCAGACGCCTACATGCCGTGACTCACCACGTGCTACCTATAGTTGGCTCCGTGATCTTCAAGCGGGTGGGCAATGAGCGCCCCTATCCCGAGCATGACCTTGCTCCTCGGGATTGGGCTGCGCTGCCTCCAAGGCCGGTGCGCCTTGATGAGCTCATCACCACCAAGGACACCCTGCAACTGGCAACCCTGTTGGACGAGGACTCCACCTTCTTCGGCGACCTCTTCGCCCATGTGGTGCAGTGGCAAGGCGAGCTCTATCTCGAAGACGGACTCCACCGAGCGCTGCGCGCGGCCCTACAGCAGCGCCAGGTGCTCCACGCCCGCGTGCACGTGGCCCAATGACCGGCGAGCGACCAGCACCCCGGGTTGCGGCGATCACCTTGATCGGCGCACTGGTTGCCTTCGTGGTGATGGCCTTTTGGGGGATCACGGCCGCCACCGCTCCCGTCGCCAACACCCAACAGGCAGCGTCCAATGCCACTCAATGCAGTGACGCCGAGAAGACCGTGAAGACACACATCAAGCGCAATGACGTCACCGTCAGTGTGTACAACTCCGGGAAACGCAAAGGCTTGGCCACCAGTGTGCTGACCAAACTGGAGAGAGGTGGCTTCCGCCCCGGAGCAGTCGGCAATGCGCCCGCTGAGCTTGCGACCGACGTGGCCGTCGTCTATGCAGAGGACACCAGCTCCACCTCCGCCAAACTCGTCGCAGCCGCATTCGGGCCAGACACGCAGATCGTCGTACAAAACCAAGACATGGGGCCCGGCATTAACGTCGTAGTTGGCGACCAGTTCAAACGCCTCGACCCTGCCGCCCCCCGCGAACTCGAACTCCCCGAGCCCATCATCACCTGCGTGAAGGTTGACTGACCCCGCGATTTGGCCACGTACCCGCCTTGAGGCGGAACATCTAATCTCGTGTGAGGGGTCCGAGCCAACGGCCGAGGCGGCCGCCGCGGCTGACCTGGTTGAGGCGGTTTTCGGTCTCTTCGCGGAGTTTGCGAGGGGTGACGATGAGTACGTCGTCTCCGCGCCGCAAGGGGGTGCTCAGCTCAGGCACCTTGGGCGCGCCGTCACGCACGATCAAGGAGACCGACGCACCCTTTGGCAGACGTAGCTCACCGACCTCAACCCCATGCATCAAGGACTGCTCAGTGACCGTCACCTGGAGAAGGTCGGCGGCAATCCGCTCCAAGGGAGCAGCTTCCACATCGAGGTCGCGAGGCTCATTGGGCCTGCTGACCCCCAATATCTTCGCAATTGGGGGCAGCGCCGGGGCAGTGAGCAGAGTCAGGACGACCACCAGCACGAAGACGATGTCGAAGAGCTCTTTGGATCTCGGCACATCCATCGACAACGGGATCGTGGCCAAGACGATGGGCACGGCACCGCGAAGGCCGGCCATCGAGATGAAGGACAGCTCCGTGAGCTTCATCGGCTGGAAGATCGCCGAAGCCAACACCGACAAGGGCCGGGCCACGAAGGTCACGATCACAGCGGCAATCAACGCATAGATCACCTCATGGCTCTTGATCAGTGAAGGGCTGACCAACAACCCCAACATCACGAAGAGCCCAATCTGCGCCAGCCAGGCAAGGCCCTCGGCAAAAGATCGCGTCGCCGCCCGGTGTGGCAGGTCGGAGTTGCCAAGGATCAACGCAGCCACGAAGACCGCGGCGAATCCAGATGCGAACTGCGCCGCCCCTGCATAAGCGCCCAATGACAAGGCCATCATCGCGATCGGGTAGAGCCCAGAGCTCGGTAGGGCGATATGGCTCAGGAGCCAGGCCCCACAAAAGCCCACGACCAAGCCCACCGCAACACCCGCCGCCATCTCCCACACCATTTCGCCCACGAAAACGAGCGGACTGCTGGTGTGCTCGGCGCTGATCAGGGTGACCAGGACGACCGCAGGAGCGTCGTTGAAGCCCGACTCCGCCTCCAGCACGGAGCCGAGCCGGCGTACGACGGGCACCCTGCGGAGCACCGAGAAGACCGCGGCTGCATCCGTCGAGGAGATGATTGCCCCCAGCAGCATCGATTGCTGCCAGCTCATGCCCAAGAGATAGTGGGTCGACAAAGCCACGACCAAGACACTGACTGTGATCCCGATTGTTGAGAGGGCTAAACCCATTCGGAGTACGGGTTTGATCTCCTTCCAGTTGGTCGTCAGACCGCCCTCACCCAGGATGATCGCCAGCGCGGTCATGCCCAACGCAGCCGCAATATCTGGGTCTGAGAAGTCGATGCCAAGGCCCGAACTGCCCATGAGCACGCCGATGAGCAGGTAGATCAAGAGGCTCGGGAAGCCCATCCCGACGCTGGCGCGCACGGCCAGTACGGCGATCATCAAGACAGCAGCCCCCACCAAGATCGCTGTATTCATGCTCTCCAGATCGAGCGTCACGCGGCACCTCGGCAGTGGTCGGGAGGCCCCATGATAGCGATCCCTGAGACTTCGCAGCACCGCCATCTACTCGGGCGTGCCCAAGCCGAAGTAGAACTGGTTCTACCAACTCACATAAGATCGCGCACATGACGACAGAACTGCCCGAAGTAGTCCCAGCCGCCGAGGTCACCGAGTGGTCTGATGAGACCGATGTGCTCGTGATCGGCTTCGGCATCGCCGGCGGCTCTGCTGCGCTTGAGGCAGCCAGGGCAGGAGCCAGGGTGATCCTGTTGGAGCGCGCTGCGGAGTACGGCGGCACCAGCGCCATGGCCGGTGGCCACTTCTATCTCGGTGGCGGGACTGCCGTGCAGGTTGCGGTCGGGGTGGAGGACTCTGCCGAAGAGATGGAGAAATACCTGACCACCCAGTCGATCGACCCGGATGCAGACAAGATCCATGCCTACGCCACTGACAGCGTGGAGCATTTCAATTGGATTGAAGCGTTGGGCATGGAGTTCGAACGCTCCCTCTACACCGAGAAGGCCGTCATCCAGCCCGGCACCCAAGGGCTGATGTACACCGGCAATGAGAAGGTCTGGCCCTTCATCAACCAAGCCAAGCCCGCACCTCGCGGCCACAAAGTGCCCAAGCCCGGCGACACGGGCGGCGCCAAGATCGTGCTGGACGCCCTCAACAATCAGATCGAGAAGACCTCCGCTGATGTGCGCTATGAGACCGGTGCCACAAATCTGATCGTCGACGGTGACGCAGTCGTAGGTGTCAGGTGGCGAAAGTACGACGAGAGCGGCGCGATCAGGGCGAAGGCGGTGGTCATCGCAGCTGGGGGCTATGTCGGCAACGACAAGATGGTTGCCGAATACACCCCGCAACTGGGCAAGAAGCTCTATCCGTTGGCATCGACTTATGACGACGGCATGGGCCTGAAGTTGGGCAAGTCGGTCGGAGCCGAGTGGCGCTTCATGGAACAGGCTTTCATCACCGCGCCGTTCTATCCGCCGAGCGTCTTGGTCACCGGCATTGTGGTCAACCAGGACGGGAAGCGGATCGTCGCTGAAGACAGCTACCATGCGCGGACTTCGGCATACGTGATGGACCAACCAGACCAAGCCGCCTATTTGATCGTTGACTCCGAGCACATGGAGCGTCAGGACTTCCGCCTGTGCCCCTTCATCGACGGCTGGGAGACGGTGGAGGAGATGGAGTCCGACCTCGGCATCCCCGAGGGCAATCTCGTAGCCACGCTCACGGCGTATAACGAGCACGCTGCAAACAAGGAAGACCCGGACTTCCACAAGCACCCCGACTGGCTCGAGGCCCAAGACACCGGCCCGTGGGGAGCCTATGACCTGACCTTGGGCAAGGCGCTCTATGCGGGCTTCACCCTAGGTGGGATGAGGGTCAATCTCGACGGCCAGGCTCAGCGCGAGGATCTCTCGGTGATCCCAGGGTTGTATGCCGCTGGCGCATGCGCGGTCAATATCGTGCAGGACGGTAAGGGCTATTCGTCAGGCACCCAGCTCGGCGAGGGCTCGTATTTCGGTCGCCGGTGCGGCCGTCACGCTGCTGGCCTGTAGACCTCCGGGCTCAGGTCATTGCCGGGAGCGATCGATCCGCAGTTGCTGGGCACGGGCTCCCCTTTGAAGCGTCGATCAAGCCAGGCAACCGCTTCTTGTGACCACATCGGCAGGGCGCTGAGGTGGCTGAGCTCGTACTGTCGGTAAAGCACCTTGGTGCCTGCGGAGCAGTACTGACGCGCCAACGAACGCACATCGCCCGCGAGCATCACACCATCACCAGGGCCCAACTCGGGGGCAGCCTCACCCGAGGTGCCTTCCAACCAGCCACCGGTGCCCTGCCCGATGAATATCGGTGCAGTCGGAGTCGGCGCTAGCGCGAGGTTGATCTTGTTTGCGGTCTCGATGAAGGGCTTCACTGAGTTGGGGTCGGCGTATTTCGGCTTGACCAGTTTGCGCCAAGTCAGCCCCGGATAGCGGAACCACGCATCAGTGAAGTCGGCCGTCTGGAGTTTGCGCTCCAGACGCGCGCCGTACTTGCTCAAGTATGGCTTCATCGAGATGCCATATCCACGAGCGATGCCGATCAGCGCCAGCGGGATGACTGCCGACCAACCGACACTGCCGCTGACATAGCGCAGGTTGTGAGCTGGGTCGACCAGCACTCCTCCTTCGGCGACACCGACGATGCGGGAGTTCACATCAGGCGCGTACGACGGAGCAAGCGCCGCGGCCCAGGCCGTCGCAATCGCACCACCGGAATAGCCGACCAGCCCGACGCGGGTCTGCTGGTTGAGCCCAGTGAGCGGGGAGTTGCTGGCCGCTCGGATCGCATCGAGGGTGAGTCGACCGTAGAGCGGGCCCGCGCCGAAGGCTGGGTCTTGCCCTTCAACGTCGGGGACGATCACAACATGTCCGTTGCCCAATGAGCTGCCGAAGAAGACGTCTTCGACCTTGCCCAAGATATTGGCGCCGGTGTCTTGGGTCTGCCCGGTGAGAGTGCGTGATGGGCCGTCCTCTGGATTCAACGAGTCATAGGCCGACCCATAAACCAGCGCCTTTGCGGTGTCGTGGGCCCCATCAGGCACGAGCACAGTGGTGACTTCGGCTGCAGGGCGACCGAGGGCATCGGTGGTGCGGAAGACGAGTTGGATCGCCTTGCCTTGAGTGGGCAATCCCATGAAGTGATAGGGGAGAGTGCGTGAGCGCAAGATGTCGCCAGGTTGCGCCCTGGCCAGTTTGGACTTGTTCTTGTAGACGTAGAAGCGGTCCCGTTTGGCCGCCTGGGAGCTGGGCATGGCCACGAGCATGGCCCCAGTCAGCACACCAGAGAGTACGACGATCATGCCCCGACGGAGCATCCTCCTCGGCTCGCCCATGAAGCATCCCTCCGTCTTTTCGATTCGTGCAGCTGACCTCCCGGACGCTAACAGCCACCTACCCCATCCGGCCATAGGATCTTCTTCATGGTGGATAGCGCAGCCAGACTCAAGGTGGCGGCTCGGGCCAATGTGCCGCCCTTCCATGTCATGGACCTCTTGGCTGCCTCAAACAGGCGGCAAGAGACTCACGCAGATCTGTTGAATCTGGTTGCCGGGCAACCCTCGACTGGCGCTCCTGGGCCGGTGATCGAGGAGGCAAAGCGGCTGCTTGATGCCGACCTGCTGGGCTATACCGTGGCCAGTGGGGTGCTCCCACTACGCGAAGCAATCGCCAGGCATCACAACGAGACAAATGGCCTCGATATCACCTCAGACGACGTGGTGGTCACCACTGGCTCGAGCGGCGGCTTTCTGTTGGCCTTCCTGAGTGCATTCGAAGCGGGCGATCGCGTCGTGATGGCCAACCCCGGCTACCCGTGCTATCGCAATGTCTTGGCAGCTTTGGGGTGCGAAGTCGTGGAAATCCAATGCGGCGCAGACACTCGTTTTCAGCCCACCCTGGAGCAACTGCAGCAGGTGGAAGGCCCGATCAGTGGGGTTCTGATCGCCTCACCTGCCAATCCGACAGGCACCATGATCGATGCTGACGAGCTCGCCCGAATTGCGGCGTGGTGCGAAGACGCTGGAGTGCGATTGATCAGCGATGAGATCTATCACGGCATCAGTTATGGGCCTGCCACATCGAGCAGTTGGCAGACTTCACGCTCCGGCATCGTGTTTGGCTCGTTCTCGAAGTACTTCTGCATGACCGGGTGGAGACTGGGCTGGATGTTGGTGCCCGAAGATCTGCAGCGACCAGTCGACGTACTCACCGGCAACTTCACGATCTGCCCCCCAGCCTTGAGCCAGTATGCCGCCATAGCCGCCTTCACTCCTGAGTCTCGACGAGAGCTCGATGGGCACGTGGCCCGATATGCCGCCAATCGCCAACTCCTCCTTGACGGGTTGGCGGAGTTGGGGCTGACCAAGCTGGCCCCGGCCGACGGAGCCTTCTATGTCTATGCCGACATCAGCGAGTTGACCAACGACTCCTATTCCTGGTGTCTGAAGCTGCTTGGTGACACCGGTGTCGCGGTCGCTCCCGGCATCGACTTCGACACCCGGAGAGGCAATGAGTTTGTCAGGCTGTCATTTGCCGGCAGCGCAGCAGACATCAGCGCTGCTCTGACCCGGCTGGGAGCCTGGCTCCAGCACTGAGTCAGGGCGCTGGCACCACGCTAGTCGTTGGGGCGGGCAGGGGCGACGGAGTCGGGGTCGGCCCGGGAGCTGGCGCGCCCGCTTCAGGGATCACGAGGTTGCCGCGCTGGTCAAGAGAGGTGAAGCAATAGCCCCGCTGCGCAGCTCGCTTGACGATGATCGGCACGGCCCTGATCGAATACATCGACCGAGACAGGCCATCGTGCTGCAGCACGATATTGGGCGTGTGCGGGCGCAACTGAGCAAGCACCCGGTTGGCGATCTGGTGAGGCCCTCCCCCTCGCCAGTCATTGGAGTCGGCAGTCCACATCACATGGCTCATTTGAAGGGAGCGTGCCTGCTTGCGGATGCGCTTGTTGGTCAGCCCGTACGGCGGACGAAACAACGAGATCTTCTCCACGCCGACCGCGGCCAGGGCGCGATTGGTGCTACGCAACTCCCGCATGACCCTCTTGGGCCCCACTGCCAAGAGATTGGCATGATCCCAAGTGTGCGAGCCGATCGTGAATCCGGCATCTCGCACCTGCTGCACGATCTTGCGGTGCCCCTTCACCCGATAGCCCACGATGAAGAAGGCCGCGGGGATTTCAAGTCGCTCAAGGGTATTAACGA
The DNA here is from genome assembly GCA_020636935.1 of Nocardioidaceae bacterium. Classification (GTDB taxonomy): domain Bacteria; phylum Actinomycetota; class Actinomycetes; order Propionibacteriales; family Nocardioidaceae; genus Marmoricola. The sequence continues at coordinate 148,745 of JACJWW010000001.1, forward strand.
GTTTGGGAGTGAAGATGGATGGCCCATCGTCAAAGGTCAAGGCCACATAGCCCTTACGACAGTCCGACACCATCGCGGTCTGTGGCACTCGATCTGAATCAGGCGTGCCAATCACGTCGAGCAAGGGTTGACCCACCGGTTTGGCAGCGAGCTTCGACACACCGGTAGTGGCCCCTGCTGTGGAGAGATCAGCCGCAGTCAAATCACTCGCCGCAAAGGTCTCCACCATGAGCAGCGGAAGCAACATCAAGCAGGCAACGAGCACACTCCGACGGAGGATCCTTGCCTGGGAATGCTGCGAACGCATAGGGAGCATCCTCCCACCTCATTCAAAGCACCGCGACCACCCCATCGTGGATCGTGGCCCATCTCACTTGTCAGCGTCGATGATGGCGATAGGCCGCGCGCACTGCCTTCCGCTTAGCCGCCTTGCGAGCCTGCGCTTTGGCGCGACTCTTGGCTGACTTTGGCTTAGTCGTCTTGCGCTTGGCCTGGCGCTTGCTCTTCGGTGTGCTCGTTGTCGGTTGGGTTGCAGTCGGAGTGGTCGTGCCCGGCAAGCGAGGCGCAATCGGCCCGTCCGGGATCGGATCCGTCGGCGTCGGCGTGGGCGTCGGATCCGGTGTCGGCGTGGGCGTCGGATCTGGCGTGGGCGTGGGCGTCGGCGTGGGCGTCGGATCCGGCGTTGGGATCGGATCCGGCGTTGGGGTTGGATCCGGCGTTGGGGTTGGTTCAGGTGTTGGGGTTGGCGTTGGGATCGGATCTGGTACGCCGCCAAAGGCGGCAGCATTGCTCATCGTCACGAATGAGTACGACGCCTGGGAGATCCGACCGCTTCCGTCGGTGACCCGCACTCCAACGGTGTGTGCTCCCGTGGAGAACGAATGCGTCAATGCTGCCTTGGCATTGGTGCGCTCGTAGGTGCCATTGCCGTCGAGGTCGTAGTCATAGGTCGGCGTGCCAGCGATCTTGCTGGCCCCGGCTGACACCAGGGCAGGCATCCCGTCCACTGACACATTCACACTGACCGATGCCACTGGAGCCTGGGTGTATGCACCTGAGGCCTGTACCCGGGCGGCCAGGATCATGTCCTTGAGTGGCACCGCCGCTCCGGCTGCGTCGAAGGGATTGAGCAGATAGGTGATGTGGGCCAGCCAATTCGTGCCCGGGGTGGTGTTGTCACAGATGATGTCGCCAGAAACACACATGGACACTGAGTTTCCGGGACGATTGGCGTAGTACTTGCTGAGCGGGCTGTAGTCGCCGGTGAACATCGCGCTCACGACCCCAGTGCCAGCCGAACCATTGCCCGTGTTGCCCGGCTTGTTGGCCATCTGGAAGGGATCTCCCATGACATAGAGGGAGGCGACGCGGTCAGCGGCTTCGGCATAGGCCCAGCGAGCCACCATCGCACCTTGCGAATAGCCGATCAGGATCCACTTGGTGGGCGCGCAGTTGGCGGGTTGTTCGGCCTGGAAGCTGTCCATCCGATTGATTGCTGCTGCCCCGCCACTGACCGCCGAACTCCAGAACTGCGAGCCGGGCTTGGTCGCTGCGCTGAACCCGCCACTGTCAAGCGCGTCGGCCCGATAACCATCATCGGTCGTCAGCCCGACGATCGGCACATCCTTCAAGACCGGATCTGACCCATAGTGCCAGGTCAAGCCCCACAGGAGCCTGGTCACGATCGCGCCCTCGAAGCCATTGGACACACTGTTGGGGCTGTATGTCGTGGTGCCGATCGAGTTTTCGCTTGAGCCTCGCATGGCCATCATCGCCACGGGGACGCACCCATTCGCTGCCGAGGCTGCGGTTGGACTGGAAATGGTAATCGCCCCGGCAGCCAAGATGGCGACTGTTGCTGATCCGAGGATTTTGCGAAGATTGATCACCGTCGTAGATCCGATCCATCATCTGGGAGAAAGAAACTGCTTGGTATCCATTAGGCCACAAAATGGTTACAAGATGTAATGAATCGGACATTTAGTATCAAATATTGAGAAAAGGGTATCGGAATGTCTCTGCACAGCGCCCCGTCCGCGCCTGGGGCTTCGCTTGACCTGCTCGACCAGACCTTCCAGGCCGACCCCTATCCGACGTACGCCGCACTTCGGAGCGGCCCATCCGTCGTACACGTGCCTGAGGGTGAAGGTCACAACGGATATTGGGCCCTGACCCGCTTTGACGACGTTTGGGATGCAGTGCGTGACCCAGCCACCTTTTCTTCGGCATCGGGGCTGACCTTCTTCCCCGATGAGATCGGGCAACTCGGGCTGCCACCGACGATCGTGATGCTCGATCCACCTAGACACACCCAACTCAGAGGTCTGATCGGGCGAGGTTTCACCCCCAAGCGCGTAGCAGCACTAGAAGATGACATCCGCACCTATGCGCGATCGCTGCTCGATGGGCTGGTCGACCTGCACCGCGACTTCGCCACCAAGATCCCCACCTTCGTGGTGGCCAAACTGCTCGCCGTACCCGAAGCTGACTGGCCACTCTTTGATCCTTGGGTCTCGGCGTTGACCCGCGTACAAAATGCTGGCTTCGACCCCGGTGCTCTCGGCGCCGACACTGCAGTGACGGAGATGTTCGGCTACTTTGACGGCCTGATCAAGGCTCGCCGTGCCAACCCTGGTGATGACCTGATCAGTGCACTGATCGCTGCCGAGCTCGACGGCGAGCGGCTCACCGACTGGGACATCATGGGTTTTTGCTTCGTGATGGTGGCCGGGGGCAATGACACCACCGGCGCCTTGATCAGTCACTCGGTCTGCCTCCTGCAAGACAACCCCGAGCAACGCGCGGAGTTGTTGGCAGACCTGAGTCTGTTACAGACCGCAATCCCGGAGTTCTTGCGCCTGGAGTCATCGGTGCAGACCCTGGGCCGCACCACAACTCGCGAAGTGGAAATCCACGGACAGGTGATCCCAGCCGGGGAGAAGGTGATGATGCTCTACGGCTGCGCCAACCGCGACGAGGACGAATACGGCCCCAATGCCGACGAACTCGATATCCGACGCGAGTTCACCCGCATGCTCGCCTTCTCCAGCGGCCCGCACTTCTGCATCGGCAGCCATCTGGCCAAACTCCAGGCCAGAGTCGCGCTCGAAGAGCTCCTCACCCGCTATCCACAGGTGCGCGCGGATGTCACCAACGGCCAGCGACACCTGTCACCCTTCACGAGAGGATGGCAGACCCTCCCCGCGCTCTTGTAGGGCTACTTCTTGGGTTTGGACAAGAAGGCGAGCATCGCCTCACGAGCCGCGTCGGACCCGAAGAGCCGGGCGCTCTGCGCGGCGACTTGGTCGCCGTACTTGTCGATGTGCTCGATGAGTTGGGTGTTGAGTAGGGCCTTGGTCTCGGCCAAGCCCTGCGGGTGGGCCTCGCCGAGATCTGCACACACCTGCGTCACAGCCCCATCCAGCTCTGCTGAGGGCACCACCTTGGTGACCAGCCCCATCTCGACTGCCTCGGCAGCAGTGAAGGTGCGCCCAGACAGGAAAGTGTCGGCCGCTCCCCTCGACGTCATCCGCGGCAGCAATGACAATGAGATCACCGCTGGGGCCAAGCCGAGTCGAGATTCGGTGAAGGCGAAGGTGACCTCCTCGACACACAAGACCACGTCACAGACACCAACCAGGCCCAGGCCACCGGCACGAACCGGCCCGGCCAGCCGAGCCACATAGGGCTTGCGCGAGGATGCAATGGTGCGTTGCAGGTCGACCAGCGCCTTGGCGCCCTCCTCCATCGCACCATCGGCGGCTTCCGAGAGGTCCGCGCCAGAGCAGAACACCCGCTCAGCTGAGCGGAGTACGACGATCTTGGCCCCTTCATCAGCCTCCGCGTCGCTGATCGCGGCAATGAGTTCGGTGACCAACTGTCGCGACAGAGCATTGCGATTATGGGGTGAGTCAAGGGTGATCGTGGCGACCCCCTCGCTCACCTCCAGGCGGACGAGCTCACCCATCAGTAGGACTTCGGTAGACCGAGCGAATGCATGCCCACGAAGTTGAGCACCATCTCACGGCTCACCGGAGCGATCCGACCGACTCGGGCAGCCATCAGCACGTTGGCGACGGCGTATTCCTTGGTCATTCCCATGCCACCGTGTGATTGCACCGCCACGTCGGCTGCATGGCAGGCGGCCTCGGCTGCGGCGTACTTGGCCATGTTGGCCGCCTCACCGGCTCCCATGTCGTCGCCAGCGTCGTACAGGGCCGCTGCCTTCTGGGTCATCAATCGCGACATTTCGATCTCGATCTTGACCTCTGCCAACGGGTGCGCAATCGCCTGGTGGGTCGCAATCGGAGCACCAAAGACCTCCCGCTGCTTGACATAGGAGACAGTGCGCTCGAGAGCGAAACGGCCCAGACCCGTGGAGAAGGATGCGGCCATGATCCGCTCGGGGTTGAGTCCGGCAAACAACTGGATCAGGCCGGCGTCCTCATCACCAACTAGCGCGTCGGCCGGCAGCCGCACGTCGTCGATGAAGACCTGGAATTGCAGCTCGGGTGCACCAAACTCCATCGGGATGTGGGTGTAGCTGAAGCCCTTTGAGTCAGTGGGTACGACGAACAGGCATGGCTTGAGCTTGCCGGTCTTGGCGTCTTCGGTGCGGCTGACCACGAGCACGTTGTCGGCCTCATCGACACCAGAGATGAAGATCTTCTGCCCCTTCAGCACCCACTCATCCCCATCACGGCGAGCCGTCGTGGTGATGTTGTGGGAGTTGGTGCCGGCGTCGGGCTCGGTGATCGCGAAAGCCATCGTCGATGAGCCATCACAGATGCCGGGGAGCCATTTGCGCTTTTGCTCTTCGCTGCCGAAGCGGGCGATCACGCTGCCGCAGATGGCGGGTGAGACCACCATCAACAACAACGGGCAGCCGGCAGCCGCGAGCTCTTCGCAGACTGCGGCGACGTCACCGATGCCACCGCCGCCGCCGCCGTACTCCTCAGGCAGGTTGACGCCGAGATAGCCGGCCTTGCCGATCGCCTCCCACAACTCGGTGGTCTTCTCTCCAGCCTCGATCTTCTTGGAGATGTATTCGCGACCAAAGGTGCTGGCCAGTTTGGCGACCTCTTGGCGCAGGATCTGACGCTCTTCGGACTCTTGGAATGCATTGCCGGTCATTTGGTTTCTCCTTCTTCGATGACGGCCAAGACCTCGCCTGCCGCTACTTGGGTGCCGACGGCCACCGGCAGGGCCGTGACCATCCCGTCTGTTGGTGCCTTGATGGCGTGCTGCATCTTCATTGCTTCGAGTACGACGACCACCTCGCCGGTGGCGGCCTCTGCTCCGACCTGTTTGGCGACCTCGATCACCACACCGGGCATAGGCGCCAACAACGAGCCTGCAGCCACTTGATCTGCGGGGTCGGCGAAGCGGGGTACGACGGTGAAGCTCGCCGACTCATCTGGCCCGTCTACGTGGATCCGGTCGCCAACTTGGCGCACCTTGAAGACTCCCGCCAATCCATCGCTGACCAAGGTGACCTGATCGGGAGAAGCGGCAACCACGGTGACATCGTCGAGACGGTAGCCGTCGCGGCCGCCATACCAACTGACCACGATCGGGCTCTCGGCTCCTTGCGGGAGCAGCTCGGTGCGCTGGGGTTGAGAGGCGACATTGCGCCAGGCAACCGGGATCTGGTGTTGCACCTGGCGTCGCGCCCGATCGTGCTCGGCCAGCGCGATCGCTGCCGCAAACGAAGCCAACCGCATCCCACCAGTGGCCTCCCCCAGCGGTTCGTCCAGCAAGGCCGTGCTCATCTGGGCGGACACAAAGTCTGGGTGCTGCAAGGCTGCCGCTACCTGGTCGCGGTTGGTCACCAGACCATGGATCCGGGCCTGTCGTAGGGCAGCGCCCAAGCGACGGTTGGCCTGGTCGCGGGTGGGCGCCCACACAATCACCTTGGCGAGCATCGCGTCGTAGAAGGTCGACACCGTGTCACCAGAGCCATAGCCCGCATCGACACGCAGGCCAGCACTGGGCCCGAAGGCCACTGCCACACCGAACTCAAAGGTGTCGAGCAGGCCAGATTGGGGTTGGTAGTCGTTGGCGGGGTCTTCCGCGTAGAGCCTGGCTTCGATCGCGTGACCATGAGGCTCGGGATCAGTTGGCAGCAACTCATCCAGGCTGCGCCCCTCAGCGACCCCGATCTGCAACTCGACCAGGTCGACGCCGTACACCAGCTCAGTGACCGGATGCTCGACCTGCAGCCGGGTGTTCATCTCCAGGAAGTAGAAGGAGTCCTTGGTTGCGTCATAGAGCAACTCCACAGTGCCAGCGCCGACATAGCCACAACTACGGGCAGCTGCTGCCGCGGCAGTGTGCATCTGCTCGCGGGTCTCGGCGCTGATGCTCGGCGCCGGTGCTTCTTCGACGACCTTTTGGTGGCGCCGCTGCAGGGAGCAGTCACGAGTGCCGAAGACCCGCACCGAGCCTTGCTGGTCGGCCACGATCTGCACTTCGACATGGCGGGAGCGCTCCACATATGGCTCAACGAAGACGGTGCCATCACCAAACGCACTCTCGGCCTCCTTGATGGCCCGCTCATGCTCGGCGGCGAGCTCGGCCAGGTCGCGTACGACGCGCATCCCGCGCCCTCCACCACCGGCGCTGGCCTTGATCAGCAGCGGCAGGTCACCCTGTGTGGGCTGCTCGGGAGCCTCCAAGATCGGCACCCCAGCGGCCTTCATCAACCCCTTGGCCTCGATCTTCGAGCCCATCTCCTCGATCGACTCCGGTGTGGGCCCGATCCAGGTGAGGCCTGCCTCGGCGACCATCCGGGCGAAGTCGGCATTTTCGCTCAAGAAGCCATAGCCGGGGTGGATCGCGTCGGCACCAGAGCGACGCGCCGCCTCGATGATCAGATCGCCACGCAGATAGGTCTCGGCCGGAGCATTGCCTTCAAGGGGTACGGCGAAATCAGCTGCCGCCACGAAGGGCAGCCCGGCGTCAGCCTCGGAGTACACCGCGACAGTTTCGATGCCCAGTCGGTGACAGGTCGCAAAAACCCGGGCCGCAATCTCGCCGCGGTTGGCGACCAGGAGTCGGTTGATCAGGCTCATGTGCGGAACACCCCGAATCGTTCGGTGCCCTTGACCGGCACATTGTTGATGACTGAAAGGCAGATGCCGAGGATGGTGCGGGTGTCTCGCGGGTCGATCACGCCATCGTCGTACAACATGCCGGACAGGAAGAAGGGCAGCGACTGCTCCTCGACAGCCTGCTCGATGAAGGCCCGCATCGAGGCGTCGCCTTCCTCGTCGTACTCCTTGCCCTTGGACTCTGCTGCGGCCCGGGCCACGATGCTGAGTACGCCGGCCAACTGCGCTGGCCCCATCACTGCGGATTTGGCGCTGGGCCAGGTGAACAAGAAGCGGGGGTCATAGGCGCGGCCGTTCATGCCGTAGTTGCCGGCCCCGTAGGAGGCACCCATGATCACCGAGATGTGGGGTACGGCGGAGTTGCTGACCGCGTTGATCATCTGGGCGCCGTGCTTGATGATCCCGCCCTGCTCGTATTCCTTGCCGACCATGTAGCCGGTGGTGTTGTGCAAGAAGAGCAGCGGACAGTCAATCTGGTTGGCCAACTGGATGAACTGCGTGGCCTTTTGGGCTTCTTCGCTGAACAGCACCCCTTGGGCGTTGGCCAAGATGCCGACTTGGTGGCCGTGGATCTTGGCCCACCCGGTGACCAGCGAGCTGCCGTAGAGCGGCTTGAACTCATCAAAAACCGCTCCGTTGTGCTCACTGACTCCGTCAGCGATAAGGGAGATCACCTCGCGTGGGTCGAAAGGCTCCTTGAGGTCTTCAGGGATCAGGTCGAGGAGCTCTTCGACATCGCCGGCGGGTTCGGCGTAAGCCACCGGCTCAGGCTTGGGTGCGACCCGGTCGCGGTTGAGGCGGGCGATGATCCTTCGCCCGATCCGCAGCGCGTCGTACTCATCCTCTGCGAGATAGTCGGCCAACCCGGAGGTGCGGGCGTGCATCTCGGCACCGCCGAGCTCCTCATCATCGGACTCCTCGCCAGTGGCCATCTTGACCAGCGGCGGGCCGCCGAGGAAGACCTTGGCGCCCTCTTTGACCATCACCGTGTAGTCGCTCATGCCGGGGATGTAGGCGCCACCGGCGGTGGAGTTGCCGAAGACCAAAGCGATCGTGGGCTGCTTGGCGGCAGAGGCTCTGGTGAGATCGCGGAAAAGTTTGCCGCCGGGGATGAAGATCTCCTTTTGAGTGGGCAGATCGGCACCCCCAGACTCAACAAGCGCGATCGTGGGAAGGTTGTTTTCGGTGGCAATCTGCGCTGCCCGGAAGACCTTCTTGACCGTCCAGGGATTGGAGGCGCCGCCCTTGACCGTGGGGTCATTGGCGGTGATCAGGCACTCGACTCCCTCGACCACACCGATGCCGGTGACGACCGATGCGCCGACGGTGAAGTCGGAACCCCATCCGGCCAGCGGGGAGAGTTCGAGGAAGGCAGTGCCGGGGTCGAGCAGCAGTTCGATCCGCTCGCGAGCCAAGAGTTTGCCGCGCTTGCGGTGCCGTTCGATGTATTTCTCACCGCCTCCGGCGACCGCCAACGCGTGCTGCTCATCAAGCTCGTCGATCTTGGCGAGCATGGATTCTCGTCTACTCATGCGGCGTACCCCAATAGTCGTGCGGCCAGGTCTGCGAGTACTTCGTCGGCGCCGCCCCCGATGGGCAGCAGTCGGGCGTCGCGATAGTCACGCTCCACCTCGGTGCCGAGCATGTAGCCGGTACCGCCGTGCAGTTGCACGGCCTGGTCGACCACATAAGAACAGGCATTGACCGCTGTCTGCTTGGCCAAGCAGGCCTCGGCGATCACCATTTCGCCGGCATCGTGGCGGCGCATCACTTCGCGGGTATAAGTTCGAGCCACCTCGATCTGACGGTGCATCTCAACCAGTTTTTGTTGCACGACCGGGCGGGTGATCAGCGGTTCGCCGAAGGTCTTGCGTTCGCGGGCGTACGCCGTGGTCGTGGCCAGCGCCCGGGTGGCGATGCCATAGCCGTGTACGGCGAGGGCGATCCTTTCGATCACGAATTGTTCGGCGATCATCACGAAGCCATTGCCTTCTTGGCCCACGAGATTCGTGACCGGCACCCGGCAGTCGGTGAAGGACAGGGCGGCCGTGTCGGAGCAACGCCAACCCATCTTCTCCAAAGAGCGATCGACATTGAAGCCGGGTGTGTCCTTGTCGATGATCAGCAGTGAGAGGCCCTTGTGCCCGGGCTCGCCAGTGCGCACAGCCGTGGTCACGAAGTCGGCCCGGATGCCGCTGGTGATGAACATCTTGGCGCCGTTGACGACATAGTGGTCGCCGTCACGCACGGCAGTCGTGGTGATGCCGGCAACATCTGACCCACCACCTGGCTCGGTGATGCCCAGTGCCCCGATCTTCTCCCCCGACAGCGTCGGCTTGACGTAGTTGTCGATCTGCTCTGCGGAGCCGTTGGCCACGATGTGTGGCAGTGCGATGCCGCTGGTGAACAAAGCCGCACCTAGACCCGAGGAGGCACCCGCCTCGAAGAAGGCTTCCTGCATGAGTACGACGTCGAGCCCACTACCACCGCTGCCACCGACTTCTTCGGGGAATCCCAGCCCGAGCAGGCCAGCCGCGGCCGCCTCGCCGTGCAGACTGCGCGGCACCATCTCGTCGCGCTCCCACTGGTCGAGGTGGCCCGCGACATGACGTCGTACGAACTCTCGGGTGGTCTCCTGCAGTGCTCGTTGTTCGTCAGTGATCAAAGCAACTCCTCCGGGATGTCAACCTTGCGGGCCCGCACCCACTCCCCCAGGCCCTTGGCTTGAGGGTCGAAGCGAGTGGTTGCGGCCACACCGTCGCCCAAGAGGCGGCGGATCAAGACATTGACTCCACACAGATTGGGCAACGCGAAGATCTCGATGTCGAGGCCCTTGGCCTCAGGCACAAGTTGGCGCACCCGCTCGACGGTCATGAACTCGCGCAACCAAGCGGCCCGCTCTGCCTGCTTGTCGCCCTGCCCCACCCACAGACCGATATTGGCGTCGCCGCCCTTGTCACCGGATCGGGCTTGCACGATGGTGCCCAGCGGCACCCAGTTGGTGGGCCCGTCAAACTCATCGATCACGCCTGCTGGCGGCGGCAGCACCGGCTCGTCCTGCTCCGCGAAGGCGGCGGTCTCGATGACCTCCACCGAGCCATCGGGCAGGTGCACTGACTCAACGACCTCGCCGCGGTCGATGTATTCAGGACGGTAGATGCCATATGGCGCCGCATTGGTCGGGGGGCTGGTCATGCTGAAGCCCGGATAGCTGGCCAACGCCAACTCCACACAGGCTGAGCTGAAGGCACGCCCGACCTTGTTGGCGTCTGAGTCCTTGGCGACCACCCGCAAGATCGCTGAGGCGCCTTGTTCGGTGTCAGCATCGGCGATCGGATTGCCGCCCAAGCTCCAGGTCAATGACTCGGGCGGGTCGGCAGAGAGGCTCTGCTCCAGTTGCGCCCTGACCCAGTCGGCCTTCTCGGCGATATTGAGCCCGGTCAAGATGAACTCCATGGCATTGCGGAAGCCACCCAACTCGTTGGTGCAGACCTTGAGTCGTTCGGGCGGCGCCGCGCCGATCACACCTGAGACCAACACCCGATCTGGCCCCTGCTGGGCCAACTCCACCGAAGTCAGATCGACGGTCACATCAGGGCCAAGATAGAGCGCTGACTGCACTTCGTAGAGGAGTTGGGCGCTCAACGTGTCGACGCTGACCAGGCCGCCGGTGCCTTCGTGCTTGGTGATCACGCAGGCACCATTGGCTGCGATCTCCGCGATCGGGAAGCCCAGCGGCTGCCCATCGCGTGGCAATTGCATGAAGCCGGAGAAGTTGCCGCCACAGGCTTGGGTGCCGCATTCGATGATGTGCCCGGCGATCACGGCGCCAGCGAGTTCGTCGTACGACGTGCGCCCCCAGCCGTGGTGGTGGATAGCCGGCCCGACCACGACCGATGCATCGGTGACCCGGCCGGTGACGACGATGTCGGCGCCCGCATCTAGAGCGCGGGCGATGCCGAAGCCACCCAGATAGGCATTGGCGGTGAGGGCATTGGGGAAGCCGAGCTCAGCTGCCCTGGCCAAGACGTCATCGCCATCGACATAGGCGATCTTGGGGGCCAAGCCCAGCTCATCGGCGACCGACTGGAGCCGCTCGGCCAGGCCCGCCGGGTTGAGCCCCCCAGCATTGCTGACGATCTTGACGCCCTTGTCGAGGGCGGTGCCCATCGAGCCTTCCATCTGCCTCAGGAAGGTCTTCGCATAGCCGAGTGACGGGTCTTTCATCCGGTCCTTGCCGAGGATGAGCATGGTCAGTTCGGCGAGATAGTCACCGGTGAGGTAGTCGAGTTTGCCTCCTTTGAGCATCTCGGCCATGGCGCTGATCCGGTCTCCGTAGAAGCCGCTGCAGTTGCCGATGATCACCGGGGGCCTGCTCCCCGAGATTGGCTGGTCACTCATTGCGATCCTTCCTTCGGTTGGCGCCCCGATCCTGACGGCCCGGCGAATGCTTGGGCGATCTCGAGCCATCTAGACGCTTCCTCGCCCTTGGCGACAAGGTCGGTGTCGGATCGGTGGACTCTATGGGTTACGAGCATCGCGAAGTCTTGGGCAGACCCGGTCACGCTCTGGTCGACATCCTCGGGTCCCCATGCCCACTTCTCGCCGCTTGGCGAGGTGAGTACGACGTGAAACTCACCTTGTGGCACTGGCAGTTCGCGGGAGGCAAATGAGTAGTTGCGGGTGCGTACTCCTAGGTGGCACACGTGCTTGACCCGGTCGGTAGGGGCCAGCACCACTCCCAACGCGTCGGCAACATCAAGGCCATGTGCCCAGGTCTCCATGAACCTGGCCGTGGCCATCGAGGTCGGACTCATCGGTGGGCCAAACCAAGGCAACTTCTCACCCTCAGGCACTCCGCGGAGCACTTCGGCCAAGATCGGCCGGGCGGCCCGCCAACGCTCAAGCAGCAACACGGAGTCGAGCGCGGCCACCTTGAAGGCCATCGCATCAACGAAACCCTCCGGGTCGCCGAGCGCTTCGAGTACGACACCATCCCAGGCAGTCTCGTCGACGGCTGCCTTGACAGCTGTCTCATCTGTCCAGGCCAAGTGCGCGATAGTGGTGGCGATATCCCAGCCTTGTGCCGGGGTCGCCTGGCGCCAGGCATCAGGGGACAGGTCAGCGACGAGGGAGTCGAGCTGGTCTCCCTCTGCAGCCAGATCCGCAAGCACTCCTTCGAGTACGGCGTTCATCTCTTCTCCTTCACTCGCGAGAGTTGGTCATCCAAGGTGATCGCCCAGGCATCGAGTACTCGTTTGCGCCGGGCACTGTCGTCGGTGAGTTGGTTGGCGAGTCCGAGGCCCCTGATCAGGTCGAGCGTGGCCTGCACCAACTCGCGAGAGCCCCCGGCTGTTGCCTCGATGTCGAGTGCCTTGATCGCGATCCGATGGGCACCCCTACCGATTTGGGCTTCAAGATCAGCGACCGGGCCTAGCAGTTCTGGGTCAGTGCGGGCTGCCACCCAGAGCTCAAGGGCGGCGGTGAAAACATCGCCGGTGTAGTGCTCGGCGAACATCTCCAACAACGCCCGGGTACGCCGTTTACCTCTCGGCAGAGCAGCGGCTGCCTGCTCCAACTCATCGGCCCTACGCTCCGACAGGTGGGCCACCGCTGCCAGCACCAGAGCGTTCTTCGTCGGGAAGTGATGCAGTTGGGCTCCCCGGCTAACTCCGGCCCGTTGGGAGACCAAGGTGGTCGAAGTGCCCGACCAGCCGTTGGTGATCAAACACTCGATCGTGGCGTCCAAGAGTCGCTCGCGCATGGCGCGGCTGCGTTCCTCTTGAGACACGCGTACGGCGGCTGGCACCGGCCCAGCATGGCCGACCCACAACAAACAGTCAAGACTGCTTGTTTGTTTTTGTGATGGGCGAGTCTCCCCATTGGCAGTTGGGTAGATTGCTCCGTGTGACGATTCTCGATGATGCTCGTGAGGGCATGGACACCAATATCCGCCCACAAGATGACCTATTCGGCCACGTCAATGGAACTTGGCTCAAGACTTGCGAAATCCCCAGCGATCGCTCCAGTTGGGGCCCCTTCGTGACCCTTGCCGATGAGGCCGAGAAGCAGGTCAAAGAGATCATCGAGGCCTGCGCCTCCGGCGAGATCACCGGTGACGATGCGGTCAAGATCGGCGACCTGTTCGCCAGTTTCATGGACGAGGATCGCGTAAACGCACTGGGCGCCGACCCGGTCCGGCCGCGGCTGGCACAGATCGAAGCACTCACCAGCAAGGGCGAGTTGGGGGCCTTCCTCGGCGCCTTCGAGCGCGACGGTGGCGGCGGCATCTTCGGCTCCTATATCGACACCGACGACCGCAACTCCGATCGCTATCTGGTCAACGTGCTGCAGGGCGGCATCGGCCTGCCGGATGAGTCCTACTACCGCGATGACAAATTCGCCGAGATTCGCGACAAGTACCTCGCCTACCTCGAGAAGATGTTCGACCTCGCCGGGCTCGCCGAGCCCGCTGCACAAGCCAAACGAGTCTTCGACTTGGAGACCCGACTCGCAGCAGGTCACTGGGAACGGGCCGAGACCCGCGATGTGATCAAGACCTACAACCTGCACTCCTACGACGAGTTGAAGGCACTGCTGCCCGCCTTCAATTTCGACGAGTACGTCGCCACGATCGGCGGAAACACCACCACCCTGGCTGAGGTGATCGTGCGGCAGCCGTCATATCTCACCCATCTTCAGACTGTGCTTGAAGACTCCGATCTGGCTGATTGGCAGTCCTTCCTGAGCATCCGCACGATCCGCAGCGCGGCGGCGTACCTGTCTGAGCCTTTCGTGGAGGCCAATTTCGACTTCTACGGCCGCACTCTGGCGGGGACTCCGCAGATGCGGGCCCGCTGGAAGCGTGGCGTCGGCTTCGTGCAGGGCGCGATCGGTGAGGCTGTCGGCAAGGAATACGTCGCCCGGCACTTCCCGCCGAAGTCGAAGGCGATGATGGACGAGCTAGTCGCCAACCTGCTTGAGGCATACCGGGTCTCAATCAGTGCCCTGGACTGGATGGGCGAGGAGACCAAACAACGCGCCTACGACAAGCTCGACACCTTCCGCCCCAAGATCGGCTATCCCGACAAGTTCCGTGACTACTCCAAACTCAAGGTCGACTCGGGCGACTTGATCGGCAATGTCTGGGCGACCACTGCCTTTGAGACCGACCGCGAACTCGCCAAGATCGGCTCACCCGTAGACCGCGACGAGTGGTTCATGCTCCCTCAGACCGTCAACGCCTACTACAACCCCGGCACCAACGAGATCTGCTTCCCGGCAGGCATCCTGCAAAAACCCTTCTTCGACCCCGAGGCTGACCCCGCCGAAAACTACGGCGGTATCGGCGCGGTGATCGGCCACGAAATCGGGCACGGCTTCGACGACCAAGGTGCGCAGTACGACGGAGCCGGCAACCTCAACGACTGGTGGACCGCCGACGACAAGGCAGCCTTCGAGGTGAAGAGCAAGGCCTTGATCGAACAATACGACGGATTCGAGCCGCGCAATCTGCCCGGCGAAAAGGTCAACGGCGCCCTGACCGTCGGTGAGAATATCGGCGACCTGGGAGGCCTCACCATCGCCTACAAGGCCTATGAGATCTCCTTGGGTGATCAACCCGTGCCGGAGCGTGACGGACTCTCGGGTCATCAACGTCTCTTCATGAACTGGGCCTATGCCTGGCGCACCAAGGTGCGCGATGAGTTGGCCCAGCAGTATCTAGCGACCGATCCACACAGCCCGGCTGAGTTCAGGGCCAATATCGTGCGCAATTTGGACGAATTCCACGAAGCCTTTGCCACCACACCTGGCGATGGACTGTGGCTAGGGCACGAGGATCGCGTCCGGATCTGGTGAGCCCGGAGTCGGAGCACCAGGCAACTGGGCGCTGGCTCAGTGGGCGCTGGCTCAGTGGGCGCTGGCTCAGTGGGCGCTGGCTCGGTGGGAGGCGGTTTGTAGGGAGCTGGCCGACCAAGGCTTGGGCCACCGGACTGGCAGTGGTCATGCTGGTCGCTGGCGTGGGATTTCTCCTGTGGCCCGAAGGGTCGACCACAACCGACTGTGCCGCCACGGTGGTGCCCAAAGACCAACTCCGCAGCCCCATTGAGTCTGGCCCCCCATTCACCGACCCACGGGTGGGCAGGCTCGCCGAGAGTCTGAGCGCCTTCGGTACGCCGATCGCCGGCGTCGGCTATGACTACGACCGTTGGCTCAATCTCGTCGCACTGCAACACGACCTGGTCGCGTGGACAAAGCGCAACTCAACTTGGACGCTGCTCGACGGCACCGACCTGAGTCCCCGCTGGGGCGCCCGAGCACCGAAGGCGGGCATGACCTGGGACGCCTCTGCAGATCGATTCTTCGAAATCGACCTAGGCAACCAAACCCGTGTCGTGGCCAGACAGATGAGCGATGGCAAGGCCATCTGGTGTACGCCGATCAGTGGCCGCGCCACGATCATCCAGATCGCCACCGCAGTCACCCATGACAACGGCTTGGTGATTGCCACCCCGAGCGGCAATGGCTACCAGATCCAAAGACTCTCGGGCCGAAGTGGCGCGGCCCTTTGGAAGGTGCCCGGGCCCACCAGTCATCCCCGGCTGACCCAGTTGGACGAGAGTTTGCTGCTTGCGGGTGGGATGAGCTTCGGTGAGGCCTTCGACGCCGACAACCAGGCACAAACCAACCATCCATCCGTGCGAGCAATCAATCTCGCCGATGGGACAACCCCTTGGCAATGGACCTCTCCCCATCCAGGGACCTTGCACTTGGTTGGCCTGGATCGCGAGACCGCACTCCTGGCTGCCATCACCCCCAACCGCGTGCACTTCTACCGCCTCAATGCACAAGGCCAGGCCAAGATGTTGTTTTCCCTGCCGGGCCAGGACGTGCAGGCGACGGTGCGCTTCGGCGTGATCATCACTCGTGAGCAGTTGCCATCCGAACACCTGGTTGGTCGCGATGCGATCAGCGGGGAAGTCCGGTGGGAGTTGCCGATCCGGAGCCAACCGCAGTACTTCCCCTATGGTTATGACCTGGCTGGCGCGCCATCGCTGCCTGACGGGCAGATCCTGCTGGGCGCCACCGATGCCTTGGTGGCGCTCGACGTCGACTCGGGGAAAGGCAAGGCTTTTGCCCTGCCCACAGACGGAATCAGCACGACCTACTGGCCCTATCAGTTGGCCTTGACGGCAGACGGCGCTCTAACTGGGGTCGTCACCAACATTGGAGCCGTTGTGGTCACGGGTCAGCCGACGCAGTGACCCTGCGGCCGACACGGCCTGGGCATCGACGTCGAAGAGGGTCGGCAACTCCGCGTCATCAAGTCGCGGGATGCTGACCTGACACTTGGTGCCGACACCCTCCTCAGACTCGATGGCGACAGTGCCGGAGTGTGCCCGCACGATGCCCTGCACGATCGGCATGCCCAGGCCGGTGCCCTGGATCTGACGCCGAGTCGCTTCGGGGGCGCGATAGAAGGGGGTGAAGATCTGACTGACCACCTCTGGAGACATGCCCATCCCGGTGTCTTCGATCCGGAAGTCGACCTTGTCGCCGACGGCCCTTACGACCACCTTCACCTGCCCACCCGCGGGCGTGAACTTGACCGCATTGCCCAGCAAGTTGATCAGCACCCGCTCGAAGTGGAATGGGTCCACCAGCACTGACACTCCCGCACTCGGCAAATCCAGGGTCAGGTTGACTTCACTTCGGGTGATCACGCTCTCAAGCGCATGGACCGCTCCGTTGACCAGGGCCACGGCGTCCGTGGCCGCGAACTTCATCTCCAACTCGCTGGACTCCACCCGGGAGAAGGTCAACAACTCCTCGATCAAGGTGATCATCCGCTCGGAGTTGGTGCCCAGGCGTTCGATGTAATCAGACAACAGCACCCTCGGCGCATCCGCATCAAGCCCATCCTGCAGCAACTCGGCGTAGCCCACGATATTGGTCATTGGTGTACGCAACTCATGGCTGGCAGTCGCCACGAAATTGCCCTTGAAGGTGTCGATCTCCTCCATCTGTCGGAAGGCACGCCGCTCGTGGTCGAGGGCGGCCTGCAAGGCATTCTCTGCCTCCACCCGATGGGTCACGTCATGGGCTGCGAAGAGATAGCCGGAGAAGACCTTGTCTGCCGCATAGATCTTGGTCATCGTGATCGACAGGCTGCGCTTGGTGCCATCCTTGCGGGTCAACCGCCAGTCCGTCGGCTCAAGGTCGGCCTTGCTGGCAATGGCCTCCACGACGCTGCGCAGATCAGGGCGGCAACCCAACTGCTCAGCCTTGGCCTCCACATCTGACTGGCAGAACAATCCGCGAGGTGAACGCCCGATCACTTCTTCAGAGCAATAGCCAAGCAGAGTCTCAGCTCCGGAGTTGAACAACCAGATCAGGCCCCGCGGGTCAACGGAAAAGATGGCGGTGGTGCTTGCGGCACGGAGTACGTCACGCAAGGTGCTGCGCTCGGCTGCGGCATCCATGGAGTTCTTCAAGGTCAGGTTGACATAGAGGCTGACCGGCATCGTGGCCAAGATGCAGGCATTCACGAACAAACCCATGAATGCAGCTGACCAAGCGGCGTCGTAGTAGCCAAGGCGCATTATGGTGTCCAAGGGACCGACCGCCAGCACCGACGTGATCGCAGAAGCCGTGCTGATGCCACTGCAAATGCCCATCATGGGCTTCATCGCAGCCCGGCCGCCACCCCAGACACACAAGGTCACCAGCCCATAGCTGATCTCGGGATACAGCCCCGGGATGTAGACGAGCAGGGCATAAATGGGGAGGACCGTATAGATCGCGGCTCGCTCCCAAATAGTGGCCAACGAGGTGACTTGATATGCCGACGACAGTGCCGAAGCAGCAGAGGTCATGGCGGCAAATGAGACCAGGAAGAAGGTGACCAAGCGGGGCGCGAGTTGGTCATAGTCCAGGACCCATAGCGCGGCGGCATAAGGGATCATGCTGACCCCGATGCCATAGAGCTGACCGACACACAAAGCGGTGATATCTGAATCACTCTTCAGACGAGGGGCAGGCCGAGTCTTGTCGCGCCAATAGACCGACAGACTCAGCACCGCCTGAGTGAAGGTGCTCAATGCCAATGCGGCGCTGAGGATCGGATTGAAACCACCCAACCACACGCTCAGGCCAGCAAGCAGCGAAAGTAGCGCAGCCACTGGAAGGCGACGCTTGTAACCCATCACCATCACACCGGCTTGAGCAACCCCACCGAAGACCCAGACCGAGTCTGCGGTGTCGAGGCGAGCAACTTCGGCGTACAGCCAAGCCCCAACCGTGGACAACAACACCAGGATGGCCATCAAGAGCATGCGCAGTGCCTTAGACATGTACCTCCTCTCGATGCTCGTCCCCGCAGCACAATGATTCCTGATCCACAGGCTGCATGTCGCGCTTTTGCTCGATATATACCTCCGGGCGAGCCCCGCGATCGACTCCTCAATGGTTAGAGTGCCCAAATGGACTCTGGGCAGCAAGCCTCCGGACAAACCAGCATGCTGGATCTCTCCGCCCAACTCCGCCAGCGTCTGGCCCGAGTGCGTGAGGGAGGCTCAACCGCCTCACGTGAGCGGCATCAGAGCCGAGGCAAATTGCTCGCCCGTGACCGCGTCGACCAACTGCTTGATCCCGGCAGCCCCTTCCTTGAGCTCAGCCCATTGGCTGCCTTCGGGATGTACGGCGAACCCGGCGACGACTACGCCGTACCCAGCGCCAGCATCATTACCGGCATCGGCAGAGTGCAGGGCCGACTCTGTGTGATCGCCGCCAACGACGCCACTGTCAAGGGCGGCACCTACTATCCGATCACCGTCAAGAAACACCTCCGCGCTCAAGAGGTCGCCCGCGCCAACCGCTTGCCGTGCATCTATCTCGTCGACTCTGGTGGCGCCTTCTTGCCGATGCAAGACGAAGTCTTCCCAGACAAGGAGCACTTCGGTCGGATCTTCTTCAACCAGGCCAATCTCTCCGCCCAAGGAATCCCGCAGATCGCCGCGGTCATGGGGTCGTGCACGGCCGGCGGCGCCTATGTGCCGGCGATGTCTGACGAGACCGTGATCGTCAAGGATCAAGGCACGATCTTCCTCGGAGGCCCGCCCTTGGTGAAGGCAGCCACAGGTGAAGACGTCACCGCCGAAGAGTTGGGTGGCGGACTCGTGCACGCCAAGCAGTCAGGGGTGGCTGACCACCTGGCCAATGATGACGCACACGCCCTGGCCATCATCAGGTCGATCGTCGACACCCTGCCCTTGCCCTCAGTCGACCCAATCCGCACTGAGCGCCCTGACCCGCCGATCGACCCCGAGGGCCTCTACGACGTCGTGCCAGTCGACACGCGCACGCCCTACGACGTACGCGAAGTGATCACTCGGATTGTCGATGGGGGCCGGCTGCAGGAGTTCAAGAAGATGTACGGCGAAACTCTGGTCACCGGGTTTGCCGAGATCTGGGGGCACCGAGTCGGGATCGTCGCCAACAATGGGATCTTGTTTTCCGAATCCGCACGCAAGGGCGCGCACTTCATCGAGCTGTGCAATCAACGCAAGATCCCGTTGATCTTCTTGCAAAATATCTCCGGCTTCATGGTCGGCAAGGAATATGAGCACAATGGCATCGCCCGAGACGGAGCCAAACTCGTCACCGCAGTGGCCTGCTCGGTGGTGCCGAAGCTCACCGTCGTGATCGGCGGCTCCTTCGGGGCCGGCAATTACGGCATGTGCGGTCGCGCCTATGACCCGCGATTCATGTGGATGTGGCCCAATGCCCGCATCTCAGTCATGGGTGGCGAGCAGGCCGCCAGCGTGCTCGCCACGGTCAAGCGCGATGGCCTACAAGCCCGCGGTGAGACCTGGACCGCCGAGCAGGAAGAGGCCTTCAAAGACCCGATCCGGGCCGACTACGAGCGAGCCGGTTCGCCGTACTATGCGACGGCTCGACTCTGGGATGACGGCGTGATCGACCCAATGGACACCCGCCGAGTCTTGGCGCTGGGCCTGGAGGCGGCCGCTCAAGCACCCATCCCAGACCCCAACTACGGCATCTTCAGGATGTGAAATGCAGACCCTGCTGATCGCCAATCGCGGCGAGATCGCGATCCGGATCGCCCGCACCGCCAACCGGATGGGCATCCGCACGGTCGGGGTGTACTCCGATGCCGACGCCGACGCACCTCACTTGCACGCGGTTGACCAAGCCGTACGGATCGGGCCGGCTCCGGCAGCCGCGTCGTATTTGAATATCGAGGCGATCATCAAGGCGGCAACGGAGACCGGAGCCGACGCAATCCATCCGGGCTACGGCTTCTTGAGCGAACGCGCGGAGTTCGTGCGCGCAGTCGAGGCTGCGGGCCTGACCTTCGTCGGGCCAAGCGCCGAAGTGATGGACCAACTCGGCCGCAAAGATCACGCCAGGCTGGTGGCGCTGGCGGCCGGCGTGCCCGTCGTACCCGGTTTCACGGTCGACAATCCACCATTGCCAACCGACTACCCCGTGCTGGTCAAGGCTGCGGCTGGTGGTGGCGGCAAGGGCATTCGGATCGTCGAGGACCCCACAGATCTCGACGAAGCGATCGCCGCCGCCAAGCGAGAAGCAGCCATGGCCTTCGGTGATGACACCATTTTGATCGAGACCTATGTGAGCAAAGGTCGACACATTGAGGTGCAGATCTTCGGCGACCACGAGGGCAAGGTCGTGCATCTCTTCGAGCGCGACTGCTCGGCTCAGCGTCGCCACCAGAAAGTGCTGGAGGAGGCCCCTGCACCCGACCTGCCCGACGACGTGCGCCAACGCCTGACCACTGCTGCAGTCGCGTTGGCCAGTGAGGTCGGCTATGTCGGCGCTGGCACCGTGGAGTTTTTGTATGACCCCGCGCGCGGGCCTGACGGCGTCTACTTCCTGGAGATGAACACCCGCCTCCAGGTGGAGCATCCGGTCACCGAAGAAGTGGTCAGGGTCGATGGCAGCCGCATCGATCTCGTCGAGTTGCAGTTGCGGATCGCGCGCGGTGACTCGCTGTGGTTCGACCAGCAAGTTGTCACTACCGTCGGCCACGCAATCGAGGCGAGGGTCTACGCCGAAGATGCCTTCGGTGGCTTCTTGCCGCAGGCCGGCACCGCCACCGAGGTCTCCTGGCCCGACGCAGTGAGGGTCGATCACGCGCTGGTGAGCAACCAGACGGTCAGCGCAGCCTATGACCCGATGTTGGGCAAGGTGATTGCTGCAGGCTCAGATCGACAGGTTGCAATCTCTCGTTTGATTGCAGCTCTGGATCAAACCGTGATCTTCGGACTCACCACCAATACCGGCTTCCTGCGAGCCCTGGCCGCATCTTCTGCGTTCGCCGACGGCCAGATCGACACCACTTGGCTCGACCACAACCTTGAGGTGATTGCACCTCCCGATGTCGATGCTGCCGCCGAGCTCGCGGCGTACGCAGCACTCCGCAACGCCAGCACCGTCGCAGCGGAGGCCTTCGGCCAGAATGATGGCTGGCGCATGGGTGGCCCGAGCACACCGCCACGTGTGGCGATGCTGGTGGAGGGTCAGAGGCGACTGGTCACCCCCCAAGACCACGATGGTCACGCCCATGTCTCTCGCGATCACATTGAGGTTGCCTACCTTGGACAACGCTTCGTCTTTGCGACAGGCGCCGGACTGGCAGACCTTGACGACAACCTGGGTGCAGATGGCATCGTCAAGGCACCGATGCCAGGCACGATCTTGGCCATCGAGGTCACGCCCGGCGATCTCGTGGAGGCTGAAACTCGCCTCGGCGTGATGGAGGCAATGAAGATGGAGTTGGTATTGAGATCGGATCTGCGCGGCAGGGTTGAGTCGGTGCACGCAGCATTGGGGGCACAGGTGCCCATCGGCGCAGTGCTATTCGAGATAATCCCAACATGACCCGCCGCGCTTTCCTGCATGTAGGCACTCCCAAGAGCGGCACCAGCTATCTCCAAGACCGTCTCGCAGCCAATCGCACCCGACTGGCCCAAGACGGCCTCACCTACCTTGAGACCTCCAGCGGAGATCACTTCCGGGCCGCCATCGACCTACTCCAAAAGCATTGGGCCGGCGAGTTGGAGGCGGCCAGAGGCTCTTGGGCCGCGCTGGCGAAGACCGCTCAGTCAACTCCGGGCGACGTGCTGATCAGCCATGAAGTGCTGGCGGCCGCAACCACCAGTCAGGTCAAGCAGGCCTTCGACTCTCTCGACGGCTTCGAGATCCACGTGATCGTCACTGCCCGAGACCTCGCCCGACAGGTGCCCGCTGAGTGGCAGGAGAAGGTCAAGCACCGGGGATGGGTCGGCTTCGCAGACTGGCAACGGCGAGTGACCAACGCGCAACGCATGCCAGCCGAAACCTGGTTCTGGAAGGTGCAGCACCTGCCCGACGTACTTGGCCGTTGGAGCACCAATCTGACCCCGGATCGAGTGCACCTCGTGGCCCTGCCTGGCCCGGGCAGCGAGAGCGAAGAGCTCTGGCGGCGTTTCCTCAGCGTGGCTGGGCTGGCTCCCAAGCCTGATGATGCGCCAGCAACCCAGGCCAACACCTCCTTGGGGATCGCGGAGATCAGGGTGCTCAGGCGACTCAACAACCTGCTCCACCAAGCAGAGGTGTCACGACCGACATATGTCGAGAAGGTGCGCGAGCTCATCGTCAGGGAGGTGTTCGCAAATCGAAGTGGCAGCCAGGCAGCTACTTCGCCGCCGAGCATGCAGCCCTTCTTCGATGAGGTCAACATCGAGTGGCGTGACTGGATCCTCGGCTCAGGCATCCATGTCGTCGGAGAGATTGACGAGTTGATGAGCCAAGTACAACCCGGCCCGTGGGCCGATCCTGACCAACCCGACTCAAACGAAGTCTTCGATGCAGCCCTCGAGGCAATGGCCGCGCTCGTGATCGACATCGATCAGAGCAACTCCAACAACTCATCGGGCAGCCGCAACCCCTTCCGTCGCTGGGCCGGCTCATGAGCGGATACGCCGAGGCGGTCACCGCCTGGCTCGAGCACCTTCGTGGCGGCGGCACCTCAGGCTGGGATGACTTCACCGCCCAAGCTGCCCTCACCGATCGCACTTCCACCGACCATCGTCACCATGAGCAGCTGCCAACCGCCACCCAACTAAGGCTGCTGCAACTGCTACTCCCCATGACAGATCGCCCCGACCTGCTGACCGACCTCGTCACCAACACCCCTGCCCCAGGTCGTGGACTGGTCGACATCCCATTGACCTGGGCCAGCGAGAGTCCGATCGGCACTCCTGCGCACGCACCCGTTGATGTGCCCGCAGACGAGGTGCTGCGACAGGCCGTGGGGGTGCTCGCCGTACTCCTGCATGGAGCACCACCCGCAGCCACAGATGTCCCGACTCCCGCCCCAACCCCACTGCCCTGGCGCAAGCGATTCATGGCGTACGGCGCTCCCGTCACGGCTGGCGTCGTACGCCAGGAGTTGATCGCACAGCGTCACGCAGAGACCGACTTCAGGTCTGTGCGACTGATCCTGGGCTGCCCACTCGACATGATGATGGGCGAGCTTTGGCAGGAACGCATCAACCGCGGTGGCATCGTCAAGTGGCGGAGCTTGTGGCATCAGTGCTACCGACGCGGGCACTTGCCAAGAGCGCTCGACCTCGCTGCCATCGCCGCCGATCTTCACGCACAGGGCCAAGAGGTCGTGGTGGTCGTGGGCCGCGACAGCGAGAGTGCCCATGTGGCGGCCGTGCGTCTCCTCGGTCGACAACCCCGGATCCCGGTGCCTCCCCTCAATCCAGCCGCGACCGATGCCCGACGCCGGATCAACCGTCTGGTGTCGCAGACCTATGGTGCAGCTGCACTGACCCAGCGGCAGGCACAAATCAACGCAGCGCTGCGGCTGCCCGACCACCAACGCCTAGGGGCACCCAACGATCTCGCGGATTGGGCCAACGACCAGGCCCACCGCCAGGTGGAGGCAATCTCCGATGCTGGCTACCCTGTTGTGGGCGACCTGTCTGACCTCATCCCCGATCACGATGAGTCGACCCCACGGCGGATAGCCGCCGCCCGCACTCTGCCGGTCGTGCTCGATGCGATCATCAAGACTTGGAAGGAGTCTCCGTGGCCAAACGCGTGATCTTCCATGTGGGCACCCCCAAGACGGGCACCTCTTATGTGCAAGACGTATTGCTGGCCAACCAGGATGAGATTGCCCAGCAAGGCGTGCTCTACCCAGCTGACCGCCACGACGCGCATTTCCTCGCCGCCCTCGATCTGATGCAACTGCCGTGGGGCGGACTGGAAGACCAGGCCACCGGCCGCTGGGATCGCCTGGCCGAAGAAGTGCGCTCGTGGGAAGGCACCGCGATCATCAGCCACGAGATCTTCGGCACCGCATCGCGCGCCCACGTGCACCGCGCCCTCGACTCGCTCGGCGACGCAGAAGTGCACATCGTGGTGTCGGCGCGAGACCTCGCTCGGCAACTGCCCGCCGAGTGGCAGGAAAACGTAAAGCACCGGCGCACCCTGACCTACAACGCCTTCCTCGACCAGATCTGCGACGAACACCGCGCCGGCAAGATCGCCCAATGGTTCTGGGGGGTCCAGGAGATCCCCGAGATCCTTGACCGTTGGGCGGGCAGCATCACACCCGAGCACGTGCACCTGATCACGGTGCCGCCTGCGGGTGGCCCACGCGATGCCCTGTGGCATCGCTTCGCCGACACCTTCGGTGTCTCCCGGGAGCTGCGCCCACACGTCGAACGCACCAATCTCTCACTCGGCGTACCCGAAGTGGCCATGCTGCGACGCCTCAATGAGCTCCTCAATGACGCACTGCCAAATCACTACTTCCGCGAGCTCGTCCGCGAAGGGCTGGTGCATCGCTTCCTCGCCCAGACCCCAGCGCGCACCAAACTCACTCTCCCCCCAGACATCCACGAATGGGCAGCGAGCCTGAGTCGCTCATGGGTCGCTGAGCTGGCGCAGCGCGGCTATCAGGTGGTCGGGGCGCTTGACGAACTGATCCCGGGGCCGGTTGATTCGTCGTACTCCGATCCAGACCAGCCCGACGAGCGTGAGGTCAGCGATGCCGCCCTGCGCTCACTGGCCGAGATCATCGGTGAAACTGCGCGCCTGACCGACGAGCTGGAGCGGGTGCACCACGACAATGCCGACCTGATGCGGCAGATCGATGCCCTGCACGCCACCCCCACCTACAAGGCAAAGGAGCGTCTCGTCGAAATCGCGCAGACGAACTACGCCGCTCGGATGGGTCTGGGCGCTTATCGGCGCCTGCGAGAGAGAAACTCACGGTCGACATAACGGCCCGCACGCCAGGTCAGATAGCCATCTGCGCCAGCTCCGAAGACTCCCCCAACCAGAGGCGTACGCCGGGCTGCCGTCGTGGCCAATCGTTTGCCTGCCACCTTGGTCACCAACTCCGCAGCAACCTCATTGGCCATCACAAATCCAAGTCGGGGGTCAGCCACCGGAGCGGTGGCCATCGCCATTGGGGTGGTCGGCACCTTGAGCTCGCTGAGCAACTCCATGAGCCTTTCCTCGCCCAGTAGTGCGGCGAGGATCGCGTTGTGCACCCGAGGATCGGCAAGGTCATAGCCGCGCAGGTGCAGGATCGCCGCGGCCATCCGACATTGCAGGAAGGCAAGCACGGCGATATTGGCGGGCACGGCCAAGGTTGCAGTGAGCAGGCCGCCGAGATTTGTCATCAGCCCCTGCGCAGCCGCCAGCCGCACATGGGTCTCAATGACGGTGCGCACACTGGCCACCTCGTCACCATGATGGGCATCGTGGGCCTTGGTCGCCATCTCCGCGGCGCCAGGGAAGGGACCGATCCCGGAGATCGCAGCATCAAGCGCACGATGCACTGCAGTCGCGGTGAACTCCGGCGCGGCTTCGCTGATCCGCTCGGCGGCACCTTTGGATTCACTCATGACCACATGGTAGATGGGCGCTGGTGATCCCCTAGAGTCGCTGATCGTGACGCCGACCGAGCCGCCACCTTGTGCATATGAGTTCCCGCAGCCAAGCCCGGGGATGGGCGATGCCGTGGCCTTCGGTGCCGACTTGAAACCCGGCACCCTGCTGGCGGCCTATCGATCTGGTCTCTTCCCGATGCCCAAAGGCAGGAAGCGGGGCATCACCTGGTGGTCACCTGACCCCCGCGGCGTCCTGGTTCCATGCTCGCTCAAGGTCAGTCGATCATTGCGGCAGTCGCTCAACAAATACGAGATCCGAGTCAACACTGCCTTTGCCGAGGTCATCACCGCCTGTGGTGACCCGTCCCGTGATGGCGCCTGGATCAACCAGGAGATCCGCGACGCCTATGTGGCCTTGCACGAACTGGGCTGGGCCCACTCGATCGAAGCCTGGCGTGGAGACGAGTTGGCCGGCGGCCTGTACGGCGTCGCGATCGGGGGCCTGTTTGCTGGGGAGTCCATGTTCCATCGCCAACGGGACGCCTCCAAGGTCGCACTCGTTGGCCTGGTCGGCCTGCTCAGCGACGAGTACGCCGCGCAGCGACTGATCGACGTACAGTGGCAAACCCCCCACCTTGCCACCCTTGGCGTCATTGAGATGGAGCGGTCGGCGTACCTCGACCTCTTGCCGAGGGTGCTTGCCCTCCCGCTCCCCACCGCCCTCGTGGGGCCCTAACGTCGTACAAATCCCGCACGGTCAAAGGGAAACTGGCAGCGGCTAGGTGCCCCAACTATGCTTGTCTCATGACGATCATCACTGACCAAAAATCCCGACCAGTAAGCAGCGTGGTCGCGATCCTCGTGGCGATCTTCAGCGGGGGTTACATGCTGCCGTGGGCAATCGCGGCAGTGCGTGGCAATGCCAACGCTTGGAGCGTCTTCTGGATCAATCTGCTGCTTGGTTGGACCGTCGTCGGCTGGATTGTGGCCTTGGTGATGTCAATCCGCGAGCACAGGCTCCGGGTCGTCAGCTAGTTCAAATCACGACGCCGTAGGCTCCACCAAGGGTGGGGCCCCAAGCAGGTGGGCAAACAACTCGCCGTACTGAAGCAGATGTCGGTCACCTAAGAAGAGCTCGAGCACTCGTGCGCGTCCGGCTAGAGCCAGCCGGGCAGCCAACTCAGGGTCATCAAGCACCCGGGTGATCAACTCGCCACAGCCAGCCAGATCCGTCGGATCAGCCAGTAGCAAGCCGCTGACTCCGTCTTCAATCTGATCTGCGATGCCGCCAACGTCGCTGGCCAAGACCGGCCGGGCCTTCCACATTGCCTCGGTGACGGTCAGCCCGAAGCCCTCCACCAGACTCTTTTGGAGTACGACGGTCGCGGCCCGCTGCAGCGCATTGATGATGTAGGCGTTTTCGTCGATGTCGTCCATGGGCACACACACCAGGTGCACCCGCTCCTGCATGGCCTCTGGCAACCTCGCCCAAGCCGCTTGGCATTGCGCCAGCACTTCGGCACCCTCGGGATCGTCTGACACCCCTGCGGTAGCCGGACCGACAAGCAACAGGTGCACGTCGGTGTGCCCCACCACATGTTCGGTGAAGGCAGTCATCACTCCCTCCATGTCTTTGAGCCGGTCCCAGCGGCTGACCTGCAAGACATAGTCAGCACCTGCCGGGAGCAGACCACCAGCAACGATCAGGTCGTCATGTCGGCGTACGACGCCAGCTCCCCCGTCGCGTCGGGGGAAGGTGATCTCATTGCCCGAGTCGACACCATCGCTGACCCCGACCCTGGCCAAGACATCGGCCACTGTGTCTGGATCGATCTCGACATTCTTGCCTGCGAAAGGGTCGATCGAGGGCGGCACGATGAAGATCTGATCTGGATTGGTGAAGGGTGGCGCGTAGGTCGGGCGAGAGACCACGACGGCCTCGGCATGCTCGACATAGGGGCGCAGGAAGGCCCACGCCCGCTGGGCGATCTCATTGGTTTCGTCTTTGCCGATGTGACTGCGCCAGATCACATGTGCACCCAAGTCGCGCAAAGGCTTGATCATCCCAGCGGTCTGCGGGTCATGGAGCAACACGATGTCACCGGGTTTGATCTGGTCAGCGATGCTGGCTGTGTTGGCGCTCAGGATCTGCTCGTAGTGAGCATGCTGATCTGGACCGAGGTCACCTCCGTCACCCGGATCACCGTGAAGCATGTTGTGCATGCGCTTGGTGATCTCGAAGAACTCGGGGTCGCCGTCGAGCACGACCCATCGAGTGTCGATGCCCAAGCTGATCGCTCCGGCCAAGATGGTCTGCAGCATTTCGGCCACCCCGCCACCTTGAGCGGTGGCGTTGACATTCCAGACCGTGCGGCCCGACAACATCTCACGGGCTCTGTCTGCAGCCTGCATGAAGCGCGCAGAGCGCTCCGGCCCGATCAAGGCACTCATGGCATCAAGAGGAAGGGCAACGACCGAGACTGACTGCATGCCACATCCTTGCATTACGTCATCGGTTCGGCCAATGCAGCCGGCGTACGGCGTTTCTGCAACTCGCTAGTTGAATCTAGGAATATCGCTAGACCCTCAAATAGTCTGAGCAGATGGACCCGATCCGCAATCCCTATGCCCCAGGCGCCGGGCAACGCCCACCTGAGCTGGCCGGGCGTGATCAGGAGTTGGCGCAATTTGAGATCACCTTGGAGCGGATCGCGGCCGGACGACCCGACCGCAGCATGGTGCTCAGTGGACTCCGAGGCGTCGGCAAGACTGTACTGCTCAACAGTCTGCGGTCAATGGCAGTCAATCGCGCATGGGGCACCGGCAAGCTTGAGGCTCGCCCTGAGCAGTCGATCCGGATCGGCATCGCCCAAGCCACTCACCAGGCAATTCGTGACATCGCCCATCGCCATCGCGACCAAGAGGCCGTGGAGCGCACTCTCGGCAGCCTCAAAGCCTTTGCTTTGCGTACGCCGCACAAAGACCGCGCAGCCCGGAGTTGGCAGCCACCCATCGACGTACCCGCGACGAGGGGCCGCGCCGACTCCGGTGACTTCGAGCTTGATCTCAACGAGCTCTTCTCCGACATCGCAGCCTTGGCGGGCGATTTGAATGTCGGAATTGCTTTGTTCATCGACGAGATGCAGGACATCTCTCCAGCCGAGTTGGGAGCACTTTGCGGCGCTTGTCATGAGATGAGCCAGCAGCGCGCCGCCTTGATCGTGGTCGGGGCAGGGCTTCCCCATCTACCGGTCGCGTTGGCTGCCTCGCGCTCATACGCCGAGCGGCTTTTCCGCTATGTCAGCGTCGATCGCCTTCCTCGGGAAATGGCTGAGCGGGCCTGGCGTTTGCCTGCTGCCACCGAAGAAGTCGATTTTGAGCCCAAGGCACTCGATGAGCTGTTCCGGCTCACTGATGGATATCCGTACTTCGTGCAGGCCTATGGCAAGGCCACCTGGGATGTCGCTCCGACCAGTCCGATCACTTGGGCAGATGTCATCCAGGCTGCACCTGAGGCAGAGGCCGAGTTGGCCATCGGGTTCTTCGGTGCCCGCTATGACCGGGCCACCCCTGCGGAGCGCGAATACATGCTGGCCATGGCCGACTTGGAAGACTCCGGGCCAACGATCCCGACCAGTCAGATCGCCAGCCAATTGGGGCGCAAACCCCAGTCACTGTCGCCGGCGCGAGATGGGTTGATCAAGAAGGGGCTGGTGTTTTCAGCCGAGCGAGGCACCGTCGCCTTCACCGTGCCTCACTTCGGCCGCTACCTGCGCAATCAGCGGTGACCCTTCACGACAGCGCAACAAGTACGGCCTCAACGGCCTGCTGGGCATGGCCGGACGACAGAGGCGCTCGGTCCTTGTCCTGGAGGTAGAAGAAGTCGACGGCTTGGGGACCGACCGTGTCCAGATGGGCTGAGGTGACAGACACCTGCACTCCAGACAAGGCGGCACAGATTTGATAGACCAGCCCCGGTCGATCGGTGGCACGCACTTCCAGCACGGTGGCATGCTCAGAGGCCCGCGGATGCAGCATCGCGAATGGCTCGAGGCCTGCAGGTTCGGAGCGTCTGAGTCGATCATCTGCCTGCACCCTGCGTTGCGCCACTGCCTCCAAGCGTTGACGCAACTCCGCTGCGTCAAAGGCATGGGCGTCGGTGTGCCACTCGGATACTGCGACAGGCATGCCGTCCACGGTCTGTGGCCAGGCACGCGCCGTACGGATGGAGATCTTGGCCAGACCGAGCATCCCCGCGACATCAGCGAGCAGACCCAACCGTTCACCCGAGATCACTCGCATTTGAGAGCCGTCTGCTACAGCCCGGAGATCCACAATCACCTTCGTCGGATCACTCAAGACAGCTTTGGGGATGACCACGGGCTCCGGGACCCGGGCCGGCAGCTCTCCCACCTCAAGCTGGTGATGCGCCCTACGAGCCAACTCCGAGATCAGATTGGCTCGCCAGTTTGTCCACGCCTTGTCGCCGGTGGCTTTGGCGTCTGCCTGCGTCAGTGCTGTCAGCAAGTCCAGCTCTTCACGGGTCGAGATCGAGTCGGTCACCATGGCGATCGTGGCTGGATCGTCCAAGTCTCTAGTAGTGGCGGTCTGAGCCAGGAGCAAGTGCCAGCGCACAAGCGTGCCGATCACTTTGACATCTGGGTCAGGAAAGCCAATCCGCCGTGCGACCTCAATGGCGATGGGCTCGCCTGCGATCGAGTGATCCCGGCCCTGCCCCTTGCCCAGGTCGTGCAATAGTGCAGCCACGACCAACAGATCAGGGCGGGCCACCTTCCTGATCAGGGAAGAAGCCTCGACACAGGTCTCGACCAGATGTCGGTCGACGGTGTACTTGTGCACAACCGACTCGTGCGGCAACAAGGTGACCTGCTCCCATTCGGGCAACAGTTTCGCGATCGCGCCGGTCTCCTCCAAGGTCTCCCAGACTCCGCGGAGCCCATCCCCGGCCGCAAGCAACCTGACCAGACTCCCCCGGGCAGATTCGGGCCAAGGCGTCGGGAGTTCGCCGGGCTCACCGATCATGCGGGCCGCGCTGCGCGGGTCGAGCACCAAGGAGCGTTCGGCCGCTTCAGCTGCTGCCCGGAGGATCAAGAACGGATCATCCACCTTGCCTCGAGTGGAGTCCAAGACGACCTCTTCGTAGGCCACGGCGAGACCATGCCCGATCGGGGTGAGCTGCGGTCGTCGTACGCCGGTCGAGGGCGTACGACGAAGCACGGCCTCAGCACGGCGCCAGGACAGGCGCGTCAGATGGGTCATTCGACGGCCCAGCCCACGCACGTGCCTTTGGGCCGACAGTGCGTCGGGAAGGCCCAGCTCCCGCGCCAAATCGTCCCAATGCTCTGGAGCCACGCGATCTGTCGCTCTGCCGGCCACGGTGTGCAAGGCATCGCGCACATCGAGCAAGGCATCTCGGCAGCTTTCGAGCTCGCGATGGGGAATGTCGATCAGCCAGCTGGCGACCAGCGCTTTCAGCATCATGGCATCACGCAGGCCCCCGATGGCCTCTTTGAGGTCAGGTACAGAGGCGTGCGCCAACTCGCCGTACCGGCTCTCCCGATCAACCACCAGTTGGTGCAACTCAGGCAATCTGGTGCGGGCTTGTTTGCGCCAATCAGCCAAGGCAGCGGTGCGTAACCGCAGGGTCAGGCTCGGATCACCGGCGACATGACGGATGTCGAGAAGCCCAAGGGCGACCTTTGGGTCAGTGACACTCTGCAACATCTGGGAGAGCGATCGCACCGCATGATCGATCCGGAATCCAGAGTCCCAGAGGGGATACCAGATCTGACTGGCCCAGCCTCCTAGCGGGAGGTCGTCATCATGGACAAGCACCAGATCGAGATCGCTGTAGGGAGCAAGTTGACCTCGCCCATAGCCTCCTACCGCGATGAGCGCAGCGCCTGAGTCAGGGCAACCCGCGATCCCATAGGCCCGTTGGCTGAGCTGATCTGCTTGCGCCGTGCGCTCAACTCGATCTGGTGCTGTCATGATGCATTGACCTCAGATTGCGGATTCGTCTCGGTCGCCAGTCCGCACCCGAATCACGCCATCAATCGGGGAGATCCAGACCTTGCCATCACCGATACGACCGGTCTGAGCGGCCTTCACGATCAGGTCTGCGACAGCGTCGACATCCATGTCATCGACCACGATCTCCAACTTGACCTTGGGGACGAGGGCGATGTCATATTCGGCACCGCGATAGACCTCGGTGTGGCCCTTCTGCCGGCCATAGCCGCTGACTTCGCTGACCGTCATCCCGGTCAGGCCAAAGCCCTCCAGGGCCGAGCGGACATCTTCCCACTTGTGCGGCTTGATCACCGCGGTCACCAGCTTCATGACTGGTCTCCTTCCTTGATGGTGTTTGACGGCGCAGCACCCACGGGGGCCTTCGGACTCAAAGCCCCGCTCCCCACGAGGGCTGGGCCACCGAGGCCCCGCGCAGCCGAAGTCGCGTGCAGGTCATAGGCGGCCTCGCCATGCTCGGCAAAGTCGATGCCCTCGATCTCTTCTTCTTCGCTGATCCGCCAGCCGATCGTGTATTTGATCGCGAAGCCGATGATTGCGGTGAAGAAGGCCGACCACACGATTGCCACGGCAACCGCACCCAACTGGTGGCCAAGAGAAGTCAGGCCGCCGCCGTAGAAGAGTCCATCAACGCCGCCGGGTGCCTTGGACGAGGAGAGGAAGCCAATCAGGACCGTGCCCACGATGCCACCGACCAGGTGCACGCCGACCACGTCAAAGGAGTCATCGAGGCCAAAGCGATATTTCAGACCCACCGCATAGGCGCACGCAGCACCCGAAACCATCCCGATCACGATCGCTCCAACCAGGTCAACCGCTCCTGCAGCAGGAGTGATCGCCACGAGGCCTGACACGATGCCTGAGGCCGCACCCAACGAAGTTGCCTTGCCGTGCAGCAGATTCTCGACGAGAAGCCAGGCGAGCATTGCTGCCATGGTTGCGACCGTGGTGTTGAGGAAGGTGACCCCAGTCTCGGTCATGAACTGCGCAGTGTCCTTGGCGCCACCGTCTCCTGCCGCAAACACGATCGAGCCCACGTTGAAGCCATACCAGCCAAACCAGAGCAACCCAGCGCCGATCATCGTGAGCGTCAGGTTGTGCGGCTTCATCGGCTCTTTGCCGAAGCCGATCCGCTTGCCGATGATCAGTGCCAGCACGCCACCCGCCACACCAGCATTGATGTGTACGACGGTGCCGCCGGCGTAGTCCTGGGCCGGGAAGTGCTCGGCGATGAAGCCGCCACCCCACACCATGTGCGCGATGGGCAAGTAGCTCAGGGTGATCCAGATGGGGAGGAAGACCACCCATGCAGACAGCTTGACTCGGTCAGCAATCGCCCCGGAGATCAGCGCTGCAGTGATGACGGCGAAAGTCATCTGGAAGCAAACCCCGACGAATGAGCCGGGTTCCACTCCGCGAAGACCAAACAGGCTGAAGGGGTTTGCGATGATGCCGCCCAAGTCACTGGGCCCCATCATCGCTGACCAACCCCACAAGATGAAGACGAGGCCTACGACCCCGAGGGCGACGTAGGACATCATCATCATGTTTAGCACTGACTTGGCGCGAGCCATGCCTCCGTAGAACAAGGCGAGTGCTGGGGTGGTCATCATCAAGACCATGGCCGTGGCCATGAGCATCCAGGCGTAGTACCCGTCCATTGGGCCTCCTATTTGCTGGGGAATGTGTCGTCGAGGCGATCCGTCAGATCCGCCGACGTCGTTGTCGGGCAGCAAATCGCCATGGACAGAGCCTGCGCCGCACAGATTTCGGGAGGCGGATCGTTCTATTTCGACCGGGTCACAAATCCAGCTGTTGTGTTTCGGGGAGGTGAACTATTCGGCGCTCGAGGCTCAAGATCGAGCGGGGAAGTCAGCTCGGGTCATCCCCACTGGGTGACCGGCTGGCCACTGCACGAGCTCAATCCGGTAGCCGTCTGGGTCAGTCAACCAGGCGGTCGCAAAGCCAGTTGCTGAGTCATGGACGACGAGGTCGGCCACGGTGACCCCAGACGCCTCCAAGCGCTGTGAAGCATCGGGAAGCGACTCGACCTGAATGACCAGATGGCTCATACCCCCAACTTCAAAGCTCTGCCCCGAAGCGTGCACGAGCTCGATGCTCACGTGAGGATCATCTGGAAGCGCCAGCATGGTGAGGTCGCCCAGCCCCGTGCCCGGCACGGCTCCGATGACTTCGTAACCGAGTGCCTCATAGAAGGCCAAGGAACGGGCGAGGTCACTGACCCTCAGACCCAAGTGCAGGGTGCGCATGTGAGCGATTCAGCCCCGACCCGAGAGCAGGTCGATCAAAGTCTCGGCTTCTTCGGCGCAGGCACCACAGGCATTCAGATGCACCTGCATAGGAAGGTCAGCATGTTGAGGGTCGGCCACCACCCGCTCGGCGTAGCGGTCGAGCCGCTCAAAGCACTCGTCACAAGACAGATAGGGGCTGGTGTCGAGTAGAAGCTTGTCGAGCAGCGTCTGGGGAAGGTCGTGGCCGTTGGTGTTCATGATGCGCTCCCTTGTGCCGGCTGATCGAGGTGGCCGCTGGCCATCAACGACTCACGCAGACGGCGGCGTGCGTCGTGCAGGGTCTTGTACAAAGCATTTCGGTTGGTGTCGAGCCGCTCAGCCAACACGTCTATGGGCACCTCTTCCACCAGGAGCGCGAGCGCGATCTTGCGTTGATGAGGGGTCAGGTCTTCGGCAATGGCTCGGCGTACGGCGCGCGCCAGGTCGCTGCCTTGAGCATGTGCCTCAGGCGCCGCCCCGAGATCGACTGGATCCAAGGTGTCGGGCAGTGTCACTTCGCGATATCGCCAGGCTTGTCGGCGTACGGCCACACCCGCGTGAAAGACCCCGAACTTGAAAACCCAGGTGCTGAATTTGCTGCGCCCTTCAAAGGTCTCCAACTTGCCCAGCACCGCAACCATCGCGTCACTGGCAGCCTGTTGGGCGAGGTCCTCCAACTCCCCCGCACTGGCCGCGACCACTTGGTCACGCAATCGCCACACCTGGTGTCTGGTGGCTCGAAGGATGAGGTGGTGCAGTTTGGCCTGTGCTTCATGACCAGCAGGGCCAGGATCATTCAGATCTGCGACCCACTCCTCGCCAGCAGCCACGACTACAGAGTCCGACACAACGGAGGAGCCAATGCCTTGAGCAAGATCATCACTCACGATCAGCATGTTGCCACAGGGCCCGGTAGCCACACCACGCTTCTCATCGACCAACCGTAAGCGCGGCGTCGAGTGAGGGTGATCGGCACGGACTCGATGAAGTGTCTGCATGACATATGGGTGCTTTCCCCGATCAGATTCTTACCGAGAAAAGAAAATCAATCTTCTGGGTAAGAACCCAACACCCAGATGACACCAACCTTCGAACGCAAACACCAGATGCGCCAACGGGGCGCACTGTGAGACAGTTTGGAAGGGAAATCCCATGGCAACCATGACTTCACCCAATTCAACGATCAACTCGATTGCCGGCACGACAGGCGCTGATCGCGCATTCTTCTTGCTCCGCACCGTGTTCACGATCGCGCCGATCGCCTTCGGCCTCGACAAGTTCTTCAATCTGCTCACCAACTGGGAGTTCTACCTCGCTCCCTGGATCAACAACTTGGTGCCCGGAGATGCTCAGCAGGCCATGATGATCGTTGGAGTCATCGAGATAGTCGCTGGCATCACCGTCGCAGTAGCACCTCGCTTTGGGGCGCTCTTGGTCGCTGGCTGGTTGGCCGGCATCATCGTCAATCTGGTGTCGATGGGATCCTTCTATGACGTCGCCTTGCGCGACTTTGGCCTCTTGGTCGCGGCCCTTGCCCTGGCCGCGCTGGCCTTCGATCGGGCCCCCAACAACGCTTCCTGAGCGTCGGCCCACGTCTCCCCTGCGAGCCCCTACCGCCCTCGCAGGGGAGACTCGTCTTGGGCCACAAACAATGTGCTCAGACGAACGGCGATCGAGCCCAGACATGACGACGGCCCCGGCACGGCGTACGACCGGGGCGCCATCAAGAAGTTGAGGGTGTTGCTGCGACCTGCCCTCTGCGGCTTCTTGACTCCAGTCAACTACTACGCGTCGTCGTTGTCTAGACCTGTTGCCAAACTGTCGCCTTCTTGTGGCTTTTCCGTCACCCAGCCGGAGGCACGAAGACCTCGGGTGCGAGCGAATTCCCGGTGCCAATGGAAGCGCAATTGTTGGCGGCGGGCTTGCCATTGAAGCGGTCCAGCAAGAACATGTACGCCGGATATCCCCACACAATTGCGGCCCCGATATGGCTCAACCCAACCTCGTGGTACTCCACGGTTGTGCCTCGATCGCAGTACTGCCGCATCAACTGCCGCACATCACCGGCGACCATGACACCGTCACCCGTGCCGATCCCCGGGATCATGCCCCCGGTGCCTTCCATCCAGCCGCCCGTGCCCTGCACCATCTGGATCGGGATCGTTGGAGTCGGCGCCTGTCCAAGATTGATCTTGTTGACGATGTCGACAAAGTCCGCGATCGAGTTGGGGTTTGCATAGCGTGGCTTGACGACATGCTCCCATTGCAACCAGGGGTGCGCGTAGAGCACATCGGCGATGCCGGCTACCTCGAATTTGGGGGCCAATGACTTGCCGTAGTCACTGATGTACGGGGTCATGTCAACGCCGTAGGCACGTGAGGCGCCGAAGATCGCCATCCCGGCAACTCCGGCCCAGGCGAGGCTGCCGCTGATGTACTTCAGATTGTGAGCTGGCGCGACCAGCAGTCCGCCCGACGTCGCACCCACCAGGTCGCGATTGACATCTGGTGCGTACGACGGAGCGAGCGCCGCGGCCCAGTTGGTGCCAATCGCGCCACCGGAATAGCCGATCAGGCCGACCTTGGCCCGCTTCTTCAGGCCACCGGGCCGCAACTTGCGAGCGGCTCTGATCGAGTCGAGGGTGTTCATGCCGTAGACCGGGCCGACGGCGAAGTCAGCCTTCTGCCCCTCGGTGTCGGGCAGCAGCACGATATAGCCGTGGGTCAGCATCGGGGCGATGACCCCGGCTTCAGCAATATTGACCAGACCACCCAAGGTCAGGTCACCACGAACAGCTCGCGACGGGCCATCGTCTGGGTTCATCGAGTCGTAGAAGGACTGGTAGGAGACCGCCCGGCCTTTGAAGTGCTTGCCCTTCGGGATCAGCACTGACGTGGCATTGGCAGTGGGCTCACCCAGCGCGCTGGTGCTGCGATAGAGGATCTGCACCGCCTTGACCGGGGTCGGCAATCCCATCAAGTGATATCTCGATCTGCGGACCTTGAGCACGTCGCCTGGTTTGAACTCCGCCAATGGCTTCGCGCCTGAATAGGTGTACCACGGGTCAGGGCCGGTCATCGGGCCAGCTGCGCTGGCGCTCGACACCGGCACGAGCAGAGCCAAGACGCCGACACACATGGCCAGCAATCCGACAGCACCGCGACGCACGAACTTCATCCAGGAGCCCCCTCCGAGTCGATCCGACTGCAGTGATGAGGGTCACGCAGCCAACTTTCGCGAAACTACCATGCAGTAGATATTGGTAGGAATAGTCAACCAACCACCGTGCTAGACCAATGCCAGTCCAGCCAGTCCGGCAGCCACGCGGCGTACGGTGGCCCCATGCGGGCCTTCATCGCGATCATGCCGCCCCAAGAGGCGATCGACGATCTAGACGATTTCCTCGACGTACGTCGTGATGCCGCCCCGTTGCGCTGGACAGACCCAGAGCACTTCCACGTGACCTTGGCCTTCGTGCCAAATCTGGCCGAGCGTTGTCTGGATGAGCTTTGCGAGCGACTGGATCGCTTCTTCACCCGCAAATCTGGCTTCGCTACTCGCATTGAGGGAGGCGGGGCCTTCCCGGATGCCACCCAGGCACGTGTGCTCTGGGCTGGCCTGGGCTTGGACGAGAGCGAACGCCAGCGCCTTGGTCGCCTCAGCCACGACACCCGCCAGGTGGCCAACAAAGCTGGTGTGGAGACCCACGGGGGGCGCTTCAAGGCCCACATCACCGTGGCCCGCACCAAGCCGACCGAGGCCAGCAGTTGGGTCCGGTTGTTGCAGGGCTATGCGGGCCCACCCTGGAACGCCAAGGACGTGGCTTTGGTGCAGTCGCAGCTAGGCGAGGGTCGCGGTGGGCGGCCGAGATATGACCGGCTGCAGAGCTTTGAGCTCAGTGGCCCCTGACTGCTCCAACGACTCCTCGATCTCACGCTCACCGAGCTTGACCACGACCACACCACCAAGCACCAATGCCGCTCCCACGAGTTGCACCGGACCGGTGGCCTCGCCGACGAGGAACCAAGCCCAGCCAATCGCGAAGAGAACCTCGGTGAGAGCCACGAAGGAGGCCACTCGAGCACCCAGCAGACGCGAGGCCACGATGCCGGCAACGTAGGCGATCGCTGCGGTGACCAGACAGAGCAAAAACATCGGCACCCACCAGGGCACTTCGGTCGAGCGATACAAGACAGGATTGGTGTTGGCGCTCATCTCCACGACGCCAAAGGCCCCGGCCAGGCTCAGGCCCAGGCCGCCAACCAACAGGCCACCAGCGGCCAAGACCAGTGGCGGCAGGTCGTTTTCGTGGGCAGAGATGATGAAGTAGGTCGCGCCACCCACCATCGCAACCGCACCCCACATCATCCCGGCGCTGGACACGGCAGCTCCCGACAGCAGGTCAAGCACGAGCACCAGACCACCCGCGGCGATTGCGATGCCGATCCAGGTCATCTTGTTGGGGCGCTCTTTGTGGATGAACCACATGTAGAGCACCACGAGCACCGGAGAGGTGTATTCCATCAACAGCGCGCTGCTCACCGACATGTGCTCGACTGCACTGAAATATCCGAGCTGAGCCACGACCACGGCCATCAGTCCATAGCCGACCAACAATGACCAGTGTCGGGCCAGCAGGTGCCAACGACCGCGCAAGGCTCGGTATGCCGGGATCGCCAAGATCGCGAAGGCACCCAACACCCGGAGTGTCACCGCAGCAGCCGGGCTCCAACCTGCGTCAAGCAAGCCGCGGGCCAGCGAACCGGACATGCCGAAGGCTGCAGCAGAGATCAATGCGACGACAAAACCCTGAGCCTGGATGGCTGCCTTGTGATCTGCGTCATGAGTCATTGTCGTCATGACATATGACGTTACGGCAACATGGGATAAGCTGTCAACATGGTCTTCACCCATGACGTCGAGATCGCGCTGCAGGCGGCCGCTTTTTTGGCAAATACCCTGCTCGACGATGACGAGCTCAACACCGTTGCGAGCTTGGGTGAATACTTCAAGGAGTTTGAATACACCGGCACGCATCGCCGTACTCGCGAGGAGCTCGACATGGTGCGCGCACTGCGCCAAGAGATCCACGACCTGCTCCTGGCACCGAGAGACAAAGCGGCCGGAATGGTCAACAAGATGCTGGCTCGCAACAGTGCCCTCCCCCAACTGGTGCGCCACGACCGCCTCGACTGGCATCTACATGCGATCCAAGACACGCAGCCTCTTGCCTGTCGGGTGGCGGTGGAGACCGCAATGGCGATGGTCGACGTGATCCGCGCCGACGAGCACAGCCGGATCAGCCTGTGCGAAGACGAGGGCTGCAAGCGGATCGTGATCGACCTGTCTCGCAATCGCTCGAAGATCTATTGCTCAACGACCTGCGGCAATCGCGCTGCTGCCGCGGCATATCGAGCCCGTCAGGCGGAGAATCCAACCAAGTAGACGTGATCCGCGCCACACTCATCGCTCAATCGCGATGGCGCGGCTAACGTACCTCCATGCCTCTCATCGAACGCACGCCATATCGCTCCCCTTGGCTCAACGAAGAGCTCGACGACCTGCGCCACTTGGCCAAGACCTTCTTCGAGAAGGAGTCCGTGCCCAATCGCGAGCGCTGGGAAAAGCAGCACCAGGTCGATCGGGAGTTTTGGAACAAGGCCGGAGACGCCGGGATCCTGTGCATCTCCATCCCCGAGGAGTACGGCGGCGGCGGCGGCACCTTCGCCCACGAAGCGGTCGTCATCGAAGAGCAAGCCCACGCGATGGATGACGCCTTCGGCTACTCCGTGCACAGCACGATCGTGGCGCACTACATCCTCAACTACGGCAACGAAGAGCAGAAGCAGCGCTGGCTGCCCAAACTGGCCAGTGGCGAAATGGTAGGCGCAATCGCAATGACTGAGCCCGGCGCCGGCTCCGATCTGCAGAGCCTGCGCACTCGCGCCGTAAAGGACGGCGATGACTATGTCATCAACGGCTCCAAGACCTTCATCACAAATGGCAGTCTTTGTGACCTGCTGATCATTGTTTGTCGCACTGGCGGTGAGGGCGGCCAGGGCCTGTCTCTGATCGTGGCCGAAACCCAGGACTTGCCCGGCTTCGAGCGCGGCCGAGTCTTGGAGAAGTTGGGGCAGCACGGCCAAGACACTCGCGAACTCTTCTTCACCGACATGCGGGTGCCTGCCGCCAATCTGCTGGGCAACGAAGGCGATGGCTTTGTCCAACTCATGGTGCAACTGCCCCAGGAGCGACTGATCCTCGCCGTGGCGGCCGTTGTGGCTGCTGAGATCGCGATTGACCTGACCATCGACTACGTGAAAAATCGCGAGGCCTTCGGCAAGTCGATCATGAGCTTCCAAAACACCCGCTTCGTGCTCGCGGAGTGCCTCACCGAGGCCCTTGCTGCGCGGACGCTCCTGGACCACTGCATCGGTCTTCATCTTGAGGCCCGCCTCGACCCGGCAACCGCATCTCAGGCGAAATATTTCACCACCGACAAGCAGGTCGAGATCATTGATCGTTGCCTACAACTCTTCGGCGGCTACGGCTACATGCTCGAATATCCGATTGCGAAGATGTATGCCTCTGCGCGGGTGCAGAAGATCTACGGCGGCACCAACGAGATCATGAAGGAGCTCATCGCTCGGTCTCTTTAGGGGCTCCTCTTACCTGCGGTGGGGCGATGAGCGTCACCACATGAGTGCCTGACCCTGGATTGGGGTCAAGGCATTCCAAGATCGGTAGTGACTAAGCCGCTCAATCCGGAAGGCCTCGACGATGTCTGACCCTACGGCGTGTGATCGCGCGTACTCGCGTTCTGTACCGCCTTGCGATTGCGTGCGATGTGATCTTCTCGTTGACGTGTAGGGATTCCACGTCATGGATGCCGAGAAACGTACCGGGGTGGTTCGAGTCGTTGCGCGAGGGTCCTCAGACAGTGATCAGGGCGAGGTCGTGATCCAGTGCGCGGAGGTCTTCGGGGTCACTGGTCACGACGGCGGTCCCAGCTCGACGAGCGCACACCACAACATGGGCGTCAGCGATGTCACTCGTCCCGCTGGCGGCGAGGAGACGGCCGACACTGGTCGCATCAACCCGGTCGAGAGCAACGACCTCGGTACGCGGCTGACGTAGAAGCCGGGCAAGGCGCGCCTGTCGAGCAGGATTCCTGATTGCCTGCGCCAACGCCGAACCGGGCACGACGACCGCACTTCCGGACTCCTCGGCCAGCACTAGCAACGCAACAACCCTCCGCTCGTTGTGGTCAAGCTGGATCAAAGGACCGGCGTCGAGGGTGACACCACTCATGCGACGTCGGACTCCCGACCCAAGCCGAGCGTCTGCGCGGCCCACTCGCGCTCCTCCCGAGTCAGCTCACCTCCGGTCTCCTGAAGAGCCTGAGCGAGCATCACTCCCCAGCCCGAAATATCATCGAGGGACACGTGCACAGCATGCTGCACGAAGCCGGAAACACTGTCGGCCTTGCCCGCAGCCACAAGACCGCGGATGCTCTCCACGGCCTCCACTGGCAGAGTGATCGTCACCTTGCGTGTTTTTGCCATACCAGCTACCATACCGCAACGAGAGTCGCTGTACCTAGAGATTGACGCGAGTATTGCGATAGCTGGTCGGGAATGTTCACTGCTAGGACGATCAACAAGACGCCGATGAAGGTAAGGACGGTGACGCCTAACCATCAGCTACGGACTCGCAACACGCCCGCGTTCGTGTCGGAGACGGCCAGTGTTAACGACCAGCCCCACCGCCTCGTCCTTGAACTCCGGGGAATACTCCCTACGACTACTTGCCATCCTGAACATCCTCTCTTAGAAGGTGTCCACCAAACGGGGGCAAGGCCAGAAGAGCCGCTTTGGGTGGCGACACGCGACCTTCTCATACCCACAGGGGTAGCCTTGAAGCAAAGTCAAGGAGGCCCCCAATGCAAATCGATCCCAATGATCTGACTCAGGTGACCAAGAGGCTGCGCCGCGCCCAAGGACAGATCGGCGGCATCTTGAAGATGATCGAGGAAGGTCGCGAGTGCCGAGACATCGTCACCCAGATGGCAGCGGTGTCCAAGGCCTTGGATCGAGCTGGGTTCGCGATGATCTCCACCGGCCTCAAGCAGTGCATGGTCGAGGAGTCCGCTGACAGCGGGGAGTTTGAAGCCATGGAGAAGCTGTTCTTGTCCTTGGCCTGACTCGAGTCACCCCGTAGGCGCTCCTTCGCGGACGTGGGCGCCGATCCCTGCCTTCCAGGTCAGATAACCACCATCGAGATTGGCGACCTCCCGACCCAACTGCGCGAGCAATCGGGCCGCAGTATGGCCACGCAGCCCCACTTCGCAGTTGACGATCAAGCGCCCACCCGGAAGCTCTGCTTGACGCTCACGCAACTCATCCAACGGCAGGTTGAGCGCCCCGGGGATGGCACCCTTGGCGAATTCGCGGGCAGTGCGTACGTCGATCAAGCCCGCGCCCGCGGCAACTTCGTCAGCCAACTCGTGCCACTGCACGGTCTCGACGACGCCGTCTCGAAGATTCTCCGCGATATAGCCAAGCATGTTGATTGGGTCCTTGGCCGAGCCGAATTGCGGCGCGTAGGCCAACTCCAATTCCGCCAACTCGCTCGCTCGGATCCCACCCGTCATCGCGGTGGCGATCACATCGATCCGTTTGTCCACGCCCGCTCGACCCACTGCTTGAGCACCAAGCACAGCGTCACTTGCTGAGTCAACGAGCAGCTTGATGCTGAGCTTGGATGCACCCGGGTAGTAGCCAGCATGGTCATTGGGGTGCACGTGGATCACTCGGAAGTCACGGCCGGCAGCACGGAGCCGCTTTTCGTTCCAACCCGTGACCCCGACCTGCAGACCGAAGAGCCCCACGATCGCCGTACCCAAGACCGGACGGTCGGCCACCGGGTGACCGGCAATGATGTCTGCCACACGGCGGCCTTGGAGATTCGCCGTATTGGCCAAGGGCACCAAGACCTCAGAGCCGTCGAGGGCATCTGCCTTCTCGACCGCATCACCCACTGCATAGATCGCCGGGTCGCTCGTGCGCAGGTTGGCATCGACCACAATGCCGCCTCGCTCGCCAACCTCCAGGCCAGCGTCTGCTGCAAGCGTGGTGTCGGGGCGTACGCCGATCGCGGCCACCACCACCTCAGCTGGCCGGGTCTGCCGA
This sequence comes from Nocardioidaceae bacterium, assembly GCA_020636935.1. Classification (GTDB taxonomy): domain Bacteria; phylum Actinomycetota; class Actinomycetes; order Propionibacteriales; family Nocardioidaceae; genus Marmoricola. The sequence continues at coordinate 192,332 of JACJWW010000001.1, forward strand.
TCAGACAAGGTGACGTCTTGCGCACCAATCTCGGTGACAGAGGCTCCCAACACCAGATCGACACCAACCTTGCGCAGCCGCTGATGCACGATCTGGGCCATCTCTGGGTCGAGCGGCGCCATCACCTGCTCAGTTGCCTCGACCAGCGTGACTGAGATGCCAAGGTTATGGAGGTTTTCGGCAAGCTCCAAGCCGATGAAGCCACCCCCGATCACCACAGCGGACTTGGCCCCAGATGTCGCAGCCACCATCGCATCGGTGTCTTCGATATCCCGCAACGACAGCGCCCTCTCGATGCCTGGGATCGGGGGGCGTACCGGGCGAGCACCTGGGGAGAGCACCAAGGCGTCATACGAGATGACACTCTCGCTGCCGTCGGCCGCTCGCACCGCGACAGCCTTGGCCTGCCTGTCGATCGAGATGACCTCGTGGTTGACGCGTACGTCGAGATTGAAGCGCCGTTTCAGCGACTTTGGTGTCTGCAGCAGCAAATCCTTGCGGCGTTCGATCACACCGCCGATGTGATAGGGAAGACCACAGTTGGCGAAGGACACATAGCCGCTTCGCTCAATCACCACGATCTCTGCAGACTCGTCGAGACGACGTATCCGAGTCGCTGCAGACATTCCGCCGGCCACGCCACCTACGATCACTATTCTCATGAGTGCTATGATACCCCCTAGGGTATTTATCTATTTAGGAGCCTTGAATGTGCAGACCGGTGAAATGTAGGACATGTGGCAAGACCACCTGGGCAGGATGTGGCCAGCATGTCGCCCAAGTCAAGGCATCAGTGCCAGCAGGACAATGGTGCGCGGGGCACCCGAAGAGCGAGCAGGCGCCAGGCTTCTTCGCCCGCCTATTCGGTCGCTGAGTCTTACTGATTGATGTAGAGGCTGCTCAGTTGAAGCACTGAGGCGTGTCGAGGCTGATATTCAGATTGGACACCTTGCCACCCCTGAGCGTGAAGAAAAAGGCAGCATCGTTGGGCTGGCCCTCGACATGGGCCCGGTAGTTGCCGAAATCACTGCGGAACTCCGCATTCGGGTAGGCAGCCAAGGCCTCGGCCTTGGTGCTGCCCAACTCGATGCCCTCCGGGGTCTTCATGCCTTCGCGGGCCACCAGCAGTTCGACACCCTTGGGGCCGATCAGTCCGTCGTACGACGTCATTGATGGGTCGGGCGTGGCTGAGTCAGACTCCTCACCCGGAGCATTGACGAAGGTGAACCACACGCATGCACCCGCCTCGCCCTCTCCGTCTGGGAAGGTCGCGGCATCCGTGGCCTTCACTTCGTCAAGGCTCATCCCCAGCGTGATCCCGTCAAAGCCGGTCGGCCCGAAGGCACCTCCGTCAGCGGCGCTCTCCCCCTCACTCGGACTCGGGGAGCTCGCCGTTGGCGACTGGGTCGAGTCACTCGGCGCGGGGTCGTTCTTCGCGCCGGTGCTGCTCGTCGTACAACCTGAGGCGAACAGCCCGAGCGCAAGCAGGGAGGCGGCAAGTGCGGTCTTCATCGTGACTCCTGGGGAAGGCAACCTGTCCCCCCAACGTTAGCCACCCCACCCCCACCCGCCCCCGCGACGCGCCTGTGGTTGACGTAGTGGGGGCTGCAGGTTTCCCAAGTGCGCTTGGTGTACATGCACGTTCAACGGGGTGCAACCCATGGAACGTGCATGTATCCCGTTGGACGTGAGGGCCGTCATGAGCGTCGTACGCCGGAGGCGCTTCCGGCGTACGACGCAGAGGTCTCAGCTAGCGGCCTCCACCGCGACCACCGGAGAGTCAGCGAAAGCAGAGGCGCTCTCAGCTGGGGCTTGGGCGCTCTCAGGGAGCTTGGTGATCGCATCGCCCAACTTGTAGAAGGTCATGTCATCGGTGACCTTGGCGCGGCCGAAGTCGATCATGTCGCGCACATAGCTTTGCGGCATCACCCACGGCGCGCGGCTGCCGACCTTGGGGAAGGCCTGGATGTAGCGCTGGATATAGCCCGAAGCCAGGTCGAGGATCGGGCGTGAGCTCATGCCGTCCGGAGCGACAGGCACCGCGATGCCATAGCCCTTGTCTTGCATGTGCTTGAGCAGCGAGGTGACGAACTTCGACACCAGATCTGCACGCAAAGTCCACGAGGAGTTGATATAGCCCACGGTCATCGAGGCGTTGGGTACGCCGCCGATCATCAGGCCGCGGTAGGCGAAGGCCGTAGCCAAGTCAACCGGCTTGCCGTCGACGCTCATCGTGGCACCACCAAGCGGCTTGAGGATCAGCCCGGTGGCGGTGATGATGATGTCGGCCTCGAGCACTTCGCCGTCGGAGAGTTTGATGCCTTCGGGCACGAAACGGTCGATGGTGTTGGTGACGACCGAGACCTTGCCGGACTTGACGGCACGGAAGAAGTCACCGCTGGGTACGGCGCACAGTCGCTGGTCCCACACGTTGTAGCTGGGCGTGAAGTGCTCCTTGCGCACATCTTCGGGGATCCGGCCCTTCTGCAAGCCCGCCACGATGTTGTTGGCGGCCTCGGGCCGGATCCGTGAGAGCTGATAGATGAAGGTGTTCTGCACGATGCTCTTGGCTCGGCCATAACGATGCAGCACGATGCTGGGCGCATAGGGGCGCAGCCGGTTGATCAGTTTGTCGCGGCGCGGCACCGGGATCATCCACGATGGGGTGCGCTGCAGCATGGTCACGTGCTCGGCCTCTTCGGCCATGGCGGGTACGACGGTCGCGGCGGTCGCGCCGGACCCGATCACGACGACCTTCTTTCCGGCGTACTCGGCGTCTTCTGGCCAGAACTGCGGATGCCAGATCTGCCCCTTGAAGTCGGCTCGGCCGACAAACTCGGGGTCGTTGCCCTTGTCGTAGTCGTAGTAGCCAGCAGCCAGGTGCACGTAGTTGGCCTTGACGGTGTGCTTCTTGCCCTTGACGTCAAGGGTCACTGTCCAGGCTTGATCGGGGGTCGACCAGTTGGCGTCCACGACCTTGTGTTGGTAGTAGATGTGATCGGAGATGCCATTCTCGTCAGCCGTCTCACGCAGGTAGTCGAGGATGTCACCGCCCTCGGCGATCGCGTCCTTGCCCTCCCAAGGCTTGAACGGATAAGACAAGGTGAACATGTCAGAGTCGGAGCGCACTCCGGGATAGCGGAAGAGATCCCATGTGCCACCAGACACCGCACGCGCCTCAGCGATGGCATAGGTCAGCTTGGGCAGTCGCTCTTGCAGGCGATAGGCCATGCCGACGCCGGATATGCCAGCTCCAATGATCAGCACATCGACCTGCTCAGGCATCGGCCCGGAGGCTCCCTTCGCGGGTCGTGCAATCTCGGGACCATGGTGATACTCGGGTGCGAAATCTGTGCTCGTCATATCGACAGTGTGCCCCGCATGACCCAAATCTGCACCCAAAAGGTGACCGGGAACACAGCCCTGCCTAGATCACCCGGCGGTGCTTCTTGAAGCGCTTGCGCGTGTCTCGTACGACGAGCCGCGCGCCGAGAGTGCGGAGTGGCCGCGGCACCAGCCGATAGACGGGCGGGAAGACGACCCAGAAGGCATCGAAGAGGAATTGCTCGCGACGACGCCACGACAGGTTGAGGACTTCCCGCACTCGCGGCTCGATCAGGCCACGGGTCATCAGGCTCTGCAGAGCCATCAGCGGACGCATGTGGACAGGCAGATTGGAGCTGTCCAAGAGTTGCAAAGCGAAGGCCTGCACGAGTGGGTCTGGAGTCAACTGGGCTGTGGCTTCGTCCCAATAGGCGAGGAATCCGTCGTAGGTCTCGGGCCACTGCTCTTGTTGCACCTGCAGCGCCGTACCGAAGATCTGACCGTCTTCATAGATGCGTTGTTTGCTGGCCTCGTCGAGTGGACCGAAGACTCGCTGATAGAGGTCGAGTCCGTTCTTGACCAAGGTGGCCGCCACCCAGAGTTGGAGCTCGGGGTCGAAGGCGTTATAGCGACCGGAGGCCACCACTGGTTTGTGCGCCCCATTGACCATCCTGCTGATCATGGCCTGCTCTTCTTCGGTGCCCAAGGTCATCATGTAGACGTAGGCGAGCGTCGTACGCAATCGGTCAACGGGGCGGTAGAGAGTCGTGGAGTGCTCGGCCACTCCGACTCCAACTCCGGGATCGGCCAGTTGATTCATCACGGCTGCCCCAGCGCCGAGAAGCAACATCTGCTCTTCGATGAAATCTGCCTGGGTGACCGCTGCAGGGCCCTTCACCGGAGGTGTCGAAGGCCCCCGAACCACCCGTCTAGGAGCCCGATTTTGCTGTTTGGGAATTTCTGTCTTTGGGGGTTGCGATGACACGGTCATGCAACGAGAATGACGCTTCCGTTGCATTTTGGCAAGGGTCGTGTTTTCGTAACCCATCGGTGGTTCGAGAGATGAGCCAGACCAAGTCGACCAGGTGAAGGGGGTGCCATGCACTCAGAAGAGGCAATCTTGCAGGGCGCTCTGAAACTCTTTGCCCGCGAAGGCGTCGCCCATGTGGGCACCGATGAGATCGCCACGGCAGCAGGGGTCAACCGCACCACGCTCTATCGCAGATTCGGCTCGAAACAAGCAGTGGTAAATGCCGCCACTGCCTATGAGACCGCCCGAGTGATCACCCAGATCGAGACCCAACTGCCACAAATCCCCAACAGCCCCGACCCCAGCTTCGACGCGGCCAAGTACTTGGTCGACTTCTTCACGATCACCCACGAGACCCTGCGCACCAACAAGTTGATCCAACGGGTGCTCAACAGCGATCAGCCCAGCGCCATCCTCGGTCTGACCCTGCAGTCGGGTCCAGCGCTGGCCACGGCAACACAGATCCTGGTTGACCGGATCAGCGCCGTACGCCGAGCAACTGGCCGCTATCCCGACCCTGACCCATATCCGGTCCAGTCAATTGCCGCCACGATCACGAGACTTCACCACTCGCTATTGCTCTCAAAGGCAGCACCACCGACACTGGACACTCGCGCAGAGCGTGAGACCTACGCCACACTCGCCATCGTCCCGCTCATCCTGACCTGACCGAAAGCCCCGATGAACACTCCTCAGCCTGTCGCCCAGACCCGTCCCGAGGGTCTCCTCAGCGGCATCCGGGCGGGGTTCTCCGAGAGTGAGCGCACCTTCACTCCGGTGGCTGATCTGATCAGGCTGACCAAACTGGGCTGGCAGATCTTCACCTCCTTCGGGCAGGCGCTGCTCACGGGGCGCTTCCCCATCGGTGAGTTGATCATCCAGTGCTGGTACACCATCCGGGTGTGCAGCCTGCCTGCACTCGCGGTGGCGATCCCGTTCGGCGTCGTACTCGCCCTGCAGGTCGGCCTGCTCTCCCAACAGGTCGGAGCCGTCGCCTTCACCGGCGCCGGCAACACCCTGGCCGTGATCAGACAGGCCGCCCCGCTCGTGACCGCCCTGATCTTGGCGGGCGTTGCAGGGTCGTCAATCTGCGCCGACCTGGGAGCCCGCAAGATCCGCGAAGAGCTCGATGCCATGGAGGTGATGGGCATCCCGGTCGTGCAGCGACTGGTGATGCCGCGCGCGATCGCCACCACGATCATGGGCATGCTGATCACCGGGCTGGTCATGTTTTTCACCATCGTGACCACCCTGCTGGTCAGCTCCGTGGTGATGTCACTACCTCCGGGCACCTATCTGGCTTCGGTCTCCGCCCTGGCCCACCCCAGCGACATGGCTCTGTCGATGTTCAAGGCGGCTGTCTTCGCGATCATCACGACCACGGTCGCCGCCGACCGCGGCTTCCGGGTGCGCACCGGTCCGGCCGGGGTCGGCGACGCAGTCACCAGCGCGGTCGTGACCAACTTCGTGCTCCTCTTTGCCGTCAACGTGCTCATCTCCCAGATCGCCAGCATGTTCTCCTCGGGGCCGCTCGGATGAACGCCCTGCTCCTACCCCTCGACATGGCCACCCGTCTCGGCGAGATGGTGGTCTTCGCCTGGCGGGCCTTGCTCGGCCTGGGTACGGCGCTGCGCCACTATCGCGGTCAGATCGGGCGCGTGATCGCCGAAGTGACCCTCGGCAGTGGCATCTTCGTGGTCGGGGGAGGCGTGGTCGGCGTCGTACTCCTGCTGTCGACCCTGACCGGCACCCAAGTCGGGCTGGAGGGACACAACGGCCTCGAGGTGATCGGGTTGGCACCCCTGACCGGATTCGTCTCTGGCTATGCCAACACCCGCGAGTTGGCTCCGATGGTGGCGGCACTCGGCTTCGCCTCACGCATCGGCTGCGGCTTCACCTCGCGCATCGGAGCGATGCGGATCAACGAAGAGGTCTCCGCGATCGAGGCCATGTCACTGCGGCCGATCCCGTACTTGGTCAGCACCCGCCTGGTCGCGTCGTGGATCGTCGTACTCCCCCTCTTCATCATCGGCCTGGTCGGCACCTATGTCGCCACTGAGTTTTTGATCGTGCACGCCTTCGGGCAGTCACAAGGCACCTACCAGCACTACTTCCGCACATTCGTCAGCATCAACGACGTATGGCTCTCCAGCATCAAAGTGATGATCCTGACCACGATCGTCACGGTGATCCACTGCTATTACGGGTACGTCGCAGAGGGTGGCCCCGAAGGGGTCGGCCACGCCACCGGTCGAGCCATCCGGGCCTCAATCATCGCCTTGGTGGTCTGCGACATCGTGCTCTCGCTGGCCCTGTGGGGGCCGACCCAACAAGCACAGATCTCGGGTTGATCGCGATGTCGGAGATCATGTTCCCCCGCACCCGGCCCCACGACCGGCCCAAGCTTCGCCTCAAATTGGCGATGGGGGGCGTGGTCTTCGCACTCGTCTTCGGCCTGATCAGCCTGGGCGTCGGCTTGCACTTCATTGGCTTCATCGGCGGCGACCTGAGCGCAACCGCCAAGCTCAGCGAGACCGGTGACCAACTCGGGGCTGGCTCCGACGTGAAGTTTCGTGGGCTACGGGTGGGGCGGGTGATCGGCATCAACCACGACGTTGACTCCGCCGGACACCAGAGCGCCCAGATTGAGATCTTCTCCGAGTTCAGTGACCAGATCCCGGCGTCAGTGCGCTCGCGAGTCGTGCCCGGCACCGTCTTCGGCAACGAGTTCATCACCCTCGACCTGCCCCCGACCCAGGCGCAGAGCGCCGCGTTGAGCACCGACCCGGGCGACACGACGGACTTCTCCACCGGGCAGACGGTGACCGGCCCTTGGTTGTCGGCCGGAGCCGAGATCCCTGCTGACACCAGCAGAGAAGCCACCCGCGTGATGGAGTCGTTCGCCTCGGTGCAACAACTCCTGGCCGAGGTCAACCCTGCTGTCCTTGACAAGGCCGTCTCTTCGTTGGCTGCCGCCCTCGAAGGCAATGGCGAAGAGCTGGGCGCCTTCCTCAAACGCTCTGACAACATGCTCACCACTTGGAGCGCGCACGAGTCACAGGTGCTAGACGAGCTCCACCTGCTGGCCAACGGCACCGACACCATTGCCGAGATCAGACCTCAACTGATCATGGCCCTCAAACAGTCGGTGCCCACGGCCAAGCGCATCTCTGCCGAACAGACCAAGATCGATCAGTTGCTCCGCGAGGGTGCCCGCGGGGCCAAACAGTTCGACTCACTCCTCACGCGCAATGGCGTCTACTTCACGATGGTCTTCGCCGGGATGGCCTCCACCCTGGCGACCTTCGTGCAGGGCACCACCGCCTTCGAGGCGATCATCGGGCAGGCTCCCGGCGTACTCCGAAATGGAGCCCAAGCCGTGAAGTCCGGCAAGATCCAGATGGACGCGCTGTTCAGCTTTGACACGATCGCGCCGTACGGCACCCAGGACTGCCCGCGCTATGGCTCCCTGCCCGGGAGGAATTGCCGCTGATGAGCTCCTGGACCCGCGCGCTGGCGGCCACCCGATGGCAACTCCTCGGGGTAGCTGTCTTCACCGCGCTCACCTTGATCGCCACCGGCATGGTGCTGGGCACGATCAGATCAGGGTCACTGGGCCCAACCCACGAATACTCCGCGGTCTTCAGCGACATCGCCGGGCTCAAGAAGGGTGCCGACGTGCGCATTGCTGGCGTGCGGGTCGGCCGGGTGACCGGCTTTGAGCTCGACCAAGGCCGAGCCAAGGTGTCCTTCGAGGTGAGCTCCGATCAGGTGGTGGGCAAAGACTCGATTGCCTCGATCAACTTCCTCAACCTGATGGGCCAGAAATATCTGGGGCTCGACAATCCCCCCGGCGCATCGTCACAACGGCTCACAGAAGGCAGCACGATCGGGATCGACCAGACCCGCGCCCCTCTCGACCTGACCGAGTTGTTCAACTCCTTCAAACCGGTCTTCGAACTCATCAAGCCCGAAGACGTCAACGACTTGTTTGCCAATGTGGTCGCGGTGCTGCAGGGAGAAGGGCCCACGATCGCCAGTCTGACCAAGCAGACTGCGACCTTGACCACGACGCTGGTCGAGCGCGACGAGGTGATCGGTCAAGTGATCGACAACCTCACCACGGTGATGGACTCCGTCAACGCCAACAAGACAGTCGTTACCGACATGATCGCCAGCCTCGACACTCTCACCCAAGGCGTGGCAAACGACCAAGAGGTGCTGATGGCGGGCCTCGACAACATGCACCGGCTCTCCCAGGAGACTTCGTCGCTGCTCGACGAGTCAGTGCCCACGATCAACCGCAATGTGCGCAGCCTCAACGCCTTCGAAGGCTCCTTCCAACAGCGCAAGGACCAAATCGTGCAGGGCATGACCGATGCCCAAGGCCTGCTCGAGACCTACCTGAAGTCGCTGGGGGTCGGCAGCTTCCTCAATGTCTATGTCTGCCAGGCCTATCTCACGATCGTCGGCATGCTCGACAAGCAGAGCCTGTCAATGAGTGACCAGACCTCGAGCAGGTGCCGATGAAGCGCCTGATCACCATCGGAGTCTTGCTCGCCTGTGTGGCTGGGCTTGGCGTGATCTTTGTGCTGCGCGACTCCACCTACACAGCGCTCTTCCCAGACGCCGCTGGCATCACCAAGGGCGACGACGTGCGCATCGCTGGCATCAATGTCGGCGAGGTCACCGAGGTCAAGGCCCGCGGGGCAAGCGTGCGGGTGGAGTTCGCCACCGACCACCCGCTGACAAAGGACACCCTCACCGAGGTCAAGATCGGCTCCCTGCTCGGTGATCGCTATTTGCAGTTGCAACCTGGCAAGGGGCAGCCGCTGCACCCCGGCGACACCATTTCGCTGGATCAAGCAAAGGGCAGCTACACCCTCGACCGCTTCTGGATGGACGCCACCGCAGTCAACGGTCGCCTCGACCTAGACACCATGGCGCAGGCGATCGACGTACTCGCAACAGACCTCAACACTCCGGCCGCAGACAGTCAACAGGCCCTGACGGGGCTCGCTTCGCTCAGCACGATCGCCGCCAAACGCAGCGACCAGGTCGACCACCTGATCAGCAGCATCTCCTCGGTCACCAGCCTGGTCAACGACCAGATGGGGCGCCTCGACCAGATCACCACCAACGCCGACCAGATCATGATCGCGGTCAACCAACGGCGTACGGCGCTGACCGAGCTGATCCGGGCCACTCGATCGATGATCCGCCAGCTCAATGAGCTCGCCGCGACCAACAACAAGCCGATGCACCAGGCGCTGACCCGGATGCGCTCGGTCGTCGACACCTTGGTCGCACATCGCAAGGATCTCGACCGCACGCTGCAGATGGCTGGTCCCGCGATGCGGATGTACACCAACTCGCTGGGCGACGGCCCGTGGTTGGGCGTCAATGCGCCGTACTTCGTGCTGCCCGACTCCTTCTATTGCCTGATCGGCTCGGCAAAGGGGTGCGCATGAACAAGAAGCTGGCAATCTTGGCGGGCGCCCTGGCGATTGTGCTGGTCGCAGGCTTCTTCGCGATCAAGGCACTCACCGCGCCCACCGAGCGCACCTTCGCCGCTGACTTTGCCGACACGACCGGGGTCTACGTCGGCAACAACGTGACCTACTTGGGGGTGCCGGTCGGCAAGGTCACCAAGATCACCGCTCAGGGCACCACGATGCGAGTGCAACTGAAGGTCACCGACCCCGATATCAAGCTGCCCAAGGACGCCGGCGCGCAAATCCTGCAGTCTGCCCTGCTGACCGACCGTCATGTGGAGCTCGGCCCGGCGTACACCGGCGGACCACAGCTTGAGCCCGGCACTGTGATCGATGTCAAGCACACCCGCTCACCGATGAATCTCAACGAAGTGACCACCTCCATCGACGACCTGGTGCAGGCTCTGAACCAGACTGCACCAGGTGGCTCAGATGTCGGCGATCTGGTGCACAACGCGGCCGTCGCCTTCGAGGGCAATGGCGCGGCACTGCACAAGGTGTTGGCCTCGGGTGAGGAGTCACTGCACACTCTCAACCTCAAAGCCCCCGAGTTGTTGCAACTCACTGAAGACCTGCAGACCCTGGCCGCAGCCTTGTCGGAGCGAGACGCCCGGATCAGACGCCTGAGCCACAACATGACCACTGCCTCCGACGTCTTTGCCGCCCAGTCGGCCGATCTTGAGTCGACGCTGACCTCACTGACCAAACTGTCCGGCTCAGTCAACGACTTCATCACAAACAATCGCAAGCTCCTGCGAGCCAATCTGGCAGGTGCAGCGACCATCGCCGAGACCGTGCGCAAGCGGCAGGCGTCGTTGGAGGAGACCTTCAACACGATGCCGACCGGGGCCCAAAATCAGGCCCAGGCCTTCGATCGCAAGACCCGTAACCTGCGGGTCTTGATCGAGATGCGCAACACCCTCGTCTTCTCCCGCACTTGGCGCGCCACCTTCTGCCCGACCGTGCCCTTCTGCAACCTGCTCTTCAACGAGACCAATACCGGGCTGCTTGATCTCTTCTTCGAGAAATTCGTGGAGACGATCCCCGATGAATAGGCCCTTGAGGAGGTACGTCGGTTGGGTGGCCACGCTGGTCGCCCTGGTCATGCTGCTCAGCGGCTGTGACCTGAGTCTGCGCTCGCTGCCCTACCCTGGGCCAGCTCGTGGAGACACCTTCACCGTGACAGGCGAGTTTGCAAACGCCCTCAACCTGCCGACTTCAGCCAGGGTCAAATGGCAGGGGCTTTCCGTCGGCGAAGTCACGAGCGTGAAGGCTGCAGACTACCGAGCCGTCGTGTCGATGAAACTGAGCGAAAAGGCCCAGATCCCGGCCGATGTGCAGGCCCAGATCCGGTTGTCCTCGCCCATGGGCGAGTCATTTGTGGAGTTGCTGCCACCCGACGACCAAAATGGCACAGCGACGAGCACAGACTTGCTCAAGCAGGGCGACAAGATCCCCCTGACCGCCACCGATGCGGCACCAGATGTCAACAACCTCCTGACCACTGCCGCCACGGTGATCACCGGCGGCCTCTTCGCCGACCTCAATGTGATCATTACCCAACTCAACACCGGACTTGATGGCAACCAGAAGGTCGTCAGGTCACTTCTGCAACAGCTCGACCAGTCCTTGACCCGGCTCAATGCCCGCACCGCCGACTTCGACCGGGCCCTCAACTCCATCGACGCAGCCGTAGCCGAGCCAGAGGCGATCACCGGCACGATCGATGATCTGCCCACCCTGCAAAACGCGGTCGCAGTACTCTCCGCGCAACAACCTCAGATCACTGCGCTGGCCAAGCAAGTACGCCGATTGGGCGCCAACTCCACGGAGTTGTTGCAACGCAACCGCAGGCAGATGCTGACGTTGTTTCGCAATCTAGCGCCGGTGCTCGACGTACTCACCCGGAATGCCGACACCTTCGGGCCACTCCTCGACAATTTGAGCGCCTTCGGCAAGGGGTCACTGACCTCGAAGAAGGGTTGGTACAACAACTTCGATTTGACCGGCATCATCGACCTTGACGCGCTCACCAAGGCCAAGCACGTCGACCCACACAAGGTGGAGCAGGAGTGGGAGCGATGAGCCAACCCCTGACTCAGGCCGCCTTGACCAGGCGGGTGCGGATCGCCCAGGTGCTGTTGATCCTGATCGTGGTGGTCGGCGCCTTGATGGTCGGCAAACTCGTGCTCAGCGGGCCACTGTTTTCAAAGCCATATCGACTCCAGGTCGAGTTGGCCAGCGCTGCCGGACTGCACAAGAAGTCAGACGTCTCCTATCGCGGCCAACACATCGGCACCGTCGACAAGGTCTCGCTGACCCCATCGGGAGTCAAAGCCACGATCACGATCAACGAGGGTGTGCGGATCCCCGCAGACACCGAGGTGGTGGTCGCCAATCTCTCGGCAGTGGGCGAGCAATATCTCGACTTCCGACCCCGCAGCAGCAAAGGTCCTTGGCTGAGTGACGGTGACGTGATCGCCAGAGATCAGACCACGCTGCCGCTACCGATGTCGACGGTGCTCAACCACGCGCAGATGCTGCTGGCCAGGATCGATCCGGCCGACCTGGAGACGCTCAACACCGAGCTCAATGCGGTCTTCGAAGGCCAAGAACTAGACCTGCGCAGTCTGGGCAGCGAGGTCAACCGGAGCGTCAAGACCCTGCAGCAGTTGCAGCCACGCATCCTCAAACTCGCCCAAACCGGCCAACGTCCCTTGCAGACCCTCTCCGATCTCTCCCCTGAGTTACGTCGCCTGGCCGCCAACTCCGTCACGATCACCACGGCGCTCAAACAGGCTGGCCCGGAGTTTTCCAAGGCGATCGACGCGGGCGCGACCGTCGTACCCCTGACCATCGACACCGTCGGGCAGTTGGAGCCCGATCTCGACCGGACCCTCAAGGCGCTCGCGCCGCTGTCGAAGATGTCAGCCGAGCACCTACCCGGGCTGCGCCACTGGTACAAGTGGGGCCCCCGCCAGATGGTCGCCATGGGTGAGAGCACCCGCAATGGCAGCGGCCACGTGATCTTGGTGCTCAGCCCCGCAAAGCCCTGCTATTACCGCGACATCAACCTCTCGCCGTACGACGGTCGCGACCCGCCTGTCGATCTCGGCACCCGCTGCCCGACCAATGCGCCGTACAACCAACAGCGCGCGGCAGACAAAGTGCCGATCCCCTGACCCAAACAACCCAACAGCACTTCAAGACCACCGACAAGGAAGACAGATGACCCACAACCAAGACGCCGCCAAGATCTCCGAAAAGATCGAAGGCCTGACCATTCCGATCACGCTCGCCCGCACCGCCGAAACGCATGGTGACGAACCGGCGTACTCCGACAAGGCCGACGGGCGCAGCGAATGGCGCACCTTGACCTGGCGCGAAGTGCGCGAGCAGGTCCTTGACGTGGCTGCTGCTCTGATCGAGCTGGGTCTGCAGCCCGGCCAGACCGGCGCGATCATGGCCTCATCCCGCATCGAGCATGTGCTCAGCGACCTCGCCATCCTGCATGCAGGTGGCATCCCGATGTCGATCTACCCAACCTTGGCGCCAACCCAGGTGGCCCAGGTCGCCGAGACCGCCAAGCCCGCTGTGCTCTTCGTGGAGGGCTCAGAACAACTCGCCCGCTGGTCAGAAGGCCTCAAGGTCAGCGACCCCAAGGTGGTCTTCTTCAAGGAGTCCGACGGCTCCCCAACCTTCGCCGAGCTCCAGACTCGCGGCGCGGAACTGCGTCAAGACCCTGCAAAACAGGACGAGTTGCAGGCCCGGATCGACGCGATCAAGCCGACCGACTCCCTGACCGTGCTCTTCACTTCTGGCACCACCGGCCCACCAAAGGGCGTGCAGTTGACCCACGAAAACATCATGTTTGAGATCGAGAGCTCCCTCGACCACGCGGGTCTGCGCGACACGACCGGCATCTCGTTGTCGTATCTGCCGATGGCTCACATCGCCGAGCGGGTCTTGGGCATGTATGTGCCCCAGACTGTCAGCGGCCACGTGCACTTCGTCTCCGACCCGACCCTGTTGGTTGGAGCACTGGGTGAAGTGCGACCCAACCGCTTCTTCGGCGTACCTCGAGTGTGGGAGAAGATCCGCACCGGCCTCAGCGCGATGCTGGCTGCCGACCCCGATGAGGAGAAGAAGGCAGCGGTGCAGGCCGCCATGGACATCGGCATCGAGTACGTCGAGTCAAAGCAGACCGGGCACACCACCTCACCCGAGTTGGAGGCGAAATATCAAGCCGTGCACGAGGCCGTGCTCGGGCCGATCAAGTCGCTGCTCGGGCTGGATCGGGTCGAGTGGGCGGTCAGCGCTTCGGCACCGATGCCCTTGGAGGTCGCCCGCTTCTTCGCCGGGCTCGGCTTCAAGATCTACGACGTCTACGGCATGACCGAGACCACCGCCGCGGTGTGCTCGGGCGGACCTTCAGACTTCAAGATGGGCACTGTGGGCCGGGCCATGGACGGCGTGGAGATCAAGCTGGGTGAAGACGGCGAGATCTTGACCCGCTCCAAGCTCAACACCCCCGGCTACATGGGCAATGCCGAGGCCACTGCCGCCTTGATCGATGAAGACGGCTGGCTGCACACCGGTGACATCGGCGAGCTCGACGACGAAGGCTACTTGAAGATCGTCGATCGCAAGAAGGAGATGATCATCTTGTCCAGCGGCAAGAACATCGCTCCTTCCAATATCGAGAACTACCTCAAGGAGTCGCCGATCATCGGGCACGCGATGGTGGTGGGCGACGACCGCAACTATGTCGCGGCCCTGCTCACCCTCGACATCGAGATCCTCAACGCTCTGGCGCCAAAGCTTGGCCTGGAAGACACCAACCCATCGGCCCTGGCTACCAATCCGGTCGTGGCGGGCATGGTCAAGCAGGCCGTCGAGGCCGCCAACGAGAAGGTCTCACGCCCCGAGCAGGTCAAGGCCTACGAGATCCTTCCCGTTGAGTGGACGGCTGAGTCTGAAGAACTCACCCCCACCCTCAAGCTCAAGCGCCGGGTGATCACCAAGGCGTACGCCGAACAGATCGACAGGCTCTATCAGTGACAGCCGCGCCCAACACCCCAGTGGTCGAGTCGGAGCTCCCGGCTCGACCACTGGGGCCGGGCGCGGTCTCGTGGTATGCCTCATCCGACAACCGCTTCCTGCTCGTCTCCGTGCGCACCTTGATCTTGCAGGTTGGGCACCCGATGGTCGGGGCGGGAGTCGGCGCGCATTCGGTCTACAAGACCGACCCGTGGGGGCGGCTGTGGCGCACGGCCGTGTCTTTGACCAAGCAGGTCTTCGGTGGCTACGAGGCTGCCATCGAGGGCCAGCGTCTGATCGCGATGCACCGCGAGATCATGGGCAAGGACGACTCCGGGCGCCGCTACTCCGCGCTCAACCCTTCGGCGTACCTCTGGGTGCACGCAACCATGTTTGATGCCTGGCGGCTGTTTCTACGAGATTTTGGTCCCGGTCTCTCCGCAGACGAAGAGGCCGCAATGTACGAAGAGTGGCGCCGGGTCGGGCTGCTGATCGGCACGAAACCCTCACTGATGCCGAGAGATCTTGGCGAATTCGAGAGCTACTGGGCCGACATGCTCGACGGGCTGGAGAACAACGCCGTCGTGCAGGACCTCCTCTACTACCCACCCAAACGACCTCCCTATGTGCCGATCCCCCAAGGCATGGTCGATCTTGCCTACACGCCAGCGATTGCCCTGCTCCGCGATGTCATGGCCAACACCCTCGACCCGCAACTGCGTGCCCGTTTCGGGATCGCCAAGCCTGATGCGCATTCGCGCCGACGCTACGAACTGTTGAAACTCACCTCCAAATCACTCAATCTGGTGCCCTCACCAATCCGTCGCGCCCCACTCGCCAACTGGCAGATGTGGCGCACCGCCAAAGACCCACGCATCACCCCAGAGCCCATCAACTATCCAAGGAGATCAGCATGACCGCCACCGCCGACGAGACCAAGACCAAGACCACCTCGACGATGCAACTACCCGCCTGGCTCACCACGGCCGGCGTCAACGAACTCCTCTCACTGATCCACCGCCCCGCTCAGGCCGGGCCGATGATCGAGCCGATTGCGCCGTACACCGAACAGGCCCTGCCCAGCATCCCGACCTCAACCGCAGAAGATGTCGCAGACGCGGTCGCCACCTCACGCAAGGCCCAAAAGGCTTGGGCGATGATCCCGGCCGCACACAAGTCCAAGACGATGCTGCGCTTCCACGATCTGCTGGTCGATCGACAAAACGAAGTGATTGACCTGATCCAGTTGGAGATGGGCAAGTCGCGCGTCAACGCCTGGCAGGAGATCTTGCAGGTCGGCAATATCGCGCGCCACTACGCACGCAAGGGCACGTCGTACTTGGAGACCAACAAGGTGCGCGGCGTGATGCCTGGCCTGACGAAGGTGCGTGAAGTGCGCGTGGCCAAGGGAGTGGTCGGCATCATCTCGCCGTGGAACTACCCCCTCTATCTGGGCGTGGGCGACGTGATCCCGGCCCTGATCGCCGGCAACACCGTGGTCTCCAAGGCCGACTCAGCCACGGCTTTGACCTTGCTGTGGACCAAGAAGCTCTTCATCGAGGCTGGTCTGCCTGCTGACGCCTGGATCATCGTGACCGGCGCCGGCTCAGTGGTCGGCAATGCCCTGATCGACAATGTCGACTTCATCTGCTTCACCGGGTCGACCGCGACCGGGCGCAAGGTTGCCGCCCGGGCCGGTGAGCGTCTCATCGGCGCTTCCCTCGAGCTAGGCGGCAAAAATCCACTCATCGTGCGCGCTGATGCCGACATCGAGGCTGCCGCCGTCGGAGCGGTCACTGGGGCCTATGCAAACACCGGCCAGATGTGCATCCACATCGAGCGGTTGCTGGTCAATGCGGCGGTGTACGACGAGTTCAAGGCCGCCTTCGTCAAGGCGGTCGAAGACCTCGACGTGAAGCAGTCCTTCGACTACGACTGCGAGGTCGGCACGCTGGCTTCAGCTGACCAGTTGGCCACCGTCGTACGCCACGTCGACGACGCGGTAGCCAAGGGCGCGAAAGTGCTCACCGGCGGCAAGCGCCTCCCCGAGGTCGGCCCCTATGCCTACGCCCCGACCGTGCTTGAAGGGGTCACCCCCGAAATGGAGGTCTACCTCGATGAGACCTTCGGGCCGGTGGTGTCGCTGTACCGCGTCAACTCCGACCAGGACGCTCTAGAGCTGGCCAATGCCGGCAACTACGGCCTCTCGGCAAGCGTTTGGTCAAAGGACCACACCATGGCTCGGGTGCTGGCCCGCAAGCTGCGCTCCGGCTCGGTCAATATCAACGACAGCGCTGCGGCCGCTGCTGGCTCGATCGAGGCCGGCATGGGCGGCATGGGTGACTCCGGCCTCGGCCGCCGCCACGGCGCCGAGGGCATCCGCAAGTACACCGAGTCACAGACCATCGCCACCCAAAGCCTCAAGATGCCCCTCGGCGTACCCGAAGGCATGGAGATCGCGAAGTTCGTCAAAGTCGGCAACCTCCAGATGAAACTGCTGAAAAGGCTGGGGCTGAGGTGAGCTTGGGGGCTGCCGGTATCCCAAGTGCGCTTGGTGTACCTGCTCGTTCAATGGGTTGCAACCCATTGAACGAGCAGGTTTCCCGTTGACCGTGACTACTCGAGTACGGCGTACCGCACGCACCGTCACACCACCCCACGACATCTGTCCTGGCCGGTGTTTTCTAGGTCGAGTCCTTCAGGATTGATGCCTACCCGGAGCCCCTGTCACACTGGGACCATGAGTGCCTCACCAAACCGGATCCTCGCCGCTGTAGTGGCGGTCATTGTCGTGGTCGCCGTGGCTGTAGGCATCGCGATAGCCACCCAGTCGACGATCAAGGTCGAACCCGGCACCCCTGAAGCGACCGTCAAGGCCTACGTCACCGCCGTACTTGACCACGATCACGACCGGGCAGTGACATATCTCGATCCGAGCAGCAGTTGCACCGTAGAGGATCTGGACCACTCGAACTACACCGAGCGGGAGGCCAGCGTCGAGTTGCTCCGCACCGACACGACCGGCGACACGGCACGGGTGGTGATCCGCATCAGCCAGGGCACTGGAGGGCCGTTTGATGATTTCGCAGGCGAGGAGGTGACCTTCAGGTTGCGCCGGTCAGGGGACAGTTGGAAGATCACCGGGGCACCATGGCCGATGTTTGAGTGCTCCAAGGAACCCACGTCATGATCGGCACCCTGCTTGTCACGCTGTCCTTCATCTTGATCGTGACGGTGATCGTCCAGGCAGCAAGGCACCCAGATGCCAGCCCAGCCGATCGCCAGTCAACACGGCGAATCTTCCAGTATGTGCTGCTTTTCGGGCTCACCATGGTCACCGCTGTGGGCATATCAGGCCTGCTGGCTCGGATCATGCAACCGCACGCGCTCGACGTCGCCGGCGACGCCTTCTTGGCGCGCAGTATTGCGTTCACGGTCGTCGGGATCCCGCTGCTCAGCCTGGTCGCGGCCTGGATCCGCCACCAACTGAAGAACCACCCGAGGGAGCAGGGCTCAACCAGTTGGGTTCTTTACGTCATTGCAGTCTCTCTCGTCTCATTGATCATGCTCACCTCATCTGCCAGCGAACTACTCCAATGGGCTTTCGGTCTCACATCATTCAAGGGGTACTTCGTGGCAGACACCTTGGTTTGGGGTGCGGTCTGGGGAATCCACTGGCGCCTGAGTCACCGACTGGTCAACGTTGACCGGCTGGGGGGCTATTTCATGCTCGGCGCGTTCATCGGCTTGGTCGTATCTGTGGTCGGGCTCAGCGAGATGCTGAGCGGATCAGCGCGCTTCTTCTTCCACCTGGATCAACCGACCCTGATCGGAAAAACCAGCAACACCGCCTTGCACGGCCTCACCCTCTTCCTGGTTGGGGCAGCAATCTGGCTCTGGTATTGGCTGCGTCACGGGATCCGCACGAAGCGCGACCCTGCATGGCTCACTTATGTCTTACTCATCGGAGTCGGAGGTGGCCTGGCGGCCGCGTTGACTGCAACCAGTTTCGTCTTCTATCAAGTGCTGGTTTGGCTGATCGGCCACCCCGGCTCTGCCAACGCCAAAGAGTTCTTCGATTCTCTCCCCACTGCACTGAGCATCGCCCTCGTGGCTGGGCTGGTGTGGTGGTACCACGATGCGCTCATGCGTGTCGGGACGGTAACCGCTCGCGGGGAGGTCGAACGCATCCGCGACTACCTCCT
>JACJWW010000010.1 GCA_020636935.1 Nocardioidaceae bacterium
ACCTCTTCGTGGTGGTGAGAGTGACCCCGCACCGGCTCTTCCATCGCAAGGGCGACAACCTGCACCTGACGGTGCCAGTGCGCTTCGACGAGGCGGTGCTGGGGGCCGAGATCAAGGTGCCCACACTTGGCGGACCATCAGTGACCTTGAGGCTGCCTGAGGGCACCCCCAATGGTCGGGTCTTCAGGGTGCGCGGCAAGGGCGCGCCGAAGAAGGATGGCGCCCATGGTGACCTGCTGGTCACGGTCGAGGTGCAGGTCGACACCGCGCCCGATGAGGCGATCAAGGAGGCCGTCAGTCGTTATCGTGCGGCGGTGGGCTCGGTCGACCCGAGGGCCGCGTTGCTGGGAGGTGCATGATGGTCGCTCGCAAGCCTCGATCTGGTGCGCCTCGCCCTCCCGGGCCCAATGTGCCGGTCTATGTGATCAGCGTGGCCGCGGAGTTGACTGGTCTGCATCCACAGACCCTGCGCCAGTATGACCGCGTCGGTCTGGTCTCGCCTGGGCGCACCGGCGGTGGCGGTCGACGCTATTCGCTGCATGACATCGAGACTCTGCGTTTGGTGGCTGATCTGACCGCCGTGGGCATTGGGCTCGAGGGAGTACGCCGCATCCTTGAGTTGGAAAACACCGTGGCGGCCCTGCGTGGTCGCAACGAAGAGCTGATCGGCGAGATTGAGCGCCTTCGCCAGATCGCCGACCTGGCGACTTCTGCACTGTTGGAGCAGCGCTCCAAGTTGCCGGTGTTGCGCCGGGGCACCACGATCAGCCGCATCGATCCGGATCGGTGAGCAGCCCGGTCGTCTATCTGGTGATCTGCACGTCTGCATAGGGCGCGCCCGCCCCGGAAGTCTGCACATTGACCAGACGCAGTTTCAGATCCAATGGATTTGCCGACTCTCCTTCGGTCAACCGCACGCTGGTCTTCCCGGCTGGGGTGGTGAGGGCAATGGTGGCCAGTCCGCTGGAGTCGATGCTGGTGACCCACACATTTGCGACCGTTGAGTCGATCGTGATGTCGACGGGGTCGACACCTGAGTCGCCGGGAGGCTGCAGTCGGTGGATGCCGGCAGCCTTGTCGGCCGCAGACAAGGGCGGGGGCGCGCTGTCGCGGGTGGTCACGAACCAGACTCCCAAACCAGCGATGGCAGCCAAGATGGCCAAGGTGATCAGGGTCTTGGTCAGGGTTTGACTGACCGCGCTTGGTTGCTTGATCCGCCGGCCCTGGCGCATGCCGTCCCTCCCATCAACTGCCCTATTGGATTGCCCTGCTCGATTGCACAGTGGGTGCGGCCTGCTCTGGTTGTGGTGAACTGGCCGCGTCGAGCCGTATTGACTCGATCCTCCCGGCTAATAGGGTAGCGAGCCGTCGACCATCGTGACTCGGATTTGCCAAGCTGCGGTTTGGATTTCCGGCACGGTGTATACGGGATACCAAATGGAGGCGTGGTCGGAAAACTTCGTGCCGGGTCCGGCAGCGCAGACGAAGTCGCGCTCGTGGCAAATATTCCAGGTCTTGCTCGGCAGCGTGCCGGGGAGATGGCCGTAGTACTGCGGGAAGGCCTCGGCGAAATATCCTGCCCGCGCCTTCACCGTGGCGCTGGCCTTGTTGAGGTCATAGATATATTCGGGTGGCGGATTGGGTGGGTCAGCCTTCTTCGATGAATAGAGCCGCTCGGTGACATTGGCTGGCTTGCCCGGATCACCCAGGAGGATCAAACCAGCGATCTTGTCGATGAGTGGGTCATTGGCGTTGAGTCTGCCCAGCCCAAATCTGATCGCGGCGGCCCCTTGGGAATAGCCAGTGGCTACGAACTTGGTGTTGGGGCACCTGGCGGCCTCACCCCTCATTGCCGAGACCAATCGCAGGCCGCCGATGTAGAAGCTGGTCAAGAAGTCGGAATAGCTGCCGAAGGGTGTCATCTCCGGCACCCCCAGGGCTGGGTACTGGATCGCGACGACCTTGCTATTGGCCGACATTCCATCAAAGACCGCCTTGGTGACCTCTGCCGGTCCGTCAGCCCCGAAGGTGTCATCAGTGCCGTAGTTCGCGTCGGCCAACGAGGGCGGGTTCACCTGGGGTTGTGCTCCCGAATAGCGCAAGCCATAGATCGTGACATCCGTGCAGGTCTGATTGTTTGGCGGCGGGTGGGCCGAGACGGTCGGCACGGGTGGGGTTTGCATGCCGATCCACGGCATCACGGTGACGCTGGCGCCGGTTCGTTTGATGCCTAGATTGGATGGTGAGGGCGACGGGCCATAGGTGGTGTCGCCCCAGTCGACCCAACGTGCATCGGTCCAGTCGTCTGATCCTTGCACGCCGATCGCATCTTCGCGGAGTACGCCGCGAATGCGCACGTCGTAGCCCTTGATGTTGTTGAGGGCGATCGCTGCATGCCTGATCACCACACCGTCCAAGTGCGCCACAGCCCCTGCGTGGTTGGTGGTGATGCCAGACCAATCGCCGGCGTTCGGGTTGCCAGTGCCGGTGGTGCCGCCGATGGTGTTGTCCTTGATCGACGTAAAGGTGACCGGACTGGCTGGCGTGCCATTGGTGAGCAGGCGGCCCTCAACGGTGATCCCACTGCCTGGACCAGCCTTAACCACGGTGCCTGCTGCGATGGTCAGGGTCTTGCCGACAGGGATATCCACCGAGCAGGTCAGCCGGTGGGTCGGTCCGGCTGACCAAGTGGCATCGGCGGTCAGGGAGCCGCAGTGGGTGTCGGGGCCGGGTGCTGGCGGAGTCGGTTTCTTGGGTGGCGTCGGCAAGGGTGTGGCTGGCTTGGGTGTGGGTCTACCGCACTTCCTGGTGTACTGAGCGCGGTGAGCCTTGGCCCATTTGCCGGCCTTCTTGCGGCACCATTTTGCCTTCGCCTGATTGGACTTCGTCTTCTTCGCCTTAGCCTTCTTGGCCTTCGCCTTCGTGGCGGCAGATTTCTTCTTTGAGATCGACTGATGGGTAGCGCCGGTCGCGGTGCTGGTGGCGATCGACAGACCGGCGAAGGGCAACAACAACAGGCAGATGACGGACGCCAGCCAGCGCCTAGCCTGGTGATTGCTCATTCGGGTCTCCCTCAAGACATAATTCCCGCTATTCTGTCACGGCGACATCAGCGGTACCAGAAAAGTTGCACACTGGTCAACACCGGTCCAAATCTCGCAAAAAGGATGCGCAACTCTCGTCACGAGAGTACGGTTCTTTATCATGCTTAACACCCGTATCCAGTCAACGACACGCCGTTTGCTCGTCTTTGTCGTGGTAATGCTTGGATTCGTCGCCACTGACGCCCTGATCGCCTCACCTGCCACGGCGCGCCGAGCTGCGGTACAGTTCACCGTCGTACCAACTCTTGGCCAAGCGGCTGGTTTCGAGGGGCAACTCCGTACGCCGGTGGCTCGCACGGTGATCCTGCAGCGTCGGAGCGGCTACTGGCGCGAAGTGGCTCGCACCAAGACCGACGCTTCTGGCGCGTTCTCGCTGACCGATCCGGTGGCTCGCTCAGCCACCTATCGGATCGTCGCGCCGCGATGGCGGATCGCAAAGCGCAAGAAGTTGCGCAGGTTGGTGTCGACCAGCCAGACCTTCACCTACGATGCCGAGTCGGTGCCAAGCCCTCCGCTGACCGACGCCATGACGCGGGCTCAGTCATGGCTTGATGCCAGAGTGCCGTATAGCCAGAGCAAGTACTACACCAACCAGTACGGCCGGTATCGCACCGACTGCTCGGGCTTCGTCTCGATGGTTTGGGCGCTGTCTTCGAGTTACACGACTCGCACCCTGCCCTCCGTGTCAGTGCGGATCGCCAAGGAGGACTTGGCTCCCGGAGACATCATGAATGCGCCCGGCTATCACGCCGCGGTCTTTGCTGGCTGGGTGGACGACACCATGACGAAGTACTGGGCCTATGAGCAGAGCGGCTCGAAGAATGGCATGGTCTATCGCGAAGTGCCTTATCCCTATTGGAACAACAAGTCGAGCTTCGTGCCGCTGCGCAAAGCTCCGGTTGGCTAGTCGACCAGGTCGGCTGGGCGGCCAGCGCTCAACAGGCGTCCATTGCCTGATCCAGCGCTCTCCCACTCGCCTCGGATCGAGATGATTGCCACCGCGCTGGTCGGCATCCGCGCCTGATCGTCAGTCAGGATTGTGATCAGGTCTTCGATGGCCGGGTTGTGCCCGACGATGGCCACGTGTGCCACGGCGTCATCTAGGTCCTGGATGATCTCGAGCAGGTCATGGCCGTCGAAGGTGTATGCCGAGTCGAGCGACTCTTCCTCGACTGGCCAGCGCAACTCGGCGTTGATCAGATCCCAGGTGTCTTGCGCCCGCACTGCTGGCGACACGATGGCCAGGTCAAGGGCTGTGAAGTTCTCCCGCAACCACTGGCCGCTTTCAGTCGCCTGCCTGCGGCCCCGTTTGGACAGCGGTCGCTCGCGGTCTTCGGTGGCCGAAGACCAGTCAGACTTGGCATGACGAATGAGAGCCACCATGTGGTGTGGGGCGTCAGGATCAAGCCTGAAATCGTTGGTCATGCCCCTAGTCTGGTGCAATGAGCAAAATGTTTAAAGTTGAGGGGAATGGACTCAACTTTGTCACGGTTGAGTCAATAGCAGCCAATACGCAAACCACCACCTGAAGGGGATAGGGAATGGATGCCTCGAAGTTGACCTCCACCAGTGTCGAAGTGATCAATGCGGCAGGCACGCTTGCCGTCAATCAGCACAATCCGCAGATCGAGCCATTGCACCTGTTGGGGGCCCTGCTTGACCAAGACAAGAGCGTAGTTACCAAGGTCCTGGCCAAGGCCGGAGCAGACACAGCGAGCATCCAAGCCGCCACTTCCCGTGCACTGGCCGCGCTGCCCTCGCTCAGTGGGCAGACCGTCTCCACCCCGTCGACCGCGCCTTCCTTGACGCGGGTGTTGGCCAAGTCGATGGATCTGATCGACGAGTACGGCGACAAATTCGTGGCCCCCGAGCACCTCTTCCTCGCCCTCGCCGAAGTCGAGTCCAGTGCCCAACGAGTGCTGGCCGACGGGGCAGTCACCGCCAGCGCTGCTCGCGAGGCCTTGGAGGCCCATCGTGGCAAGCGGCGCGTGACCAGCCAAGACGGCGATGCCGAATACGAGGCCCTGGAAAAATACGCCGTTGATCTCACTGCTCGCGCTGAGGAAGGTCGCCTTGATCCGGTGATCGGTCGTGACTCCGAGATCCGCCGCGTGGTGCAGGTGCTGTCTCGGCGTACCAAGAACAACCCGGTCTTGATCGGTGAGCCCGGAGTCGGCAAGACCGCAGTGGTCGAGGGCCTGGCTCAGCGAGTGGTCGCCGGTGATGTGCCTGACTCCCTCAAGGAGCGGCGTGTGCTGAGCCTGGATCTCGCGGCCATGGTGGCTGGGGCCAAATATCGTGGCGAGTTCGAAGAGCGACTGAAGGCGGTGCTGGAGGAGATCCAGGCCTCCGAGGGTCGGATCATCACCTTCATCGATGAGTTGCACACCGTTGTCGGGGCTGGCGCTGGTGGCGACTCCGCGATGGATGCGGGCAACATGCTCAAGCCGATGTTGGCCAGGGGCGAACTCCGCCTCATCGGTGCCACCACCCTTGACGAATATCGCGAGCGGATTGAGAAGGACCCCGCCCTTGAGCGGCGCTTCCAGCAGGTCTTCGTCGGTGAGCCATCAGTGGAAGACACCGTGGCCATCCTGCGCGGACTTCAGGAGAAATACGAGGCTCATCACGGAGTCAGGATCACCGACCAGGCTCTCGTGGCCGCCGCGGTGCTGTCTGATCGCTACATCAGTGGGCGCCAGTTGCCCGACAAGGCGATCGATCTGGTTGATGAGGCTGCTGCGCGCCTGCGGATGGAGATCGAGTCTTCTCCCGAGGAGATCGATCAGCGCAGGCGGGCCGTTGACCGCATGAAGATGGAGGAGTTGGCTCTTGAGAAGGAGTCCGACGCTGCCTCCGTGGAGCGACTGACCAAACTGCGGGAGACGCTTGCCGAGCGGCAGAGCGAATTGCGTGAGTTGGAGGAGCGTTGGGAGCGCGAGAAGGCAGCCCTCGAAGGCGCAGGTGCTGGCCGCAAGCAGATCGATGAGTTGCGCATTGAGGCCGATCGTCTCCAGCGCTCCGGCGACTTGGCCGCAGCGTCGGAGATCCTCTATGGCCGCATCCCCACGCTGGAGAAGCATCTAGCCGACATCGAGTCCACTTCCACACCTGAAGATCCGATGGTCACCGAAGAGGTTGGCCCAGCTGAGATCGCCGACGTCGTTGAGGCCTGGACCGGCATCCCGACGGGGCGACTGCTTGAAGGTGAAGGCGAAAAGCTCCTGCACATGGAGGAGGTCCTGGGCAAACGTTTGATCGGTCAGGCCGCGGCCGTGCGCGCCGTCTCCGATGCCGTACGACGATCCCGTGCCGGCATCGCTGACCCCGATCGTCCGACCGGCTCATTCCTCTTCTTGGGCCCCACGGGTGTGGGCAAGACCGAGTTGGCCAAGTCCTTGGCCGACTTCTTGTACGACGACGAGCGCGCGATTGTGCGCATCGACATGAGCGAATACTCCGAGAAGCATTCGGTCGCTCGGCTGGTCGGGGCGCCTCCCGGCTATGTCGGCTATGACGAGGGTGGCCAACTCACCGAAGCCGTGCGCAGGCGCCCCTACAGCGTCGTACTCCTCGATGAGGTCGAGAAGGCTCACCCAGAGGTCTTCGACATCTTGTTGCAGGTGCTTGACGATGGCCGACTGACTGACGGTCAGGGTCGCACGGTCGACTTCCGCAACACCTTGTTGATCTTGACCAGCAACCTCGGCTCGACCTTCCTGGTCGACCAGGGGCTCGACGAGGCGACCAAGCGTGACGCGGTGATGACCGTCGTACGCCAACATTTCAAGCCGGAGTTCCTCAACCGTCTTGATGAGGTGGTCATGTTTGATGCCTTGACCAAGGATGAGTTGGCACACATCGTCGACCTTGCCCTTGCTGCTCTGGACAAGCGCCTGAGTGCCCGCCGGATCACGATCACTGTCACCGATGCTGCCCGCAAGTGGCTGGCCGAGGAGGGCTTCGACCCGGCGTACGGTGCTCGACCTCTACGCAGGCTGGTGCAGAGCGCGATCGGTGACCCGCTGGCCCGCATGTTGATCAGCGGTGAGGTCAGTGACGATGACAGTGTCGAGATCGATGTCGTTGAGCACGGATCTGGCCTGAAGTTGACAGGTGTTGGAGACAAGCCTTGAGTCAACTGGTGAAATGGATCCCATGAGTCAGGCTCCCAGACCTCCGCAGGCCACCACATCGGTGCTGATCGTGGTGATCTCTTCGGTGTTCTTGGTCGTTGGAGCCTTTGACGGCATCAACTCGGTGCATTCCATCGCGACCACCGAGATGTTGGCCAAGGCCTATGCCGATCCAGTGTTCAAGCAACTCGGCTTCACTGTCGAGCATGCCGCGCTGCTCACCGAGCTGGCCTGGATGCTCACGGCGGCCGCGGCTGCCGCGTGCTTCGTGCTGGCTTGGTATATCCCCAAGCGGCATCGAGCAGCGCGGATCGTCTTGACCTTGTGTGCCCTGCCTGCCTTGGCGATGGTGCCCTTCACGGGCAGCGTGATGCCCTTCATGTTGGCCGTGGGGGCAGGCATCATGTGGACTCAACCGATGCGTGAGTGGTTTGCCGCCCCGGTCGCTGATGAAGGCTCGCGGTGAGCTCTGACCCCGAGGGGTGGCGCCCACCCCCGGGCACTCATCCGGCAGCCTGGCCAGTGACTGGCCCTGCCTGGATTGACCCGCACTATGGTGACGAAATACGCCGATCCCTGCGCCCCAAGCGAGTGAAGATTGCTTGTTGGTTGACCTGGGTGGCTAGCGGTTTGGTGGCCTATTCCTATGTGATGTGGCTGACGGGATTCGTGATCATGCCTGACACCTTCATCCCGATGCTGATGCGCTGGCTGGGCTTGGGCTATGTCAACTTCACCTCGTCATCAAGCCAGTGGGTCTATGTGCTCGTGCACCTGCTGGTCTTCGCCTGGACCTTGGGCGCATGCGCCTTGGCTTGGCTGGCGTGGCAGCGGGTGCAGTGGGCAGCACGCGCCCTGATGGTCAGCGCCTTGGTGGCCTTGCCGCTCTGTTTGTTCGCCTTCCCGTTGAGTTTCCTGCAGCTCCTCGCCTGCCCCGCGGTGATCGTGCTGCTGTGGTTGGCGCGTTCGTGGTACGCCGACAACCGCTCGCGAGTCACGAAGAATGCTGAGCGGATCTCAATCCAGCCGGGTTGAGACTGGCCGCCGATGCGCAGGTGCAGGGCTCAGCGCTTGGAGAATACGTCAACCATGGTGATGGCGCCGGGGCCAAGCACAATGATGAAGATGACCGGGAAGATGCAGAACAGCAAGGGGAACAAGATCTTCACGGTGACTTGTTGGGCCTTGGCCTCGGCCCGCTGACGCCGCGCCATCCGCATGCTCGCAGTCTGCTCACGTAGCACTCCGGCGATCGGCAGGCCCATTTTGTCGGCCTGCACCAGGGCGGTGACGAAGTTGCGTACCTCGGTGGTGCGCAACCGATTGCTGAGAGCCATGAAGGCCTCACTGCGTGGTTTGCCGATCTGGATCTCGGAGATGACTCTGGCAAATTCTTCAGCGATCGGCCCTTTGACATTGCGGGCCACTTGGATGAGTGCGGAGTCGAAGCCTTGACCCGCCTCGACGCAGACGCAGAGCATGTCGAGTGCGTCGCCGAGGCTCCTGGTGGTCTGCTCGGCCCGCTTTGCCGCGGTGTTGTAGATCAATAGGTCGGGCAGGAAGAACATTGCCGCCCCCGCGGCGGCAGCAGCGAAGACCGAGGTGACACTCAGACCCATCATGATCAAGGTGAAGATCGGGCCGATAAACATCAAGGCGCCCTTGACTGCGAAAACCCTCTCGACTGGCCAGCGTTTGGGATTGCCGGCCCGGTCGAGCAGGGCCCGCACCCGGGTGCTGGAGCCATTCGGCGACAATGACATCGCCAGACCCTGACTGCGGTGGAGCAGGGGTTTGAGCAATCGATCGACGAAGGGCTCTTCCTCGACCTCTGGGGTTGCGGCTACAGTGCCGCCACCTTGGGCCAATTCGAGTGAGCGGTTGACCCCTCCAGCGGTGTCGGGGCGAGTCGCCAGTGCCAGTAGCCCGATGGCGAGGGCGATGATCACGAAGCCAGCGAGGAGCAGCATGACTATACCTCGATCTTTACGGTCTTGCGCATCCAGAAGATGCCCAGCACCATCATCACGGCAGCCGCCACCAACATGCAGATGCCATAGAAGGTGGTCCACAACATGCTGACGTATTCCGCATTGGCGCGCAGCATCCAGAAGAACAACCCCACCGGCAAGGCGATCAGGATGTAGGCAGACATCACACCTTCTGCAGACAGTGCCTTGACCTGGCCGCGGAGCTTTTCGCGTTCGCGCAGGGTAGCCGCGGTGGACTGCAGAGTGCTGGCGAGGTTGCCGCCCACTTCTTGCTGGATCTTGATTGCCATCATGGTCCAGCGCATCGAGTCGCTGTCCATGCGCTCAGCCACTCGCTCCAGCGCCACCGGTAGTTCGGTGCCGATCCTGGTCTCCGCGATTGCCCGGGAGAACTCTTTCGCTGCTGGCTCAGCCGCATCCCTGGCCACACCGTCCAGGGCCTGGGAAAGGCCAAAGCCACTGCTGAGGCTGGTGGCCAAGAGGGTGAGTACGTCGGGTAGCACTGCCTCGAATTTGCTGGCCCGACGATTGGCCATGAAGCGCAAGATGAGCGGTGGAGCGATCGCTCCGAGCACCAGCCCCAGGGCTGCTCCCCACCAATGGCTGGCCAGAGACCAGCCCAGCATGGTGACCACGAAGACCGTGATGCAGCGCAGGACCAACCATTCACCAGCCCGCATGGGCAGGTTGGCGCGGACTAGCCGCTCTTCGGTGACGGCGGTGGAGCGGCGGCCCTTGGTGGCTCGATCACCGAGCTCGGCGAGTTGATTGGCGATCTTCAGTCGAGTGTCTGCGGGGGCATTCTTGCGTTTGTTGAGGCTGGACATCTGGTTGTTGAGGTCCTCGACCCGCTGGCGATTAGCCGCGTCTGGGTCGGGGCTCAACCAGGCGTAGACCACGAGCAGGCCGGCGATCATCAAGAAGCTGGCCGCGATCAACGGGACCCATGAAGTGATCACAGCGCTGCTCCTTGTTGGAACATCGCGGCGGGCAGGTGCACGCCGTAGTCCTCGAGGTGTTGGGTGAACTTGGGGCGGATCCCGGTGGCCACCAGACCGCCCCGGAATTTCCCTTCCTCGTCGCGGCCGGCACTGAAGTCGAATGCGTAGATGTCTTGCAAGGTGACCGTGTCTGACTCCATGCCGACTACCTCGGTGATCGCGATCACGCGTCGGGTGCCGTCCTTGAGTCTGGCCTGTTGCACGATCACATCCAGGGCGCCGACAACCTGTTCGCGGATGGCTCGCACCGGCAGGTCGACCCCGGCCATCAAGACCATGGTCTCCAGGCGAGCCAGGCTGTCGCGGGGGGTGTTGGCGTGCACGGTCGTGATCGAGCCGTCGTGACCGGTGTTCATGGCCTGCAACATGTCAAGAGCAGCGCCATCACGGACCTCTCCCACGATGATCCGGTCTGGGCGCATCCGCAGACAGTTGCGCACCAAGTCACGGATACTGACGCCACCCTTGCCCTCGACATTGTCTGGCCTGGACTCGAGTCGCAGCACGTGGTCTTGGTGCAATTGGAGCTCGGCGGCGTCCTCAACCGTGACGATTCGCTCGTCTGATGGCACGAAGGAGCTCATCACATTGAGGGTCGTGGTCTTGCCCGAGCCCGTGCCGCCAGAGATCACCATGTTGAGTCGCCCGCGCACACAGGCGTCCAGGAAGTCACGTGAAGCAGGGGAGAGCGTCCCGAAGCTGACGAGATCATCAGCAGTCAGCGGGTCGGTGGCAAATTTGCGGATTGTGAGCAGCGAGCCATCCAAGGCGATCGGCGGCACCACTGCGTTGATCCGGGACCCGTCTGGGAGGCGGGCATCCACCATCGGGCTGGCTTCGTCGACCCGTCGACCGATCCGGCCCACGATCTTGTCGATCGTGCGCCGCAGATGCGCCTCGCTGGTGAAGGTGATGTCGGCGCGGAAGAGTCGTCCACTGCGCTCGACGTAGATGGTGTCGGGCCCATTGACCATGATCTCGGAGACCTCGGGATCGCGCAGGAAGGGCTCCAGGGGGCCGTGACCGAGGATGTCGTCACTGACTTCTTGGATCACCCTCGTGCGATCAGACTTCGACAGGGGCGTCTCTTCGGTTTCGATCACCTCTTGGAGGGTCTCGCGTACGGCGGTGGCGAGCTCATCTTCAGGTAGATGCGGGTCATACAACTGCGGGCCCAAAGAGTCGATCAGGGCTTGATGCACGCGCTCCTTGACGCCTGCATTGGCGCGGGGTTCGGTACGCAACGGCTGGACTGGCTTCGACGCTGGCTCACTGTCGGGCGCAGTCGGCTGTTGGGGTGCAGTTGGCTCTTGATGACCGCGCGCCTTGTTGAGGCGATCACTGAGGCTGCTCATCGCCGCCACCCGCTGATCAGCGCCCGCTTGTGGGTTGGCTTCGCCTTGGCATCACGCACGGGGTCACCCATCCGGTTGCGGATGTGTTGGTCGGCGATGATTCTCAATGCCTCGGCGACGGCGCCCTTGGGCTGGTCAACCACGATCGGTACGCCGCGATTGGTCGAGGCAGGGACTTCCATGTCGTAGGGCACACTGACTGCGATCGGGATGCCAAGCACTTGCACGACATCTTGCGGGGTCAACCCGACCTTGGTGTCTGCGCGATTGAGCACCAGGGCTCGGGCCTCCGCGTCGCCGCCCAGCGCATCGAGCGTGGTGATCGCGACCTTGAGGTTTTTCAGTGCTGGGATGTCCAGCGTCGCGATCAACAACAACAGGTCACTCTCGTCGATGGCCGACAAGACGTGCTCGGTGAAGGCTGGTGGGGTGTCGATGATGATGTACTCATATTGTGATCGGGCGACCCGCAGGAGTTCGGGGATCACTTCGGCAGGGATCCGGTCGGCCACACCCGGGTCGTCTGGCGCGGCCAAGATGTCCAGTCCGGTGCTGGGTTGTTGCTCCACCGCCGACTCAAGACCTTGCACGTCGAGATGGCCGATCATGTCGACCAGGTCGCCGATTGACCCGCCTGGATCGCGCTGCAAACTGATCGCCACATCGCCAAACATCAAGTCGAGATCAATCAGGAGCGTGCGGCATCCGGATGCTGCGAGGTGAGTGGAGAGATTGGTCGACAAAGTGGTCTTACCGACCCCGCCTTTGGCTGAAAAGACCGTGACCACCCGGCCCTTGCCCGGGGTGCTCTCCGGCGTACCAGAGAGGTGTGCGCTCAGGGTACGGCTGCGGGCGATCGCCTCGGAGAGTGCCGTGTGGTCTCCAGCTTGGACCACCTCGCGCATCCCGCTGCGCAGGGCCTCAGACAATGCTGAGACCTCAAGTCGCTGCCGGATCAAGATCACGCCGAGCTCCGGTCGTGCCATCCGCTCACGCTGGGCCAGCTGGCAGGCTTCGGCCAGAGGCACGTCGGGGCCAATCAAGACCAGTTGATGCCCGCCGTCCTGCAGAGCCCGACTCAAGCGCGGACCACTGGTGTGATGCTCGATGCCATCGCCCAAGGTGATCCGGTAGGTGTCGGCGGCGTTTGGGGAAAGCTCCCACAGCAAGGTCATCGCGCACCTCCTGAGGCCTGGTTCACGTTGAGATCGTTGATCTGCTCGCCTTGTCTGACTTGGGCGTCGGTGCCACGAAGGCCGGCATAGATCGAGCCGGTCTGGATGCCGTGCACCAGGCGCACAGAGTCGCTGGGAGTGACCGCCACCGTGATCGTGACGGTGCTGCTGGAGCCACTGGCTGCCTCAGCTGGGTTTGCGTCCTGGCCCATCAGCGGTTGGGCGCCCACCGCGATCACCAAGACATCATCTAGGAGCACAGAGGTGCTCTTGATATTTCGATTGCCTGGCGCCTCAACAGTGTTGTAGATCGCGACATGGCTGCCTGGAGTGACGAAGCTGCCCACCTTGCTGGCGTCACCGAGTTGCAATGAGATGCTCACCATGCCTTCGGGCACCGTGATTGCGCTCTTGCCAGTCGGAGTGTCTGCGAAGCGTGCAGCCAGCAGATATTCACCCGGAGCGATATCACTCGTGGCCACCAGGCTGGCATTTGTGGAGCTGATCTCCTCAAGGGCGCCCGCTGGGCGAGCCTTGCTGGGCACCATGGTTTCCCTGATCAGACCCTTCTTGCGCGCCTCCTCCAACGGTGTCCCGGCAGGCACCGCTTGCACGGCGGTCCACACGGTCTCTGGAGTAGAACTCGCAAGGGCGCGACCGTCGGCGCCTCGGGTGTAGAGCACCACCATGACTGCCCCCAGCAGGGCAAGGACGATGGCCGAAGTGATGGCAATCTTGCGTTTCATGTCTACCTGGCTTTCGGTGTGTTGCTGCAGGTTTGGTTTGTGGAGTTGTGGTCAGCCAGCTGGCAGGGTGGTGTAGGTGCCGTAGTCGGCACCGGTGATCGGAGCCTTGATCGTCTTGGCGTCCAGCTCGCCTTTGAGGAACCAACCTGAGATGCAGCGTCCAGACCCGCTACACGGCATCGAGCCAGTGCGGGTGCTGGCCATTTGTTGGCTTCCTCCGATCTTGTAGCCACTCATGTAGAACTTCGCCCAGCCGGCGATGTAGTAATAGGACTTTGAGCCGTGACCCGAGCTGCAATTTGAGAAGTTGGTCGGCGGGCCGGTTGGCGCCGAACCCGAGCTGACCAAGCAGCTGAAGACCGGCAGGTCGAGTACCTTGCCGCGCAGATTGGGGAAGGCGGAGGTGCAATTGCCGGGTGCTGAGTTGCCGGTGCTGATCTTCACCCAACCGTCAGTGCTGACATTGGCTTGGCAACTGCTGCCAGAAACTGGGTCGAGATAGCCGAACCCACCAGGGGCATCCTTGTTGTTGACTGCACAGTCATGCCCAGTGCTCTGGTTGGGCGAGTGCAACCAGATGGTGACTTCCTGGTTGGCTGCAGGCCAAGCAGGTTGGCCAGAACCGCCATACCCGGGGAAGGCCCCAGAGGGCGGATTGGTCACCCAACCAGCGCCGGAGTTCATGTAGTACTCCCACTCGCAGTGGGAGAAGGTCACCGGGATGCTGCCTGTGGAGTAGTTCCCGGCTGCTCCCCAGGCGTAGCGAGAGCAGGCCTTGACGTTGACGCCTTCCTGTCCGGTGATGGTTTGACCGAAGTCGAAGGGCAGGATCGATCCGGAGGCAGTCTTGGTCGAGGAGTAGACCTCCACATAGGGCACCGATGAGTTGCTGCCCTTGAGCCAACTCGGCAAGGGGGTGCACTCACGCAGATCGCTCACGCTCGCATCCGAGGTGGCCGAGTTGCAGGTGGGCAGCGACCCGCCAGTGTTGCGGCCGCAAAGCCCGCCGCCGTACTTGCTGGTGTCGAGCTTGGTCAACCCGTCATTGGCGTTTTGGCCCATGAGTTCAGTGAGTGCTCCTGCCTGGCTGGAGTTGCAGGCGGCTGGGTTCTTGGCGCAGGTGAGGGTCAGGGCTCGGGAGGCAGCATCGGCGCCGTTTTGGAGTTGGCGACGCTCCCAGAGCGCTTTGCCGACATCGGCCGACAAGGCCAGGGTGCTCAACACGATGCCACCGGCAAACAGGATCACTATGATGGTGGCCACTGCGCCATGTTCGTTGCGACGGCTGGGCGCATTGCGACGGCTGGGAGTTAGCTTGATTTGGCGCATCAGCTGCACCTCATGACGGCTTGGGACGAGAAGCTATTGGGCAGGGCGCTGTCTGCATTGAACATCCGAAGGGCCGGCCCCAGGATCACCCAGTTGAAGGGTGTTGAGCTGGTCACCGTGGTCGAGCTGCCCGCACCGCCACACATGGTGGCGTTCGTGGTGACTGTGATTGTCGGTGCCGCAGCAGACGCACGGGTGCGTACGTCGGACAGCGTCGCCTCATTGATGATCGCCGTACGCGCCCCTTCGCGGGAGGCATTGGTCAACATGACCTCGGTGTACATCGCGCGACCGAAGTCGACGATCCCGCCGATCAGCAAGATCAACACCGGCAGGATCAGCGCAAACTCGACTGCGGCTGCGCCGCTGTCATTGCGCTTTGGTCCCATGGTGTTTCCTGACTGTGCTGGGGTGGAAGTGCTTGGGCGGAATGTGACTGGGTCGAGAGTGTTCGGGGTGAAAGTGCCTAGATGTGCGTAGTGGGGGGCTGTGAGCCAATGCCCATCAGCCCCCCACTAGGCGCTCGATCAGGCTGTGCCGCCACCTGCGGGGACGCTGCCGGCGACATCTTCGAAGATGCCGTTGAGGTTGCCACCCAGCAGGGTGACTGCGGCGATGATCACGGCTGCGATCAGAGCGATCATCAAGCCGTACTCGACGGCGGTGGCTCCGGCCTCATTGCGGAGCATCTGGAGACGAACGTAGAGCTTGGTCATTGGTCTTGCCTTCCGTGGTTGTTTGGAGATCTGGGGGAGAGCTCCGCTGTTACTAAAAAGAGTACCTTCTGTCCTATTTTGTGCAAGTTGTTTCCAAAAAAAAGTGAAATATTACTTTCGTGTGGCATGTCGGAAGGATTGACGATGCCAGATCCCTGCTTAGATTCGCGGTCTGGGTCAGCGCGATCTCAGGGCTGTGGCGAGTCTCGCCAAAGCCTCGCCGAGTAACTCTTCGCGCTTGCAAAAGGCCCAGCGCACGAAGGGCGAGCCAGCCTCAACCTCGGCAAAGAAGCCTTGACTCGGGATCGCAACTACCCGAGCGTGCTCGGCGATCCATCGGCAGAAGTCAGCGCCATTTGCAAACTCCAGTGACCGCACATCGGTGTTCACGAAGTAGGTGCCCTGGGCTTCGAATACCTCCAGACCCAGCTCGCGCAGGCCGGTCGACAGCAGGTCTCGCTTGTGTTGCAGGGAATAGCGCAATCGTTGGTGGAAGCTCTCTTCATTGTTGAGCGCATGCGCAATCGCCGGCTGGAATGGTGCGCCTGACGAATAGGACAGCCAGTTCTTGGCCCCCTCAACCGCATCGACCAACGAGGCCGGGCCTGTCGCCCAACCGATCTTCCAGCCAGTCAGGGAAAAGCTCTTGCCTGCGCTTGAGATCGTGATTGTGCGCTCAGTCATCCCAGGCAAGGTGGCAAGAGGTATGTGTGTGTGATCGTCGAAGGTCAGGTGCTCGTAGACCTCATCGCTAACCACGATCAGGTCGTGCCGGATGGCCAACTCCGCGATCCCAGCCAACTCCGCCCGACTGAACACCCGGCCCGTCGGATTGTGCGGACTATTGCACAAGAGCACTTTGGTTGCCGGGGTGATCAATTGCTCCAGCGCCTCTAGGTCAACAGTGAAGTCAGGTGCTCTCAAGGTGATTGATCGGCGTACGCCGCCAGCAAACGCGATCATCGCGGGATAGCTGTCATAGGCGGGGTCGATGGTGATCACCTCATCGTCAGGGTCAACCAGAGCCAGGATTGAAGCCGCAATCGCTTCGGTGGCCCCGGTTGTGACAACGACCTGATCCGTGCCCAATTCCTGTCCGTAGTGCCTGGCTTGGTGTGCTCGAATCGCCTCGATCAGGACAGGGTTTCCATGACCGGGCGGATATTGGTTTAGGCCACCGCGCATTGCCTGCGCCGCAACCTCGATCACGCTGTTGGGGCCGGACTCGTCAGGGAAGCCTTGGCCCAGGTTGATCGAGTTGGTATGGGTGGCCAGAGCTGACATTTCAGCGAAGATGGTTGACCCGTAGCCGGACAAACGCATTGCTGCCGCTCTGTGCTGATGGTTCA
This sequence comes from Nocardioidaceae bacterium, assembly GCA_020636935.1. Taxonomy (GTDB): domain Bacteria; phylum Actinomycetota; class Actinomycetes; order Propionibacteriales; family Nocardioidaceae; genus Marmoricola. The sequence continues at coordinate 16,903 of JACJWW010000010.1, forward strand.
TCCCCGCATTATCGCGCCCTGTCTTGCCTGCTTCTGTGACAATGGCCAGATGGCCGAACCCAAGCGAAGTAGGTCGCTGCTCTGGTGGGTGGGGATCTTGCTGATCCTCGCCGGAGTCGGCCTGCTCGCTTGGGTTGGCTGGCAGTTCTACGGCACCAACTGGGTGGCGAAGGGGAAGCAGCGAGAGGCCGTCACCTCCTTGGAGCGAAGTTGGCAACAGGCCAGCGACCCGAAGCAATTGCGTCCGAAGAATGTCGCGATCGGCAATCCTTCTGCGCTGATCCGGATCCCGAAGTTTGGTGCCGACTATGTGATGCCGGTCTTTGAAGGTGTCGGCGATGACGTCTTGGCCAAGGGTTATGGCCATTTCGCGGGCGAGGGGAGCGCCAACCCAGGCCAAGTCGGCAACTATGCCTTGGCAGCCCATCGGGTCACCCACGGCGAGCCACTGCGGCGGATGCCGATCCTGCGTCCCGGAGACGAGGTCATCGTGGAGACAGTCGACAAGATCTTCAGCTATCAACTCGACACCAACCCAAATGATCTGATCGTGCCCTTCACTGAAGGCTGGGTGGTTGACCCGGTGCCCAAGAACCCAAAGCCAGGTGGAGTGGGGCCAGCCCCTGGCCACGACCGGCTGATCACCTTGACCACCTGCTCGGAGCTCTTCCACACCGATGGACGCATGGTCGCCTTCGGTCATCTGGTGTCTGCCAAGACCAAATAGGCTCGCCGCCGAAGTTGTCACAACCCAAGCCGGGTCAGGTTGGGCCAGCTGCGACTCTAGGATGTGGGCGTGACTTCAGATCCAGACTTGGCCCGTGACGTCGATGCCTGCTGCCGCTTGACCGGTGAGTTCACGCTACGAAGCGGGCAGGTGGCTACCGAATACTTCGACAAATATCTCTTCGAAGCTGACCCGGGCCTGCTGGCTCGCGTGGTTGAGCAGATGATCGGCCTGGTGCCAGAGGGCACCGAGTTGCTGGGTGGTCTGGAGCTGGGCGGCGTGCCAATCGCAACCGTGCTGTCTGCGCGCACGTCCTTGCCGGCGCTCTTCGTGCGCAAGCAGGCGAAGACCTACGGCACCTGCAAACTCGCGGAAGGTCAGTCAGTGGCCGGCAGAAGAGTCACCTTGGTCGAAGACGTGATCACCACAGGTGGTGCCGTGCGGGATGCGACCTCTGCCCTGAGGGCTGAAGGAGCCATCGTCGAGACAGTGATCTGTGCGATCGATCGCAGCCCCGAGGGTGAGAATCCGTTGGCTGACGTCGGCCTTGAGGTGCGGCCGGTGTTGACCAAAGCCATGCTTGATCAAGCCAGAGGCTGATTTGCCTCAGCTGTTGGCTTGATTTTCACGACGGTGCCGCAACCATTCGATGGCTACCGGCACCAGGGACAGGGCGACGATGAGGATGATCACGATGTCGATCTTGTCTCCCAGCCAAGGGAAGGCCGTGCCGAGGAAATAGCCCGCCAGGGTGACCGAGGAGACCCACAACACCGCGCCGACGGCACTGTAGGTGACGAATTTGGTGCGGGTCATCTCCGAGACGCCTGCGATCACCGTGACGAAGGTGCGCACGATTGGCACGAAGCGACCGATGATCAACGCCGGCGCACCGTGCTTTTCGAAGAACTCGTGTGACTTCACGAAGTATTCCTTCTTGATGATCCTGCCCTCGTGTCGCAGGATCGGGGGGCCGAGCTTGCGGCCGATCTCATAGCCCATCACATTGCCCAGCAAGGCCGCAGTGATGAAGGAGAGCAGGACCACCACGATGTCAACGACTTCTCCTCGGCCGGTGATCTCCAAGGCACCCGAGGCCACGAACAGGCCGATCGCAAAAAGGAGGCTGTCGCCGGGGAGGATCGGGAAGAACAACCCACACTCCACCACGACGATGGCCAGGCTGACCCAGAAGAAGGCGGTGCCGTAGTGGTCGAGGAGCCACTGCGGATCCATCCAGTCAAGGCCGAAGAGAAGAGGATGCCAGAAGTTCACGCCGCAGAGCCTACTGTGCTGCACCACGCGCTGGCTCATGCCCGATGGCAGTGGGCTAGCGTGAAGATGAGGCAATCGAGGAGGAGATCGTGATGAGTCAAGACGCAAGGTCCGTCTTCGTGACCGGCGCCGGTGGCGGGTTGGGTACGGCGGTGTGCCAGCGATTCGCCAGTGAAGGGTGGACGGTCTTCGCGGCCGACCTCAAGCCACCTCCAGCAACAGATCAGATCGTGCCGATCGAGGTCGATGTCACCGATAGCGATTCGGTTGAAGCTGCCATGGCACAAGTCGATGCGCAGTCTCCCGATGGTTTGGATGCTCTGGTCGCGATGGCCGGCCTGATGAGTGTTGGGGCTTTGGCGGAGATGCCTGATGACAAGTTGCAACGAGTCGTCAATGTCAACGTGATGGGCACTCACCGGGTGGTGCGGGCTGGCTTCGAGCGACTACGCAAGAAGACCGGTCGGGTGATCCTGATCAGTTCAGAGACCGGCTGGCAGACCACGATGCCCTTCAACGGCGCCTACGCGATGACCAAACACGCAGTGGAGTCATATGGTGACGCGCTGCGCAGGGAGTTGGCCATGTTGGGGATGAAGGTCTCGATCGTGCAGCCGGGGCCCTTCCGCACCAATATGACCGAGTCGATCGGCAAGGAGTTCAAGTCCGCCACGATCACCGGCTCGCCCTTTGAGAAGTTGGGTGCGAAGTTCGGTCCAACCGCGGCCAAGGAGCACGGCAAGGCCCACGACCCCGCGATCTTGGCCCAGGTCATCTACGATGCCGCGACCAACGCCCGGCCCAAGGTGCGCTATCCGATCAAGAACGACCCCACTCGATCGATGCTGAGCAAGCTGCCGACGGTGGTGGTCGACAAACTCCTGGCCCAACTGTTGCGTTGAGCGAGCATCAAGACCAACCCGACTCCGGTGAGCGGGCGCCATACGACCCGATGCCCTACGGTCCGACCGAAGTGGGTCTGGGTCCGTGGGAGGGCCCTTGGCCCCAGGGCCAGGAGTACGACGAGCAACTCCTGCGTGACGGAGACCGCCGCAATGTGGTCGACCGCTATCGCTATTGGTCGATGGAGGCGATCATCGCCGACCTCGACACCAGGCGTCACGACTTCCATGTGGCCATCGAAAACTGGCAACATGACTTCAATATCGGCACCATCGTGCGCTCTGCCAATGCCTTCATGGCCAAGGAGGTGCACATCGTGGGCAACCGCCGGTGGAACCGCCGCGGGGCCATGGTGACCGATCGCTATCAGCATGTTCGTCACCACGAGACGGCTGCTGGCCTTGCCGACTACCTGCACTCGATCGGCGTACGCCTGCTCGGCATCGACAATCTGCCGGGCAGTGAGCATCTGGAGACCATGGACTTGCCCCGCAGGGTTTGCTTCCTGTTTGGTCAAGAGGGCCCGGGGCTATCACCAGCAGCCAGACAAGCCTGTGATGGCACCTTCTCGATTGCGCAGTTCGGCTCGACGCGGTCGATCAATGCCTCTGCGGCTGGCGCGATCGCGATGCACACGTGGATCGTCAAGTACGCCGATCTGAGTCACGACGAAGTGTGGCGGGGCTAAGGTGTTGCGGGGCTGAGGTGCTTGGGCGTCTCGAAGAACAACACCGCCACGAGACCAATCAGCATCACTCCAGCGCACAGCCACATCGAGGTCGCCATGGCGTTGGCGAATGGGTCCAGGATGGACTCGGGCAATTTGGCTACCTGCCCACTTGCATTGGCCTTGAAGTCGATGCCTGCGGCGCCGAGGCGATCATCCATGAGTACGGCGATCGCCGCGGACCCGACCACTGCTCCGACCTGCCGGGTGGCGTTGTAGACGCCGGCGCCGGCGCCGGCCTGATGCAGGGGGAGGTTGCGATTGGCTGTCGTACTCGTTGGCGCCCACACGAAGGCAGACCCCAGGCCGAGCAGTGCGAGCGGGAGCACCAGTTGCCAGGTCTCGGCTTCTGGGGTCATCACCTGGATCTGCCAGATGAATGACATGGCCACGGTGGCATAGCCAAAACCGGCTAGGAGCCGCGGATGGAAGCGGTCGGTCCACTTGCCGACTGGATTGGCCAAGACTGTGGAGACCAGGGCCATCGGAGCAAACAACAGGGCCGCCTCTGTGGGCGTCATCCCGCGCACGAGTTGGGCATAGAGCATGAACGGGAAGCCCAGCGCGGTGATCGCCAAGCTCATCGTGGAGATGGCGACATTGGCGAGGCTGAAGTTGCGATCCTTGAACAAGCTCAGTGGCAGGAGTGGCTCGAGTGGGTTGCGGGACTGCCACACCAAGAAGACAGTCAGCAAGAGCAGGCCGAAGATGATCAGTCCCCAGACCGAGATCGGGCCAGCGATGGTGCCCCAGTCGTACTGGTGGCCCTCTTGGATGCCGAAGACCAGACAAAACAGGCCAGTGCCCGACAGCACCACGCCGAGCCAGTCGAGCTTGTGTGGATGAGTGCTCAGGTGGGGCACCAAGCGCATGGCCAGCACGAATCCGACCACGCCAACTGGCACATTGATGAAGAAGATCCATTCCCAGCCCATGCTGTCGACGAGCACCCCACCCAGGATGGGCCCGACGAGAGTGGCCACACCTGCGGTGGCGCCCCACAGGGACATGGCGCGACCGCGTCGCTCGGCCGGGAAGATCCTGGTGATGATCGCCATTGTCTGCGGGGTCATCATCGAAGCGCCGAAGCCCTGGGCGACTCGGGCCAGGATCAACATCTCGATGGACTGGGTGAAGCCGCACCACAGTGACGCGAAGGTGAAGATGGTCAGGCCGAGCAGGTAGAGCCCACGTTGCCCAAAATGGTCACCGAGCCTCCCGGTGATCAGGATCGGCACGGCATAGGCAAGCAGATAGGCACTGGTCACCCAGACAACGGAGTTGACGTCGGCGTGGAGGTCTTCGACTATCGCAGGCGTGGCCACGGTGACGATGGTCGAGTCGACTAGGATCATGAAGAAGCCAAGGCAAAGTGCAAACAACGCCGGCCAGGGATTGAGCTCGGTGCTCGTGGGCTCGCCTGAGCTGCTCGGGGAGGTGTGGGCCATGGTGCAATGAAAGCACTGCCCTCGCCTTTTTGACCTAGCCCGGGTTGCGACTAGGCTGGCCGCAGCCTTAGTGAGACGTCAGACCCGCACCCGTTGAGGAGAGATCCAATGCCTATTGCAACTCCTGAGAAGTACGCCGAGATGCTCGACACCGCGAAGGCGAAGTCCTTTGCCTTCCCGGCGATCAATGTCACCTCTTCGCAGACGCTCAATGCGGCCCTGAAAGGCTTCGCCGATGCCGGCGCTGACGGCATCATCCAGGTCTCCACGGGTGGGGCTGAGTATTTCTCTGGGCAAGGGGTCAAGGAGATGGTGGCCGGCTCAGAAGCCTTCGCCGCGTTTGCCCGTGAGGTAGCCAAGAAATACCCGATCAACGTCGCGCTGCACACCGATCACTGCCCCAAGGACAAACTCGACACCTTCGTGAGGCCGCTGATTGACATCTCGGCTGCTCGGGTCAAGCAGGGCCTCGAGCCGCTCTTCCAGTCGCACATGTGGGATGGCTCGGCGGTGCCCCTCGATGAAAACCTCCAGATCGCCCAGGAGCTCTTGGAGAAGTGCGCTGCGGCGCAGATCATCCTCGAGGTCGAGATCGGCGTGGTCGGCGGTGAAGAGGATGGCATCGTCGGCGCGATCGACGAGAAGCTCTACACCACCCCAGAAGACGCGCTGAAGACCATCGCGGCACTGGGCTTGGGGGAGAAGGGTCGCTACATGACTGCGCTGACCTTCGGCAATGTCCACGGCGTCTACAAGCCAGGCAATGTCAAACTCCGTCCGGAGATCCTCAAGGCCGCCCAAGAGGCGATCGTGGCGCAGTACGGCGACTCCGCCGGGCAGCGGCCAATGGACCTCGTCTTCCACGGTGGCTCAGGCTCGACCGAGCAGGAGATCTCCGATGCGGTTGACTACGGCGTGGTGAAGATGAATGTCGACACCGACACCCAATATGCCTTCACCCGCCCGGTGGCAGCACACATGTTCAACAACTACGACGGTGTGCTCAAGGTCGATGGCGAGGTCGGCAACAAGAAGGTCTACGACCCGCGCTCATGGGGCAAGGCTGGCGAAAACGCGATGACCGCGCGGGTGATCGAGGCCTGCGAAAACCTCCGCAGCAGCGGGCACTCGGTCGGCTGAGCTGGGGTCGGCTGAGCTGGGGTCGGCTTAGCTGGCACTGCTTTGCGTGAGGCTCTGGGCTTTCAGCTGATGCCGTGTACGCCGGGGCCATTCGCCCCGGTCTCGGTGTTGGCCACGGTCGGTTTGCTGTAGCTGTCGCCGCACTGCCATGAGTCCCAGCTCTCGCGGGCATAGGTGACGAAGTCGCTGTTGATATAGCGGGTGGTGTCACCGGCGTACAGATAGCCACGCCACATGAAGGCAACCCAAGCGCCGGTCTTGAGGAAGCCGTCGTTGTTGTTGATGTGATCGGAATTCATCCCGCCGTAGTAGCGCTTCTTGCCCGAGTCGATGCCGGTGGCATCCCAGCCCCCGGCGGTGTAGGTCTTGGTGCCGCTTTGGTTGTTTGATTGTTTGAACTCCGCCCAGACGCCGGTGGATGGATTCTTGCGCATCACCACGAAGCGATAGATCGAGTAGGTGCCACCCCAATCCTGGCGGCCATCCTCTTCTGCAGTCGGCCAACCGAAGTCGAAGACTCCATAGGGCCCTGGTAGGGCACCGCCCCAGACATCCAGTGAAGTGCGACATACTTTGCGGGCGGGTGCTTCGGGCGCGGTGATGGGTGGCGCAGTCACGGTGTAGTTGACCTTGGGGAAGGTGCCGCCAAACACCGTCTGCCAAGTGGCCTTGGTCGGGGAGCGCAAGCGTGCCTTGGCGCGCAGCCCGACATGGCGCCCGGCGCTGGCCAGGACGAGATCACGACGGCCGGCGTAGGTGCTCAGATCGAACTTCGACTGAACCCTCGGGCAGATCACCTTGGTGCCACCCGGAGCCACAATGCCATTGCTGATCGGTGTATAGCCGCGTGTGGTGCTGTAGGTGTTGCTGGCTGACAGGTTGCCCACGGCGTTGCTCCCAAAGGTCCAGGCCGCCGGGCTTTCGATGCCCGTGGTGCAGTCTGCGCTGCTCGAGCTGGTGCGCACATCGACCAATGAGTCGGCAAACAGGCGACTGTCGCTGGTGGCAGCTGTGGCGCTGGAGTCGCTTGCGTTTTTCATCAAGAAGGCATCGAAGGAAAAGATGTCGGTGTTGCCGTTGAGCCGGTCTGAGGTGAGGCCGATCTTGAGTCCTGGGGTGCTGGTGGCGGGGTTGAGGTCGCTGTCGCCCACGTGCAGGGTCGGATTGACGGAGACGTCGGAGACAGTTTGCTCAAACTTTGAGCTACGCGTCGCCGGAGGCGTGTAGCTGTCGGCCTTGCTCCAACCCGCGCGCGTGGGCTGAGTGGCGGTCAACCCGATGCCCGCAAGGAGGGCCACCAGAGCCAGTCCTGAAGCGAGCTTGTGCATTATTCAATCCTGCCTTGCCAGGTGGTTGAAGGTGAGTGAAATGTCCGACATTGTGGCTGGTCTGCTTCGGACTCCTCCTCACGACGGTTGCCGGCCAAGACGATCAACCCGACGTAGATGAGCAGGGCACTCAGGCACAGGATGGTTGCGGTGCTGTACAGGCCGAGTGGGGCACCCGTTTGAGGCAAAGGCCGATGTGCAGAGGAGTGGTGTGGCTGTTTTGCGGGCGGCCGTGGTTTGGTAGCGGGCCCGGTTTCGACCAGGGGTGGGCTCACGCAGGTGCCGTCCTGTGCCGGCGCATTGACCTCGGACCCACGCACGGCCATCGGGATCTCGATCCGCTGCAGCCGCATCGCATTGGTTGCTGACCAGGGGAGGGCTACGGTCGCGGTGATCTGTCGCTTGCCGCCCTTGGTGACCGCTTGAGTCAAGATATTGATGCAGGCGTCACCCAGGTTTGCTTGCGCACTCGCCAGCAGCTTCCCGGACTCGTCGAGGTCGTCCACGATCAGTTTGAGTTGGGCAGATTCATTTGGCACATGGACATCGGGATCGGCTAGGGTGATATCAGCCAAGATCTGGAAGTACGCCGTGCTCTCACTGGAGTTGCGCACCCAGAAGGAGTCGGTGATTGTGTCACCTGGCACGATCCGACCGGCTGCAGGGAAGAGCAGCGGAGGGTCCGGGCTCCAAGTCATCCCATCGGCGGAGAAGAGCACGCGTTCGGCAGCTTGCGCCGTGGCTGGGAGCCCTACCGTGACCATCCAGATGAGCAGGCCGAAAATGGTGGCGAAGGGTAGGCGCCTCATGGTCGTCTCGCCGACTTTGGCCTGCGCCGGCCTGGTCGCGGAGCGCCGATGAGTTGCCATCCGGCGTACCCGAAGAGTGCGCAGGCCGCGATCCAGATGCCAGTGTCCTTCTGCTCCTGCGGCAGCGCAGTGGCGGCGTAGCCGACATAGGGCACCCAATATTTGACCTGGCCCCTGACCTGCTTTGACGTGAGCTCCCAAGGGTCCTCCGCATTGTTGGCGTCGCCCTTGGTGCGCAGGCGCACGGTGCCATTGGGGTCGGTCGTCTTGGCCACAATCCGGTGGGTGACGGTCATCCCGGAGTCGGGCTTGGGGAGGAAGGTGATGATCTGACCTGGCTCAAGCCTGGCCAAGTCAGTGTTGCCATGCACCCGCTCGACCACCACCTGACTGCCGATCGGGATGGTTGGCGTCATTGAGCCGGTGAGCACAGTCAGCGGCACCCACCCCAATACCTTTGGTACGACGATCACGGCCACCAGCGCCACCGCCACCACGCTGACCAAGGCCCAAGTGATCCACGTGCCCGCTGTGCGCAAGTGCCCGCGAGACACCTGGGCGTGTGTGCCCGGTGCCTGCTGCGGCGTGCTTGCGGTCAACGTGGGCATGAGGAGTCCGGCTCCAATCAGGTCTGGGACAAGGTCAGGTCGAAGGCTCCGAAGGTGATGGCCTTGTTGGTCAATCTGGCCAGCAAGTCAGCGCCTGCGTCATCGGGCGGCACGGCCATGGTCCAGGTGACTTGGTAGCTGCCGCTCCCGTCGGCGCTGCTGACAGGCAGCGTCAACACCCAACCAGTGCCACTCGTTATCGCGGTGGTCGAGTTGTCGGGTTTGGTCACCGACGCTGAGATGGTGGCGGCGCAGGCGTAGGAGTTGCTCTGATCACCGGGGCAGGCGCCGCCCGTGTTGGGGAGCACCTCCGAGAGATCAACCATGAGATCTCCTTGAAGGTTGTCTCCGGAGGCGGTCACGGCTATTTGTCGCGTGATCGTCAACTTGTCGCCCGGCACCAACCTCTCGGTGCCCAAGGTGGCGGTCACCTTGCGACATTCGGTGTACGGCGCCGTTGTGGCACAGGTCGTGCCAGAGACAAAACTGCGTTGCCCGACGGTGATCTGGCTGTGTAGTTCGATGCTCGTTGTGCCACCACTGATATTGAGAGCACCAGCGGTGAGATTGCCGGTGCCGATTGCATTGGTGGTGCCCCAGAGGGCGAGAGTGTCCAATCCTCCGGTCAGCAAGAAGACTCCAAGGGTTGCGGCAACCAATGGCTTCCACAACCTCCGCAACAGTTTGTCTCCCGGTGCTGTTGCCCCGGTGGGGGTACGGCATGGATGGCTCCTCTTCATCGGGTCCTCGTCTCAGGATTTGCCCAGCCCGCGTGATCCGGTCGGGATCGCCGACCGGATCACGCGACTGAATCAGGGCACCTGGACCAGGTTGAGCTTGAAGTCGGTCAAGCTGGCCGTGGTGGTGACGCCATCTTGATTGGCGACGCTCGAGGGCAGTTGCAATGCGACGATCGCCGTCTTGGCGTTGCCGCTGTCGGCCTCGGTCAGCCCAGTGGGGCTACCCGAAATGCCAGCTGCCACGGTGATCCACTTGGTCAGGTCTGTGCCCGATCCGGTGGCTGGCAGGGTGGCGGTCAGGTCGGCCTTGATGTTGTCGCCGACCAAGGTCGGGGTGGCGGTGGCGACGTACTTGAGCTTGTCGCCGGGCACGATCCGGAAGGCAGTGATGTCGATGATCTGGCTGCATCCGCTCAGACCGACCGGTGAGGTGGTGGTGTCGGTGGCAGCCGAGGTGCCATTGGCAGTGCAGTCATACCAAGCGTCCCCCGACACAGCCAAAGACAAGTTGCCCGCGGTGATGTCGCCGCTGCCCACATTGGTCGACTGCGACCAGTAGGCGAAGGTGCCGCCGACGCCAGTCAACAAGGCCAGGCCAAGGCCCGCGGCGATCGCGCCCCTTTTTGCATGGGACTTCTTCGGTGTTGCGTTCATCAGGGTTCTCCTCAGGAATCAGACCGACGATGGCCGGCTCTATCCATTATGAGGTTATAAGTCCGTTTTCATACAAAAAAGTGAGATTTGCTATGGAAAATCTGTTCTCGGCGCCTGCGTAGGATGTGGGCCATGACTAACCCACAAGACCTCTTGGCTGGCCCTCCCGCGACCCTGCTTCCACCTGATCCGGCAGCTGCAGACCTGGCGCATCAGCCAACCAAGACGGTCGTGGCGGCCCATCCCGAGTCGCCACTTGCCTGGGCGGTGCTGGCCGAGGAGGCCTTCGTTGAGGGTGCTGAAGATGTCACGGTCTATGCCTATGCCCGAGTCGGCTATCACCGTGGCCTTGATGTCTTGCGTCGCAATGGCTGGAAGGGGCACGGGCCGGTGCCGTGGAGTCATGAGCCCAACCGAGGCTTCCTGCGTGCACTCTCTGCCCTGTCCAGAGCGGCAGGCCGGATCGGTGAGACCGAGGAGCAAGAGCGTTGTCGCTCCTTCCTGCGCGACTGCAGTGAGACTGCCTTCGAAGAGTTGCTCTAGCTGGCCTCCCGATGCGTCGGCCTGCCCCGTGAAATGGGCTGCGTCCCGTCGATTTGCTAACGTACGGCCGTAAGGGCCCGGTGCTGTTGCACTGGGCTTGGTTGTTTCTGGCCCCGCCGCGCTGGGGTCGGGAAGGGGGCAGAGAGGTGCAGACATGCCCGCAGTAGTTGTGCTCGGGGCCCAATGGGGCGATGAAGGCAAGGGCAAGGCCACCGACTTGCTGACCACCGGATCGGCGATCGACTTCTGCGTGCGCACCAGCGGTGGCCACAATGCCGGCCACACGATCGTGGTCGACGGCAAGAAGTTCGCCACCCATCTGCTGCCCAGCAGCATCTTGACGAAGTCATGCGTGTCGGTGATCGGCAACGGCGTGGTCGTCTCTCCAGAGGCGCTGTTTCGTGAGTACGACGCGATGGTCGCAGCAGGCGTGGAGATGGGCGAGCTCAAGATCAGCGCCAATGCCCACATCATCGCCTCCTATCACTCCACGATCGACAAGATCACCGAGAGATTTCTTGGCAAGAACAAGATCGGCACGACGGGGCGCGGGATTGGTCCGGCGTACGCCGACAAGATCAACCGGATCGGCATCCGGATGGCGGATCTTTTCGATGAGCACATCTTGGCCCAGAAGGTCGAAGGCGCCTTGGAGTCACGCAATCACCTGCTGACCAAGGTCTACAACCGTCGCGCAATCACGGTGGATGAGGTCGTCGAAGACCTCCTCTCCTATGTCGGTCGGTTGCAGCCGATGATCGCTGACACCTCCTTGATGATCAATCGTGCCCTTGACGAAGACAAGACCGTGCTCTTCGAGGGCGCTCAAGCCACGATGCTCGACGTCGATCACGGCACCTATCCATTCGTCACCTCGAGCAGCCCGATCGCCGGTGGTGTCTGCACCGGAGCGGGCATTGGCCCGACTCGCATCGATCGGGTGATCGGTGTGATCAAGGCCTACACCACCCGAGTCGGCTCTGGCCCCTTCCCGACGGAGCTGTTTGACCAGGATGGCGAAGATCTCTGGCGGATCGGCGGCGAGGTCGGAGTCTCCACCGGCCGCGATCGCCGCTGTGGTTGGTATGACGCCGTCGTCGCCCGCTATGCCAGCCGAGTAAATGGGCTCACTGAGTTTTTCATGACCAAGCTCGACGTGCTCTCGGCTTGGGAGCGGATCCCGGTGTGCGTCGCCTATGAGATTGATGGGCAGCGTCACGATGAAATGCCCATGACACAGACCGACTTCCACCACGCCAAGCCGATCTATGAATATCTCGACGGCTGGGGCGAGGACATCTCCGGATGCCGCGAGTTTGCCCAACTCCCGGCCAATGCGCAGCGCTATGTGCAGGCGTTGGAGGAAATGTCGGGCGCGCCCTTCTGGGCGGTCGGGGTCGGGCCTGGCCGCGAGCAGACGGTCGTCGTACGCGACCAGTGACCCCAGCAACCCACTCACCACAGAAACGAGGGTGTAGGCCATGAAGACGCTCGTGATCGGCTCGGGGGGCCGCGAACACGCACTCGCGCTGGCGCTGTCACGCGATCCGTCGGTGACGCAGGTGCACTGCGCTCCGGGCAACCCCGGCATGGCGGACATCGCCACCCTGCATCAGGTGGACGCCTCGGATGGCACGGCAGTCGCTGAACTTGCCACGACTGTGGGCATCGACCTGGTCGTGATCGGCCCCGAAGCACCTCTCGTAGCAGGTGTCGCCGATGCCGTACGGGCCGCGGGCATCTCCTGTTTTGGGCCGTCCAAGGAGGCGGCGCAACTGGAAGGATCGAAGGCCTTCGCCAAGGAGGTGATGGCTGCGGCAGGCGTGCCCACGGCGCAGGCGCGGGTCTGTCGTACGCCGGATGAGGCGCGCGCAGCGCTGGACACCTTCGGGGCCCCATATGTCGTCAAGGACGATGGGTTGGCCGCGGGCAAGGGTGTTGTGGTCACCTCCGACCGTGCACTTGCGCTGGCCCATGCGGCCTCGTGCGAGCAGGTCTTGATCGAGGAATTCCTCGACGGGCCCGAGGTGTCGCTCTTCGCGGTCACCGACGGTGTGACCGTCTATCCCATGCAGCCGGCACAAGACTTCAAGCGCATCAGTGATGACGATCAGGGGCCAAACACGGGCGGCATGGGTGCCTACACGCCATTGCCGTGGGCGCCCTATGACCTGATCGATGAAGTCCTCGGCACCGTGTTGCAGCCCACGGTCGACGAGATGGCCCGGCGGGGCACGCCCTTCCAGGGTCTGTTGTACGCCGGTCTGGCCCTCACCTCGAATGGCGTGCGGGTGGTGGAGTTCAACGCTCGCTTCGGCGACCCGGAGACCCAGCCATTGATGGCGCTGCTCGACTCGCCTCTGGGTGAGCTGCTCAAGGCGGCTGCCGACTCTCGTCTGCATGAGGTCTCTGCGCCCCGTTGGCACCCGGGAGCCGCTGTTGCGGTGGTGTTGGCCAGCAAGGGATATCCCGAGGGCTCGAGCAAGGGTGATGTGATCACCGGGGTCAGTGATGTCATTGACGCCGATGTGATCCACGCCGGTACCGCCCTCAGCGAAGGCCAACTGGTCACAGCTGGTGGGCGAGTACTGGCCGTGACCGCCTTCGGTGAAGACCTCAACCAAGCCCGTGAGCGGGCCTATCGCGGGGTTGAGGCCATCAACTTCGAGGGCGCCCAGTGGCGCACGGATATCGCCAAGCTTGCGGCGAGTGCAACTACAGATCAGAGCGCTGCTCGGGAAGCAGAAGGACCATCATGACCATGCAAAATGTCTTGGCCAGCCGCTATGCAGGGGCCGACCTTGCTGCGATCTGGTCGCCGGAGCACAAGATCGTCTTGGAGCGTCGGCTCTGGATCGCCGTACTCCGCGCTCAGCGTGACCTCGGCATCGAGGTTCCCCAGGCAGCCATCGACGCCTATGAGGCAGCGGTCGAGCAGGTCGACCTCGACTCGATCGCAGCGCGGGAGCGGATCACTCGCCACGACGTGAAGGCGCGCATCGAGGAGTTTGCCGCGATCGCCGGGCACGAGCAGATCCACAAGGGCATGACCTCTCGTGACTTGACTGAGAATGTCGAGCAATTGCAGGTCAAGCAATCACTGGAGTTGATCCGGCATCGAGTCGTCGCCACGCTGGCGCGGCTGGCGAGATTGGCCGCTGAGCACGAGACCACAGTGATGGCAGGTCGCTCACACAATGTCGCTGCCCAGGCCACCACGCTCGGCAAGCGCTTCGCCACGGTGGCCGACGAAATGCTGATCGCGCTCGATCGGCTCGATGATCTGATCGGTCGTTATCCCCTTCGGGGCATCAAGGGGCCGATGGGCACCGCTCAAGACATGCTCGACCTGCTCGATGGCGATGCCGCAAAGATGGCCGAGCTTGAGCGACGGGTCGCTGCTCACCTCGGTTTCGAGCACGTGCTCACCTCGGTTGGCCAGGTCTATCCCCGCTCTCTCGACTTCGATGCGCTGTCGGCCTTGGTGCAGGTGATCGCGGGGCCGTCAAATCTGGCGACCACGATCAGATTGATGGCGGGCATCGAGCTGGTCACAGAAGGCTTCAAGGAAGGGCAGGTCGGCTCATCGGCCATGCCCCACAAGATGAACACCCGATCGTGTGAGCGGGTCAACGGCTTGGCGGTGATCACTCGTGGCTATTTGTCGATGGTCGGGGAGTTGGCCGGTGACCAGTGGAACGAAGGCGATGTCTCGTGCTCCGTCGTACGCCGGGTGGCCCTTCCCGATGCCTTTTTCGCGGCCGATGGACTCTTCCAGACCTTCTTGACAGTCCTTGATGAGTTTGGCGCCTTCCCCGCGGTGATCCAGCGCGAACTCGACCGCTATCTGCCCTTCTTGAGCACGACCAAGGTGCTGATGGCCGCCGTACGTCGTGGCGTCGGCCGTGAACTTGCGCATGAAGCGATCAAGGAGCACGCCGTGGCGGTGGCCCTGGAGATGCGCCAAGGGCGTGCTGACAACGACCTCTTCGACCGGTTGGGCGGCGATGACCGTTTGGGGCTCACCCAGACGGAGATCGAGGCCTTGGTCAGCGAGCCACTGGAGTTCACCGGGGCTGCCAGGGCGCAGGTGCAAACGGTGGTGGCTCGCGTCGAGGGCGTGGTGAGTGCCGACCCGATAGGGGCGAAGTACACCCCAGGCGCAATTCTTTAGTTCGTTTTGTGGCGATTTGTCCGAATAGTCGGTAATCTAGTCTCAGTGGTGGCCTTCGAGTCATCATCCAGCGTGCAGCGTCCCCCTCCAGCCAAAGACCTGTTCGATGGATCAGACCCAACGTGTTGGCCGCCACGACTCAGCCCTTGGGTGGGACCGTGTTTCGGTGCGCGGTCCCACCGAAGGGCTTCACCGTGTCGGCTTTGTAGGCTGCCGGTGTGCTGAACATCCCCCCTGCCCCTGAGCTTCCCGGCGCCAAGCACCTTCATTCAGGCAAGGTCCGCGACCTCTATTTGATGAATGACGGGCGCTTGCTGATGGTGGCCAGCGACCGGATCTCCGCCTATGACCACGTCTTGGAGACCACGATCCCCGACAAGGGTGCGATCCTGACGCAGATGTCGCTGTGGTGGTTTGACCAGCTCGCAGATCTGGTGCCCAATCACGTCTTGTCAACCGACGTCCCCGACGATGTTGTCGGCAGGGCGGTGCTTTGTGAGCAACTCCAGATGTATCCCGTCGAGTGCGTGGCTCGTGGATATCTCACCGGGTCTGGGCTGCTCGACTACCAAGACACCGGTGCGGTCTGTGGCATCGAGTTGCCAGCGGGGCTGGTCGAGGCGAGCCGACTTGAAGCCCCGATCTTCACCCCTGCGACCAAGGCCGAGCTTGGTGATCATGACGAGAATGTCAGCTATGACGCAGTGGTCGAGGAAGTGGGTAGTGAAGTGGCACAGCGCCTGCGTGAGTTGACCTTGGCGGTCTATGGCCGAGCCGAAGGGATCGCGCGTGAGCGGGGGATCATCCTGGCTGACACGAAGTTTGAGTTCGGGGCCCGTCAAGACGGCACGATCGTGCTTGCCGATGAAGTGCTCACCCCAGACAGCAGCAGGTTTTGGCCAGCCGCCGATTGGCAGCCCGGTCAGGTGCAGGCCTCCTATGACAAACAGATAGTGCGCAACTGGCTCACCTCGCCTGAGTCAGGCTGGGACAAGGCATCCGACCAGCCGCCACCGCCGCTGCCCGATGAAGTCGTCGAGCGCACTCGGGCACGGTATTTGGAGGCATACGAACTTCTCACAGGTCAAACCTTCAAAAGCTCCTGACTTGCGAGTAGGTTGGCCAAGTCCGGAGTCAGCTAGATGGAGGCACCTTGTTCAACCTCTCGGTCTTCTTGGAAGACAGCGCCCGCAACTACCCAACTCGCGACGCCATCGTCTTTGGCGACATGCGACTCAACTACCAAATGGTCAATGGTGCCGCCAACCAAGTGGCCAACCTGTTGGTCTCCAAAGGCATCCAGCCTGGGGACAAGGTGGCCTTGACCTGCGCCAACCTGCCCTACTTCCCGATCATCTATTACGGCATCCTCAAGGCCGGCGCTGTGGTGGTGCCGCTCAATGTGCTCAACAAGGCTCGGGAAAACGCCTATTACCTTGAGGATTCGGGAGCCAAGGCCTACTTCTGTTTCGAGGGCACTCCTGACCTGCCGATGGGCAAGGAAGGCAAGGAAGGTTTCGATGCCGCACCCGGCTGCACTGACTTCTTCTTGATCACCGTTGACCCTGCAGCTGCGCCCGAAGGTGTCACGACTTTTGGGCAGGCCACCAAGGATCAATCCCCAGTCTTCGAGAGCTATCTGGGCCAAGAAAACGAAACCGCCGTCATCCTCTACACCTCGGGTACGACGGGACAACCCAAGGGCGCCGAGCTCACCCACTCAAACCTGGTGATGAATGCACTCGTTTGCAATCGCTTGCACGAGAGCAAGATCGCTGATGAAGTCCACCTGATCACGCTGCCGTTGTTCCACTCCTTCGGCTCCACCGTGCAGATGAATGCCGGCTTTGCGGTGGCCGCCACCTTGGTGTTGCTGCCCCGTTTCGACGGTGAGCAGGCCTTGCGGTTGATGGAGAAGGAACAAGTCAGCATCTTCGCTGGCGTGCCAACCATGTGGTGGGGCCTGCTGGGTGCGATCCAAGAACACCAAGACATAGACGTCTCCAAGATCGCTGGCAACCTGCGCAAGGGTCTGTCTGGGGGTGCCTCGTTGCCGGTGGAGATCATCAAGGACGTCCAGGCCAAGCTCGGGGTCACCATCCTGGAGGGCTATGGCCTTTCCGAAACCGCTCCGGTGGCCACCTTCAGCGACCCCTACCAGGATCCGCGTCCCGGCTCGATCGGGATCCCGATCTTCGGGGTCGAGGTGAAACTGATCAACGACGACTGGTCCACGGTTGAGGGCGCGGACAATATCGGCGAGATCGCGATCCGCGGCCACAACATCATGAAGGGCTACCTCAACCGGCCAGAGGCAACTGCTGAGGTGATGAAGGACGGCTGGTTCCGTACCGGCGACCTGGCCCGCCGTGATGAGGACGGTTTCTACTACATCGTGGACCGGTCCAAGGACATGATCATTCGCGGTGGCTACAACGTCTACCCGCGAGAGATCGAGGAAGTCCTGATGACCCACCCGGATGTCTCGCTGGCCGCAGTGGTCGGCGTACCCCATGACAGCCACGGTGAGGAGGTCAAGGCGTTCATCATCAAGAACCCCGGCGCGACCATCACCGAGGACGAACTGATCGCCTGGGGCAAGGAGCAGATGGCGTCCTACAAGTATCCACGCATCGTGGAGTTCAAGGACGCCCTTCCGATGACCGCGACCGGCAAGATCCTCAAGCGCGAACTGATTTAGGCAAAGGGATTCGGCAACGCGCCGGGCAGATCCGCCAGCAGAGTGCGGGCCTGTCCGGCGTGTTTGTGCTCGACCAGCACCTCGTACTTCGTGGCGACGACCTGCTGGATCGAGCTGAAGTCGCGACGCCCCCGGGTCATCGCATAGCCCACGAGGGCGAAAATCAGGCCGAAGGCGGCGCCCATCAACATGGTGGTGCCGATGATCTGGAATGACTCGCCCTTGGTGAACATCGAGAAGATCAGGCCGATGAACAGGCCCATCCACAGGCCGCTGATCACCCCACCGAGAGCTACCTTGCCGGTGGTGAGGCGCCCGGTGATCCGTTCGATCTGCTTGAGGTCAGTGCCCACGATCATGCAGTTCTGGACCGGGAACTCCTTGTCGGAAAGGTAGTCAACGGTGCGCTGCGCGTCGGCGTACTTGTCGTAGACGGCCAGCGACTGGGGGAACTCAAGGGACAGCAACGAGTTGGCATCGAGCCCGGGTGCCATCCGGGGATTGTTGAACTGCGACATGACTCAACTGTGCCAGTGCGCTGGTTGCCGACACCACGGGGGTGGAGAGGGACCAGCGGCCATTAGACTGGTGCCGTCCACCAAGCTGACCCCCATTTGGGGCTCAATCCAGGAGTGCCTGTGGCCCGCGTAGTAGTCGACGTCATGCCGAAACCCGAGATCCTTGACCCCCAGGGCAAGGCGGTGCAGGGTGCCCTGCCGCGGCTTGGCTTCACCGGGGTGGTGGAGGTTCGTCAGGGCAAGCGCTTCGAGATCGAGCTCGAGGGTGAGGCCACCGCGGAGCGCCTTGACGACGTACGCCGGATGGCGGAGACGCTGCTTTCCAACCCGGTGATCGAGGATTTCGAAGTACGGGTGCTGCCGTGAGGATCGGGGTGGTCACCTTCCCCGGATCCCTGGACGAAGTCGATGCGGCCCGGGCGATCGAGTTGGCCGGTGGCGAGGCAGTCGGGCTGTGGCACGGCGATGCCGACCTCAAGGGAGTCGATGCAGTGCTCCTGCCCGGTGGCTTCTCCTACGGCGACTACCTGCGCTGCGGTGCGATCGCTCGATTTGCGCCGGTGATGTCCCAGGTGATCGCCAGGGCCGGTGAGGGGATGCCGGTGCTGGGCATCTGCAATGGCTTCCAGATCCTGTGCGAGTCACACCTGCTGCCCGGAGCCCTGATCCGCAACGACCACCGCAAGTTCGGTTGCCTGGATCAGCGCGTCGTGATTCGCAACAACACCACTCCCTGGACCAATGCCTACGAGGTTGATCAGGAGATCACCATCGTGCTCAAGAATGGCGAGGGTTCCTACGTCGCCGACGAGGACACCCTGGACCGACTCGAGGGGGAGGGCCGGGTGGTGGCGACGTACGTCGGAAATCCGAATGGCTCCCTGCGTCAGATCGCCGGCGTCACCAATGAGCGCGGCAATGTGGTGGGCCTGATGCCGCACCCCGAGCACGCGGTCGAGGACCTCTGCGGTCCCGGCACCGACGGTCTGGGATTCTTCACCTCGGTGCTGGGCTCGCTCGCAGCAAGCTGAAGCAGCAGGCCACTGAATCCAGCCTGGGCGGGTGAACTACTGCCGCCTCGGCGTGGGGGTCAGCGCGGAGGTGAGGTACGGGCGTTGGCGACCAGGCCGAGTTGGACCCGCAGCACCCACCAATCGGCGCGCGAGAAGCGACGCTGCACGCGGTGATTGGTGGCGCGCTGGAAGTTCTGCACCGACCCGGTGGTGACCCGACCCCAGTACCCGGTGGGCTCGACGCTGAAATAGCCCAGCAGCTTCAGCCCACATTGCAGCGGCTTGATCATCCGGCGGTGCCTCCTGGGGCCGGTGACCGGGTACCTCGCCCGCATCACGGTTTGTTTGGAGCAGGTCGAGGAGATGTTCTTCACCGTCGGAGTGCTCACTCCGCCCAACTGCAGGTAGTTGTTATCGATATTGATGGTCACTCCACCCCAGGTCTCGTTGTGGCCACCGCGGTACTGGTGCACCCGAGCGCTGGGCACCCACCCGTCGGGACGGACGTACTTGGAGTTGGCATCAGCCACGCCATTCCAATCGGCGATCCACAAGATGTCCGGCATGGTGATCGTGTTGCCCGGCGTGACCCGGGCGTTGTCCAACAACTTGATGCCAGAGCCACCCGAGGAGTAGACCCCCGAGGTGTAGCCATTGGCGTGCAACTGCTCGGTGAAGGCGCCCAACATTGCCAGCGCGGAGCCATTGCAGGATGCGCTGGCGTTGATATTCCAGGCCTCCAGGTCATAGAAAATGGTGCTGCCACGACTGAGCCCAAGTGCTTGGGAGGCGGCGGTGGCGATATTTGCCTCGTTGACACCCTGCGCGCGAGCTGCGGCGTAGTTGTTGGCCGGGCTGGACTTGATCACGCCCTCTTGCAGGTATCGGGTCCTGGTGGTGCAGGAGGCCTGTACGCCGAGATGGATCGGCAACAGCTTCCAGCCCTTGGCCAACTGCGTGGCCACCCAGGTCGGGGTCAGGTTGGGTTGTGCCTTGCAGGCCCGGGACTGTCCGGACTGGTAGATGCCCACGGCTCGGTACGGCGACTTGGCCAGCCAGGCATCCATCGCGGCCTGGGTGGGTGCGTTGCACTGGTCGAAACCCTTGCCGGTGAAGGCTCCGGGCGTGACCGGATTGCCCGCCGCGGGACGTGCTGGGGCGCTCGGTGCTGCGGCTGCCGGTGGCAGGAGCAGCAGGCTGGCCAGCATGGCGATTGCGGCGGCGTACACCAGGGCAGCGCGGCCGGTCTGGCGGCCGGTTGCGTGGGGAAGCATGGGTCTTCCTAACCTGTTGGCAATTCGTGGACCGCGCCACCTTAACCACATTCGTCACACCCGTAACAGGGGATTTCACTAACTACAAATGTGTAGTTTGTCGGAGTGCCTGGTCGCTGACCGTGACCGTTTCGAGGCTGGCGCACCCGGCTCACTAGACTCGGGCAGCGTGAGCCTGGATACCGTCGCCGCAGCCGCCCTTGATCCCGATCGTGCGCAGCCCTGGGCTGAACTCGGCCTCAAGGAGGATGAGTACGACCGGATCCGGGAGATCCTGGGCCGTCGCCCCACGGCCAGTGAACTGGCAATGTATTCGGTGATGTGGAGTGAGCACTGCTCCTACAAGTCCTCCAAGGTGCATCTGAAGCAGTTCTCGGAGATCCCGCAGGAAACCGTGGCTGGCAAGATGCTGGCCGGCATTGGCGAGAACGCCGGTGTGATCGACATCGGGCAGGGTTATGCGGTCACCTTCAAGGTGGAGAGCCACAACCACCCCTCATATGTGGAGCCATATCAGGGCGCAGCGACCGGGGTTGGTGGGATCGTGCGTGACATCCTCGCGATGGGTGCGCGGCCGGTGGCGGTGATGGATCCGCTGCGGTTCGGGCCGCTTGACGCCGAGGACACTCATCGAGTGCTGCCCGGGATCGTGGCCGGAGTGGGTGGCTATGGCAACTGCCTCGGCCTGCCCAATATTGGCGGCGAGGCGGTCTTTGATGAGACCTACCTGGGCAACCCGCTGGTCAATGCGCTGTGCGTCGGCGTACTGCGTCATGAGGACCTGCATCTGGCCAAGGCGTCCGGGGTCGGCAACAAGGTCATCCTGTACGGCGCCCGCACCGGCGGCGATGGCATTGGCGGGGTGTCGATCCTGGCCAGCGAAACCTTTGACGAAGAGGGCCCGGCAAAGCGACCCAGCGTCCAGGTCGGCGACCCGTTCATGGAGAAACTGCTGATCGAATGCACCCTGGAGTTATTCCGGGCCGAACTCATCTCCGGTATCCAGGACCTCGGTGGCGCCGGCCTTTCGTGTGCCACCTCCGAACTGGCCTCGGCCGGTGATGGCGGCATGAGCGTGGAACTCGACACGGTGCCTCTTCGCGATCAGACCCTGTCTCCGGAGGAGATCCTGATGAGTGAGTCCCAGGAGCGGATGATGGCGGTCGTGGAGCCGGACGATGTGGCGGCGTTCCTGGAGATCTGCCAGAAGTGGGATGTTGAGGCAGTGGTGATTGGTGAGGTCACCGACAGCGGACGGTTGTCGATCACCTGGCATGGTGAGGAGGTGGTCAACGTGCCACCCCGCTCGGTGGCTCATGATGGCCCGACCTATCACCGGCCCTATGCCCGGCCGGACTGGCAGGATGCGTTGCAGGCCGATGGTGCCGAGAAACTGGCCCGGCCGACTTCGGGCGCCGAACTGCGGGAGACCTTGTTGCGTCTGGTGGCCTCCCCGAACCTGTGCGATCGCTCCTGGGTCACCGATCAGTACGACCGCTACGTGCAGGGCAACACGGTGCTTGCCCAACCCAGCGACGCCGGAATGATCCGGGTTGATGACCAGACCAACCTGGGGGTGGCGGTCTCCACCGACTGCAATGGCCGCTTCGCCAAACTCGACCCCTATACCGGCGCTCAATTAGCGCTGGCGGAGTCGTACCGAAACGTATCGGCATCGGGGGCCACGCCGTTGGCGATCAGCGACTGTCTGAACTTCGGCTCCCCCGAGGATCCCGCGGTGATGTGGCAGTTCGCCCAGGCCTGCAACGGACTCAAGGACGCCTGTCTGGAACTCGGCATCCCGGTAACTGGCGGCAATGTCTCGCTGTACAACCAGACCGGCGACACCGCGATCCTGCCCACTCCGGTAGTGGCCGTGCTCGGCGTGATCGAGGACGTCACCAAGCGCACCCCCACCGGTTTCCAGGCTGAGGGCGAGCAGGTCTACCTGCTGGGTGAGACCCGCGCGGAGTTCTCCGGTGGCGAGTGGGCACACGTCGTACATGGGCACCTGGGGGGGCTGCCACCGAAGCTGGATCTGGCGGCAGAGAAGGCGCTCTCGCAGCTCTTGATCGCGGCGGCTGGCACGATCTCCTCAGCGCACGACCTCTCCGATGGTGGCCTGGCCCAGGCGTTGGCGGAGTCCTGCCTGCGCAATGACATCGGTGTCGAGGTGGCCCTTTCCGGAGACGCCTTCGAGCAGTTGTTCAGCGAGTCCGCGTCGCGTTGTCTGGTGAGTGTGACCCCTGAAGCCGAGTCGAAGCTGTTGGAGCTGGCCGCAGCACACGGCGTACCCGTGGCGAAGCTCGGTCGCACCCACGGCGGCGCGCTCGCCGTGGCGTCGTACTTTGAGGTGCCGCTGGCCGAGCTCCGCTCCGCTTGGGCCGGGACCCTCCCCCAGGCGCTCGGGTGATGGGATTCGGTTTCCCAAGTGCACTTGGGTGGTTTCTAGTTCCTAGTGCAACGCCTTGTTGTTGGAGGTGTTGTGGGATGCCGCATGGTGTTGTGGTTCTTGGTGGTGTTCGTGATCAGGTTTGGGCTGGGGTTCGGGCTGGGTTGCATTTGCGGGTGGCTGCTGAGTCGGTTGGTGTGTCGTATGACGCGGCGCGGTTGTGGCTTCGTGATTGTGGTGGGGTGATTCCTCCTGCTTCGCGTGCTGGTCGTGTTGGTTGTTCTTATCGTCGGTTGAGTGTTGTTGATCGTGAGACGATCGGGTTGAGGTTGGCATCCGGGTGGTCGTTGAGTCGGATTGCTGATGAGCTTGGGGTGCATCGGTCCACGGTTAGTCGTGAGATTGCTCGGCATTCGTCGGTGTCTGGTGAGTATCGGCCGTTGACTGCTCAGGCTCGTGCTGAGGCTGTGGCTAGTTCTTCTCATTGCAGGCCTCGGAAGTTGTCTGTGCCTGGGAAGTTGCGTAGTTATGTGGTGGCTGGGTTGAAGCAGGATTGGTCTCCGCAGGAGATTTCGGCGAGGTTGCGTTTGGATCATCCAGATGATCCGGTTATGCGTGTGAGTGCTGAGACGATCTATCAGTCGTTGTTTGTGCAGACCCGTGGGTCATTGAAGCAGGAACTGACCAAGCATTTACGCACTCAACGCACCAGGCGACGGTCCCAGACCGCTCGTCAGGAAGCTGCCCAGTGTGGTCGGGGTCGGTTGGCGGGTGCGATCTCGATCAGTCAACGACCTGCCGAAGCACAAGACCGGGCTGTTCCAGGCCATTGGGAAGGTGATCTGATCATCGGCGCGAACAACGCCTCAGCGATCGGGACCCTGGTTGAACGCACTACCCGTTTCGTGATGTTGATCCATCTACCAGGCCCACGCACCGCTGAAGAGCTCTACCGGGCACTGACCCCAACCATCGCCGCGTTACCTGACCAACTACGCCGCTCACTCACCTGGGACAACGGCAAAGAAATGAGCATGCATCACCGCATCTCCATGGAAGCCAACATGCCCATCTACTTCGCTGACCCCCGCAGCCCCTGGCAACGAGGCAGCAACGAAAACACCAACGGGCTATTGCGCCAGTACTTCCCCAAAGGCACCAGCCTGCGCCGATACACGCCACAAGACCTCGACAACGTCGCCACCAAACTCAACGGACGCCCCCGCAAAACCCTCAACTGGAAAACCCCAGCCGAAGCTCTAAATGACATACTCGGACAACCATTCGAAAAAACGGTGTTGCACTAGCGCCTAGACCACACCTTGGGAAACCAGAGCTGCCAATGGTCTGCAGACCGTTGTTGGTTACGGTTTCCCAAGTGCACTTGGGAAACCGACGGGGTTGCTGACCAGTGCCAAGGCAACTCAAACCAGCACCCCCTGAAGACGTACGACGCGCGCTTGCGGTGGGCGAGCCGGACGCGGAACGGCTCCTGGTCAAGCACTTCCTGGCGTTGTTGCAGGCAAAGGTGCCGGGCGCCTCGGTTGAGGTGCGGGTGCCGCCGTACGCCGCGGTGCAGGTGATCGAGGGGGTGCGGCACACCAGGGGTACTCCGCCGGCAGTGATCGAGACCGATGCGAAAACCTGGATCGCGCTCAGTACCGGGGCGTTGCAGTGGGTCGAGGCAATCGACCAGGGGTTGGTGCACGCCTCTGGAGAGCGCACGGATCTGAGCGGGTTACTGCCTCTCGCCAGTCCCGAGGATGCGTGAACCATGGCGAACCTGACACCATGGACATGTGCGCCGCATCGTCCAGAGCCAGAAACTGCAAAACGTCCGCTATGACGTCCGGGGTCCGATCCTGACCGAGGCCAACCGCCTGGAGGCCGAGGGTCACCGCATCCTGAAGCTCAATATTGGCAACACTGCGCCCTTCGGTTTCGAGGCGCCCGAAGCGATCCTGGCCGACATGATCCATCACCTGCCCGACGCGCAGGGCTACTCCGATTCGCGCGGCATCTATTCGGCCCGCACCGCGGTTTCGCAGTACTACCAGTCCCGCGGCCTGAAGGACACCCAGGTCGAGGACGTCTACATCGGCAATGGCGTCTCCGAGCTGATCAGCATGGTGTTGCAGGCCTTCGTCGATGATGGCAACGAGATCCTGGTCCCCGCGCCCGATTACCCCCTGTGGACCGGAGCCGTTTCGCTCTCCGGCGGTACGCCGGTGCACTACCGCTGCGATGAGGACAACGGCTGGAATCCCGACCTGGCCGATATCGAGTCGAGGATCACCGAGAACACCCACGCCCTGGTGATCATCAACCCCAACAACCCCACCGGCGCGGTCTACAGCGAGGAGATCGTCAAGGGCCTGGTCGACATCGCCCGACGCCACAACCTGGTGATCTTCAGCGATGAGATCTACGAGAAGATCCTGTACGACGACGCGCGCCACCACCATGCAGCAACCTACGCCGGGGATGACGTGCTCTGCCTGACCTTCTCCGGGCTCTCCAAGGCCTATCGGGTCTGCGGTTATCGCGCCGGGTGGGTGATGATCTCCGGGCCCAAGGAGATCGCCAGTGACTTCCTGGAGGGCCTGACCCTGATCGCCAACATGCGGATGTGCTCAAATGTGCCCGCCCAACATGCGATCCAGACCGCGCTCGGGGGTTACCAGTCGATCGAGGAATTGATCTGTCCCGGTGGGCGCTTCTATGAGCAGATCAAGCTGGCTGACCGACTGCTCAATGACATCCCCGGGGTCTCCAATGTGACCCCGCAGGGTGCGTTGTACTGCTTTCCGCGGCTCGATCCGGAGGTCTATCCGATCGAGAACGACGAGGAGTTCGTGCTCGATCTATTGCGCAGCAAGAAACTCCTGGTCACCCACGGCACCGGATTCAACTGGCCCAAACCCGATCACTTCCGGGTCGTCTGCCTGCCTGATGAGGAGTTGCTGGAGGAGGCCATCGGTCGGATCGCCGACCACCTGGCCACCATGCGCTGACCGGGCTCCCGGCGTAGTCTCCACCCATGGAGACAAGCGAACTTCGTGAGCGCCTGAATGCGCTGATGCCCGGCGTACGCCGTGACCTGGAGGACCTGGTCCGGATCCAATCGGTTTCTGCTGATCCGCAACGGGTCGGTGAGGTGCAGCGCAGCGCCGAGGCGGTCGCGGCACTCCTGCGCGCTGAGGGGTTCCAGGACGTACAGGTGGTCACCGCAAACAACGACGGGATCGCGCCGGCAGTGCTGGGTCGGATCCCGGCCAGGCCGGGTCAGCCGACCGTGCTGCTCTACGCGCACCACGACGTACAACCGGAGAACGACCCGGCTGACTGGGACTCCCCGCCCTGGGAACCCACCGAGCGAAATGGTCGGCTGTACGGGCGCGGCGCCGCCGACGACAAGGCCGGGATCATGGCCCATCTGGCCGCGATCCGCACCCTGGGCGAGGACCTTAGAGTCGGTGTCACGGTCTTCATCGAGGGTGAGGAGGAGGTCGCCTCGGCCACCCTGCCGGACCTGCTGGCCCAGCATCGTGACTACCTGGCCTGCGACACCATCGTGATCGCCGACTCCGGCAACTGGGATATCGGCGTACCTGCCCTGACCACCACCCTGCGCGGGATGATCCGCTGCGATCTGGAGGTGCGCACCATGACCCACGCGGTGCACTCGGGCATGTGGGGCGGGCTGGTGCCCGATGCGCTGATGACCCTGTCCAGGGTGATCTCCAGCCTGTACGACGAGCACGGCGGCGTCGCGGTCGCCGGTCTCCACTCGGGGCCGGCAGCGGATGTGGACTATCCAGAGGAAAGGCTGCGGGCGGAGTCCGGGGCGCTGCCGCAGGTGAAGTGGATCGGGTCGGGCAGCGCGGTTGAGCGGATGTGGACCCAACCGGCGATCACTGTCACCGGCATCGACGCCCCCCGGGTTGATGGTGCCAGCAACACCCTGACGCCATCGGCCCGGGCGAAGATCACCATCCGGCTCGCGCCGGGTGACTCAACGGCCAATGCCTTCGCCTGCCTGGAGCGCCATCTGGAGCAGCACGTTCCGTTCGGGGCGGCGTACTCCCTGGAGTTGTGTGACAGTGGTGAACCGACCTCGATCGACGCCACTGGGCCCGCCTATGACGCCGCCCGAGCAGCGTTCACCGAGGCCTGGGATGGCACCGAGCCCATCGATATGGGGGTCGGTGGGTCGATCCCGTTCATTGCGGAGTTCCTGGAGTGCTTCCCGGGTGCGAGCGTGTTGGTCACCGGCATCGAGGACCCCGACACCCGGGCCCACGGCGCCAACGAGGGGCTGCACCTGGCTGAGTTCGAGCGGGCCTGCCTGGCCGAGGCGCTGCTGTTGGACAAGTTGGCCAACTGACCAGTGCAGTGTGACTACTTCGATGCCGGGGTGTGTCGTTCCTGCACCCTGATGGGCACGCCGTACGCCGAGCAACTCACCGCCCTGAGTGGCCGGACCCGCGAGGTGCTGGGCGAGGTGATCCCCCCGGAGGCCTGGCTGCCCGCAGTGGCAAACACCGAGTCGGGCTTTCGCAACAAGGCCAAGCTCGTGGTCGGTGGTCGCCGGGGAGCGCCCACGCTGGGCATCCTCGATGGCTCCGGCAACGGGGTGGATCTGCGGCACTGTGGCCTCTATGAACCCGGGTTGGCGGAGGCGGTGCTGGCCTTTGCTGATTTCGTCGGCGCCGCCGGGTTCACGCCATACGACGTGGGCACGCGCAGCGGCGAACTCAAACACCTGATCCTCACCCATTCACCGAACGGCGAACTGATGGCCAGGTTCGTGTTCCGCTCCGAGGGGCAGATCCGCAAACTGGCGGACCGGTTGGGGGAGCTCCCGGGGAACACCAGGGTGGTCACGGCCAACCTGCAACCAGAGCACAAGGCGGTGCTTGAGGGCGAACAGGAGCTGGTGTTGTCCGAGCAGACCCAGCTGCCGATGCCGGTCAACGATGTGGTGTTGCAACTTGGCCCGAGATCCTTCTTCCAGACCAGCACCCCGATGGCTGCTCGGCTCTATGCGACGGCGCGGGAGTGGGTGGCCGGCATTGAGCCAACCCGGGTGGCCGATCTCTACTGTGGTGTTGGAGGTTTTGCCCACCATCTGGCTGCTCCGGGCCGACAGGTGCAGGGGGTGGAGTTGTCGGCAGCAGCGGTGGAAAGTGCCCGTTTGGTGGGGACCCCCGGGGTGAGCTTCGCGGTCGCCGACGCTGATCGGCTCGAGGTGCCCGAGGCGGACCTGGTGGTGGTGAACCCTCCGCGTCGCGGCATCGGTGAGTTGGCGCAAACCCTTGAGGGCTCCGGAGTGGAGCGGATCCTCTACTCCAGCTGCAACCCCCGGTCCCTGGCCGCGGACCTCGCGCGGTTGGCGTCGTACGAGGTGGAAAGGGCGCGACTGTTCGACATGTTCCCCCAGACCGAGCATGCCGAGGTCCTGGTCTCGCTCAGATTGATTTGAACCTTCTTCCCTGGGTGGATTAGACCGGAATTTCGAGACTGGTGGAGATGGCGTCACGAAGTCCTCTTTGGTCGGTTACACCCCCGAGTGACACATTTCCACTAGTTGAGGGGGACCAATGAGCTTCCAGAAATTTAGGTCTGAACACTCCGAGGGGGGTTCACGACGAGAGCGCAGCCTGCTGGCCCGGATAGCCGCATTGATCGCCATGATGGCGATGGCGCTGGCACCCGCCCTGGTAGGAGTTTCGGCTTCAGCTGACACTGGTGGTTCTGGTGGCGGCGACGGCGGTTCCGGCGGTGGCTCCAGCAGCGGCCGCGAAAAGGTCTACTTGGATGTCTATGACCATGTTTCGGTCGAGGTCGATCCGATCACCGGGCAGCGGCCCGCGGGACAGGGCTGGGGACAGGACTCGATCGACTTCTTCGTCAATCGGGCCGACACCAGGCTCTCAACCGCTCCTCGCCAGACTGGCACCGGAAACAATGGTCACGGATCCGGCCGGTGGGAGGGATTCTCCAACTCCCACAAGTTCGGCAATGGGATGACCCTGGTGCAGATGATCAATCATCAGTGCACCCAGGCGATCAACGAGGCCGTTGGTCGAAACCCGCAGGCCACCTCAGCCAGGGTGGTCTCCCTGCAATTCTCCTTCTCCGTTGAGGGGGGAAATATGGGCAATATTTTCAATCCGGATTGGTACTACATCATCACCCCGTCATTCGTGCACTACCCGCACTGGCGCGACACCCTGGATGAGGTGGGTTCGACCTACACATCCAAGAAGATCGGCACCTGGACCGATGAGAAGGGTGATCTGGTTGCCGACAGTGATGGTGATGGCAACTACACCAATGGTGAATACATCAATGCTGCGGAACTGGACCCCTCCGAACAGCCGACTGCGGCCATTCGTGCAGAACTCGATCGCTCTGTTGAAATGGCCTGGGATGCAGCTCAGCCGAACACTCACAACAGCTCGGCTCGGATGGTTTCCTGCGTGGCGATGAATGACCGTGAGCCCGAGGGACTCATCCCCAACCCGGTGATCGACGTCTCCAAGAACGCCGAGGACATCGATGGTGCCTTCGAACGGGAGACGCTGGCTGCTCCCGGGTCGCAGAACGTGAGCGTCACCTTCAGCAATACCGGTGATGAGAATCTGAAGGACCTGACCTTCGCTGACAACACCACCTCTGGCAATGCCGTCAAGTGGACCTCGGTTACTCTGCCCAACGGGTCAACCGTGGCCGTCGGTGGTGCCGGCACTCCTGCAGATGTGCAGGCTGCTCTCAGCGGCGTGGTTCTCAACGCTGGTGATCCTGACACCCAAACCCCCGGTGGATCGGTAACCGTCAACGGAACCGTCCAAGTGGATGCTGGTGTGTTGCACTCCGATGAGGTCACCGTCACGGGCAAGGGCGTCATCTCTGGTCAGATCGTGACCGACAAGGACGGCACCGAGTACTTCGCCCCCGAGCCTGAGATTTGTGTTGGTTCGATTGGTGACTTCGTTTGGGAGGACACCAACAAGGACGGGATCCAGGATGCTGGTGAGCCCGGTGTTGGCAATGTGACCGTGGAGTTACTTGATGAAGAAGGTGATGTGGTGGCTACCACCACTACCGCTGCTGATGGCAGCTACCACTTCAATGAGGTTGCTTGTGGCACCTACTCGGTTCGGTTCACTGCTCCTTCGGGTTACCAGGGCTTCACTGATCCCAACCAGGGCGATCACGATGGACTTGATTCTGATGCGGACAAGGACACCGGTGAGACCGCTTCGGTGACCATCGATTCGGAGCATCCGAACAACAACACCCTGGATGCTGGCCTGGTCAAGGAAGAAATCGTTGAGCCGGCTTGCTTCGGTTCGATCGGTGACTTCGTTTGGGAGGACACCAACAAGAATGGTGTTCAGGATGCTGGTGAGCCCGGTGTTGGCAATGTGACCGTTGAGTTGCGTGATGAAGAGGGTGCTGTGGTGGCTACTACCACGACCGCTGCTGATGGCAGCTACCACTTCAATGAGGTTGCTTGTGGCACCTACTCGGTTCGGTTCACTGCTCCTTCGGGTTACCAGGGCTTCACTGATCCCTACCAGGGCGATCACGATGGACTTGATTCTGATGCAGACAAGGACACCGGTGTGACCGGTTCGGTGACCATCGATTCGGAGCATCCGAACAACAACACCCTGGATGCTGGCCTGGTCAAGGAAGAAATCGTTGAGCCGGTTTGCATCGGTTCGATCGGTGACTTCGTTTGGGAGGACTCCAACAAGAATGGTGTTCAGGATGCTGGTGAGCCCGGTGTTGGCAATGTGACCGTGAAGTTGCTTGATGCTGAGGGTGCTGTGGTGGCCACCACCACGACCGCTGCTGATGGCAGCTACCACTTCAATGAGGTTGCTTGTGGCACCTACTCGGTGCAGTTCGTTGCCCCTGAGGGTTACCAGGGCTTCACTGATCCCAACCAGGGTGTTGATGACAGCGCTGATTCGGATGCAAACAAGGAAACCGGCAAGACTGCTCCGGTGACCATCGATTCGGAGCACCCGAACAACAACACCCTGGATGCTGGCCTGGTCAAGACGCAGCAGGTTGAGCCCCCGGTGGTGACCCCTGAGATTCCTTCACAGGTGTTGCCTCCATCGAGGATTCCCAACAAGCTCCCGTCGACGGGTAGTGAGGTCAGCCCGATCGTTGGGTTGCTGGGTGTCCTCTTGGTCGCTGCCGGCGGCGGCCTGTTGATCCTCAGGAGGCGCAATCAACTGAACTGATCAGCATCATGATCAATGTGGGGCGTGCGAGCAATCGTGCGCCCCACATTGCCATTTGTGGGGACCCAGAGGGGCGTCGTCGGTGGGGAGGATGGCACGGTTCCCATGGATTCCCGTAGCCTCAGCGAGTGGACACAGATGAAGTCCTCGAGCTGCTCAAGCGGGTGGCCGCCGAGGTGATCACCCCGCGATTCCGGGCGTTGATGGACACCCAGATCAAGGAGAAACGTCCCGGAGACCTGGTCACCGTGGCTGACCACGAAGCCGAGGAACTGATCACTCAGGCCCTGCTCCAGGCCTATCCGGATGCGGTAGTCCTGGGTGAGGAAGCGCATTCGGCGGATCCCTCTATGATGGGGCGCTTCCGATATGCCGATCATGCCTTCACTGTGGACCCGGTCGATGGCACCAAGAACTTCGTCAACGGTTCTCCGGATCATGCCGTCATGGTTAGTGAGGTGCGGATGGGAACCACCCAGCGCGCCTGGATCTGGCAGCCCGAGCACCAGACGTCCTGGACTGCAGAGTTGGGTGCCGGAGTACGCCGCAACGGCGTACTGGTGAACCGTCCCGCAACCGCAGAACCACCCGTGGGGGCGACCTCAATCTGGTCACGGAGAGGGCGAATTCCCGAAGGTCTGCCTGCCCTGATTGGCAGTTGGATCTGCTGCGGAGTCGATTACCCCCACCTGATCGAGGGGGATTGTGACTACCTCGTCTATGGACATACCAATCCCTGGGACCACCTGCCCGGATCGCTGCTGCTCCACGAGGTCGGTGGGGTCAGCGCCCACCGCGACGGCACGCCGTACGACGCCCGCTCAACCGGCAGGGGGCTGATCGCTGCTGCCGATCCGCAGACCCTGGCTAGAGCAGTGACTGCCTGCGAACGCATCTGGCCGGATCGCCCCGTAGACTGACCTGGTGCCACACCATGCTCGCCGTCGTGGAGACGGCCGCCTCACGCATGATCTTGACCCACAGGACCGCGGACCCCAGGACGCCTGCGGGGTGTTCGGGGTCTGGGCGCCGGGTGAGGACGTCGCCAAGCTGACCTACTACGGCATCTACGCCCTTCAGCACCGTGGCCAGGAGTCAGCCGGCATCGCAGTCAGCAATGGCCGTCAGATCCTGGTCTACAAGGACATGGGCCTGGTCTCCCAGGTCTTCGACGAATCCACCCTGGAGACCCTGCAGGGGTACGTCGCGATCGGCCACGCCCGTTACTCCACCACCGGCGCCAGCACCTGGCACAACGCCCAGCCGACCTTCCGGCCCACCGCTGATGGTTCGATCGCGCTGGCCCATAACGGCAACCTGATCAACACCCGCGAACTGTTGGAACTGGTCAACGAGTTGCCCAGCGAGCGCGGCGAGCTCGACATCCACGCTCGAAACCTGGAGACCAGCACAAATGACACCGCTCTGGTCACCCAACTCCTGGCGCACCACCCCGACATCTCCCTTGAGGAGAAGGCAGTAGAGGTGCTGCGCAAGGTAAAGGGCGCGTTTTCCTTTGTCTGGATGGACGAAACCACCCTGTACGCCGCCCGCGACCCCCAGGGCATCCGGCCCCTGGTGCTGGGTCGTCTGGAGCGGGGTTGGGTTGTTGCCAGCGAGACCGCGGCGCTCGACATAGTGGGTGCCTCCTTCATTCGCGAGATCGAACCGGGTGAGTTGATCTCAATCGACTACGACGGCCTGCGCAGTCGTCGCTTCGCTGAACCAGCGCCCAAGGGTTGCCTGTTCGAGTTTGTCTACCTGGCCCGCCCTGACACCGTAATCTCTGATCAGCGGGTGCACAGCGTCCGAGTCGAGATCGGCCGCCGCCTGGCCCATGACTTCCCGGCTGAGGCCGACCTGGTGATCCCGGTGCCGGAGTCCGGCACTCCCGCCGCGATCGGATACGCCGAAGCCAGCGGCATCCCCTATGGCACTGGTTTGGTGAAGAACTCCTATGTGGGCCGCACTTTCATCCAACCCAGCCAGACGATCCGGCAACTAGGCATCAGGTTGAAGCTCAATCCGCTGCGCGATGTGATCGAGGGCAAGCGTCTGGTCGTGGTCGATGATTCGATCGTGCGGGGCAACACCCAACGGGCGTTGGTGCGGATGCTGCGGGAGGCTGGTGCCCGCGAAGTACATGTGCGCATCTCCAGCCCACCGGTCAAGTGGCCTTGTTTCTATGGCATCGATTTCGCCACTCGAGCCGAGTTGATCGCCAACGGGTTGAGCACTGAGGAGATCTGCAACTCGATTGGCGCTGATTCCCTGGCCTACATCTCTTTGGAGCAGTTGGTGGAGGCAACCGGGGTGGCCCAGCACCAACTCTGCATGGCCTGCTTCACCGGGGAATACCCAATCCCGCTGCCCGAACCCCAGGACCTGGGCAAACACCTGTTGGAAGCCGAGCCCGAACGCATTCTTGATGTCGATGGCCTGGCAGCCTCGCTCAGCGGCGGCATGGCCGCTGATGCCCTTGACCGTCCCTGAGTGACCGGAGAAATACAGATGAATGGCGCAACCTACGAGGCTGCTGGCGTATCGATCGAGGCTGGCGACAAGGCCGTTGAGCTGATGAAGGTCTGGATCGACAAGGCCAAACGGCCCGAGATGATCGGGGGTATCGGGGGCTTTGCCGGGCTATTTGATGCCAGCGCCCTGAAGAATTACCAGCGCCCGCTGTTGGCCAGTTCTGCAGATGGTGTGGGTACCAAGGTGGCGATTGCCCAGGCCCTGGACAAGCACGACACGATCGGCTTTGACCTGGTCGGGATGCTGGTTGATGACCTGGTGGTGTGTGGTGCCGAACCCTTGTTCCTGACCGACTACATCGCCACCGGACGCGTCGTACCGGAGCGGATCGCGGCGATCGTCAAGGGCATCGCTGAGGCCTGTGTGGCGGCTGGCTGTGCGTTGATTGGTGGCGAGACAGCTGAGCACCCCGGACTCCTTGAGCCAGATGAGTACGACGTTGCCGGCTCGACCACCGGAGTGGTTGAGGCCACTCAAGTGCTGGGGCCGGGGCGAGTCCGCCCGGGTGACGTCGTGATCGCGATGGCTTCGAGCGGACTCCACTCCAATGGCTACTCCTTGGTGCGTCACGTCTTGCTCAACGCTGCTCAGATGAGCCTTGATGCCCATGTCGACGAGTTGGGTCGCACTTTGGGTGAGGAGCTCCTTGAGCCAACGCTGATCTACGCCAAGCCCTGTCTCGACCTGGCCAGACAAACCCAGACCCATGCCATGTCTCACATCACGGGCGGAGGCCTGGCTGCCAATCTCGAGCGCGTGATGCCCGTCGAGCTGACGGCGACCATCGACCGGTCGACCTGGCAGTTGCCGCCGGTCTTCGACCTCGTACGCCGCACCGGCGATGTCGCTACTGCCGACCTGGAGGCCACCCTCAACTGTGGGGTTGGCATGGTGGCCCTGACCGACCAGGCAGATGCTGACAGGGCGGTCGAGACGCTGGCGAGTCATGGGGTGCGCGCTTGGGTGGCTGGCGAGGTGGCCACTGCGGCTGCTGAAGACGGCGGCAAGGTGCGTTTGGTTGGCTCCCACGCTGGTTGAGTGGGTGCCTAGGGGGCGTGGCCCGCATGGGGCGCCGCTTTTAGACACACCGGCATCGGCAAAATGCCGACCTGAGTGTCGCCAAGTTGTTCGACCGGTTAGAGTTGTCCTCACGAACAGTTGACTACCGACCGGC
Organism: Nocardioidaceae bacterium; assembly: GCA_020636935.1. Taxonomy (GTDB): domain Bacteria; phylum Actinomycetota; class Actinomycetes; order Propionibacteriales; family Nocardioidaceae; genus Marmoricola. Next base: position 51,853 of record JACJWW010000010.1, read on the forward strand.
AGCCATAGAGCGCCGGCCAGACGTGCGAGGGGGTCGACCCATATGGGGCGCGGCCGTGCAAAGGCGAAGCAGACCAAGGTTGCCCGCGATCTGAAGTACCGCAGTCACGATACGGACTTCAATGCGCTGGCTAGAGAGCTCCACGGAGATGATGTCCAAGGTGACGTCGATCCCGAGGAGTTGGACAAATGGGCGGATTACGCTGATCCGCCCAATCAAGACTGATCGGCTCCTTCGCAGCCCTTCCCTTGAGGGTGCCACACCCGAGATCCACGTCGTGTCAGTAAATTCTTGACCACAAATGCGCGTTAGTCTCGTATTTGCCCGATTTTTCTGATACACATGGTTTCGTAACTTCTGAACGAATAGCAAGCATTGTCCGAGTGGTCTAGGGCGCAACTGTCAATAATCCACAAGATGGACATTTCAGGTTTGCTGCTCGTTGACGAAGTGGCAAGATGCTTCTCACTGGGGAAACCAGGGGGAAGTTCCCGAAGTAGCACGAGGATGAAGGTGATTGCAGTGGTTTCGCGACCGACTGAATCAGAAGCACTGTTGACTCCGGCAGAAGTTGCCGCGATGTTCCGAGTAGATCCCAAGACGGTGACTCGCTGGGCCAAGGCCGGCAAGTTGAGCGCGATCCGCACGCTCGGTGGCCACCGCCGCTATCGCGAGTCTGAAGTCAAGGAGCTCTTGGGAGACATCATTCCCTCCCAACGCATGTCTGACGACTGATCGCGACCCAAACTGGGTTTGGCTCCCGACCAGGTGACCTCCGGCTAGGGGCAGCCCACAAACACGACTGAGACAACCCGGTCTCGCCGATGGCGCGGCCGGGTTGTGTTGTCCGTGAATACGCTGCCCACGGGGACTCTTTGGCCCCCTGATAGACAAGACCAATGAGCAGTCTGCGACAGCGCCCCAAGTTTCTGGAAACCAACACCTTCCACACGGCGATGAAGCAATTGTCGAGGGCCCACGTGGGCCTTTATCGGCGTACTCGAGGCAAGTTGGGGGCCACGATGCCCGTCTCCGCGCGACTGTGGCTCCCCGTTTGCCTGTTGACTCACGCAGGCCGCAAATCCGGGATTCCTCGAGTGACGCCACTGCTGTTCATGCCCGACGCAGAGCGCGTCGTACTCTTTGCAGCCCAAGGGGGCTTGCCGCAGCATCCGCAGTGGTATCTCAACCTCAAAGCCGATCCTGACTGCACGATCCAGGTCGGGTCGCAAGTCCGGCGTTTGAAGGCGCGGACGGCATCGGCTGCAGAGCGGGAGGCCTTGTGGCCACGGATGAAGCAGCACTATCCGGGTTGGGGCGCCTATCAGTCTTGGTGCGAGCGAGAGATCCCGGTGGTGATCTGCGAGCCGTGATCGGCGTACGTCGGGCCGCTGCCCGCTGACTGGATGCCACCCAGATGACAAACGCCCCGCCTGAGTGAGACGGGGCGCTGCCCAGGTCAAGCCTGGGAGTGGTGGGCAGGGGCGGGGTCGAACCGCCGACCTTCCACTTTTCAGGCGGACGCTCGTACCAACTGAGCTACCTGCCCACTGAGGTGGTGAAACCTCAGCGACCCCGACGGGACTCGAACCCGCGACCTCCGCCGTGACAGGGCGGCGCGCTAACCAACTGCGCCACGGGGCCTGGCTTTGACTCACGTTTTTGTGAGCCACGGAATGGTATCCCACTGCTGGGCTACTGCACCAATCCGCACCCCCAACGGGATTCGAACCCGTGCTACCGCCGTGAAAGGGCGGCGTCCTAGGCCACTAGACGATGGGGGCCTGTCGCTGTTGCGACTGCACAATCATAGGGGTTGAGCCACCTTCCACAAATCTGGGGGCTAGGCTCTGGCCCACGCCCAGCGACGCGGAGGACTGCCAAAGATGTCTGGACTGCCCGGCCCAGGCCCGCAAAAGCCCAACACGACGCCGTACGTCGTGCTCGCCGTTGTTGCCTCGCTGCTGCTGGGCGTTGCGATGTTGGGCGTCATCGGTGTGGTCACCTGGAGGAGTCTTAGCGATGACCCCTCTTTGACTCCAGAGCCTGCCCCGACGCCGACCACGCTCTCTGCCCCGGCGGAGCCGTCCCCTACGACTGGGGTTGGCGACCCGAGGCTGCGTCGCAACGATCAAGCCAACTACGCGGCATGGGTCAGCCCGACAGGCAACATCTCCTGTGTGATTGACCATGCCGAGGCTTGGTGTTGGGCCGAACAGCACACTTGGAGCATCCCGGCCCAGGATTGTGACGCCGACTGGGGAGATTCAGTGGTCCTGTGGGAGGGCGGAGCGAACTATGGCTGCCGGGGCGACCCGACTTGCATCTCGGCGATCCCAGGACAACCCGACCCCTGCGGTCTCGGCGAGGTCCGCGATGGCCTGTGGTGGGCCCGACCCTCAGATCCGGTCGCCTTCTCGCAAGGTCAGCTGGGCAACAAGGCGCTGCCCTATGGCAACAGCATCCAGATCCGTGATCTGAGATGTGACAGCCGCAAGACCGGCATGCACTGCACCCATCTGCTCACTGGCAGAGGCTTCATGATCAGCCGAGACAAGTTGGTCTTGCGCTGAGTCAGGCGATGAGATCTACCCGATCCATCGGGCGCGGAGTACGACATCTTCGTGGTGATGGGCGCCAGCGCCGCCGCTGACTTCGCGCTCCCGCCGCTCGTGCACGTCCACCGCCCAGCCCGGCCCCAGGTCGGCTGCGACCTCATCTACGGTGAGATAGTCGTCTGGGTCGAAGCCGTGGGCCTTGGCGTGCTCGGGGTCAAACTCCGCGTGGTGTACGACGAGCAGGGTGCCGCCTGGCGCTACGGCCTCTAGGAGCCGGGCCAGGCCCTGGCCTTCCTTGCGGATGGGCAGATAGCTGGCTGCCACAAGATCGAAGGATTCACCCTCAAGTTGGTCGATGCTGGACTCTCGCCAGTTGACGTTGACGCCAGCGCCGTCCGCAGCCTTCCTGGCCCGATCAAGAGCGACCTTGGAAATGTCGATCGCGGTGACCTGCCAGCCCTGCTGGGCAAGCCAGATCGCATCGGCGCCCTCACCGCAGCCGACTTCGAGCGCCGTACCAGGGTGCAGTGAGGTGACTTCGGCTACCAGAGCTTGGTTTGGATTGCCGCTCCAGATCTGCGACTCCTCGTCGTAGCGAGAGTCCCAGTCTTGCGGTGAATGATCGTTAGGCACCTGCACAGGGTCGCACACTGCCCCAGCCCTGCACCTCAGCCAAGCCCTGCACCTCAGCCAAGCCCTGCACCTCAGCCAAGCCCTGCACTTCAGCCAAGCACAGCAGCAGGAGCGAGTACGACGAGTGGCGCGGTGGGCGTGGAGCCTTCGGGCGTCTTGTTGGCGCCGAAGAAGTCGTTGGGCAGCGAGAGGCGGATGATCTTGCGCCACGCGGAGTACACCTGCTTGGGCAGCGATCCCGACACATAGGCGAGGTCGTATTTCTCGAACAGTTCGCGCACTCGGGGGGCGATCTCGCCGTACCTGTTGCTGGGCAGATCGGGGAAGAGATGGTGCTCGATCTGGTGGGAGAGGTTGCCGGTCATGATGTGCATCAGGGGCGGGCCGTCGATATTGGCCGAGCCCAGCATCTGGCGCACATACCACTCGTCTTTGGTCTCGCCTTCGATCGAGTCGGTCTCGAAGGTCTCCACACCCTCGGGGAAATGGCCGCACATGATCACTGCATGTGACCACACATTGCGGATCACATTGGCGGTGAAGTTGGCGGTCAGCGTCGACTTTGCTGAAGGCCCAGACATCAAGGGGTGTACGACGTAGTCCTTGGTCACCTGACGCCCCACCTTGCGCAGGGCTCCCTTCACGCGCCGCTTGAAGGCCCCGTCGATCTTCTTGCCGGTGCGCATGTATTGACCCATGTCGAGGTCGTAGAGCGTTATGCCATATTCGAAGAAGAGCGCATTGAGGAGGTTTTCAAAGGGCTGCAGCAGGTGTCGGGGTTGCCAAGGCTGGTCTTCGTCGACGCGCATGATCCCGTAGCCAAGGTCGTTGTCTTTGCCGATGACATTTGTGTAGGTGTGGTGCATGTCGTTGTGGGTGCGCTTCCACTGCTCGGCAGGGGAGGCGTGATCCCACTCCCAAGTGCTGGAATGGATCTTGGGGTCGCGCATCCAGTCCCATTGACCATGCAAGACGTTGTGGCCGATCTCCATGTTTTCCAAGATCTTGGCCACTGCGAGCCCAGCTGTGCCGACCACCCACGCAGGTCGCCATTTGCTGAACAACAGCACAGCTCGGCTGCCCAACTCCAGGCTGCGCTGCACCTGGATCACCCGTCTGATGTACGCCGCATCGCGCGCTCCACGCGACTCCAAGACGTCGCGGCGGATCGCTTCGAGCTCCCGCCCGATTGCTTGGACGTCTTCGGAGCTGAGGTGTGCGATTTGGTTGTCTGCCTTGCGGCTGATTACGGTCACGCGACGGCTTCAGCGGTCTGCGTGCGCTTGGGCATCGCAACGGGGGCAGGGGTCTTGTTGGTCATGCCCATGAAGTCGTTGGGCAGCGACAGGCGCACGATCTTGTGCCATGCGGAGTACACCTGCTTGGGCAGTGAACCAGTGACGTAGGGCAGGTCGTATTTGTCGAACAATGCCTTTACCTGCACCGAGATCTCGGCATACCTGTTGCTGGGCAGGTCGGGGTAGAGGTGGTGCTCGATCTGGAAGGACAGGTTGCCGGTCATCAGGTGCATCAGCTTGGAGCCATCGATGTTGGCCGAGCCGAGCATCTGGCGGATGTACCACTCGTCCTTGGTCTCGCCCTCGATCGACTTCTTCTCGAAGGTGGCCACGCCTTCAGGGAAGTGACCGCACATGATCACCGAGTGGGTCCACAGATTGCGGACCAGGTTGGCGGTGAAGTTGGCGCTCATCGTGTGCAGAGCAGAGGGGCCGGACAACAACGGGTGGATCAGGTAGTCCTTCTTGGCCTGGCGCCCGATCTTGCGCAGCACCTGCTTGGCGCGGGCCCGGAACTCCGGATTGCTGCGGTGCTTCTTTTGCAGGTTGCGACCCAACTGCAGGTCATAGGCCGCGATGCCGTACTCAAAGAAGCAGGCGTTGATGAAATTCCACATCGGCTGGAAGAGGAAGAAGGGCGACCAGCGCTGGTCTTCGTCGACCCGCATGATGCCGTAGCCGAGATCGTTGTCTTTGCCGACGACGTTGGTGTAGGTGTGGTGCACTTCGTTGTGGGCGTGCTTCCACTGCTCGGATGGGGAGGCGTTGTCCCACTCCCAGGTGCGCGAGTGGATCTTGGGGTCGCGCATCCAGTCCCATTGCCCATGCATGACGTTGTGGCCGATCTCCATGTTTTCCAAGATCTTGGCCAGCGACAGGCCGGCGGTGCCGACAAACCATGCCGGCGGGAAGAGCGAGAAGAGCAACACCGCACGCGAGCCGAGCTCAAGCTTGCGTTGTACGTCGATCACCTTGCGGATGTACGCCGCATCCGACTCGCCGCGGCTGTCGAGGATCTCCTGGCGGATCCGCTCGAGCTCGCTCCCGATTGCTTCGATGTCTTCGGGGGTGAGGTGAGCTACGGGATTGTCGGACTCGGCTTGCTTCTGGATGACGGTCATGGAGATTCCTTAAGGATGTGGCGTGGTTAGTGGTCGAATGTGCAGGCGCCGGCTGCGGCGTTGATGCAGGTCTGGACTCTTACGTTGTCGCTCTCGGTGACGCTGGTGATCTCGCCATTGCGTAGGTCGCGCACGACGCCTTCCTTCAAGGGCAAGACACAGGTGAAACAGATGCCCATCCGGCAGCCGCTGGGCATCAACACGCCCGCTTCTTCGGCGGCTTCCATCAAGGTGGTGGCTCCATCGACATCGATGGTCACTCCGCTCTTGGCGAAGGTGACCGTGCCACCCTCTCCGGGCTCGACATAGGTGGCTCGGAATTTCTCCACCTGCAAGGGCACCTCTTTGGTGTCGTGGAAGGACTCCAAAGCGTCGAGCAGCCCGCCCGGCCCGCAGGCGTAGGTGGTGCGCTCGGCCAGGTCGGGCACGAGTTCGCCAAGGGCGTTGACGTCGAGGATGCCGTGCTGATCGTCGTACCTCGCGATCAGGCGGATCGCGCCGGCCTCGTCGAGCGAGCGCAGGTTGTCGATGAAGATCGACTCTGGCTGGCTGGGGGCCACGTGGACGACGACGATGTCGAAGTTGTCGCTGCGCTCGAGGCGGAGTACGCCGTCGTCGGTGACCGGGAAGAGATTGCGCAAGATGCCGATCACCGGGGTGATCCCTGAGCCGGCGGTGATAAAGGTGAAGCGGCCGCCTTCAGGGGGGAGTACGAAGTCGCCCGCGGCCTGCTCAAGGTGCACGAGGGTGCCTGGCTTGGTATGACGCACCAAGTGGTTGCTGACCAACCCGTCGGGGACAGCCTTGACTGTGACCGAGATCCGGCCGTCGCCGCGGGGGCCGTGGGTCAGTGAGTAGGGACGCCAGGTGCGGACGCCGTCGATGTCGACCCCGATGCGGACATATTGACCGGGCACGTGGCCGGCCCAGTCGGCGCCGGCGCGGATCACGATCGTGGCCGCATCGGCGGTCTCCATGTGGATCTCTTCGATGCGCCCGCGCAGGTCAGCACCCTTGCGCAGCGGGTCGAACATGTCGAAATAGTCGGCAGGCACCAATGGGGTGGCCAGCGCCTCTGCGACACGGGTCAGTCCTTCTCTAAGCACGCTCTCCAGTGTGCATGTCGAAAGGGGGTAAAATCATGACTCCAGCAGGTGAACTTTATATCGATCTTTGTTCGTAGGTGACAAAACTTGGCAGCACGCAATTCGTTCGGCCTCAACCAGAAGGCAGTCAAACGCCTGCACGCTCAGATGACTTCGGTGTCTGATGATGTCGTCGAGGCGATCATCGAAGAAGTGCCTTACTACACCGATGCGCTCTCTGGGCCGATGGGCCAGATCATCCGCGATGCCGTGCAGGTGGCTCTCACCGGCTTCATCACAGTCGCCTCAAGTAGCGGAGACTCGGCTCAACCTCGAGCAGCCGCACTCTCGGGTGCCTACGACCTCGGCCGTGGCGAGGCACGTAGCGGCCGCAGCGCCGAGGCGCTCCTGTCGGCCTATCGGATCGGGGCCCGGGTCTCCTGGGAGCGGCTGTCCGCCGAGACCGTGCAGGCAGGTGCTGACGGCGCTGCGGTCGCCAACTTCGCCTCCTTGGTCTTCGACTACATCGACCAACTCTCCGCGGCCAGTGTCTCGGGCCACGCCGACGAAACTGCCCGCTCTGGCCAAGCCCGCGAGCGACTCCTCGAAGGGCTCGCCACCGACCTCCTCGAAGGCACCCTCACCCCTGCACTTGTTGAGCAGACCCAGGCCGCAGAATGGGCGCCACCGGCGACCTTCACCGTCGTACTCGCGCCACGAGAGCAGGCCCGGTCGGTCATCACCGAGCTGCGTGACGACGTACTCCGTGCCCGCGCCGACTTCCTGGAAGGGTATGTGGTTTTGCTGGTGCCTGACGCCCACGGCCCGGCGCGGGCCAGGTTGATCCGGCAGTTGCGCAACTGGTCTGCGATCGTTGGCCCGGCCAGGCCTTGGCAGGAAGCGGCTTCGTCGTACGCGAGGGCCGAGCATGTTCTGGAGTTGGGTCTTGGCCCCGACAGCGAGGCTCACCTGTCGACCTTGATCTTGAACTCCGACCCGATGGCTCTTCGCGACCTCAGGGATCGCGTGCTTGAGCCACTCTCCGACCTGACCGAGTCGACCCGCGCCAAACTCGTCGAGACGCTGCGAGCTTGGCTGCTCCATCAAGGCCGCCGCGAAGACATCGCCCGAGTGCTGTTCGTGCATCCTCAGACCGTGCGCTATCGCATTGGTCAACTCCGTGAGGCCTACGGCGACCGCCTCGATGACCCCGCCTGGATCCTCGACCTCACGATCGCGCTCGGGGAGGGCTAGCCGCTCTCGGTTTCACTGGTCACCCAGTGAACTTGGCACGTAGCACCTGAAATTTCACGTGCTGCGTACGAACTTCACTGGGCAACCCGTGAAACTGGACGGGCCCAAGGCAACTCCCCGGGCGGGGGTCACCCAAGCCACACGCCAAACAGGGAGGCGGGCAGGCAGAGGCCGAGGGTGAGGGCGACATAGGGCCAATTGACTGGGTGGTCGTGCCCCGCGGCTTGTACGGCGAACGCGCTGTAGGTGGTGAGGCCGCCGCAGAAGCCGACGCCGATCAGTGCGAGCATGCTGGGCTCGAGGTTGAAGGCGATTGCGCCGAGGATGAATGAGCCGATCACGTTGACGAGCAGGGTTCCCCAGTGCATTTCGGCTCGGTCAAGCAGGTGCCCGGCGAGATAACGTACGCCGGATCCGATCGCGGCCCCGAGCATCACGAGTAGTGGCGTCATTCGTCGCCGCCTTCCTCAGCGAAGTCGGCGGCTTCAGTTGGGGCCACCGCCCGGCCAGCGAGTCGCACGAGCGGGAGGGTGATCACTGCCGTGGCGACGAACACCATCAAGTGGAGTGGGCGCGCGCCCGGGGACAGTAGTGCGGCACCCGACATCGTGGTGAAGCCCCCCAAGATGCCGGTGCCCAAGAAGACCGGCAGCAGTGAGTGACGTCGTACGACGCCCACGTGCGGCAGCAGGGCCAGCGCCAGCGAGCCGACCACGTTGATCGCCATGGTGGTCCACAGGGCCGAGCCGATGCTGAGAGTCAGGCCCCATCGAGCCAGTGCGCCGATGGCGCCGCCAGCGGCTGCAGCCCAAAGACCCCAGCTGAGTTTCGGCGCGACAGCAGCGGGAGGAGGCACGCGTCCATCATGGCGCAGCAGCGATCATCACACTGGGGTGCCTGAGATCACGGCGCCACAATTTCCTTCAAGCCTGATGCTTTGGGAAAATCGTGAGGTGGACACTGAGACGACCCAGCGCCATCGAGTCGTGGTGATCGGCTCTGGTTTTGGAGGCCTGTTCGCCACCAAGACCCTGAAGCGCGCAGACGTTGATGTGACGATGATCGCCAAGACGTCACATCATCTTTTCCAGCCTCTGCTCTATCAAGTGACCACTGGCATCCTCTCCGAAGGTGAGATCGCTCCGCCCACGCGCGAGGTGTTGGCAAAGCAAAAGAATGCCCAAGTGCTGCTCGGTGAGGTCGACGAGATCGATCTGGCCAACCGCACGGTGTCGCACCACGTCTTGGGTCGGCGTACGACGACCCCCTATGACTCCTTGGTCGTGGCAGCCGGCGCGGGCCAGTCGTATTTCGGTCATGACGAGTTTGCGCGCTATGCCCCGGGCATGAAGTCGATCGATGATGCCCTAGAGCTAAGGGCTCGCATCTTCGGTGCTTATGAATACGCCGAGGTCTCCGCCAATCGTGGCGAGGAGATCGACCATCTGATGACCTTCGTGGTGGTCGGTGCCGGACCCACCGGTGTGGAGATGGCCGGGCAGATCGCCGAGCTCGCCCACAAGACCTTGCCCACCAACTTTCGGGCGATCGACACCCGTAAGTCGCGGGTGATCCTGATCGACGGGGCCGACCAGGTGCTGCCTCCCTTCGGAGAGAAGTTGGGTGCGAAAACCCAGCAGGCATTGGAGAAACTCGGCGTTGAGGTGCGGCTCAACACCTTGGTCACCGACGTGGATGAGCGGGGTTTGACGATCAGGCACACCGAGACCGGCGAGCAGGAGTACGTCGATGCCGTCACCAAGGTGTGGGCCGCGGGAGTGCAGGCTTCCCCGTTGACCAAGACCTTGAGCGAGCAGACCGGTGCCGAGCTGGATCGCGCTGGCCGGATCGCAGTCAACCCCGATCTCACCCTGCCCGGGCATCCGGAGGTCTTCGTGGTTGGCGACATGATCGACCTCGATGGTCTGCCTGGTGTGGCTCAGGTCGCGATCCAGGGTGCTCGCTATTCGGCGACGGAGATCAAGCGGCGACTCAAGGGCAAGCCTGCCCAAGAGCCGTTCAAGTATTTTGACAAGGGGTCGATGGCGACCATCTCACGGTTCAATGCCGTAGCGATGGTCGGCAAGCTGCGACTGACGGGCATGCTTGCCTGGTTGATGTGGTTGGTCGTGCATCTGGTCTACATGACGGGCTTCAAGAATCAAGTCACCGCCTTGATCCGCTGGGCGGTCACTTTCATCGGCAATGATCGTTCTGAGCGCGCGGTGACCATGCAGCAGCTCTTCGCCAGACAGGCGATCGAGAGGTTGAAGAGCGGGCCGGCCTCGCTGATCTCTGATGACGATCAGCGGGCTTCCTCGAGTTGATCACTCAAACCTGGATGGGGAGATCACCTCTCGTGCCCACCTGGGCATGATGAACAGCCCCTCGGTCTCGATGGTTGGCTCGCCACCTACAGGCCCGAGTTGTCCCTTGACGATGGTCTTGATCCCGTCGGTGGAGTCGATCCATGCGCTGGCTTCAAGGTCGCCAAGTGGTGTGGGCTTGCGATAATGAGTAGTCAGATAGGCGGTCATCCCTGGGCGCCCTCCGGCCGCGGCGGCTTCTCCCATGACTTGGTCCATGATCAGGGCACTCACTCCGCCGTGCACCAAGGTCGGAGGCCCTTCATATAGGGCGTTCAGGTGAAACTTCGCCCAAGCGCGACCGTCGTCGCTGCGCTCGGTGTGCAGGGGTACGGCGATCGGATTGCGCATCCCGACGACGGCGTTGCCATAAGCGCGTACGCCACCGTCCTTGTTGACTTGTACGCCGAAAGAGTCGGGGATCATCTCTTCGCGAAGGAGCGCGTCGATCTCTTTGAGTCGAGCGATCGCGTCGTTGACCTTGGCGGGCGGGATCGTCGTACGCAGGCTGGCTTCGTTGAGTGAACGCATCGTGTCGGCGAGGCCGCCGTAGACTTCGCGTTCTTCGGCCAGTTGGTCTTCGGTCAACTCAACTTCGCTATAGATGTCAGCCACAACCAAATCATAGCCGCTCCAAGATGTGACAGGAGGGCGTTGACTGTCACACGCCCAGATCCAAAATCGGTGGTGTGAGGCCTGTCACATCAAGGGGTCGGCTAGTCTTTCTGCGATCGCTCCGCTGATGGGCGAGGGCCTCTAGCTCAATTGGCAGAGCAGCGGACTTTTAATCCGCGGGTTGTGGGTTCGAGTCCCACGGGGCCCACTTCTTCTTTGCGCCCTTGGCCGATGCTGTTGAGGGCCTTGCGGCTCCGCATTCAAACTGCGTAAACGCGCGATCCCCGATGAAGATAGGGAACTGAGAGTCTCAAATCTGCTCCCCGCAAACCGAGATGATCAGTGGACTAGCCCCCCGAGTGGCGTTGAGCCGGTCCTCCTTGACCCTTCAATGTGACGGCGATTACGTTCGGTCGATCCATAGTCCAAGTTGGGTGGGCCGTGGGCTATTTCCAAACGGAAAGCTTATGAAGGGATATCAATCCATGAACTCACGTTCGCGTCGCTTCGCCGCGAGCCTGGTGGCTGTTGTGGGCCTCGTTGCCGCGGGGTGTTCGACCACCCCCGGTGGCCCCGATCCGCAGGCCCCGGTCGCAGCAATCCAGGCGGTGCCCACCACGGGCACGGCGCCTTTGACCGTTGACTTCGGGTCAGTTGGCTCAAACGACCCCGATGGCACCATCTCCACGTACTCGTGGAACTTCGGTGATGGTTCGCCCCTGGAGAATGGTCCGGGTGCTACTCACATCTACACCGCTCCAGGCAACTTCACCGCGACCTTGATCGTCACCGACAACTCAGGCATGACTGGATCGGCGACCACCAATATCAACGTGGTTGATCCCGGATCAGGCTGTGCAGCCAACCCCGATCCGCTCGATGCCAATGGCGATGACACCAACTGTGACGGTGTCGACGGCATTGCGCTGGCGCAGGTGTTGGTCGATGCGGGCAGCGGCTCCGATGTCGGCGCTTGCGGCACGGTCGTCAAGCCATGCGCCACCATCGCCAACGGTGTTGCCACTGCAACGGCAGCTGGCAAGAACATCATCTTGGTCACGGCTGGTGACTACGATGCGTTCGACATCACCAATGGTCGGATCGTCCGCGGCGGCTACAACCCCACCTTCAACGGTCGGATTCCCGCCGGTACTCGCGTGCATGGTGCCCTCGACAGCGCCAACAACACCTACTACGGCGTGCGCGCCAACAACATCACCTCGGTGACCAAGCTGCTCGACCTGAAGATCAATGCCGAAGGCCAGGCCGGTACGGCTGCCAGCGGCGTGATCGTCAAGAACGCCAGCGCCAAGGTCGTCTTGGACAATGTCACCGCGACTGCAGGTCAGGGCGTCAACCCGACCGGTGTCTTGGCCGACAACAACTCCAAGGTTGAGATCCTCAACTCCGCCATTTCGTCGGGTACGGCGACTGGTGCCGGCTCTGATGCCTACGGTGTCCGTGCCCTCGACGGCTCCAACGTGACCGTCAATGGCGGCACGATCGAGGCCGCTGCGGGTGTCAATGGCAACGATGCCTCTGCTGGAGCACCCGCGACTCCCGCCAAGGCATGTGACGGCGGTAACGGCTATGCCGGTGCATTCGAAATCATCGACGGCATTGGTGTCCAGGGGCTGGGCGGCTCGTCCTGCAACCCGTGGTTCACCACTGTCACCAATGGCGGCAATGGCGGCGTTGGTGGAGACGGAAGTGCCCCAGGCGCCAACGGTGTCAAGGGTGGCCAGGGCGTTGGAGCCAATGGCGGCAACGGTGGCTGTGGCTCTGTTGTTGGATGTGGTTCGCAGGCAACCGGCGGTGCTGGTGGCCAGGGCGGTGCGGCTGGTGCGGCCGGTGCCGCAGGTGCCAACGACCTGACCACGGCCGGTGCAACTTGGGCTGGCGGCAACGGTGGCAATGGAAGCAACGGCGCTGAAGGCGGCGGCGGCGGCGGTGGCGGTGGCGGTTCGTCCGCTGCGGCCATGGGCGGCGGCGGCGGTGCCGGCGGTGCCGGTGGCGCATCAGGCTTGGGTGCCACCCAGGGTGGCCAGGCAGGCGGCGGCTCCTTCGGCGTGTACGCCGTTAACTCCACCGCCAACCTCACCAACGTGGCTGTGACGGTCGCTTCTGGTGGCAACGGTGGCAAGGGCTCAACTGGCGGCGCTGGCGGCGCTGGCGGCAATGGCGGCAAGGGCGGCGCTCCCGAGTGCTGTGAAGCCGGTGGCGGTGGCGGCGGCGGTGCCGGCGCAGGCGCTGGTGGCGGTGGCGGAGCCGGTGGCGGCGCCGGTGGCCCGGCCATCGCGGTCCTCCACAACGGCACTGGCTCGCTGACCACGACCAGCGTGGTCACCTCCCTCCCCGCGGCATCCGGCACCGGTGGTGCAGGTGGCACCGGTGGTGCCGGCGGCGCGGCTGGCGCACTCGGCGCTGGCGGCCCGAAGAGCCCCGTGACGCTGTTCAACCGCAAGGGCGGTGACGGTGGTGCTGGCGGCGCAGGTGTTGCCGGTGCAACCGGCAATGCTGGTGCAGCCGGACAGCTGTTGAAGTTCTGGGACAACGGCACAGCCACTCCCTGATCACGAAACACATCGGTGGGCCGGTGGTACACACCACCGGCCCACCGCTTTCACAGACTTCGGACCATTTCCCCTCGGCATCTCGTTGATGCGGTAGGTCCGGGAAACAAGCAGTAACTCTGTAAAGCAGTACCTCCTCAGAGCAGTACCTCCTCAAGAACAGGGCGGCCCCCGGGTAGGGCGGGGCGACGTTAACGAAGGGAAGCAAAAGATGAAGGTTCGAGCGCGGCGGATAGCCGCCAGCCTGATCGCAACGGTAGGTCTCGTTGCGGCCGGCTGCTCCACAACTCCAGGTGGTACACCGCCTGTGGCAGTCATGTCTGCAACACCAGATAGTGGTGTCGCGCCCCTGACTGTCAATTTCAACTCCGCAGGCTCGAACGACCCCGATGGGTCGATTTCGTCGTACGCCTGGGACTTCGGTGATGGTGGTACGGCGACTGGCTCCACCGCCACCCACAACTACGGCGCACCGGGCGTGTACACCGCCAAGCTGACCGTGACCGACAACTCCGGCTTGACCGGCTCGATCACAAAGCAGATCACCGCCACCTCGGCGAGCAATCTGCCTCCGGTGGCCAAGGCCGGAGCCACTCCGAAGAATGGCACCGCGCCTCTGGCCGTGGCCTTCTCCTCGGCTGGCACCAATGACCCCGATGGCACGGTTGCGTCATACGAGTGGACCTTCGGCGACGGATCGCCCAAGGACACCAGCGCCAACCCCAATCACACCTACACCGTCGCCGGCAACTATGTCGCGACCTTGAAGGTCACTGACAACGGTGGCGCTGTTGGCACCGACACGGTGACCATCAACGTGGGTGCCAACCAGCCTCCGACGGCGTCGGCGAGCGCGACCCCGACCTCGGGCAAGGTGCCCTTGGCCGTGGCCTTCTCCTCAACTGGATCTGCCGATCCTGAGGGTGGCGCACTGACCTATGCCTGGAACTTCGGCGATGGTGACACCTCCACGTCGGCCAACCCAAATCACACCTACACCGCGGTGGGCGTCTACTCGGCTGCTTTGACGGTGACTGACACTGAGGGCCAGTCCGACACCAAGACGGTCACGGTCACGGTCAACGCAAACCAGCCGCCGGTGTCCATCCCGAATGCGGATGTGACCGCGGGCCAGGCACCGTTGACGGTCAACTTCAATGGCGGAGACTCCAACGACCCCGATGGCACGATCGTGTCCTACCTGTGGGACTTCGGTGGTGGCAACACCTCGACTGCGCAGAACCCGACGTACACCTTCGGTAGCCAAGGCGCCAAGGTCGTGACCTTGAAGGTCACCGACGACGATGGCGCGACCGACACTGCGTCGATCACGATCAACGTGTCTGCTCAGCCAAATGTGCCCCCCACGGCACAGGCAGCAGCGACCTCGCCGAAGACCGGAGTGGCACCGCACACGGTGACCTTCTCATCGGCTGGTTCAGCTGACAGCGACGGCACGATCGTGTCCTACAACTGGCAGTTTGGTGATGGTGGTTCGTCCAACCAGGCCAACCCCAGCCACACCTACACGCTGGCGGGCAGCTACACGGCCACGCTGACTGTCACCGACAATGCCGGTGGCACAGCTAGCGCGACTGTGACCGGCATTGAGATCGCTCCCAACCAGGCTCCAACTGCCAATGCGTCGGCAACCCCGACCGTGGGCAAGGCGCCCCTGGCTGTGGCCTTCTCCTCAGCTGGCTCTTCTGACCCCGAGGGGCAAACGCTCACCTACGAGTGGACCTTCGGCGACGGATCGCCCAGCTCCAATGCAGCCAACCCCAATCACACCTACACCGCTGCGGGCACTCACACCGCTACCCTGAAGGTGACCGATACGGCTGGCGCATTCGACACCAAGCAGGTCGTGATCACGGCCAACGCCAACGTGGCTCCCACCGCGGCATTCAACGCAACTCCAGCCTCGGGCCCGCGCCCCTTGTTGGTCTCGCTTGATGCCTCCAACTCCGCAGATGCTGATGGCAATATCGTCAGCTATGCCTGGGACTTCGGCGACGGCACCAATGGCACCGGCAAGAACGTGACCCACACGTTTGCAGCCAACGCCACGCCGTACACCGTCACCTTGACCGTCACCGATGACAATGGCGCGACCGATACTGCAACCACGCAGATCACGGTGTACGTCGATGACGATGGCGACGGGGTCTCCCCGCCGGCTGACTGCAACGACGCCGATGCCAACACCTACCCAGGTGCTGCCGACCCGCTCGATGGGGTCGACCAGAACTGTGACGGTGTTGACGGCACGCTGGCCAACAACATCATGGTGAGCATCTCCAGTGGCGCTGACAGCGGCTCCTGTGGCACGGTCGCAAGCCCGTGTGCCTCGATCGCCAAGGGCATCACGCGCGCCGGTGACACTGGTCGCACGGTCATCTTGGTCGCCGGCGGCAACTACGACGCCTTCGATCTGGGCAATGGTCTGACCGTCCGTGGTGGCTATAACGGCACCTTCAACGGCAACGGTGCGGCCACGGTCGTCAACGGCAAGCTCGACTCTGGCGTCTACTACGGCGTCCGCGTCAATGGCGCGACGACCGCGTCGAAGCTGGCGAAGCTGTCCATCAATGCCGGTGGCGCCAGTGGCGTCGCCTCCAATGGTGTGGTGATCACTGCTTCGACTGCCCTGGTGACTCTCGATCAGGTGACCTCAACCGCAGGCACCGGCCTCAACCCGGCCGGCGTCGTTGTTGACGGCTCGCAGGTCAAGGTCAAGGACTCCACGATCAACTCCGGTACGGCGACAGGTGCTGGATCCAGCGCCTATGGCATCCGGGTTGTCAACGGGTCCAATGTCGATGTCTCCGACTCGTCGGTGACCGCCTCAGCTGGTGTCAATGGTGCGGACGCATCAGCCGCCGCACCTACAGCGCCGGGCCAGGCTTGTGCAGGCCCGAACGGCGCTAACGCGAGCGGGCCCAGTTCGCCCGGTGCGGGAGGTGTCTCGTGCGGCGGTGCTGGTGTGACTCGCGGTGGCTCCGGTGGCACCGGCGGCGACTACTCCGATCCTGGTGCTGCTGGTGAAAACGGTGGCGGCGGGGCTGCTGGCGGTAACGGTGGCTGCGGCTCGTACTTCGGTTGTGGCACGAGCGCAGGTCCTGGCGCAGGTGGTGCCGCTGGCGCTGCTGGCACGGCTGGTGCGGCTGGATCCAACGCTCTCGCCTCAGCTGGAGCGACGTGGGTCGGTGGCAACGGTGGCCTCGGCGGTAACGGTGCAGTTGGTCAAGGCGGCGGCGGTGGTGGCGGCGGCAAGTCTGCCTCTGCCTCCGGTGGCGGTGGCGGCGCCGGTGGCGCCGGCGGCGCAGCTGGCCTGAAGGCGACTCAGGGTGGCCAGGCAGGTGGCGGTTCATTCGCTGTCTACTCGGTCAACTCAGATGTCACGCTGACCAATGTTGTCGCGACTGCTGCCGCTGGCGGCAATGGTGGCAAGGGATCAGCTGGCGGCAAGGGTGGTCAAGGCGGCAACAGTGGTGCTGGCGGCTCTCAGTCGTGCTGTTCAGCTGGCGGCGGTGGCGGCGGCGGTGCCGGCGGTGGTGCTGGCGGCGGTGCCGGTGCCGGTGGCGGTGCTGGCGGACCCTCGATCGCCATCTTCCACAACGGTACGGGCACAGCCACAGTCACCGGTGGGTCGCAGGCGCGAGCAGCGTCGGCAGCCACGGGTGGCGCCGGTGGTGCCGGTGGTGCCGGCGGTGCCCCGGGCACACCCGGTGGCAATGGCAATGCTGGTGGGACCGGGGTCACTGGAAACTCTGGTAGCGCCGGTAATGCTGGTCAGATCTACCGGATCTGGGACAACAGCGTCACCACTTCATAACCCAACCCAACAAGTCTGTGGCCCCGGATGCGCAAGCATCCGGGGCCACAGTCGTTTCTGCGGCGGCTGCGTGCCTCGTCGTGCGCGCGCCAAATACTTGCGTGCCCTAGCGTCGGACACCCTTGCGAGTCGTGGTTTGTGTCATGCGTTGCGGTGGGTTGCGGCCTTGCGTCATGCGTTTGGTGGCCATATGCGCTGTGTTGTCATAAGCGCACTGTTCGGATGACGTTGGGGAGTTGTGTCACGGTTCGTATGACGCTGGGCTCACAGCAGGGCGGCAGCCCGTACGCCGAACCCTGCCGTCACTAACACCAACGGGCAGAGCGCTGCCGGAAGCTCAGGGGGTGTGTTGGGCCTGGAAATAGGTCAAGATCTCGAGGAACTCCTCGACGTCGACCTGTGAACGGTCGACTGTCATCTCCTTGCCGCTGCCCGTGAGCTTCACCGACCAGTTCTCCGCCTCCGGGCTCTCGGAGGCTTCCACCTTGAGATCTTTGGAGTTCAGGTCGAGGTGCTCGACGTGGTTGCCCTTGGCAAACTCGACCAGCCCGTCGGTGACCGACAAAATGCCTGGCTTCACCATGAGCAGGCCGATCAGGAACAAGAGCAACACACCGCAAGCGGCCATCAATGCGGTCAGCGGGGTCTGTCCGGGCCGCAGCACCTGCCATCCGATTGCCCCGGCCACTGCCACGCCAGCGATCACGCACCCACCGACCAACACAGATCGCGCGGTCGACGCCTGCCGGAATGCGACGTACTCCGGCGGCTTTTCGGTGCTTGTGGTTGATTTGGGTGAGTGTGGTTTCACTGGTTCACCAGTGAATTTGCCACGTTGCACCTTTTGCAAAGGGGGCTCCGTGACAATTTCACTGGGTACCCCGTGAATTTGGTCGGCGTCTTCTTCATCGTCAGGCGCGGGTACGACGCCACGCAGCGTGGGCGCGGCAGAGACCTTGCTTGGGGGGTCAGACAGGGGCTTGGGCGCCTCAGGGACATCGCCCACGATTTCGGGTGGCTTCGAGACCGAGTGACGCCCACTGAAGGTGGGTACGCCGAAGCTGCTGGTGTCGGTCTTCGTTTTGGACTCAGTGGGGGGCTCGCCTGAAGGTGGAGCGCCGATCAGCCCGGTTGTCGCGGTGTCGTTCGTCGGCGTGGGCGCGGTGGAAGAGTGCTTTGCCTCAGCCTTTACACCTGGTGGCGGCGCAGCCACTGTCGGTTTGTCATCGGGAGTGGTGTCAGGCTGATCTGCTTTGGCGGGAGGCGCCGGTGGCGGTGGTGTGCCTGCGGCAAGCCACTCGGTCATCGAGTCGGCATATGGCTCATCCGGCTCGGGCTTTGACTGTCGCCTGCTGAACAACCCGCGCTTCTTTCGCAGAGGCTCAGGGACAGGGCTCTTTGGGGTCTCGACCAGTGGCACATCAGCTTTGAATGCTGCAGCAGGCTCGGCCGGGGTGGGAGTCTCGGCGGCCAACGGGGTCGCCGGTTTGGGCTCCTCGGACTGCTGGGCTTCCGAGGCCTCCGCGACCTGACCGGGCTGATCGCTCGCCCCAAGCTCTCCCTCAGGCAAGGCCCCACTGAGCCAGTCGTATGACTGAGGAGCCTCAGCTTCGGCCTGGGGCTTGGTGGTCTCAACCGGCGAGGGCACTGGTGGCATGGAGACGGGCTCAGGCTTCGCCGACGGGGCAGTCTGGAGCGGAGGGTCTGCTGTTGAGGAGCTGTCCTTCTTGCCGCGTCTCCCAAAGAGTCCGCGCTTCTCCTTGGGCTCTGGGGGCGCAGTGGCCGCCGCATCGCTGGCAGCCTTGGTCTTCTCAGTTTCATCGACCACTGTTGGGGCCGCTGGCGTGGGGAGCACCCCCGTGTCATCTTTGGTCGGGGCCGTCACCTCTGGTGCGGGTACGGCGGTCTCAGCGGTTGCAGGCTCAGACACGATGGGTTCAGGGGTCTTGGGCTCTGGAGCAGGAGCAGGGGCGTCGCCATACAGGTGGCTACTGAGCCAATCGCCTGTGCTTTCGGACGTCGAAGTTGAGGCGGGTGTTTTGGGCTCCGTGACCACGGGCGCAGCCTCGACGACCGGTGGTACGACGGGCTTGGGCGCTGGCGGAGTGGTGGTCGAACTGTCGTCGCCCAATTGGCCGCCCGATTGGTCGCCTAGCCAGTCGCGGGAAACACTCGCTTCATCTGCGGCTGGCGAGCTCTCGGCGGGCACATCCTCGGTTGGGGGTGCCACGGGAGCGGCTAGGGGTTGCTCTGGCTTGGTGGGCTCAGGTGTGAGCGCTGGCTGGGCTGGCTCGGGGGAGACAACCTGCTCAACGGGCTCTGGTGTGGGCCAACTGTTGATGCTGAGCCAGTCCGTGGTGTCGGCGGCCGGCTGCGCTGGCGGCGGGGTCGCCTCGGCGACTGGGGGTACGACGGACTCGGGCGCCGGGGGCGGTGCCGGGGCTTCGCGCTCGGCAACGACTGGTTCGCGCTCGGCGACGACTGGTTCGGGCTCGGCAACGACTGGCTCGACAACCACTGCCTCGGGAGCTGGCGGGGTTGGCTTTGGAGCTACCGGTTCGGGCGTCACGGGAGGGACGACAGAGGGTTCGGCCGCAACTGGTTTGGGCGCAGGTGGTGCGGCTGGCGCCACGGGCTCGGCAGTCACAGGCTCAGCAGTCGCAGGCTCAGGTGGTCTGAAGCTCTCTGGCGCTGCGCGTTCGGGCTCGGGCTCGGCGGGAGCATCGCTGCGCATGACGGGAGCAGGCGGGCCGGAGTAGCTCCAGCCAGGGCGTTCTGAAGCGGGTCGGGGTGCCGGGGCTGCAGGGGTTTGGGGCGCCTCGGGCTCGGGGGCAGGTGCTGGCTCCGGTGCGCTGCGTCGGCGGCGGCCAAAGCGGGTGGGGTGGCGTTCTTGATCTTGACGCGGAGTGCCGTAGCCGTGCTCGAAGGCGTCGCGCATCACCGCCAATGGGTCGGGCGGTGAATAGTCGTCTGAGTCGGGCCCGTTGTTGTCGGGGCGGTCCTCATCGGGACGTCCTGGCAACGTCCACTCCTCTCACGTCGTACACCTAAACAGATCAGCGCATTGATTGTCCCAAAACCCACTCTCGCAAACCTTAGGTTTGCCCGAAAATTTTGGTCTCCACTGAGTTGACGTAGCTCCCAGCCTCTCATGACGGAGCTTGAGGAAGAGACTCCAGCAGACACGGAATGCGACCCCGGGTCCGAGCGTGCAGGCTTGTTGGTAGTGTCATGACTGCCAAGGTGCAGTTCCAGCGGTACACAACGCTCGTTGGAGTTTGTGATCCAACCGGCGGTTCTGAGCTCAACCTGAGTCGGGACGAGGTTTCACGCATCTTGGTGAGGTCATCAAATGATGGTCTCTCGCCCCGATACAAGGAGTAAAAGAGCATGGCTCAGGGCACAGTTAAGTGGTTCAACGCTGAAAAGGGCTTTGGTTTCATCGCCCAAGAAGACGGCGGCGACGACGTCTTCGTTCACTACTCGGCCATTCAGTCGCAGGGCTACAAGTCCCTCGACGAAAACCAGAAGGTGCAGTTCGACGTCACCCAGGGTCCCAAGGGGCCTCAGGCTGAAAACGTCGTCCCCATCTGATTGACGACAACTTTGAGGGCCATGGTCGATTGACCGTGGCCCTCATTGCTTTTCCGCTGGTGCTCGTGGCAGCGCAGGCGCCAAGCGCCGTCTTGATCAGCCGAAACGGCCTGAGATGTAGGCCTCGGTGGCTGGCTCATCGGGGGTGCTGAACACCTTGGTGGTGGGGTTCATCTCGATCAGGTGGCCCGGCTTGCCGGCTCCGGCGATATTGAAGAAGGCGGTGTCTTGCGACACCCGGGCCGCTTGTTGCATGTTGTGGGTGACGATCACGATCGTGTACTCCGCCTTGAGTTCATGGATCAGATCTTCGATCGCCGAGGTCGAGATCGGGTCAAGTGCCGAGCAGGGCTCGTCCATCAGGAGTACGTCGGGCTCGACCGCGATCGCACGGGCGATGCAGAGCCGCTGCTGTTGGCCACCGGAGAGACCCGAGGCAGGCTTGTTGAGCCGGTCGTGCACTTCATCCCACAAGTTCGCGCCTTTGAGCGCCTTCTCAGCAATGTGGTCAGCTGCTGCCTTCTTGAGCTTCTTGTTGTTCAGACGGCTGCCAGCCAGGACGTTCTCATAGATTGACATCGTCGGGAATGGGTTGGGTCTTTGGAAAACCATGCCCACCATGCGGCGTACTTGCACCGGATCAACTTCTGGATCGTAGATCGACTGGCCGTCCAGGAGGACCTTGCCCTCGACCCGTGCCCCAGGGATCACCTCGTGCATTCTGTTCAGTGAGCGCAGCAGGGTCGACTTGCCGCATCCGGATGGCCCGATGAAGGCCGTCACCGAGCGTGCCGGGATGGTCATGTTGATGCCTTCGACGGCAAGGAAGTCGCCGTAGTAGACATCGAGGTCACAGATGTCGATGCTCTTTGACATTGGATTCCTTTCCGGCTAGCCCCGTTTGGGCGCCAGCCACCTTCCAGCGAGTCTGGCAATCAGGTTGAGGGTCAGCACGATCACGGTCAGCACAAACGCAGCCCCCCAAGCCATGTCTGCCAAGAGCTCAGCATCCGGAGAGGTCTTGGTGATGTTGTAGTAGATGAAGACGGGCAGAGTCATCATGCGATCTGAGAACAGGTTGGTGTTCACTGAGTCGGAGAAGCCAGCGATGATCAGCAGCGGTGCGGTCTCGCCGATGATCCGGGCTATTGCCAAGGTGACTCCAGTGATGATGCCAGACGTTGCGGTGGGCAGCACCACTTTCGTGATGGTGCGCCACTTGGACACCCCCAGGGCGTACGCCGCTTCGCGCAGGTCGTTGGGCACTAGCTTCAGCATCTCTTCGCTCGATCGCACCACGATCGGGATCATCAGGATTGACAGGGCCACCGCGCCACCGAATCCCATCCTGACACTTGGTCCGAAGAAGAGTGCGAAGAGCGCGAAGGCGAAGAGCCCTGCCACGATCGAGGGGATCCCGGTCATCACGTCAACCATGAATCTGATCCAGTGGCCCAGTCGATTGCTCCCGGCGTATTCAACGAGGTAGATCGAAGTCATCAGTCCGATCGGTACGGCGATCACGGTTGCGGCGAAAGTGATCAGGACCGTGCCCCAGATGGCATGCGCAATGCCTCCGGTCTCTCCGACGACATTACGCATCGACCAGGTCAGGAATCGGAGGTTCATCTGAGATGCACCTTGGACGATCACATTCCACAGGAGCAGCGCAAGGGGTGTCAGTGCGATGACGAGGGCCAGCCAGATCAACATGGTGACCACTTGGTCGGTGATCGAGCGCCGAGACCACCTTGACCGGTGCAGTGAGTTTGAGGGGGTTGTCGCGTTGGCCTGACTCATGATGCCCGCCGCTCTCCGGCACGAGTCAGGATCAATCTCGCCAAGAAGTTGACTGCGAAGCTGATCGCGAACAGTGCCAAGCCACTGAAGATCAGCACATTGACCTTGGTGCCGAAGGCTTCAGGGAAGCGCAACGCGATATTGGCTGCGATCGTTGATGGATTGTCTGCAGAGATCAGGTTGAGGGAGAACAAGCCTCCTTGGGTGGAAAGCACCATCGCCACCGCCATGGTCTCGCCCATCGCGCGGCCCAGCCCAAGCATGGCCGCTGACACGATGCCGGAGCGGGCGTGGGGGAAGACCACCAGGCGCACCATCTCCCAGCGCGTGGCACCCAGGGCCAAAGCAGCCTCTTGATGAAGGCGAGGGGTTTGGCTGAAGATCTCCCGAGAGATCGCGGTGATGATGGGGAGGATCATGATTGCCAACACCACTGCGGCGGTGAGGATTGTTCGCCCCGAGCCCGATGCGGGTCCGTGGAATAGGGGCAGCCAGTTGGTCAGGCTGCTCGCGGCCAACCATTCATAGAGCGGGGTCAGATATTTACCGAGAGTGAATGCTCCCCAAAGCCCGAAGATGACCGAAGGGATGGCAGCCAGCAGGTCGATCGCATAACCGATTGGGCTGGCCAACCGGCCAGGTGCATAGTGGGAGACCGCTAGTGCCACTGCCAGGGCGAGTGGCGTGGCGATCAGGAGAGCCAGCAGCGCGGCGAGCGTGGTGCCATAGGCCAGTTTGGCTACATAGATCAGCAGGCTGCTTTGCCCGTCTAGATCTGACTCAGTCGCGGAGAAGGCAGGCATTCCTTTGACCGTCAAGAAGATCGCGACTCCCGCGAGTGCGATCAGGATCGTGAAGGCTGCGGCCTTGGCGAACCCGGCGAAGACCGAATCGCCGACGGGCTGCCGTCGGTTTCCGCCCGTCTCGCCAGCCAACTTGGCCAGGGCACCTGGGGGAATCCCAGATGCCCTGGTCGTTATGGATTCGTTGAGCATGAGTGCTCCTAGGAGCTCATGCCCGCGACGATGCGAGCGGCCTGCTCGCGCAACTCGGTGGGTAGTGGAGCCGAGCCAGCGCTCTTCGCGGCGGACTCCTGCCCTTCGTCACTGAGCACGTAGGTGAAGAACTCCTTTGCCACCTCGGCCTGCTCATCATCGGAGGATTGGCAGCCGATCAGATACGAAACCAGGGCCAACGGGTAGGCGCCCGCTGCCGAAGTGGCTCTGTCCAGGTCGACAACCAAATCGGTCTCACCACGGCTGTCATCGGTCTTCGAGGCGGCCAACGCCTTGGCTGCGCCATCGGCGCTTGGTGCCACGAACTCAGCTCCGACCTTGATCTTGACCGTGGTCATGCCCTGGGTGGCGCTGAGGTCGGCGTAGCCGATCGACCCGGCGGTTTGTTTCACGGTCGCCACCATCCCTGAGGTTTGCGCGGCGGCCTCACCCTTCAGAGTGGCTGGCCAAACCTTGTCTGCTTCGTTCGTCCAGGCGCCTTCGGATGCCTTCTCCAAGTAGTCGGTGAAGTTCTTCGTCGTACCTGACTCATCGGAGCGGTGGACCGGCCGGACCGGACCATCAGGGAGAGCGACGCCGGGGTTGGTGGCTGCGATCGCCGGGTCATTCCACTTGGTGATCTGCCCCTCGAAGATTTTCGCCAAGGTGGGGGAGTCCAGATTCAGCTCTTCAACCCCTTCGACATTGAAGACCACTGCGATTGGGCTGATGTAGTTGGGCACCTCGATCGGGTCGGAGCCACAACGTTGCTTGGCCTTGTCGACCTCGTCGCTGTCAGGGTCCAATGCTGAGTCTGAGCCGGCGAAGACAACTGCCTTCTGCAAGAAGGCCTCAACGCCCGCACCGGAGCCAGAGGGGTCGTAGTTGATCGTGGCTGACGGGTTGTCGGTCTGGAAGTCCTTGCGCCAGGCGTCCATGGCGGCAGTCTGTGCGCTGGAGCCAGCGCCGTTGAGGGTCCCAGAGAGACCGCCAGAGGAGCCGCTTTCGTTGCCAGCCCCACATGCGGTCAAGGTCGTGGCGAGGGCAAGGGCAGCCAAGCCGCCGGCCATGAGCTTTGCACGTGAAGTGCGTGTCACTTCGTTGATGGTTTGATTTGTGTTCACATGGGCAAGCTAGGGAGCGCAGGTTGCCAGATGGGTCGCAGAAGGTGAACTAGCGGTGAATTGCGCCGGACCACTTGGGTGTTTGCTCAGCGGGCTTCGCGGGGCACATTGTGCCGCTCGACGCTGAGCAGTTCGCCGCGCCGGACATGGCATACGACGAGTTCAGCGGGTGCGAGTGGCTCTTCGTAGATGCCCAAGGCGTCCATCACCTTGGGCAGGATCGGCCGGTGCGTGCAGACTGCTACCCCTTGGGTTGTTTCTGGGAGTTGCTCGACCAGCTGGGTTACCAGGCCGGCGTCGTAGCCCTCCTCAGACAACTCCGCATGCTGCTCCAACGGGATCACAGAGTCGGTGGCGTAGGGGCTGACCGTCTTGACACAACGCTTGCTGGTCGAAGTGATCACTTGGCTGATGCCGTAGGCATGCAGGATGCCCCGCAGCTGCTCGGCTTGTGCCTTGCCGCGTTGAGTCAGTGGGCGTTGGCTGTCGTCTGGCCCGCTGAAGCTGGCTCGTCTCGCGGCTCTGGCATGACGCAGCAAGATCAAGGCATGGGTGCCCTTGCGGAGTTGGCCAAATTGCTCTAGCAGGTGCCGATCGTCGCGATAGCTGAGCTGCTTGTGTGCCTGAGCCACGGGCACCCAGGCGACCTGGTCGATTTCCTTGTTGGGCGAGTACGCCGACACGTCGTCGTCGCCCACGACCCGGCCGATCCAGTAGTGCACGGTCTTGGCTCGACCGCCCCCGATGGAGTAGAGCTGGGGGCGCAGAGGTTGGGCCAGACGGATCTCGACCCCGGTCTCTTCGAGCACTTCGCGACAGGCGGTCTCGGTGACATGCTCGCCAGGGTCGCGTTTCCCTTTGGGGAAGGACCAGTCGTCGTACTTGGGTCGATGCACGAGCAGGATCTCGCGCCCGTTCGGCCCCTTGCGAGTGACCAAGGCTCCAGCCGCGACCAAGTCACCTGCATTGCTGGTGGTTGCCATGGGCATAGTCTCCACCACTTCTTGGCTGGGTGGTGCTCAGACCAGCGGAAGCACTGGCTAGTTTGGAGTCATGGCTACACCACGAACTCGCGCAGAGTCCTTGATCCTGAAGGCCATCACCAGCCTCCCCGATCCGGTCATGCGCGCAGCCACCCCAAACAAGGACAAGGCCGGGCTCAAGCTCTCTGCTGAATCCCAGATGTTGCTCAGGGCCATCGAGTTGGTGGGAGTGCCGCCGCTGGTGGATCCTCCGACCCCTCACAGCCGGCAAGAGTGGAATCAAAAGGCCCGTATGGTCGGGGGCAAACAGCATGTGGGCGCCTTCCACGACCTGGAGGTGCCTGGGGCTGAGGGCATGTTGCCGGCCCGGATCTACACCCCGACCTCGAGACTGTCGCAACATCAGATCCCGACGATGATGTTCTTCCACGGCGGTGGGATGGCTCAAGGCAGCATCGACAGTCATGACCCCACCTGCCGCTTTCTAGCCGAGCGGTCCGGTGTGCAGATCATCTCGGTGGGCTATCGCTTGGCTCCCGAGCACAAGTTTCCTGCTGGAGTCGAGGATTGCTTTGCGGCCTTCCAGTGGCTGACCGACAGTGTCACTGCGGTCGCGGCCGATCCGGAGAGTTTGGTGGTCGGCGGTGACTCCGCGGGCGGGCATTTCGCGGCCACCACGGCCATCCAGGCGGCAGAGCACGGATTGGCGCTGCGTCATCAGCTGTTGATCTATCCGGCGACCGATTTTGTCAACAAGAGCCAGAGCAGACACTCCTTCAGTGATGGCTATTACCTTGATGACGAGAGCATCGAACGCTACAAGAGTTGGTATTTCAAAGACTCCTCGCAGTGGGGCGATCCGTTGGCTTCGGTCGCCTTGCGAGACTCATTCCCCGCAGGGTTGGCGCCAGCGACAGTGATCACGGCCGGATTCGACCCGCTGCGAGATGAGGGCAAGGCCTACGCCGATCTGCTCAAGGCCAAGGGCATGACGGTTGAGTTTGAGCAATTCGATGACATGTTGCATGGCTTCATCAACATGATTGGCTTGGGTTATCAACCTCAGGTGCATGTCGGGAGGATCGCCCGGATGCTCACCGCTGCCGTGGCTTGAAGACTGTCCTGAGCAAGCTGTGCTGCAGTGTGAAAGGCGGGGCTCAGGACCGAGGCGCTAGGGCCCCGACGTACTGCGCTTCGGTGCGCTCGACGCCGAATCCCTGCTTCGTGTAAACCGCGATCGCTGGGGCATTGTCGCCATCCACGTAAAGCAGGACGCTGCCCAACCCAAGCCCGGAGAGATATGCCAACCCGGCGTGGGTCAACACCGTGCCGAGTCCGCGCCCGGCCATTCGCGGGTTGACCGCCACGACATAGACCTCGCCATAGGGCTCAGCGGCGTCGCGGTGCACCTTAGTCCAGTGGAAGCCGAGTAGAGCCGGCCCGGCCTCTGGGTCGCGCGGGGTGGCCACGAACAATCCTGCGGGGTCCCACCAATCGGCCGCCATCCGCTCGTGGAGATCATCGGCGGACAGAGCCCCCTGTTCAGGGTGGTGAGCGAACGCAGCGGCGTTGACGTCGAGCAGGGCTGCTTCGTCCTCGGGCCTGAAGGTGCGGATCACGATGTCGTCGGGCACGACCACTTCGTGCAATGCCAAAGACGTAGGCCTCCTCATCACGATCAGCTCGCGCTCGCGAGGCACGCCGTAGGCGCGGGCCAGTGCGGCCGCACCAGGATGGTCGGAGTGCGACCAGGCCTCGACATGGCTAGTGGCCTGCGCCACTCTCGCGGCGAGTGCGCTCGCCACTCCCATCCTCCGAGAGTCCGGGTGCACGGCCAAGTCGAGCACTCCGTCGCGCAAGAGCGCAAAGCCATCGTTGCCAAGCCACAGTCGGGCGTCGTCAAGGCCACGATGACGCAGGCCGAGCACGGCTTGCTCGTTGAGGGTTGAGACCCCCTCATGCTTGGTGGCGGCTTGTGCGATCCGGCGTACTTCGGCAGCCGGACCGCTGTGCGCCTCCCAGACGAAATCGTCTGCCCTGACCTCCGTGATTGACATGTGAGACAGGCTATCTGCCCGCCGTAGAGTCAGGGCGTGATCGCTTGATCAGATGCCTCGACAGGCATGTCGACGAAGCGATAGCCGACATTGCGGACGGTGCCGATCAGGCCTTCCTTCTCAGGGCCCAATTTGGCGCGCAGGCGCCTGATGTGTACGTCGACCGTGCGGGTGCCGCCGAAGTAGTCATAGCCCCAGACCTCTTGGAGCAGCTGGTCTCGGGTGAAGACACGTCCGGGGTGTTGAGCGAGGTATTTCAACAACTCGAACTCCTTGTAGGTGAGGTCCAGGAGTCGGTCGCCAAGCTTGGCGGTGTAGGCAGCCTCGTCAACGCAGACATCGCCGGAGCGGATGATGTGCTCTTCCGGACTGGGCTCGATCGCGACCTGTCTCCTACTGAGCGCGATCCTGATCCGGGCGTCGAGC
>JACJWW010000011.1 GCA_020636935.1 Nocardioidaceae bacterium
GCCCAGGAGCAAGACCTGTCCATCCGTGCCTTCCGTGTCGAGGTGGTCGAAGCAATCGGCACCCAGAACCTGGTCGACGTGCGCAGCCCAGACGAGTACGCCGGTCGCCTGCTTGCCCCAGCCCACCTCCCGCAGGAGCAGGCCCAGCGTGCCGGACACGTCCCGACTTCGATCAACGTGCCGTGGAGCAAGGCAGCCAACGACGACGGCACCTTCAAGAGCGACGATGAGTTGCGCGAGATCTATGGGGCCGCTGGCTTCGAGGACGGCAAGGACACCATCGCGTTGTGCCGGATCGGTGAGCGCTCCAGCCACACCTGGTTTGTGTTGAAGGAGCTCCTCGGCCACGACAGCGTCAAGAACTACGACGGCTCCTGGACCGAGTACGGCTCGCTCGTCGGCGTGCCCGTCGTACTCGGTGACGAGCGGGGTGAAGCCTGATGTGCGGCGCCACTGTTGGCGGCCTTTCCCTTGACGGAGTGAATGTCGCCAAGGAGGCCGTGGTCCAAGGGCAGGTGACCCGCAACGGTGAGCCGGTCGGCGGCGCCTATGTGCGCTTGCTCGACCGGGCCGGAGAGTTCACCGCTGAGGTGCCCACCTCGGCGACCGGACACTTCCGCTTCTTCGCCGGGCCCGGTGACTGGACGCTGCGCACGCTGGCTCCCTCCGCCGAGCCGGTGGACAGCCAAGTCCACGCAGCAGTCGGTGTGGTCGCTGAGGTCGCCGTAGCGGTCTAATCCACGATCAGTCGGCAAGCAGCCCACGGTGGCCCCGTCTCGGGGGGTCAACCGTGGGCTGTTTGGGTGAATTGAGCCCTCTCTGGGTAGTCTCGGTGGGCAATGTATGGATCAACCAAGAATGACCCGGCGCCCCCCGAGGTGCCCAAGGAGTTCGCCGAGACCTATCGCCAGGCCTTTGCCAAGGCCATGGCTGGGATGGGTCAGACCCCACATGTCGACCCACCACGCGTGGTGCCGGTCCAGCGGGAGGCGGATGGGCCCACCACTGCCACCTATGTGCCTACACGGCCCGACACCCAAGGGGTGCGGATCAGCGGCCCACTGTTTGCCGACCACGTGGGCAAGCGGGGCGCGGGGTTCTGGGCTCAGTTGCGAAGCTCGGCTCTCTTTGTGCCGGTGATCGTGGCATTTGCCGCGCTGCTGGTGGTCGGATCGGCGTACCTAATTGGAGCCCTCGGCTCAAGCGGAATCGGTGAGCGCGGGCAGACCACTTCAAGCATGGCTGATGCTGCCTATGACGGCCCGGTGACCTGGCAGCACGGTTTGTCAGTCGACGGCGACTGCGGAGCGGCCAAGCAAGTGGCAGGTCAAGGCCCCAAGCGGGCAGTTGACGGCAGATCGGCAACAGCTTGGACCTGTCGGGGTGAGGGTGAGGCGATGCTCCTCACCGTGCGGATGCCGAAGACCAAATCGATTGGACAGGTCGGACTGATCCCCGGTCACGCTGCGCAGGCAAACCGGCTGGGCGCCAATCACTTTGCCTCAGGCAATCGGATCACCAAGGTGCGTTGGCATCTCGCTGATGTGAAGATCGACCAAGACATCCCCGACAATCGCTTCGACCGCAGCGTGCGGACCATTCGAATCCCAGCCACCACGGCTCGCGTGATCAAGGTGGAGATCCTTGACGTCGCGCGTGGCAAACGCAATCAGACCTCGATCAGTGAGGTCGTAGTCGGCGCCGCACGCTGATCAGCCAGCCTGCTTGTCACTGCCTTCAATCGACTGACCTTCGCTGGCCTTGTAGGCGCTCGAACCACGCGGTGGCCCCTTGCGGATGCAACGTGCGGGAATGCCGGCCCACACCTCGTTTGGCCCGGTTGACTGATTGAGCACGCTGCCGGCGCCGATGATCGTGCCCTTGCCGATGGTGAGACCCTCGCGGGGCGCAAGGACCTTGACATCGACACCGATCAGCACGTCGTCCTCGATGATCACCTTGGGCCATTCTTCAATCGGCCAAGGGTCCATCGGATAGAGCTGACCGGTGCCCGAATAGGGGGCGATGGTGACGTTCTTGCCGATCTTGGTGGCGGGGTGGATGATCACGCCAGCTCCGCGGTGAAGGAGTTGGAAGCCTTCGCC
Source organism: Nocardioidaceae bacterium (assembly GCA_020636935.1). Taxonomy (GTDB): domain Bacteria; phylum Actinomycetota; class Actinomycetes; order Propionibacteriales; family Nocardioidaceae; genus Marmoricola. Next base: position 2,106 of record JACJWW010000011.1, read on the forward strand.
GATCTCGACATTCCACGGCAAGTCGATGTAGAGCACCCAAGCCATCACCTGCCGGATGATCTTCCTGCTGGTGAGACCACGGCGCTTTGCGACCAAGCGTTCGGCTATGTTCATGACATCCTGTCCTGGTGGTTGCCTTGGCTGACTTTGTCTAAGCCACCCTAGATTACCGAAAGGTGCTCGCAGTGCGGATCGCGCTGATCCACAGCTATTACTCATCCAGGGTGCCCTCTGGTGAGAACAACGTCGTAGACGCCCAGTTGGCTACGCTGCGGGCCGCCGGACACGAAGTGCAGCTGATCGAGCAGCAGACCGATGCTCGGCTGGCCCGCAAGACCTATCCCGTCGAAGCCGCACTGACTGTTGCTAGCGGGGTCGGCCCGAGCCCCCTTCGACAACTCCTTGATTTTGACCCCGACGTAACTCACCTCCACAATCTCTTCCCGAATTTCGGTCGCCGTTGGTTGACGAAGTACGACGGTCCGCTCGTGGCGACCCTGCACAACTATCGGCCGTTGTGTGCCAAGGCCACGCTCTACCGGGATGGACATCGGTGCACCGAATGTCTTGACGTGGGGCACTCCAGGCCCGCAATCAGGCACGGGTGCTTCCATGACTCCGCACTGGCCACGATCCCTTCGGCGATCGCGACCAAGTTCGCCAATGACCCGGTGCTTCGCCGGGCGGAGGTGCTGACCACGCTGAGCGAGGGCATGAGCAATGTCTATGCCGACGCAGGCGTGCCTCGAGACAAGCTTGTCGTGCTCAACAACTATGTCGAGCCGATCACGGTCGCCGACCTCGTCCCCCAGCAGGCGCCCGGCTATTGGATCTTCGCCGGACGAATCGAGCCTGAGAAGGGCCTCCACGAGCTCATCTCGGCCTGGCCGCGAGGCGAGCGCTTGCTCGTTGCCGGCGCGGTTGACCCTGACCGTCCACTTCCCGCGCATCCAGACGTCGAGGCATTGGGTCGGGTGCCCCGTGAGGAGTTGTTGGCCTTGATGGCCGGGGCGAATGGCCTGGCCTTCCCCTCGATTTGGCTAGAAGGCTTGGCCCTGGTCTGCTTGGAGTCACTGGCGGTCGGCACGCCGATCCTCACCTTCTCAGACATTCCCGCGGGTCAAGCTGTGCAGCAACTCGGGGTCGGCTTGGCGGGCGATCGTGATGATGTGCCCACGCTGGTGGCTCGCGCACGAGGGGAGTTCGCGAGCATGCGGTCACGCTGCAAGCAGGTCTATGCCGATGAGTTCACCCCCCAGGCATGGTTGCGAAATGCCGAGGCGATCTACCGCACTGCGATCGAGCGGGCGGGCTAGTCGTCAGGGTCGCTGGCGAGCGCTCAGCGAGTGGCTTCCATGTAGAGAGACCCCGGACGATATTCACTGCCATCAGGCTCTTGGTCGAGCCCAGTGGAAGTCCAGTCGTCGATTGCTGAGGTCTTGAAATCGACCACGGTCGGGTCGATGAAACCAGCCTGCTTGAGCACCACAGCCAAGTTGACCCGATCCCACATCCACTGATGGGTTTCGCCGCGCTTGCGGGCGTCGCCGAGCAGGGTGTTTTCGACCTTACGGCGCATCGGAGGTTGTTGCGAGGTGCCGGCGGCTTCTCGGCGTACCATCTGCTCGGCAAATGAGGCGACATGATCGTCGTGGGCCTCGGGATTGCCGTGCCCAGCGTCGATGGCGCTCAATGAGTCGAGATAGCCACGCAGCAGTGGCTCCAGGTCTGGTACGACGATGCGGTGCACGCCGCCCGGCTTGAGCACCCGCTTGATCTCGGCCAAGAAGCCGTCGATGCCATCACGATCGATGTGCTCGAGCACATGGGAGTGGTAGACCGCATCGATCGATCCGGACTCGAATGGGATGCCCTTGCGCAGGTCGTGCACCATGAGGTTGCCCTCAATGGCGTTGTAGTTGTCGAGCCGTTCGCCCGAGAGCAGCCTCTTGGCGACCTTGTCGCCGAGTTTGGATGACTTGATCCGCACCTGTGGCGACCAATCGATGTTGATCGTGGCCGCGCTGGTGCGGGTGCCGCAGCCGAGATTCAAGATCTTGGCGCCCATCAGACTGGCCTCCGCTTGAGCCAGACGGTGCCCAAGCCAATGTCAACGCGATCGTGGCGCACCTCTTCGAGGCCTGCCTTGGTGAAGAAGTCCTTGAGTTCGTCCCATGAATGACCCTGAAGGGGGTGGTATTCCATGACCACGCTCTGCACGGTGGCCCAATCGCTTGGGTCGCTGGGCAAGATGATGGAGTATTCAGCACCTTCAGTGTCGATCTTCACGAGATCAACCTTGCCGCCGGCAGCCTTGACCGCCTCGGCGAAGGTGGTGCACTCGACCTCGATGGTTTGTGATCCCTCAGGGGCGGTCAGGCCGTTGAGCCCACTGCCTTGGCCGTTGTCGGTGAACTCCAACGTGCCGACATGGTCTGACATCGCGGTGTTGTGCACCGTGACCCTGTCGCTGAGCCCGTTGTTGGTGACATTGCGACGGGTGTAGATGGCAGTGGACGGTGAGGCTTCATAGGTGTTGATCCGAGCCTGGGGGAAGGCCTTTGCCAGAGCAACCGAGAAGCAACCGATCTGCCCACCGATGTCAAGGGCGGTGAAGTCAGCGGGGAGGTCACCGGCGAGCTCGTTGAAGCGGTAGGCGTCTTCGGCGAACAACTCATAGACCGGCACCCGTGCGCCGGCCACATTGGGGCAACTGATCACGACACCGTCGCGGGTCTTGAAGACCAACTCGCTGGAAGCAAGGGGCGTCTTGCTGGCGACGAGGTCGAAGAGGAGCTTTGGGCCATTGCGAAAAGCAGTCAGAGTCTGACCGATTCGTCTCGCCGCCAATTGCGGAGGTCTATTCACGGTTGCAGGTACCTTCCTTGAGTCGCCTGCCTAACGACACGAGTATGCGCGGGTAACGATAGTGGGCGGGCCTTTTTCGCCAGATCCACCTGCGCAAGTCCAAGAGTATCGCCTTCGGCTAATCCAGGATCTCCTCGAGCAGGGCTTGGAACTGCCGCAGATTTACGGTGATGTCAGCCATCACTTGATTGTTGCTCCCGGTTGGGCCTGGGTCGGTGCCTTCGCCGATCAGATAGCGATATCTGGTGTCGGGCACGTTGTCGATGATCGTCCAGTAGCCGGGGTTCAGATACTGGGGGGCGAATAGTTCGAGCAAGCCCACGCCGGCTGCGCAAAAGTTGAGATTGGTCAAGGCTGCGCCATGTGGCGCCACGATGGTCTTCGCCGCAGCGAAGTGGTCGATCTGCTCGCGCACGGTGTGGGCTCCGGGGTCGAAGACCTCAAATCCCAAAGGCTTGAGGATCTCCAGGATGGCCGACTCATTGTTGACTCGCCTGGTGTTGGGTTGGTTGCCACGAGTGATGTAGAGGCGCTCGGGTTTGTCGCTCGTGCTCTCTGCCGGGAAGGTCGCGCGCAGCCACTCGGTGACCCAACGGGGGCCCATCGTGTGGGCATTGACTATGGCCGGGTCGAGCACGACATCAGCGCGTGCGGCCGAATGCTTGCTGGCCTCCACGCGAGGCAGATCGCTGAGCCCAAGGAGGTCCAGGAAGCCACGGTGATAGGCGGAGGTGGAGTTTGTGAACAACACATCGGGAGCCACGCCGGGCATGGTTTCGGCCAGTACGCCGAGTCGAGGCAGCGCATCCATGAGCCAGTGGTAGTAGTTGCCGAAGGAGCCGGGCGCGGCCAATGAGAGCAAGCGCCCAGACACTCGCTGTGGCTCAGGCAGGCGCGCTCGCAAGTAGATGGGGTGTTCGGTCCAGTGCGCGATCCCGAAATAGCTGCTGGTCTCAAGATCCAGCAATCCGCCATTGGTTATGTGGGCGGCGTAGTTGCCCACGACCAAGCCGTCGTGCATCTCCAGCGTGAAGCGCGGCGCGAAGGTGAAGTCCTGCTTGAGGTCGAAGAACCAATGATTGGCAGGAAGTCCCTCGGGCATCGGCCGGTGTCGAGGCTCAGCAGGTCCCCCGGGGTGCAGGGTGACACTCTCGGGCTCCAGTCGGGCCGTTTCGCGGGCGCTCAGTGTGGCCTGGGCAGGCACGGCTCTCGCCCCGGCGATATTCGTCGTACGCCGGGTCAGCGCGCCGACGCGTCGGGTGGCGAATCGATGGCCTCTTTTGAGCAACGGGAAGAGCGGTTGGAGCCGGGAGGGGAGTCTGGCCATGGGTCGTCCTAGCGGCGGGTGGGGGTTGGCTCGGCCAGGCGAGCGCGCTCGGCCTCAAGGGCTTCTTCGCGATCAAGTTGTTCATGCATCGTGGCGGAGTGCACCGGGTCAATGCCGTCGCAGGCCTCGCGGCGACGACTCTTTGGCCACAACGTTCCCAAGAAGGCCATCGACAGGCCCGCCCAGACCATCCGATCCCACAGGCTTGCGGTGAGCGCGCCCTGCAGCAGATAGACGAATGCGCCCCAACCCAGGCGGTGCATCGGCCCCTCGAGATTGAACAGCGGCTTGGTGATCGACCACATCATCATCATGAAGCCCACGAAGCCGATCAGGCCGGCGCTGGAGAGGACTTGCAAGAAGATGTTTTGCGCATCGAGGGCATGCTCGAATCCGACCCCGAACCACGGCCTGCTGACGAAGGCATTCCAGCTCTCCTGGAAGAGCCAGACGCGCAGGTAATTGGAGGAGCTTCCTTGGGCCGAGCCGATCCTGTTCAGGGCTGACCCCTCGCCACCGATCTGGGCAAGGACCGGGAACATCACGATCACCATGAGGAAGCCGCAGATCAGTAGGATCAACTTGGCTCCGGACTTCTCCCAGAACGGATACATCACTGCGATCACAACCAAGGCGCCAAGCCCGGCGCGACTGCCGCTGAGCAAGACGCCGAAGGTGCAGATCGCCATGGCTGCCCATACGTAGGGTCTCAGACTCGGGCGAAGTCGGTGCAACAAGAAGAAGCCGAAGCAGATCGCTTGCAATGAGCAGAGAGCGAAGAAGTTGAAGTGGACAGTGAAGCCCATGTATCTGCCGCTCTCGGCGTCTTTGCCATTGGCCAAGGCGCCGATCACACTCATGATCTGGCCCAAGACATAGACAATCGCCATCGCGTCGATCATCTTGGCTGATGGGTTCCACAAGATGAAGGCGACCGGCAAGAAGATCGAGGCGGCCACCAGTCGGAACAGCACGTTGGTGCTGATGGCAACGTCATTGGCAAACCACGAGGCCACCAAGCCTGCGGAAAACATCATCAAGGCGCCCAGCGCATAAGGCGTTGGGAAATTGGCGCGGCCCTTGATCAGCTTCGGGATCAGCAGGCCGATGCCCATCACGAAGAAGAGATCGGAAAAGGTGACGAAGCCAGCCGATGCAGTCGGGCGTAGCGAGTTGGCCGGCGCAGTGAACATCGCAGCCAGCATCATCAAGTTGATCGTGCGCTCATAACCCAACGCGATCAAGACGACAACGCCGACCGACAAGGTGACGCTCACGATGGCGAGGATCGGGTTGTCCAAGCTCAGCCAGACGAAGCCGAGCATGAGCACCAAACCGCCAGCAGCGATGGCATTTCGTGGGCTGGCCAAGTCTTTCAACACGGTGGAGTCAGCCCTTGGTGTCGGCCTTAGACGAAGGTCGCGTCTTTTTGGCAACGGGCTCGGCCTTGCGCGGGATTTGGGCTTCCTCAGGGGTCAGTTGCTCGTAGCCACCGTAGGTCTCGTATCCGTAGAAGCGCGAACCTCGAGCCGGTGTCATATTGGCCACTACACCGAAAACTCGGGCTCCGACCGAGCGGAGTCGCTCGACGGACTGACGCAGTTGGTCGCGGGTGGTCTTGCCATGTCGGATCACGATAATCACGCCATCAACTTCTACTGACAACACTGCAGGATCGGCCAAAGGCAACAGTGGCGGCGCATCGACGATCATCAGGTCGAACATGTTTTCCAGGCGGCGGAACAACTCATGAGTCGCCTGGCTCTGGAGGATTTCTGAAGGATTGGGGGGCAACGGGCCACTGGCCAATACGGTGACACCGGTGCTGGAGTCATGCTGCAAGGCGGTCTGCAAATCAGTTTGCCCAACCAACACATTGGTCAGACCGACATTGCCGGGCAATCCCATCACGCTTGCCACACTCGGCCGACGCAGATCGCCGTCGACGATCAAGACCCGGCGACCTGTCTGGGCGACCGCAACCGCCAAGTTGACAGCCGTCGAGGTCTTGCCGTCCTGGGGCAACGGACTGGTGATCAGCAGCGACTTCATGTGTACGTCGATGTCGAGGAATTGCAGGTTGGTGCGCAGCATTCGGAAGGCTTCGGCCCGCGGAGTGTCAAACTCAGCGACCGCGCGCTCCTTACTCACCGACTTGTCGAAGGCGACGCTTGCCATCACTGGCAGGTCATGGTCCTTAGTGATGTCACTGGCGTTCTTGATGCTGTTGTCCATCAAGTCACGGATCAACGCCACGCCGGTGCCAATCACCAGACCGAGTACTCCCGCAACCGCGAGGTTTAGCGTCCAGTTGGGGGTGACCGGCACCGTACTGAAGGAGGCCGGGTCTACGACCGTCGCCTTGACAGTCTGAGTGCCGCCCTTGTTTTCGATCTCCTCGATCAACTTGGCCAACTCGTCCGCAGTGGTCGAGGCGAGCTGTTGAGCACGCGTGGCGTTGGTGTCGGTGACGGTGATGTTGAGCAACACCTGCAGTGGTGTGGCCACCGCACTGATCTTGCCGGCCAGTTGATCGGGGCCATAGCTGACACCGGTCTTGTCGATGACTCTGGTCATCAACTCGCGGCTGGTCGCTAATTGGGCATAGGAGGCCATCTGCTGGGTGACGAAGGCGCCACCGGCGTAGGCCTCGGCGGTGTTGCTCTTGTCAGCGGAGATGAAGAGCCTGGTTGAGGAGGCATATTGCGGTGTGACGAAGATCGAATAGATGCTGACCGCGATCAAGGACACCACGAAGAAGGAGACGATTACGAGCCAGCGTCGGCGCAGGGTCGCGAAGAGCTCTTTAAAATCCACGGGCTGATCAACTGCTTTCCAGGAGTACGGTCACGGGTCCGTCGTTACTAAGTGTTACCGACATGTCGGCCCCGAAACGGCCGATTGCAACATCTATACCCGATTGTTCAAGATGTCGTCGGACTGCGTCGTAGAGGGGCTGGGCGATCTCGCCGGGAGCCGCCTGCGACCAAGTAGGTCGCCGGCCGCGACTCGTGTCGGCATACAAGGTGAACTGGCTGATCAAGAGCACGGGCGCGCCCAGATCACCAATCGATCGCTCTTCACGCATGATCCGCAGGTCTCGGATCTTGCGCGCCATCCAGGCAGCCTCGGTGTCGGTGTCGGAATGAGTGACGCCCAGGAGTACGACGAGCCCAGGGCGGTCGATTTGGCCGACCACCTCGCCGTCGACGCTGACCGAAGCCGACGTCACTCGCTGAACAACTGCCCTCACGGCAGGCAAGCCTAACTGGGATTTCACGATGGCGGCCTAAACTCCGGAGCATGGACGCTGCATTCGTGGCCGCACTCGTGCTGGCGGCATTGGTCATTGCGGCCGGCGCACTGTTGGCCGCATATCGGCTTTCAGGGATCCAGAGGCGTCGACCCTAGGGCCTCATGGGTGCCGGCTGAGTCAGATGAGACCAACAACAGGAGTAACCAATGGCATTCGAGATCCCCGCTAATATCCACCCGAATTGCGCACCGCTGGCTTGGCTGATCGGCACCTGGGCCGGTAACGGGCATGGGGAATATCCAGGCATCGACAACTTCCAGTTTGGTCAAGAGTTGATCTTCCAGCAGGATGGCCGGCCCTTCATCCACTACATGAGTCGCTCCTGGATCGTCGATGAACAAGGCAACCATGTGCGCGAAGCAGCCCAGGAGACCGGCTTCATCAGGCCCCAACCAGATCGCACGGTCGAGTGGGTGATGAGCCACAATCTGGGCTACTCCGAGATCTGGCACGGAGAGATCCATGAGGACAAACCTCGCTTCGAGGTCGTCACCGATGCCATCGCCCGCACGGCCAGCAGCAAGGAATATGTGGCTGGCAAACGGCTCTATGGATATGTAAAGGGAGACTTGCTCTATGCCTTTGACATGGCTGCGATGGGGCACGAGCTGGCCCCGCACATCCATGCACAATTGCGTAGGCAGTAGTCCGAAGTCGATGACTGAACCCGAGTGGCAGGAGCGCTTGCGGGCAAGCGGGCATCGCCTCACCAAACAACGCGCCATGATCCTTGAGGCGGTCGAAAATCTCGGCCACGCCACCCCTGATCAAGTGCACGCCGAAGTACGCCGTACCTCCCCCTCAGTGAATCTCTCCACCATCTATCGCTCACTTGAAGTGCTAAACGAACTGGGGCTGGTGCGGCATGCGCATCTGTCTGATCGGGCGCCGACCTATCATTCGGCGACTGGAGAGGAACATGCCCATCTGATCTGTCGCGATTGTGGCCGCCAAACCAGCGTCAGTCGCAAGGAGTTGGCAGCTGCTTTGGGTGGCCTCGTGGATGGCAAAGGCTTCCAACCCGACTATGGCCACCTGACCATCTTCGGGTGGTGTCAGACTGGATGCCATGAACAAGTTGAGCAGCCCTCTGCTTGATCTCCCTGGCGCAGTCGCCGGATACGGGATCGACGCGGGGGTGGCCGCGCACTACGGCTCATTCAATGTCGAGCAACGCAGCTTGGCTGCGGGCGATGGTTTCGTGGACCTATCCAATCGAGACGTCTTCACGATCGGCGGCCCCGACCGGTTGAACTTCCTGCACTCGATGACCACCCAGTATTTCGACGGGCTTGAGCCCGGGCAGGCCACCAAGGCCTTGATCTTGTCGCCGCAGGGTCATGTGGAGCACGAGTTCATCGGGTCAGATGACGGCGAGTCGTTCGTGGCACACACCGAGCCTGGAGCTGCCGAGGCGCTGGTGAGCTTCTTGGACTCAATGAAATTCATGCTTCGGGTGGAGTTCGTGCTCACTGACCAGGCTGTGTGTTGGCGGCCCACGGGTGGCGGCACCTACGACGTACTAGAGCGAGACCGGTTGTCGCTCTACGCCGAAGCTGCGGGTCCACCTGCAGGGCGTTGGGCCTACGACGCCTTGCGGATCGCAAGAGGAGAGCCGCGCTTTGGCGTTGACACCGACCATCGGGCCATCCCCAATGAACTCGGCCTGATCCCTGCAGCCGTACACCTGGACAAGGGCTGCTATCGCGGCCAAGAGACAGTGGCGCGAATCCACACGCTCGGCCGCCCGCCACGCCGGCTGACCCTGCTGCACCTCGACGGCTCGGCGAATCGGCTGCCAGAAGCCGGCGCATCAATTGAATTGGACGGCCGCATTGTCGGCGCAATGGGCAGCTCGGCCCGGCACTTCGAGCTTGGCCCGATCGGACTCGCTCTCCTCAAACGGAACGTTTCGGTCGATGCATCGTTGGTCGTGGACGGACTCGCAGCAACCCAAGAGATCGTGGTCGACCCTGAGGTCGGCCTGCATGTGCGTCCGCAACTTTGATTTGATCTGGTCCGCACTTCGATCCGCCTGCGGGCAGGGTCTAGATGCACGTAGGCTTGATCAAGCTTGGTCTGGGAGGAAGCAGCCACATGAGTCAGGAATCCGATGAGCGACCCTGGGGGTCGTGGCACATCTTGGATACTGGCGACGGCTTCCAAGTCAAGCGCCTAGTGGTCAAACCCGGAGCGCGCCTGTCACTGCAGAGTCACCGTCATCGCGCGGAGCACTGGACCGTGGTCACTGGTATCGCCGAATGCACCATCGATGACGTCGTGAAGACGATCTCTGTGGGCGAATCAGTCGAAATTGCTGTTGGCGCCAAACACCGACTGGCAAATCCTGGTACCGAAATCCTGGTGATCATCGAAGTGCAACTCGGCTCTTACACCGGCGAAGACGACATCATCCGCCACGAAGACGACTACGGCCGCGTCTGACTCTGGCACGCTATCCGGACCACAGCGAGGCTCTTGCGGCCTGCGTCGCGCGCATCGTCGTACGAAGCGAGCGGCTCGCTGACGCGAGTTGTGTCATACACAGGTGTTCAGGCCCTCACGTTCAACGGGAAACTGTCACGTTCAATGGGTTGCAACCCATTGAACGTGCAGGTTTACCAAGCGCGCTTGGTAAACCGACAAGGGCCAATCTCGACCAATCTGGCACGATTGGCGCATGCAGTTGCCGCAGTTGTGCCCGACGCCGCGTGAGCTGGATGATCTGGAGTTGCTGCTGGTGGGGGCGTATGGCGCCCGCGATCGCTTTGACGACCTGATCACCCTCGACATCCCTGGAGGGGTTGATGCCTCGCAGGGGCTTGAGTTGGTCGACCCCGAGGGGTTGCCGCTGGCCCACATGGCCGCAGACGGCTCGTTGAGCTCTGTGGCGAGTCCGGCGTACGGCGCATTCCGGCGCCTACACCTGACGCCAAAGCAGACTCGCGAGGCCTACCCGGAGGCATTGATCGTGCCGGTTGTCGGCCCGATCACCCAGACCGACATTGCCGTGATCGATGAGACGGCACGCGGACGCTCGGTGGTGCTCTTGGCCTTGTGTGGCACCGACACCCCGCAAGGCATGACCCCCGTCGGGCTGATCCGAGCGACTCTGGCTGCCGCTGACCTGCTGACCAATGAGGCTCATGTCGTTGCGGTGCCCTTCGCGAGCCACGGTGACGCGGAGATCGATCACGACCTTGGTCAAGAGGTCGTTGCGGCCTTCGCCTCAGGGGAGGTGCTGGGCCTCGCGGGAGTCGGTGAGTTGCCCGACGTAGTGGCTGCGGTGCTTGCCCAAGATCAGCCAGAGGCCGACGAGCGTGGGCTCGTGGTCTTCTTCAGCGGCCTTTCGGGCAGCGGCAAGTCGACCTTGGCGCGAGCCTTGCACGATCTGATCCTTGAAGACGGCAGCCACACAGTGACCAGCCTCGACGGTGACGTCGTACGCCGACACCTCAGCGAAGGGCTCACCTTCAGCAAGGCAGATCGCGAGACGAATATCCGCCGGATCGGTTGGGTGGCCGCAGAGATCGCCCGGCATCGGGGGATCGCGATCTGTTCGCCCATCGCGCCCTTCGACGCGACGCGTCAAGACGTACGACGAATGGTCGCGAAGGCGGGTGGGCAGTTTGTGCTGGTGCATGTGGCCACTTCCCTTGCGGAGTGCGAGCGGCGCGATCGCAAGGGCCTCTACGCCAAGGCGAGAGCAGGGTTGATCCCGGAGTTCACCGGGATCAGCAGTCCATACGAGGCCCCCGATGACGCCGATGTGGTTGTCGACACCGAGGGGCGCACAATCGAGGACGCGCTCGAAGACGTGCTCGCTGTACTTCCGATATCACTTACGCAACAAGGAGCCCAAGCCAATGGCTGATCTCTTGACCATGGCCGCCCTGTCGGTGCTGCTCGTCAGTTTTGGCGTCGGCATCGTCGTCGGCTTGACCGGGATGGGTGGCGGTGCCCTGATGACACCGGCATTGATCTTTCTCGGGGTGCCCCCGACTGCTGCTGTGGCCAATGACCTGGTTGCCGCAAGCGTCAACAAGTCAGTGGGTGCTGCCGTGCACTGGAGGCGTGGGTCGCCCAATCTCAAACTAGCTGGCCTGTTGGTGGCGGGCTCGGTGCCCTTTGCTCTCGCTGGTGGATTCATCGTCAGGGCGATGGGCGACGACGAGCGCCAACAGGAGTTCTTGCTGACTGCGATCGGTTGTGCGCTGTTGTTCACGGCCGCGACTTATGCCTTGCGCATGTATCTCCAGTTGCGGCACGTGACCGCTGGCAATGAGGTGATCGAGGCGGACCCGCAGGTGAAGTTGATCCCGACCCTGCTCGTGGGTGCAGTAGGCGGATTGCTGGTGGGGATCACCTCTGTCGGCTCTGGGTCACTGATCATGGTTGCGCTGCTATTGATCTATCCCACTTTGTCGGCCGTGAAGTTGGTTGGCACCGATCTGCTGCAAGCCGTGCCCTTGGTGTTTGCTGCCGCGGTGGGTCATGTTGTTGCGCAAGGCATTGACTGGGCCGTGCTGATCCCGCTCATTTTGGGGGGTACGCCGGGCACCTTCCTGGGGGCCCGGATGGCCAATTGGGTGTCGCAGTCAGTGATCCGGCGGGGGATTGTGATCGTGCTCACACTCACAGGATTGAAAATGCTCGGCGTACCTCCCGAGTGGGTGGGCATCATTGGTGCTGGCATGTTGCTGCTGGGCCCATTGGCATGGGGTTTCATTCGGCAGACAAGAGGGCTGCCAGCCTTCGACAACAACGCGGCTGCATGGAGACTGCCCAATCGGGAATAGCTGAATCACGACGATGATTGGGCTAGACCGCTTGCGCATTCCGTTGTAACCAAGGCCACCAATCTGTCGTAATTCCCTGTGTAGGCGTCGCGACTACTGGGAGGAAGGTGCGGTGCAGTGAGTTGGTTGACTGACTTGCAGGGTGTGAACAACGCCACCCGCAGCGTGAGCCTGCCCTCTCAGCGCATCTCCGAAGACGGAGTCGTCCGCCCCGCTGCTCTTGAGGCAGCCAAGCAGGGCAATCAAGTTGCTACCGGCACCCGCAATCGGGTCGTTCGACTTCTTCCGTTCATCACGGCCTTGGTCGACATCGTGGTGATCACGGTCTCGCTGCTCTTGGCCGTCGCTTGGCGCAACAGCATCCACATGCCGGGGCAGGTCCCGGGATTTGATGCCGGCCATCGGCTGGGCATCTATGCCCCCACCATCCTGGCCGGTTGGCTTGCGGTCACCTGGATCATGGGCGGCTATCGCAGTGACGTGTTTGGAGCTGGCGTTGATGAATACAAGCGGGTGCTCTATGCCAGTGGCGTCGCCGCTGCGCTGACCGGGTTGGTCAGCTATTTGGCCAAGGAGCAAGTGCCCAGAGGCTTTTTCTTGATCGCCTTCACTTTGGGGGCAGTCCTGCTGCTCCTCTCGCGCTATGTGATGCGGCAGTTGATCCAGCGTGCGCGCGCCATGGGTCATTTGGGCTATCGAGTCGTGATCGTCGGCACCGAGGGCCATGTTGATGAAATGGGCGGAGTGCTCAAGCGCGAGTCTTGGCTTGGCTACAACGTCATTGGCGCCGTACTCCCAACTTGCGGACGTAAGTCGGAGACGAGTGGAGGAATTTCACTGCTCGGTGATGCAGCAGCAGTGGCTGAGATTGCGATGATCGCTCAGGCAGACATCGTCTTCCTTGCCGGTGGGGCCTTCGACTCGGCTACCCAACTGCGCCAAGTCGCCTGGGATCTTGAAAACGAAGACATCCAGGTCATGGTTGCGCCCAGTGTCACCGACGTCTCCAACGAGCGGGTGCGCTTCCGTCCGGTTGGTGGCATGCCGTTGATCCACATCGACAAGCCGCGCGGACAACGTGCGATCCGTTGGGCAAAGCGCAGCTTCGACTTCTTCGGGGCACTGGCCTTGATCATCGCATTCAGCCCCATCTTCGCCTTTGCTGCAATCCGGATCTGGCTCAATGATCGCGGCCCCGTGATCTTCAAGCAGCCCCGAGCCGGCCGGGACGGCAAGGAGTTTGAGTGCCTCAAGTTCCGCACCATGGTCACCAATGCTGAAGAGCTCTTGGCGGAGTTGCATGAGCAGCAGGGCTATGAGGGTGGGCTGTTCAAGATGGACAACGATCCGCGCATCACCAAGCCTGGCGCTTGGTTGCGGCGCTTCTCCATCGACGAGTTGCCGCAGTTGTTCAATGTGTTGCGTGGAGACATGAGCTTGGTTGGCCCTAGGCCACCACTGGGTCGAGAGGTCGCCCAGTACGACGACTTCGCGCGACGTCGGCTCGCCGTACGCCCAGGCATGACCGGCCTGTGGCAGGTGTCGGGTCGCTCGGATCTGTCTTGGGAAGAGGCGATCCGCCTCGACTTGTACTACGTCGACAACTGGTCGATGTTTCAGGACCTCTCGATCTTGCTGCGCACCTTCTCTGCGGTGTTTGGCAGCAAGGGCGCATACTGACGCGGGCTCAGCTCCGCAGTCGAATCAGCCCGGCCCAGCAGGCCTGAAAGACCCATTGTGATGGCACTCACGCGCGCTTGAGTTGATTTTGCTTGCAATAGTTAGCAAACTGGAGTCATGGCCAAGAAGACCAAGATGGGGACAGCGGTTGAATCAGCCGTTGGCTCACTGGGTGACTACCTGCGAGAGCAGCGGGTGGCAGCCGAGCTCACCTTGCGTCAGTTGGCCGAGCAGACGGGGGTCTCCAATCCCTATCTGAGTCAGATCGAACGCGGATTGCGCAAGCCATCGGCCGATGTCTTGCAACAACTCGCGAAGGCTTTGCGCATCTCTGCCGAGCAGATCTATGTGCAAGCCGGGATCCTCAGCGCCGAGACGACCGAGTCTCGAGCCGTGGAGCTCGCGATCTTGGGTGATGTGTCATTGAGTGAACGCCAAAAGCAGGCACTCCTCGACGTCTATCACGCCTTCCAGGCCACCAACGCAACTTCGGGCGACACCAGCGCCTTGGAGCTTGATCCGTCGGTGCCAGAGTCGAGAAACGGGTCCGCGCTGAGGGTCGAGGCCTCCCAACCTGCCAACACCAAAGCTGGCAAGTCAAGCAAGTCCGAGAAGACCAAAACCACCAAACGCTCGACAAAATCGAGCGAAGAAGGAAGTGATTGAAATGGCTAAGACCCCTGTCAACGCTGAGACCATCAAGACCGAGTCGCTCAAGTCGCTCTTCGCGGCTGCCGGCGCTGCTGAGCTGGCCGTCGTACACACGGTCAACTTCGCTGGCGACCAGCAGGCCAAGGCTGCGGCTCGCCTCGCTGAGGTGCAGGCCCAGCTCGAGCCTGCGAAGCTGCAGGAGACTGCGAAGAGCCGCGTCGAGGACCTGACCAAGGACGCCAAGGGCCTCCAGGCTCGCTTCGAGGGCATCGTGGCTGACTTCCGCAAGGACGCTGCTGCCTACCCCACGACCGTTCGCGGGCAGGTCGAGACCGCTGTCGCTGACGGCTTCAAGACCTACGGTGACCTGGCCGAGCGTGGCGAGAAGCTCTATGCCGCCTTCCGCAAGGACGGCGTCAAGGCTGTTGCTGCTCTTCGCAAGGTGACCGAGGACTCCGTCGAGACCCTCACCGACCTGCAGAAAGACTCCACCGTTGCTCGTCGTGAGCGCGCCGTGTCTGCTGCAGACAAGAAGAAGACCGCTGCGAAGAAGGCTCCTGCTGCCAAGAAGCCGGCCGCCAAGAAGGCTCCTGCCAAGAAGCCGGCTGCCAAGAAGGCCGCTGCCTCTGCGTGAGCAACCGACTGAGAAGACCCCGGGTGATCCCCGGGGTCTTTTCTATTCCTCCATCTGTTGATGAGGCATGATGTGGCCATGGCATTGGACCCACAGCTCAAGGACTTCCTTGACTTCGTCAACTCCACCCCTTCCATGGCGAGTATGACGCCAGCCGAGGCGCGCACGGCATTTCGCACGATGTGTGTAGACCTGCGCAATCCTGACACCTTGGTCGAAGTTGGTGCAATCGACGACGATGTGGTTGAGGGAGCGTCAGGCAAATTGGCGGCACGGGTTTATCGCCCCAAGGGGGAGACCGCGGCTCCTACCCTGGCCCTCTTTCATGGTGGCGGATTTGTGATCGGAGACCTCGACACCCATGATGCGATGGCCCGGGCCATCTGCACGGGGGCCGATGTCTGCGTCGTGTCGGTCGACTACCGCTTGGCTCCCGAATCCCAATACCCTGCGGCGGCCGAAGATGCGGTCGCCGCAACCGAAGACATCAAGTCGCGACTGTCGCAGTTTGGCGGCACGGATCTCCTCGCAGTGGGCGGTGACAGTGCAGGTGGCAATCTGAGTGCCGTAACCGCACAATCAGTGCCCGACTTGGCAGCGCAATTCCTGATCTACCCGACTGTGGATGTGCACGGCGACTATCCCTCGCGCACCGACAATGCCAAAGGCTATTTCCTCGACATGGAGACGATGGCTTGGTTCATCAACCACTATGCCCCGGCCTTGCCCGAGGATGAAGCGCTCTCGCCCCTGCGCGGACGCTTCGAGGGTTTGCCGCCAGCCGTGGTCTTGACTGCGGAGTTCGACCCGCTCCGTGACGAAGGAGCCTCATATGCCGCTGCTCTGCGCGATGCAGGAGTGTCCGTCGTACACCGTGACTATGCGGGGATGATCCATGGATTCATGGACATGGACATGATCAGTGTGGCCGCCAAGGCTGCTCGTGACGATGGCATAGCTGAGCTGAGCAAACTCCTGGCCACCTTGCGGTGACTCTTGTGCGCTGACGCTAGTGCGCCGACTCCAGGACTTGTCGGCATGGATGGGATGGGTGCCTGATGAACGAGCAATCCTCGAGGCGAGAAGAGTTGATCATCAAGATCATGCGGGCTGCAGATGCCGGCCTGATTTCGCTGCCTGACCGCGACCGGCGCATCGACAACGTGCGCAGATCAGGCAGCGATGTCGAGTTACAGTTCATCGGCGCAGAGCTTGATCGACTATTCGCCGCACCTGGACCAGCGGACTCTTCAGCTACCGTCTCGTCCCCTCCACCGCCACCTGTGCTCCATGATTCCTTCAATTCGCTGTGGCGAAATCGGTTTGCCATTCTGGCGCCGGTGTTGCTGCTGATCGTTGCCGTGATGTCCCTAGCGGTGACGATGATCTACTTGGCCATGCGCGCAGTCATGGATGTCGGCGGAGCGTGCGCAACGGGTGGGCCATATGTGTCGGCTCAGCAATGCCCCGATGGCAGCTGGATGATTGCTGTTGCTGTGCCAGTGCTCATCCTCGGCGCGATCGTAGGTACGTCGATTGCAGCCATGGTGCGAGCACCAAATCTCATCCTGCCCATGTGGGCTGGGTTGTTTGGCTCTTTGGGATGGAACTTCTTCGTCTATGCCTTCGCCGGAGATGACGTGGTGGCCGCCTGGCTGGTCTGCGGAGTGCTGTTCTGGCTCATGGCTGCCCCTGCCGTGCTCGCCATCATCGCCAGTGGCTTTGTAAGGCGCTTCATGCCCAAACTCCCAATGAGTCTGCCGATCTGGTGGCTCGGCTATCTGGTGGCTGGTGGGGCAGGGGTGTGGCTTGGCACCTGGAGTTGGATCCGGATTGCCTGAAAATGGCGGGGTAATGCACAGGTCGAGCTGAATTTCTTGGCTAGCAAGGCAACCAGTGCTTGAAGTAGCCAACCCGCAGCCGTTGCTGCGTGCGTGCTCCTGTATTACATTAATATTCATGGTTGAGGTTCATGATGGTGAGACGATCAATGGGATGCCGGTAACTGAGCAGTTGATCGATGAAGCGATCCAGCGTGCTGAGAAGGGTTACGACGTGGAGACCCTGAAGCGCAGAGGACGACCGAAACTCAACCCTGGCCTCGAGGGAGAGAGCGCGGTCATCCCGGTGCGGATGGATGAGGAACTTTTGGGAGCCCTTACTGCAAAGGCAGAGCATGATGGCCTGACCCGGTCGGAAGCGATCCGTGAGGCGGTCCGGCGCTGGACTCACGTTGCATAGTGATCGTTCACCCGTCGGCTCTCAAGCACGGCATCGACCCGGATGACGCCGTTTACGCTGCTGAGCATCCCGTCTATCGGTCCGCCGAAACCGAGGAGCCACCCATCGCGGAGCTACGTCTTGGCTTTGATCCGAACGGCCGGCTATTGGAGCTCGCGGTCCTGAGATTCGACAGCGGAAATGAACTACTTATCCATGCGATGAAGGCGCGTAGGAAGTACCTCGAGTTGCTGGTGTGAGAGCCGGGCTCCCGATCCCAGTTTGGGATGCGGGTGTTTGGTCAGCTCTTGTTGGCCTTGCGTAGACGGGCGGCGGTGCGGTTGCGCTCGCCGGGGTCCAGGACGACCTTGCGGATGCGGACTGCGTCAGGGGTGACCTCGACACACTCGTCGTGGCGGCAGAGTGGATATTGGCCCGACACTGCTTGCCTACGCGACGCCTTCGAAGTACGCTTTTCTGTACAGGAGGTTTGCCGTGAAGACCATGAGCTACACCGAGTCCCGAGCCCGCTACGCCGAGGTTCTCGACGGTGTCACCAATGACCGCGAGGAGGTCGTGATCACCCGGGCCGGTCATGACCCCGTCGTCATCGTGTCCTTGGAGGACTATGAGTCCTTGAAGGAGACCGCCTACCTGATGCGGTCCCCTGCAAACGCGCGGCGGCTGTTTGACGCGATGGAGCGACTCGAAGCAGGACGTGGCCAAGCGCACGAGCTTCACCAGGCCGATTGAGGTGCTTCTGGTCTGGGACGAGAACGCATGGGAGGACTACCTGTGGTGGCAAGCTCAGGGCCGCAAGGTCCTCAAGCGAATCAACACTCTTCTCACTGACATCACCCGCAATGGCAACGAAGGCATCGGAAAACCCGAGCCCCTGCGCCACGACTTAGCCGGCTACTGGTCGCGACGCATCACCGACGAGCACCGGCTCGTCTACAAGGTCGTCGACTCAGAAGTCCGCATTGCTGCCTGCCGGTATCACTATGGCTCAGCCACACCCGAGCCTTCCGGGCCACCCGAGAACTTACGGATCGAGACTAAGTCACTCTGAACAAAAAAGTGCCTATAAGGTAGTCTTGCCTAATGGGCAATAAAATCAACAAGGCTCCGATGTCGGTGTATCTGGCCAAGCTGGCGGCCTTAGCCTTCCGACGCCCATGGCAGACTCTGGCGGCGTGGGGCCTGCTAGTTCTGGTTGTTTCGGGACTACTCATGACCCAGCCGCGACACATTTCTTCTGGCATTACGCTCCGAGATACCCCCTCCCAACAGACTCTGGATCGCATCACTCATGAATTGCCACAAGCCGATGGCGCCCAAGGCTATTTGGTGTTCACTGCGTCAGATGGAACCAGAGTTGACACGCCGGCGCGTGAGGAGGCCATCGCAAGAGCGCTCGAACAAGTCAATGCTTCTGGCTTGGTGATCGATCGTGAAACCGCCATAGCAAAACAGCGGGACGCTGTGGAGAGCAAAATAAGAGGCAAAGTGGAAGCGAAGGTTGCAGACTCGCTTAGGCCAAAACTCACTTTGATGTCTGACGATCTCCATGCGCATGGCGAGATGCTCCAGGGTTTGGGGAACCCGGCAGCGGGCCAGATCCTCGCCTTGGCTGAGCGAAGCGCCAAGTTGAGTCGATCCCAACCAAGTTGGATGATCATTGGTGCCTCCCAACTGGTAGAGGAGCTTGAAGTCCTCAAGAGCCAGGGGGCGTCAATTGGGATGGGCGGACCTGCGCTTGTCCCGCAGAAACTGCAAGATCCCAGAGTCCAGGTGAATCGGGCAGTGAGTGTGGCTTCCGAGCCGGTCTTGGCTGAGTTGGACACGCTCTTACTTGGGCGCGACCCGAGTGCTCGGCCTTTGCGTGTTGGGCAAGCGCAGTTCCGCACAGTTGCGGTTTCACGTGATGGAACTGTGGCAGCAATGTCGATCCAGTTGGGCGATCGGCTCTCTGACCTACCGGCAGATGTCGTTGATGATTTGCTGGGGATCTCGCGAGATGAGGTTGCACAGCAAGGCCTCACCGTGGCCGCAACATCAACACTTCGGGCCAGCGAACCGCCACTAGGAGGGCGAGAACTGGTAGGGCTGGCTATCGCCGCGATGGTTCTGTGGCTCACCCTTGGGTCCATCGTGGCCGCGGGGCTGCCCTTGCTGACGGCAATGACCGGCGTATTCCTTGGTGTCGGTGCTGCATTTGGGCTGTCGGCGCACTATGACATGACAAGTTCGACCCCAGCGCTGGCTCTGATGATCGGGTTGGCAGTCGGTCTTGACTACGCGCTGTTCATCATCCACAAATATCGCAGTCTCCTTGCGAAGGGGCAGTTGCCAAGCGAGTCAGTGGTTGAGGCGGTGGGCACTTCAGGCTCAGCGGTTCTCTTCGCGGGAACCACTGTGGTGATTGCCCTGCTTGGGCTCCTCACATTGCAGATCGGTTTCATCACCGTCATGGCCCTGACCGCCGCAACCACAGTTGTGCTTGCAGTCTTGCTGTCGATCACAGCGATACCGGCCTTGCTTGGCCTTTCGCAAAGTCGAGTGCGTCCCAGCCAAATCAAGAGGTCCGGGAAGAAGGCGCACTGGGTTGCTTCTGGGTGGACGCGAGTGCTCTCGCGGCGACCACTCCTGATTGTTGGCGCGATAGCAACTTGCTTGGGCTTGTTGGCGATCCCTGCCTCTGACATCCGACTTGGTATGCCTGCCGGGGATGTGGCACCGAATGCATCAGAAGCCAGAATTACCTATGACGCGATGGCAACAGGTTTTGGGGCAGGCTCGAATGGGCCACTTGCGGTAGTTGCCAGACGAGCCGATGGGAAGGCAATGGGCCAAGCGGAGTTGCTACAGACACAAGCCCATCTTTATCGCATCTCTGACGTGGCCTCGGTCAAGTTGGTAGGTGCCAATGAGAGCCGATCCATGGCCATCTTTCAGGTCATTCCTGATGCTGGCCCCACTGACCCGACAACGCAAAGGCTAGTCAAGCATCTTCGTCAAGAAACCGTGACAGATCTAGAACCGCTCGAGGTTACAGGTCAATCTGCGCTGAACATCGACCTGACAGAAGTGCTGGCAGCCGCGATCCCGACCTACTTAGTGGTGATAGTTGGACTCTCATTGCTGGTCCTCTTGCTGGTGTTCCGGTCTGTGTTCTTACCAATAGCTGCCACTTCCGGCTTTCTGCTGACAATCGTTGGAACCATGGGACTAATGTCACTCGTGTTCAGTGATGCGCGGTTCACTTGGGTGGTTGGGCTGGATCGCCCCGGACCAATCCTCAGCTTCCTGCCGATCATGGCTAGTGGAATTCTCTATGGCTTGGCTATGGACTACCAAGTCTTCTTGGGCACCTCAATGCGGGAAGCTCATGTGCGAGGTGTTGGTGCTCGTCAAGCAGTGGTGGATGGCTTTTCGCATTCGAGTCGTGTGGTATTTGCTGCTGCAGTGATCATGGTGTCCGTCTTTGGGGGATTCGTACTCACCGACGACACCATGATTAGACAGTTCGGCTTCGCGCTCTCCGTGGGCATCTTGATCGATGCCTTCCTGATCAGGATGACCCTGATGCCAGCACTATTGTTGGTCGTTGGCGAAGTTGCTTGGTGGCTGCCCCGTTGGCTGGACGAACTTCTACCGAAGTTGGACTTGGAGGGTACTCAGTTGCGACAGGACGAATGAATCTCACGCCCACATGATCCCGACAATGGCTCCGTGCAATAGTGCTGGCATGGCAACAGGCCTTCGTGAGATGAAGCGACAAGTGCTGGCGCGTAAGTTGGCTGATACCGCGTTTTCCCTGACCAAGACACAAGGTTTCGACCAGACCACCATCGATCAGATCGTGGCTGAAGCAATGGTTTCGCGGCGTACATTTTCGAATTACTTCGACTGCAAGGAACACGCCGTTGCCCAGAAGCTGGTGCATTCGGCCAGCGATGGGCTCCGGGGTTGGGATACACCCAGTCAGGACTTGGGTGTAGTACAGCGAGTACGCAACCTAACTCAGCATCAAGCTGTGTCCGGCACACTCGAGGTCCTTGTCGAGCTAGCTGCACTCGCCAACGAGCACGGACAGTTGTCGCCCTACCTTCGAGAAGCCCAGTGGCAGGTCTGGGCGCTTGCGGGAGAGAGTGTCATCGACACGTTTGGCCCCATGGCAGACGCGCGCGTGGTTCGTGAGGTGACCGCAGTCGTGGGAGCTGTCTTTGCCATCATGACCAAGGCCGTGATTGATGCAGCTGAACCCGAACCCCTAGAGGTGCTGGGAGATCTCACCGAGACTTTTGATGCTTTGGCCCAAGCATTCGATTGAATCAGAATGATGGGTTTGCTCGGCTTGGTTGCCAGGTAGTCCTCGAGTCTTTGGGTTGGCTGCCGTGGACCGTCGGTCGTGGGCCGGTCGCGGACTGGCTCTCCGAGTTTTTGACCCTGAGTCAGCTCTTGTTGGCCTTGCGTAGACGGGCGGCGGTGCGGTTGCGCTCGCCGGCGTCCAGGACAACCTTGCGGATGCGGACCGCGTCAGGGGTGACCTCGACACACTCGTCGTCGCGGCAGAACTCCAGGCTCTGCTCAAGGGACAGCTTCTTGGCCGGGATCAGCTTCTCGAAGTTGTCGCTGGTGGCAGAGCGGATATTGGTCTGCTGCTTCTCCTTGGTGATATTGACATCCATGTCATCAGCGCGGGAGTTTTCCCCGACGATCATGCCTTCGTAGACCTGAGTGGTGGGCTCGACGAACATCACGCCGCGCTCCTGCAGGTTGGTCATCGCGTACGCCGTGGCGGCCCCGGCACGGTCGGCGACCAAAGAGCCCGAGGCGCGGGAACGGATCTCGCCGGCCCACCGCTCGTACTTCTCGAAAACATGGTGGGCGATGCCGGTGCCGCGGGTCTCGGTGAGGAACTCCGTACGGAATCCGATCAGGCCGCGTGCGGGCACCAAGAAGTCCATCCGGACCCAGCCAGTGCCGTGATTGGTCATCTGCTCGAGGCGACCCTTGCGTACTGCCAACAATTGCGTGATCGCACCGAGGTGCTCTTCGGGGGCGTCAATGGTGAGTCGCTCGACGGGCTCGTGCACCTTGCCGTCGATCTCCTTGGTGACCACTTGGGGCTTGCCGACGGTGAGTTCGTAGCCCTCACGCCGCATTTGCTCAACCAGGATCGCCAAGGCGAGTTCGCCTCGGCCCTGCACCTCCCAAGCATCAGGCCGATCAGTCGGCAGGATCCGCAAGGACACATTGCCGACGAGTTCCTTGTCGAGGCGATCCTTGACCAAGCGTGCTGTCACCTTGGTGTTCTTGGTGGGGCCCCGGCCAGCCTGAGGTGAGGTGTTGGTGCCGATGGTCATTGAGATCGCGGGCTCATCGACCACGATCTTGGGCAACGCGATCGGGTTTTCGGGATCGGCCAGGGTGTCACCGATCATGATCTCGGGGATGCCGGCGATTGCCACGATCTCGCCGGGGCCAGCAGACTCGCCTGGTTTGCGCTCCAGGGCTTCGGTGATCAACAGCTCGGTGACCTTGACATTTTGACTACTGCCGTCGCTCTTCAACCACGCAACTTGTTGGTTCTTGCGCAGGGTCCCTTGGTGGACCCTGACCAATGCCAGCCGGCCCAGGAATGGGCTGGCGTCGAGGTTGGTCACGTGAGCCTGCAAGGGCGCACCCTCGGTGTAGGTCGGAGCCGGGATCGTCTCCAGGATCGTCTTGAAGAGCGGCTCGAGGTCAGGGGAGTCGGGCAGGCTCCCGTTGTCGGGAGCTTCCGTGCTGGCTCGGCCAGCGCGTGCGCTCGCGTAGACGACCGGGAAGTCCAAGGCGTCGTCGGAGTGGGAGTCGTCGAGGAGATCCATGAACAACTCGTAGGTCTCATCTACGACCTCAGAGATTCGTGAGTCAGACCGATCCACTTTGTTGACGACGAGTACGACGGGCATATTGCGGTTGAGCGCCTTGCGCAACACGAAGCGGGTCTGTGGAAGGGGGCCTTCAGAGGCGTCGACGAGCAGGACGATGCCGTCGACCATCGAGAGGCCACGCTCAACTTCTCCGCCGAAATCCGCGTGGCCTGGGGTGTCGATGATGTTGATGGTCATGCCATCGGGCGCCGATGGCCCTGAGTAGTGCACGGCGGTGTTCTTCGCGAGAATGGTGATCCCCTTCTCGCGCTCCAAGTCGCCTGAGTCCATGACCCGTTCGGCAACGCCTTCAGCCTCGTGCTCGGAGAACGCCCCCGCCTGGTGCAGCATCGCGTCGACCAGGGTGGTCTTGCCATGGTCGACGTGGGCCACGATGGCCACATTGCGCAGGTCTGTGCGGATGGAGTTCCCAGGGGAAGACATGTTTGATCCAGTCTGTTTAGTCAGGTGATGGGCGCGGTAGGCGCGTCGACCAGTCTATAAGGTGGTCTGGTGGCTGTCTTTCACGTGCTCTTCGTCTGTATCGGCAATGTGTGTCGTTCGCCGATGGGTGAGCGCCTGCTCGCGCCCAGATTGGTGCCTGGCAGGGCCGCAGTGTCCAGTGCCGGGGTTGGCGCCTTGGTGGGTCATGCCATGGACGCCAGTGCAGCCGAGTTTCTCGAGTCAATGGGTGGATCTGCGCAGGGATTTGCCGCGCGTAGGTTGACCAGTGACATGGCGCTGGAGGCCGATCTCATCCTCACCGCGACCAAAGACATTCGTGAGCGAGTGCTGCAAATGGCACCGGCTACGCTGCGGCGTACCTTCACCGCGGTTGAGTTCGCCAAGTTGATGGAGTTGGTCTCGGCCGCAGACGCGAAGTCCTTGGTGCATGCGGCGGCCACACACCGGGCCGAGGTGTCTTCGGAAGACCTTGACATCGTTGACCCTTACCGCCGCAGTCAGGCCTTGCATCGTCTTGCGGCTACCCACATGGGTGAGGCAGTTGACTCGATCGCCGACCGGTTGAGTGAGTTCGGACTGGCCACGCCCCCCACTCGTAGGGCCCTTGGTGAATAAGATGATCAACGCCGCAGTCGGGGCCCTGCTCGCGATCACCCTCGCGACGGGTTCTTCGGCGGGGATGCCCAGCAGCGCTGCTCCGAGCGCGCCCAACGCGTCAGCCCGGCCATTGGCTGGCCTGACGATTGCGATTGACCCCGGCCATCAGTTGGGCAATGCGCGATTCCCACGCCAGATCAACCAACTAGTCGATGCGGGCGGCTTCAAGAAGGCCTGCAACACCACTGGCACTGCCACCAATGCCGGTGTGCCCGAAGCCACGGTGGCCTGGCAGGTGAGTCGGGCGGTGCGCGCTCGGTTGGTGAGAATGGGGGCCAAAGTGGTGATGACCCGCAACGCCAACAGTCGCCATCTGTGGGGCCCTTGTGTTGACAAGCGAGGCGCTTTCCCCGGCCAGCATGGTGCTGCCTTGATGGTGAGCATCCATGCCGACGGCTCCTCAGCGCGCAATCGTGGCTTCCATGTCATTGCGCCGCAGAAGCGAGCGCCCTGGACCACCACGACCGCAAAACCCTCCCTGCGCCTGGCCACTCAACTACGTGATGCGTTGACCTCTGCTGGGGTGCCGCGCTCAACCTATGTTGGCTCTGGGACGGCCCTTTCCGTGCGCTCTGATCTCGGCACGCTCAACCGATCGGTGGTGCCGGTGTCGATGATTGAGCTCGGCAACATGCGCAATGCCAGTGACGCCGCCAAGATGACCACCAGGCGTGGTCGAGCGCAGTACGCCGATGCCATCGTGGCTGGAGTCCGCTCCTACCTTGGGCGGAGCTGACCCGGTCATGATCCACCAGAGCATGAGTGTGCAGGCACCCGGAATGTTTTTCCGATCAGCGTTGTTGGGCTGGGCATGACCCCATCCATCGAGCGGGTGGCGATGATCAGTCTGCACACTTCGCCCCTCGACCAGCCGGGCACAGGGGATGCGGGCGGCATGAACGTCTACGTGCTCGAGTTGTCCAGGAGACTCGCCCAGCAAGGGGTGCAGGTCGACATGTTCACGAGGGCAACATCATCGAAGACCCCAGCCGTGATTGATGTTTACGATGGGATCCGGGTGCACAACGTCGTAGCCGGACCATTTGAAGGCTTGGCCAAGGATGAGTTGCCGAGTCAGCTGTGCACTTTTGCCCGCGAGGTACTCCGCGCCGAGGCGGCGCGCGACCCTGGATACTACGACGTCGTGCACAGTCACTATTGGCTCAGCGGGCAAGTGGGTGCCCTCACTAGAGATCGCTGGGCAGTGCCATTGGTGCACACCATGCACACGATGGCCAAAGTGAAGAATGCAGCCCTGGCAAGAGGAGACAGTCCCGAGCCAGCAGCGCGCCTGATTGGTGAAGAGCAAGTCGTCGCGGCCAGCGACATGCTCGTGGCCAATACCGATGTCGAATATCACCAACTCGTCGACCTGTACGGTGCCGACCCAGACCGGGTCGAAGTGGTCCATCCCGGAGTTGACCTGGAGGAGTTTCGCCCATTCGACAAGGCGGCGGCGAGAGCTCGTCTTGGGTTGCCTCCGCATGGCAAGGTGATCGCCTTCATCGGTCGGATCCAACCCTTGAAGGCGCCAGACATCGTGTTGAAGGCAGCAGCACTTCTCGGCGAATGGCGACCCGAGTTGGCTGGCCAGTTGACCGTTGCCGTGATCGGAGGACCGTCTGGCACTGGTCTGGAAAGGCCGGAGTCGTTGGCTTCCTTGGCCCATTCCCTGCAGATCACCGACTCGGTGCGATTCGTCCCGCCGGTGTCACGAGCAGCGCTGGCACAGTGGATGGCCGCTGCTGATGTGGTCTGCGTGCCGTCGTACAACGAGAGCTTCGGCCTGGTCGCCATCGAGGCGCAGGCCGTAGGCACACCGGTGGTCGCAGCTGCTGTTGGCGGGCTGACCACCGCGGTTGCCGACAGCTCCTCGGGGATCCTGATCGATGGTCACGACGTCAACGACTATGCCAAGGCCCTTGAGCAGATCCTGCTCGACGAGCAATTGCACAGCAGGCTCAGCGAAGGAGCCGTTTTGCACGCCGCTGAGTTCGGCTGGGAGCGCACCGCCAAGCAGACTCTTGAGGTATATCAGCGTGCGGCCACCAATCTGGGTGTTGACCGACGGTGACTCCAGAGCAAGCCTGCGCGGCACTTGAGACGAGCTTGGCAGAGTCGGGCCTGGAATGGTCACGAGCAGGAGACCGATTTGAGATCACCTTGCCGGGTGAACGCAAACTGCAGACTCCATGTCGGATCTCGGTCAGCGCACACGCAGTTGATGTCAATGCCTTTGTCTGCCGGCGGCCGGATGAAAACTTCGAGGGCATCTATCGATGGATGCTTGAGCGCAACCTGAAGATGTTCGCTGTCGCCTTCGGGTTGGATGCGATGGGCGACATCTACCTGTCCGGGCGACTCCCGCTCACTGCCGCCACAGCAGACGGCATCGACAAGATCCTGGGGAGTGTCTTGGAATATGCCGACACGTCGTTCAACGTGCTGCTTGAGTTGGGATTTGCCTCCGCCATTCGCAAGGAATGGGCGTGGCGCGTGGCGCGTGGCGAGCCCACTCACAACCTGACTGCCTTCATTGAGCCGTTGGGCTTGAGCGACCCTGAGGCGACCGACACCGTCAACTGAGCGCCCGGCTGCGCTTCGCAAGGACTAGGCCTCGAATCGATATCCGAGCCCACGCACGGTGGTGATCAACTTCGGATCTGTTGGGTCAGCCTCGAGCTTGGCGCGGAGCCGCTTCACGTGTACGTCGAGGGTCTTGGTGTCGCCCACATAGTTCGAGCCCCAGACTCGGTCAATGAGTTGGCCTCGAGTCAGCACCCGCCCAGCATTGCGCAAGAACATCTCCAGCAGTTCGTACTCCTTGAGTGGCATGGAGACTTCTTCACCACCGACACTGACCAGATGGCGGTCGATGTCCATTCTGATGGCCCCGATTTCCACGGTGCTCGTCTGCAGCTCTGGCTCTGTGCCGCGCCTGAGCACGGCGCGGATCCGGGCGACCAACTCCCGTGGTGAGTACGGCTTGGTCACATAATCATCGGCCCCGATCTCAAGGCCGACCACCTTGTCGATCTCGTCGTCCTTGGCGGTCACCATGATGATGGGCACAGATGATGTCTGTCTGATCTGGCGACAGACGTCTGTGCCTGAGAGGCCCGGCAGCATGAGGTCGAGAAGGATCAGATCTGCGCCGGATCTTTCAAACTCAGTCAGAGCGTCGGGGCCGTTGGCCACAAGCTTGACCTCGAAGCCTTCCTTTCGAAGTACGAACTCAAGTGCATCACGGTAAGTCTCTTCATCCTCAACCACGAGTACGACGCTCATCCGGCGAGCTCCTCACTGTCTGTGTCTGCCTGCTTGGGGAGCACCAAGGTGAAGGTTGAGCCGCGGCCTTCCTTTGAGCGCACTTTGACTTCACCGCCATGCGAGGCAGCGATGTGTTTGACGAGGGAGAGCCCTAGACCGGTGCCTCCTGTCGACCTGGCTCGAGCCGGATCCACTCTGTAGAAGCGCTCGAAGACGCGATCGAGATCGGCTTGGGGGATCCCAATGCCTTGGTCTGAAACGCCAAGCTCGACCGAATCGATCAGATCGGTGGTGGACACCACCACCGAAGTGCCCTCGGGTGAGTAGGCAATCGCGTTGGCGACGAGATTGTTCACCGCGACGGCCAACTGGGCCGCGTCACCCAACACGCTCAACTCGGTCGGACCCTCGCAGGCGAGTTGGATCTGGCGGGTCTCGGCGTCGGTCCGGTTGGTGTCGAAAACTCCGGCGATCAGCTCATCGAGACGTACTGGTGAGGGATCTTGAAGTTGGGCGTCACCCTGCAATCTGGAGAGCTCAATGATTTGGCGCACCAACGTGACCAGTCGGTCGCTCTCGCCTTGCAAGCGGCCCGCGAAGCGTCGTACGGCGTCAGGGTCAGTGGCAGCCTCGGTCAAGGTCTCAGCGAGCACCTTGATCGCTCCGACAGGGGTCATCAATTCGTGCGACACGTTCGCCACGAAGTCTCTGCGGATGGCCTCCACCCGCCGCTCCTTGGTGCGGTCCTCGATGAGGGCCAGCACATGCTGAGTGTTGAGCAAGGCGACTCGAGTGCTCAACTGCCGAGGTGGTTGGCCGACCATCCGCAGTCGTATGTCTGCTTTGCGGGTCTTTCCGTCTTCGTGCACTTGCTGCACCAGGGCGGCCAACTCGGTGTTGGTGATCCGCTGATCCAGCACCAGGCCGAGGGCGCGTGCAGGCTTGGAGGCCTCGAGGACGAGGCCATTGGGATTCACGATCAGGGCTCCGCTGCGCAGAAGTGAGAAGACCGCGGAGAGTTCACTGGGGATGGAGGTGTCCACGAAGTCGATCGTACGGCGTATCCAAGCGCCGTTGGTTGCCTCGCACAGATGTGCGCCAACTGTTCATCTGGCATTCATCTTGAGTCGGGTGGCGTTCATTGGAGCCGCCTAGATTCGCAGCCATGCGCGAAGCATTTTCAGAACAACTAAGTACTGTAAGAGACGAACTGGTGGAGATGGCTGGGCGAGTGCGTCAAGCCGTGGCCGATGCCACGATCGCGCTCATTGAGGCAGATGGTGCGTTGGCCAGTTCTGTGATCGACTCAGACGTGGCCATCGATTTGCTACGAGTGAAGATCGAAGAAGACAGCTTTCAGATGATGGCTCTGCAGAGTCCGGTTGCCACCGACTTGCGGATGCTGGTGGCCGGCCTGCGAATGGTCAGTGATTTGGAGCGAATGGGCGACTTGGCAGTGCATGTGGCCAAGATCGTGCAACTGCGCTTGCCTCAATCAGCGGCGCCACAGCAGGTACTCCCCATCATCTCCCGGATGGGAAGCTTGGCGGAGGTGATGGTTGGTCGGGTCGAACACATCATTGCTGCCAACGATCTGGATGCTGCTCGGGCTCTGGATGAGGTCGATGAGGAGATGGATCGCCTGCGTCGCGAGTCGTTCACGGCGTTACTCAGTGCAGAGTGGTCCCATGGCGTCGAGCCAGCGGTGGACACAGCTCTGCTGGGGCGATATTACGAGCGCATCGCCGATCACGCTGTGAGCGTGGCCAACCGCGTCATCTACTTGGTGACCGGCGAGATGCCAAATGCGGATGGCCAAGTCAGCTGATCGAGAGCAATCAGGGGTGAGATCAGCGCCCTTGGTTGGCTACTGCGGCCGCTGCTGCTGCGGCCGCCTCGGGATCGAGATAGCGCCCGCCCTTCTCGATGGGCTTGAAGTTGTCGTCAAGCTCGTAGACCAGCGGCATGCCGGTCGGAATGTTGAGCCCGGCGATATCGCTGTCTGAGATGTCATCTAGGTGCTTGACGATGGCCCGGAGGCTGTTGCCGTGGGCCGCAATCAGGGTCACGTTGTGCTCGCGCAGATCAGGGAGCACCGACTCTTCCCAGTAGGGGAGCAGGCGCTTGATCACGTCTTTGAGGCATTCGGTCTTGGGTAGTTCGGCTCCCAGGTTGGCATAGCGCACGTCGCCTGCTTGCGAATAGGGATCATCATCTGCGATCGGCGGTGGCGGGGTGTCGAAGGAGCGACGCCAAGTCATGAACTGCTCCTCGCCGTATTCGGCGAGCGTTTGCTTCTTGTCCTTGCCCTGCAAGGCGCCGTAGTGGCGCTCGTTGAGGCGCCAGGAGCGGCGTACGGGGATCCAGTGGCGGTCGGCTGCATCGAGGGCTAGGTGAGCCGTCGTGATCGCCCGGCGTTGCAGAGAGGTGTGCACGACGTCGGGCAGGATGCCTGCCTCGACGAGTTGCTCACCCCCGCGAGCGGCCTCCAGTCGGCCTTTGTCTGTGAGGGCCACATCGACCCAGCCGGTGAAGAGATTCTTGGCATTCCATTCGCTCTCGCCGTGGCGGAGCAAGACCAGCGTGCTCATGCTCACTCAGCCGGAGTTGCGCTTGGGCTGGCTGACTTGTGCGGGGAGGTGCTGGGGCTGGCCGGAGTGATGTTGTCGTACGGCGCAGCATTGGTGACCACAGGCACTTCGGCAACGAGTGACTCACCGCTTTGGAAGTCGAAGGTCAACTTCACGAAGTCGCCAGCCTCGATGTCATCTCCGGTGACTTCAAAGGGTTGGTCGGCGAGGTTGATCAGTTTGTTTGCCGGGACCTCGACGCTGGCAGCTGCAATCGTGAGGTCATCGCCACTGATCTTGACGAGTTTGTCGGAGTCGTTCAGCGAGTTGTTGTTGAGGCTGATCACCAACTGGCCAGTGCCGTCTTCGGTGGAGACGATCACGGCGCCGAGTACGTCGACATTCTCGCCGCGTACGTCCGTGCCGATCGCAGGTTGATAGACCTTGTCGGTCTGGGCATTGAGCCCGCAAGCAGCCAGGGCAGGGACCAAGATCAGCAGGGCGCTCAGGGCGACCAGGTGGCGCAATGACAATTTCACAACGGACCTCTTCACATGATCATCGGGCCTCAGCCCGTGCCCCTTCGGGCAGAATCAACTCGGGCGTAGCCTATCGGTTCGCGCGGGGCTCCGTGCTCAGAGGGCCACCCAGATGAGCACCAGAGTGGAAACGCTTGCCAAGGTGCCTGCCAGGAAGGCCAGGCCTCGTGAGCCGAGGCGGCTTGCGATCAGCACCGGCAAGGTGTTGATCTCGGAGCGCTTGTCCTGGTCCAGATGAGGGATTGCCGTGGCCAAATGGATGGCCAGCCCCAGAGCGGCGGCAGCCAGCAGAGCCAAGAGACTGGGCGCCTGCTCAGCGGGGAAGTCCAAGGACAAGGGTTCGTTACCCATGCCCCACATGCCGAAGGTGATGAACGGGACCAGTAGCGCAAAAGTGACGCACCAGCCCACGAACGAGAGCGGGCCGTTCTTCAGGGCGCGGTTGTGGATCACGCCAACCACCAGACTGAGCGCCAACAGCGATGCTGAAGCAAGGCCATTTTGAAGTGATGCCGGCACGCTGAGCATGAGCACCAAGAAGAGCGCGAAGTTGACTGTGCCAGGCGTGAGGATGCCGTCGGCGAGGGGTTTGTTGGAAGCTTGGGTTGCCGCATCTCGATCTTGGTCGGCCAAGTCATTGATCAAGCCCAGAGCCACCTGCGTGAGCAGCACTGCCAAGCCAGCGACGAGCGCCTCCCGGACCGGTCGGCCATGGAGAAGAGCGAAAACCACGACTCCAAGACCCATTCCAAGTGCTTGCTTGGGATGGCTTGTTTGCAGTAGGGCGATGAGGATCCGGCCGGTTGGTTGCTTGACCCCGTGCTCGACATCGCGTCGGATCTGCGCCTTTGTCACATTGGTGGGTCGGGGAGCACCAGCGGCAGCTGGGGTCGGCCTTTTGGTGGGAGTTGGTGGGGTCTGTGCCTTCGCCTCGTTTGGACCTTTGGAAGGCGTGGGTTTGGGTTTACGTCGTGGGCCTGCAGGTTGCGCGGCTCGGCGTACTTCCGCCGGACCGGGGCGTGCTGCCGACGCTCCTGAGTCGGCCTTGGGCGCTGGCTCCTGACCCTGTCGTGGGTCTGGGCTGGTGGGCATCGGCATTCCTTCCAAGCGGCGACTCGGGTGTGCCGAGTTGTGATGAAACTACGATAACGGGCACATCGATTTCAGACTGTCAAGTCCCCATTTGTGGGTTGACCTGCACAAACGCCCTCGAAGCGCGACTTGGTCACGTGTTAGACTGGTCACTTGAAAGGGGCCAGAAACATATGACTTATACCGTCGGTGAAACGGTTGTATATCCAAATCATGGCGCAGCTGTCATCGAGGATATTGAAATGCGCACCATCAAGGGTGAGGAGCGTCAGTATCTCGTGCTGCGCATCGTGGCCCAGCAAGACTTGGTCGTGAAGGTGCCCTCGTGCAACCTCGACCTGGTCGGGGTGCGTGACGTGGTCGACAAGGACGGACTCGACCGGGTGTTCGGCGTACTCCGTGCGATCGTGCCGGACGAGCCGACCAACTGGTCGCGGCGCTACAAGGCCAACCTCGAGAAGTTGCACTCAGGCGACGTCATGAAGTGTGCCGAAGTGGTGCGTGACCTGTGGCGCCGTGAGCAGGAGCGTGGCTTGTCGGCTGGCGAGAAGCGCATGCTCGCCAAGGCCCGCCAAGTCTTGGTCTCCGAAGTCGCTTTGGCCGAGGACACCCCCGAAGACAAGGCTGAGGCCCTGCTCGACGAAGTCTTGGCCAGCTGACCGCGATCCAACTGCTGACCGACGACGAGCCGGTCTGGGGGTTCGTGCCCACAGCGGGACGCGGTGCCCTGCCTTTTGCCCTGATCCATGGAGAGTCCTTGGTGGCTGCCGCCACTTGGGGTCTCGAAGCGGCAGAAGTCCAGCCGATTGGGCATGGTACGACATCCGCAGCCTTGCGTGAGCGTGGCGAATGCGTGGTCTTCCATGATCCGCTGTGTCCGATGACGCCCCCGGAGTTCATCGCGGAGTGCGTGCGTGAGGCGATCGCCGATGACTCGATCATCGTTGCAGTGCGCCCGGTCACCGACACGATCAAGGTCTTGGAGGGCGAGTTCGTGGGGCGCACTCTCGACCGAGAACAACTCCTCTCGTTGGCCAGCCCGATCGTCTTTGGCCCGGGCCGGTTGGCTGACTTGCCCGACCTGGACCTTGACGGTGTGCTGTTCGCCGATCTGGTGGCGATCCTGTCGGAGATCAACCTGAAACTCGCTCCAGCCTTGGCCGCCCGAGTGCATGATGATGTTGAGCGCCAGATGTTGGAAGCAGCCAGTCGCGTCGTACCGTCGGGCTGATCAGGCCTGCAGCAGCCCGGCCACCCGGCCGAGATCTTGTGACCAGGTGACCTTCAGATTGCCGGAGTCACTGGGCACTGCCGCGATCCGAATGGCTGGTTTGGCAAATTGCTCAAGGCAGGCGGCTGTGTCGGTGGTCTTGACGCCGGCCGCGGCCGCTGCCCGATGAGCGGCGAGCAATGGTTGCGCTCTGAATGCCTGCGGAGTTTGTACGCCGGCCACGCGCTGATCGACGCGGGTGCCATCCGATGTGATCAGATCGGTGACTTCTACGGTTGGGATTGCGCCCCCGTGCGTCTTCGCGGCGGTGATCACCGCAGACCACAGGGCTTGGCTGGCCAGAGGGCGGGCTCCGTCGTGGATGGCCACAATCTCGACCCCCCCGGAGTCGATCTCCTGGGCGAGCGCGCTCAAGGCGCCCCACTCCGAGTCGTGACGCTCGGCCCCGCCAGCAACGAGCCAGATTTCTCGATCAGCCAAATATGGCGCCAAGAGTTGAGCAACCTGCTCTCTCTCAGCAGGGCGGGTGACCACTACCAAGCGACTCAGGTCAGGCAAGGTCAGGGCCGTGAGCACCGAGCGCGCCAAGATGGGCACGCCCTTGACGGGCAGGAAGACCTTGTTGACTTCAGCGCCCAATCTGGATCCAGAGCCTCCAGCGAGGATGACTGCCGCGACACTCACAGCGCTCAGGCTGAACTAGAGGCGCCCACAGGCTCAGGCACTGGTTTGAGCTCAGTGACCGTGTGTGGTCTGATCAGCCGGATCAACAGACCACTGATCAACTCGTCGCGCTCAAGCGGCAACATGTGGCCCCCCTGAGGAGCCTTGATCAGCTTGGCGCCTTCGATCTGGGCGGCGATCTTGTGAGCCATTCGCGGTGGCGTGAGGCGATCTTTGGTGCCGACCACGACGAGGGTTGGGATGCCATTGAGCACCTTGAGGGCCTTGAAGCGATGGTGGTGCATGAGGTCGTTGTAGAAGCCGACTACTGAATGCCTGGGCGTGTTGATCAGGGCTCCGACCGCCAGACCAACGTCGGTGAGCCTGGGGAAGTCGCCGAAGACCAGACCGCTCATGATCACTCGCTCGAAGAAGGGCATCCGTCGCCGGGCGCGTTTGGTCAGGGTCAGTGAGCGGAAGTCGAGGACGTACGGGATCGCCGATCGCACGAGTGGCCCGACCTCCGGGAAGCCTAGGGTCACGGTGTTCAGTTCGCCTGCCGAGGTGTTGGTGAGGAGCACGCCGACGACCCGCTCGAAGATGTCAGGGCGCTGCTCAGCGAGAGCCATGATCGTCATCCCGCCGATCGAGTGCCCGGCGAGCACCACCTTGCCCGTGGGCGCGAAAGTGTCGATGATCTCGCCCATGTCGGTGCCGAGATTGGCCACGGTGCATTCGCGGCGTGGTGAGGCCTCAGACAGGCCATGGCCGCGATGGTCCCAAGCCACGACCCTGATGCCGTGGCCGAACTCCTTCATCAAAGCGCGCACCTGATAGCGCCAGACCTCTTGGTTGACTGTCCAGCAGTGGGCCAGGAAGACAGTTACTGGCGCTTCCTGAGGCCCATAGGTGACGACATTGAGATCAAGCCCGTCGTAACTGAGCATGTGACTTCCTTTCACCGTGCTTGTGCACACTCAACCATGGATTCAACGACTCAGTAGGGCGGTCGCTATTGCGGCCAGCCCTTCTCCGCGCCCGGTCAGGCCCAAGCCATCGGTCGTGGTGGCCGACAGACTCACGTCGATGCCGTGTACTTCGCGGATCCTGGTGGCAGCCTCTTCTCGTCGCGGGCCAAAGCGTGGGCGATTGCCGATCAGTTGGCAAGACACATTGACCACCTCGAATCCGCCCTGGCGCACGCGGGAGAGGGTTTCGGTCAGCAGGCGATCGCTGGCCGCGCCTGCCCATTCGGGTTGGCTGCTGCCGAAGTTGCTGCCCAAATCACCAAGATCAGCGGCCGAGAGCAATGCATCGCAGATGGCGTGCAAGACCACATCTCCATCGGAGTGACCATCTGGGCCGTGATCTTCCTCGGGAAAATGCAGGCCAGCGATCCGCATCTCGCGCCCCGGAGCCAGGCGGTGCACGTCGAGCCCGGTGCCGATTCGGAAGTTTGGCTGCTCACTCACAGCCTTCATCATGCCGGATGTTGCGGGATCAGCAGGGGATCGGCATAGGCTGATCACCACGCGGTGGCGTTGTGAAGGGGAAGTTGATGAGCTTTGGGCACCGACCGGGCGTGGCTTTGGTGATCGGCGGCAGCGGCGGCATTGGTCGCGCTGTGGTCGACTTGATGAAGATGCGGGGTGCCAAGGTTGTCCAGACCTATCGCAACACCCCATTGCCTGACGGGCGCCAGTGTGACACCAATGATCCAGAGCAGTGTCGAGCCTTGCTGGATAGCCTGGCTGATGAGGGCGTCCATACAGTCGTGCACGCAGCCGGGCCACCTGTGCACATGTTGCACCTGTCGAATGTGAAGCCAGCTGAGATGGCGCTGCAGTTGGCGCAGGACGCCAGTGCCTTCTTCAATGTCGCGCATTCAGCGCTGCCCTTGCTGCGCCAGTCGCAGGGCAATCTCGTTGCCATTACGACAGCGGCGACCACCCGTTATCCCAAACGAGATGGGCTCTCGTCGGTGCCAAAGGCTGCCGTGGAGGAGATGGTCAGGGCGCTGGCGGTCGAAGAGGGGCGATACGGCGTGCGCGTCAACTGCGTCGGTCCAGGGATGTTGACCGACGGGATGGCCAAGCGGTTGATGGACTCCGGTGAGCTCGACGGACTCGCGCTCGATGTCACCCGCAAGAACATCCCACTGAGCAGATTTGGCTCGGCCTATGACATCGCCGAAGCAGTCTGCTTCCTTGCCTCTGACGCGGCTGGCTTCATCAGCGGTCAGAAGTTGGATGTCGACGGGGGCTACGGAGTCTGAGCGCCTGACCTCACCAAGTGCTGGGCCTCACCAAGCGCCGGGCATCACCAAGTGCTGGGCCTCACCAAGCGCTGCCAACAGTGCGTGCGGGCAGCGGATGCGCGGCATCGTGCACGACGTACACCGCGCCACTCGACTTGCGCAGCCAAGCAGCCTCGAACTGCGCCCGGTTGTAGACACGTCGTACGGATGCATTGCTCGGCGCTGCGGGGTCGTTGACGACTACCGCACCAGATGCGGTGAAGCCGACGATCACGACCAGATGCCCTGGCGTTGACGAAATCGGGGCCCCGGACAGCTGGCCAGGACTGAACGAGATCGACGCAGCCAGTGGAATGCCTGCGGCGATGAAGCGCTCCGCCTCGCGCAGGTCGTTGAGGCGGGTGACGAAAGCATCCAGGCCTCTTGAGTTGGCATAGGCCATGTTGAACGACCAGTTGCCGGTGCCCGACCAGCCCACGTCATAGGTGGCTCGAGCTGCTTGAGCGACATATGGATCGGCATAGCCGCGGGCCACCCACGAGTATTCGCGTGGAGTGGGGGCCTTGCCGTAGTAGCCGAGGATCATGGTCAGCGAAGTCGGCGAGCACCACGCGGCACCACCACCGCCGTACTGACGGTAACGACCACGATGGATCATCTGACTGAACTGAGGCAGGGCGAGCGTCGTGTTTACGCCAGCCCAAGATGAGGGGCTGCCCGAGGATCTGGTGCGACTGCTGAGCGCCGTGAGCATCCGCACGGTCGGAGTGCGTTTGGATCGTGCTCCCCGATGCAGGAATACCGCGATTTCGTAGCTGTCCAAGTTGGGGCTCGAAGCCGCGACCAAGGTGTCGGTGGCCACCTTGGCCACTCCATCGGCCTGACTCGAAGAGCTCGTCCTGCGGATCCACTCCCCAGATGCCCATCGGGCCATCACTTTCCAACCGCTGATTGCGCCTGTGGTGGTGCGGGCCCGCATCTTGATCTCGACGAAGGTGTTCTTTGGCGTCGTGGCCGACCAAGATGGCACCACCTGGTCGAAGGACCAGCCAGCGCGCGGTCTGACCCACCCTGAGGTCCAGGAGCCGTAGCGCCAAGTGCGTTTGGCGTAGCGACGTTTGCTCGTTGGTTTGGACAGCCGGACTACATTTCCTGAAGTGGTGACGCCCTGGGTGACTCCGGGGAACCCGGTCGTGGCATCCCAGCGAGCCAGTTGATTGACCGGGGCAGGCGCGGCAGGACGAGCTGTGGCACTTGGCGAGGAGACTGTCACCAGTCCAGACATGACTACGAGGAGAGTGACAGTGAGGCCCGAGAACTTGCGAAACACCCAACGAGCCTACGTCCCATTGGTCACTCCCGTCACCCGAATCGAAGATGGGCGGTCTACGCAACCATTTGAACTGGGTCGACATGCGAGTGATTCAGCACGTACCGTCGCACGCATGCACCGTCGTGTCCTGGCACTTTTTGCTGCCTTCCTGATGGCTCTGGCCACCCTTGTTTTCGTCGCGCCCAGCCAGGCTGTCGAGCCCCCGAGCGCCGGCGATCTTGATCGTGGATTCGGCAATGGCGGCAAACAAACCCTCAACTTCGATCCGGGCCCGGGCGTCAACGACGACTCGGCCAGTGCGATTGCGGTCTATCCTGATGGCCGCTACGTGGTGGCCGGGACGGCACATGTCGGTAGTGATGAGTTCGGCATCGTGCGCTATAACCCCGATGGCACCCGTGACACTGGTTTCGGCACCCAGGGCAATGGAGTGGTGCTGGCCAACAACGGCTTCTTCCACGACCGAGCCACTGATGTGCTGATCCAGCCTGACGGCAAGATCGTGGTCACTGGCTACTGCTTCGGTGATGACTTCTTCACCATCCGGCTCAATGCCAATGGCACCCTCGACAACTCGTTCGGCTCGGGCGGCAAGGCAGTCCTCGACTTTGCCGGCAAGAACGATCAAGCGCACGGCGTACACCTGCAAGGCGACAAGATCGTGGTCACCGGATGGGCCACCAACGCCTCTGAAGCGAAAGAATTCGCTGCGGCCCGCTACCTGTCCAACGGCCAACTCGACACCAGCTATGGCACCGCCGGCAAGGTGATGATCGCGATGGGTACCGATGCCGACGGCAATGGCTCCACGATCCAACCCGACGGCAAGGTGGTCATCGCCGGTCGTGTCCTGACCAGCCCGGGCGTGTACGGCGTGGGCCTGGCCCGGCTGACCACGACTGGAGCACTTGACCCGACCTTCGGTAGCGGCGGCAAGGTGCTCACCTCCTTTGGCCCCAAGGACGAGACTCTCGACTCGGTGGCAATGCAGCCCAACGGCAAACTCGTCGCGGTAGGAAATGCCAAATGGGGCACCTATTTCGACACAGCGGCGCTCCGACTCAATCCTGATGGGTCACGCGATGGGTCATTCGGCACCAATGGCCAACTGCGGATCAGCATGTCACTGGACAATGACTTGGGGCATGCGGTCCTGGTGAAGCCCGATGGCAAGATCGTGCTGGCCGGCGGCGCCTACGACGGCAACGCCTATGACTTCTACATCGCGCGACTGCACTCAAACGGCACCCGCGACATTGAGTTCGGCACGCAGGGCATCTCCCACATCCCGATGTCGATCAAGAATGACCGCGCCTACGACGTCGCTGCCCAAGGCTCGAAGTTGATCGCAGTCGGCTATGCCTTCGACGGGCGCTCCAACAACTGGGCGATGGCCCGAGTCTTCGACACTCCAGGTTTGGCCGGGGCGAGAGTGCATCCGGTGTCCTTCGGCCGCCCAGGCAGGTCGATCAAGGCATCGCGCTTGCGAGCCCTGATCGGCAGCGCCAATGCGCCGCGACTCAGCAGCGTTGATTTGGCCATCCAACGAGTTGACAAGCATCTGTTGCGCAAGCGCCACAAGTGCGACTGGGTGCGCAGCAATGGGCGCGTGATCCGCTTGGCTGCAACTCGCAGCAACGGCAGGTTCGTCTGCTCAGACGCATCCTGGAACACCGTAGTGGGCACCCAGAGTTGGAATCTCCGCGTCAATGGCATCCGCCCTGGCCACTACAAGATTAGGGCCCGTGCCGTCACGCCGTACGGCCAATTGGGTCGTGAGTCGGTCCGCACATTGAAGGTCACTCGAGGCTGAGCATGCGTCGACCCCTTGCTGTCTTGCTGGCCCCGCTCTTGTGTGTCGGGGTCTTGGCAGCGCCCGGAGCCCAAGCAGCCAAGCGCAACCCAGGTGACTTGGACACTGGCTTCGGCACTCAAGGCACCCGCTTGTCGGCCCTATGGTCGACTGGGGACGACGTCACCGGAGTCACCAAACTTTCCGAGGATGAAGATGATGCGCTGATCGTCTCTGGTAGCACGAAACGCAACGACGCTTCTGGCGACCCGCACTTGGAGTTGTCGAAATTTGGCTCCAATGGCACCACAGGCAACTTCGGGGACTTCGGCAGGGCCACGATGATGCGGCAAAAGGGCGCGGTCGCCAACGCCGTGACCACCCAAGCCAATGATCTGGTGGTCAGTGCTGGCTACATGCGGCCGACCAGCGGCGGCAAGCAATTCTTCGTAGCCCGTCACACCACCGACAAGGACCTTCGAGGTTGGCCGGACTTCAGTTTCGGCACCGCTGGCGGCGTGGAAACCCAGGTTGGCGGCGACAATGACGCCGAGGCCATGGGCGTTGCCATGACCCCAGACCAGCGGATCGTCGCTGGTGGACGGGCCCGGGTCAGCGGCAGCAATGCCTTCGGGGTGGTGCGCTATTTGAGCAATGGCACCGTCGACTCGAGTTTTGGCTCGGCCAATGGCGTGACCACTGATTTTGGCGCAGATGACTTGGCCCGAGCCATTGCCGTGCAACCTGATGGCAAGGTGATGGCTGCTGGAAAGAGTGGCTCCAAGGTCGCCGTGGCCCGCTATCAGACCAATGGTGTCCTCGACCCCTCATTCGGCAGCGGAGGCAAGGTTGCCTTCGCGGTTGGCGACTCTGTGGAGGCGCGCGCCATGTCACTGCTGCCCGATGGACGGATCGTGCTTGCTGGGGTGATCAACCAAGGCGGGCGCGAAAACACCTTCGTGGCCAGGCTGATGAGCAATGGAGCCTTCGACCCATCATTCGGCGCGGGTGGCAAGGTCGTGGTCAGCTTGAGTGGCGGCAACGATGCAGCCAATGCCGTCGCTGTGCAGCCAAACGGGCAGGTCCTCACCGGTGGTTATGCCGACTCCGGCACCACTCGAGACTTTGTCCTGGCTCGGTTCAACCCCAATGGAGCCTTGGATGCAGGCTTTGGGCTGGGCGGCAGCGTGTACACCTCCTTGGGTCAGTACGGCGAAGAAGCCACCAGCATGCTGCTGCAGCGCGACGGCAAGGTCGTGCTTGCCGGTTGGGCACGAAAGGCCGACGGCACCAAGTCGATCGCCCTGGCCCGCTACCACAGTGATCAGCCCCTGGCCTCGATCGGCTTCCCCGGAAGACGGGTCAAGCGCAAGAATTTCCGGGCCATCTCAGGAAGCGTCACGGGAGCGAACGTCACTTCTGCCGGGGTCGCGATCCAGAAGCTAAACCGCAAACTCCAACGCCGAGGCACCTGTCAGTGGATGATGCCGGCTGGCTTCGTCTTCCGCACCAAGGCCTACACCGACAGCAGGGGTAAGAAGGTCTGCAAGCCGACGCGTTGGTATGAGCCAAAGACTTGGTCGAAGTCGGGTGGGGTTGGTTACTACTCGCTCAAGATCAACCCGTTCAAAGCGGGTCTTTATGAGATCTCGGTGCGCGGGGTTGCCGACAAGGTCAACCAGGAGACGCCAACCACTAAGCGAGTCCGTGTGGTCAGGTGAGGTGCGTCCTCACTAAACTTCTGGAGTGCCCCTTCAGATCCATGACTCAGCCACGCGCAGCACGCGCGCATTTGTCCCTGCGAACGAGGGCAAGGCCAGCATCTACGTCTGTGGGCTCACCGTGCAGTCAGAGCCCCATGTCGGTCATGTGCGCTCCGCGGTCAATTTCGACATCCTGCGCCGCTGGTTGACCGCAAGTGGCTATGAAGTCACCTTCATTCGCAATATCACCGATATTGACGACAAGATCTTGAACAAGGCCGCTGAGCAGGGGCGCCCGTGGTACAACCTCGCCTACGAAATGGCGCGCCACTTGAGCGCTGCTTATGACGAGCTCAATGTCTTGCCGCCGACCTATGAGCCATTGGCGACGGGGCACATCCCCGAGATGCTGACCTTGATCTCGACTCTGATCGACAACGGTCATGCTTATGTCGCCGATGATGGCACCGGCGATGTCTTCTTTGACGTGCGCTCCTATCCGGCGTACGGCGCCTTGTCAGGCCAGAAGGTCGACGACATGGAAGCTGCCGCCGATGCCGATCCGCGTGGCAAGCGTGACCCCCGCGACTTTGCCTTGTGGAAGGGACGCAAGGACTCCGAGCCGGAGACGGCAAGTTGGCCTTCGCCCTGGGGTCTCGGCCGACCTGGATGGCATATCGAATGCTCGGCCATGGCTGGCAAATATCTCGGACCTCGCTTCGACATCCATGGCGGTGGGATTGACCTGCGATTCCCACACCACGAAAACGAGCAAGCCCAGTCGCGGGCTGCGGGGCAGGAGTTTGCGTCGTACTGGATGCACAATGCCTGGATCACCACGAGTGGCGAGAAGATGAGCAAGTCGTTGGGCAACTCGTTGTTGATCCCCAATGTCTTGGAGCGGGTGCGCGGCATCGAGTTGCGCTACTACTTGGTTGCGGCACACTATCGCTCACACGTTGAGTTCAGCTTTGCTGCCCTTCAAGAAGCTGCGGCCGCATTTGGTCGGATCGAAGGATTCCTTGAGCGTGTGGGTGAGGTGGCTGTGGGTGCCTTGCCTGACGCATTCGTGGCGGCCATGGACGACGACCTGGGTACCCCGGCGGCAGTGGGGGTGATCCATGACCTCGTGCGTGAGGGCAACAAAGCCCTTGCTGCGGGAGCGGGGCAGGCTGAGGCCGCCCAGGTCAGGGCGATGCTTGGCGTGCTCGGGTTGGACCCATTAGATGCCCATTGGGTCGGCAAGTCCGACAGTGGCCACGAGGCTGCGGTGATCGATGCCCTGATCCAAGGGATGCTGGCGCAACGCGAGGCCGCCCGTGAGGCAAGGGACTTCGCGACCGCCGACGCGATCCGTGAGCAGATCAAGGCTGCAGGGGTAAACCTCGAAGACACGGCCTCTGGCCCGAAATGGAGTTTGTGATGGCTGGCAACTCGCAGCGACGGGGTGCGATCAGGAAATCTGGTAAGGGCAACCCAACAGCCGGCTCGGGTGGTCGGGTCAAGCGGGGCCTGGAGGGCAAGGGCCCCACTCCAAGGGCTGAAGACCGCCCAAATCACAAGGCCTACAAATCGCGTAAGAAGGCTGAAAAAGTGGCCGCAGCCAAGCCCAAGCGCAAGCCCAAGGGACGTGAGTCAGAGTGGGTCGCAGGTCGCAACAGCGTAGTTGAAGCGCTCCAAGCCGGGATGCCAGTGACCACCCTCTTCGTGGCCGAGGGAGTTGAGCGTGATGGTCGGATGCGTGAAGCCTTCGCGATCGCGGCAGACCGTGGGATCTCGCTCATGGAGGTGCCCCGACTTGAGCTGGATCGCCTGACCGGCGGCGCGGTGCACCAAGGGCTAGCGGCCCGGATCCCGCCGTACGAATATGCCAAGCCAGCCGACTTGCTCGATCGAGCGGCCCAGATCGGTGAGCCGCCGCTGATCGTGGCTCTCGACTCCGTGACCGATCCGCGCAATCTCGGTGCAGTGGTGCGTTCAGCCTCTGGCTTTGGGGCTCACGGGGTGTTGATCCCAGAGCGCCGGGCCGCAGGCATGACTGCTTCTGCCTGGAAGACCTCGGCAGGAGCAGCCGCTAGGCTTCCGGTCGCATTGGCCACGAATCTGACCCGGCAGTTGAAGGCCTATCAAGATGCTGGTTGCATGGTCGTTGGCCTAGCTGCTGATGGTGATATCTCCCTGCCAGATCTTGACCTCGCCGATGGCCCGTTAGTGGTCGTCGTCGGAGCTGAAGGTGGCGGACTGTCCCGGCTGGTGGGCGAAACCTGCGATCAATTGGTATCGATCCCGATGGTGAACTCCTTGGAGTCGCTCAATGCTGGAGTCGCTGCGAGTGTGGCGCTCTATGCCATCGCGCAAAAGCGGGCTGGTGGCTGAGGTTCAGCGCAATATCTTGACCGCGTCAGCCAAGGGCTCGAGCTGGTCGAAGAGTGCCGCGATCTGCTCAGGACGCCGCTGGGCTGGCTCGAAGCTCCCCTCGAGAATTTCGTCATAAGTACGGATGCTCATCTGACCTCTGGTCACATGCAAGACGACATTGGCAAGGATCTGACGCCACTGTTCGACCGCGCGTACGCCGCCATCTGCTCCATATGAGACCAGGGCCGCAGCCTTGTTGCGCCACTCGGGGTACAAGACATCTACCGCATTCTTCAAAGCGGCCGGAACCCCATGGTTGTATTCGGGAGTTACGAAGACATAGCCGTCGTATTGCTCAATCGTCTGTGACCAGCGGGTGGTCTTGGGGTTTTCGTATACGCCGCCGGCTGCCCCTGGCACGGTCGGCTCGTTGAGCAAGTCGAGATCAAAATCAGCCAGATCAACCAAGTCATATGTGGCCGAGCGTTGCTTGGCTTGATCGGCGACCCATTGGGCAACGGAGGCGCCAACCCGGCCTGGGCGAGTCGAACCGACGATGATGGCAAATTTTAGATTTGGATTGGTCACGAGACCCACAACTGATCCAGGCCCCGGGGCATTCCCGGGCCCAACGATTTCGGCCCAACGATTTGGGCCCAGCCATTTCGACTCAGCCATTTCGGTCTAACGCGCGGGTGGGTTTTGGTAGTACTTCGCTGTGGCCTCGATCTGGGCGTCTGTAATCGCTTTGACTTCTGCCGCGGTCTGTTGGAATCTCTTTGGCAGTGCCGTATGGCAGGTTGCTCCAGCGCAGTTGGCATAAGACTTCTGCAGCTTGATCAACTCGGCCAAGACCTGGGCATAGCGAGGGTCTTTGTGAAGGCTGTTCAGCTCCAAGGGATCTGTCTGCAGGTCGTAGAGCTCCTTCTCGGCGCCCACCGAATAACGGGTTAGCTTCCAGCGACCTAGACGGATCCCTTCGGTGTTTAGCGGTTGTCTGCCCAAGGCATGGTGAGTCTTGGAATAGCGAGATTCGGGGATCATCGACTCAGTCACCACCGGACGCTGCCAACCGAGATCGCCACCCTCGATCACCGGGCGCAGCGAGATGCCGTCATAACCAGGCAGGCTTGCACCAGCGTAGGCGGCGATAGTCGGGGCCAGATCGACCGTAGTGGCGGG
The DNA here is from genome assembly GCA_020636935.1 of Nocardioidaceae bacterium. Classification (GTDB taxonomy): domain Bacteria; phylum Actinomycetota; class Actinomycetes; order Propionibacteriales; family Nocardioidaceae; genus Marmoricola. Next base: position 46,634 of record JACJWW010000011.1, read on the forward strand.
GTCATAGCGATCGCCACTGGAAATCCCCGGGCCCGAAATTAGAAGGGGCACTCGAAGTGATGGCTCGTGCAAGGTGATCTTGCCTTGACGCTTGCGATGTTCGCCAAGGTAGTAGCCGTTGTCTGAAGTGAAGATGATGATTGTGGAGCCGAGGAGGCCTTGACGGCTGAGTGCCGAGAAGGTCTTGCCGATTTGATGGTCAAGCACATACAACGCCTCAGCCCGTTGCCTAGTGACCGTGCGCACGGCCACCTTCTCGGCCACATTCAGCCCCGGTACATGCAGATAGCGCGGCTTGTCGGACACATCGGCTTCAGCGGGTCGATTAGGGGGAGTCCCCAGGCCGTGAGAAATCTGCTTGTCAAAAAGTCCCTTGACGCGATCGGGTCGGGCCGGAGTCACAAAATGGGTGTAGTCGCCGTCGTCACGCAACACACTGCCCGGGTCATCTGGCTCGATCGGGTCACCGTGATGAGGCGCAACTGGGGTCCACCAAATGAACCACGGCTCTTGGCCAGCGGCGTACTTGCTGATCAGCGAGCGGGTCTGACCAGCCGTCACGTCGGTGGTATATCGACCAGGGAAGCCGGTGATCTTGCCATTGATATTTTCGACCAGGTTGAAATAGTCGTAGGTGCCGCCCTTGAAATCATCCCCCGATTGCCACAGGTGATCAGAGGCGCCAAACCAATCGGTCCAGCCGGGCGGGACATATTTTAGGCTGGACTTGCCGGTGGCTTTCACAGTCTGCTCGCCGTAGCCATTGAGATATTTGCCAACCAACGCGGTTTGATAACCCGACTCTTGCAAGGCTGTTGCAATGGTCACCGAGTCATTGAAAACCCGGAATCCATAGGGGTCTTCATGGCTATAGACATGGTGATTATGGGTGTACTTGCCGGTCAGGAAGCTAGATCGCGAGGGGCAGCACAAGGGATAGGGGGCAAATGAGTTCTTGAAGGTCAAGCCGCGATCTTGCAGGTACTTGCGAGTATTTGGCATCCACCGCAACTCATCGACTCGCATGTCATCGGCTTCAATCACCAAGACATTGGGCCGCGCCGTCGCCGCCCGGGTCGTGGTGGGGGCAGCGGGTTGGATCGGCCGGTAGGCCTTGGGGCCGCAGCCAACCAGAGCCAACAAAGCTGCTAGCGCGCAAACTGTTGCGATGCGACGCCTTTTCACGAGCCGGTGACAGGAGTCGAACCCGCGACATCCTCATTACAAGTGAGGCGCTCTACCAACTGAGCTACACCGGCATACCGATCTGAGTCGGCGGTGCAATCGTAGGGGAATGACCGCGCTGCCGCACATCCATGTCGGGTGCGTCGTGCAGGCGGTGAGGTCAGCGCACCTGTTTGGCCACAAATCTCTTTGTCGCGCTGGTGATGCAGTGCTGGGCAGCCACGAGTAAGAGCTCGTCGCCACCGACGGCTTCGGTGTGCGTCAGCAAGTCGAAGACAGACTCGATCGACTTGGTCAGGGATTCAGGTGCCGATGCCCCACCCAGCAAATGTCCTAGGAAGAGCGCAGCGGCGACGTCGCCGGTGCCACCCACGGCGATCGCGCGCTTCGGCGTACGCACTCGCCAGGTGGCCTCGTCGGTGACGCAGTACACGTCGACTTCACCTGGTGGGGTGTCTTCGGTGTGCACGCTGGTGATGAGTACGACGCGGGGGCCGCGCCCACGCAAGTCGTCGGCTGCAGCCAGCAAGTCGCCGGTGGTGTTGGTGTTGTGATCAGTCAAGAACTCCAACTCGAACTGATTGGGCGTGATGATGTCGGCTGCAGGGACGAGGATGTGCTTGATCGCCGCTGCCGTGTCTGGGGCGGCGTACAAGCCGCGACCCGCGGCACCGATCACCGGGTCGAGGCAGTAGCTGACTTGGGGATTGGCAGACCTAGCCGATGCAACCGTGTCGCCCACCACCTCGGCGATCGCGGCACTACCGAGATAGCCACTGAGCACTGCGTCGAGCCGGGAGAGTAGGCCTCGCTCGGAGACGCCGAGGATCAGGTCGGCCACTTCTTGCGCGGTTGCTCGGGTGCCGCGCCATCCGTCGTACCCAGTGTGATTGGAGAAGTGCACGGTGTTGATTGGCCAGGCCTCGATGCCCAGCCTTTGCAGGGTAAACACGGCCGCGGCATTGCCGACATGGCCGTAGGAGACGTGGGACTGGATTGACAGCACCTGTGCCGGGCTGATCGGCTGATCCATGCGGTCCAGTCTGCACCATCCTCGAACTGTCCGAACAAACTAGAACTTGTTACAGTTGTCCCCGGATCGGGAGCCCCGAACTACAGGTAACTAGCCGATAAGGAAGTCCCAATGAGCCAAGCTGATTATGTCGTTATTGGTGCAGGTAGCGCAGGCTGCGCGGTTGCGGCCCGATTGGCCCAAGCTGGCAATCGGGTGATCTTGCTCGAAGGCGGCAAGGTCGACAAGTCCTTCTTCGTCAAGAAGCCCGGCATGATCGGCGCGATGCACTCTGAGCCCAAGCTCAAGAAGCGCTTCGACTGGGGCTACTACACCACCCCGCAAGAGAACGCCAACAACCGCAAGATCCCCCAGACCAGAGGCAAGGTGCTCGGCGGCTCAAGCTCGGTCAATGGCATGCTCTGGGTGCGCGGCAATCGCGCCAACTACGACGCCTGGGCCGCCGAAGGCAATGTCGGCTGGGATGCCGACACCGTCAATGACGTGTACAAGCGCGTCGAAGACTTCGAGGATGGCGCCAATGACTACCGCGGCTCCGGCGGGCCGATCAAGGTGCAGCGCCATACCCAACCCACCGAGGCTGCCCAACTCTTCGAGCAGGCCTGTGCCGACACCCTTGGTGTCAAGGTCCTTGAGGACTACAACGCCGCCGAGCAGGAGGGCGTCAGCGCCTTCCAGCAGAGCATCCATGACGGCCTGCGCTATTCGTCATCACGTGGCTATGTGCACGACTTGAGCCCGCAACTGCTCGACGTACGCACCAGCATCCACGTCAACAAGATCATCATCAACAACGGTCGGGCCACCGGGGTTGAGGTCATCGACAAGAGCGGTGCCACCCAGACGATTACAGCCGACAAAGAGGTCATCCTCTCTGCTGGTGTCTTTGGTTCGCCGCAAATCCTGCAACTGTCAGGAGTCGGCCCAGCCGATCACCTCAAGCAATTCGGCATCAACGTTGTCGCCGATCTGCCCGTTGGTGACAACCTGCACGACCACATGTTCGTGCCGATGACCTACCAGGTCGACAACAGCCCCCACATCGGCTCACCGGCGTACTTCGCCAAGGGCGTGGCCAAGGAAGTCATCAAGGGCGGCACCTTCTTGGAAAACAGCGTCTTTGAAAAGGTCGCCTTCGTGCGCACCTCGCTGGCCACCGATGTGCCCGACCTGCAGATCCACGTGCTTCCGTGGGCCTACCCCTCGCCCAACCAAGATGCCCCCGTGCGACACAAGGTTGATCTCGTGCCGGCGGTGACCGTGATGTCAACGCTGATCTACCCGCGCAGCCGCGGCACCGTGCGTCTGAGCAGCGCCGACCCCAAGGCCGCCCCGCTGATCGACTTCAAGTACCTAGCTGAGCCCGAGGATCGTCAGACCCTGCTTGAGGGTTGTCAGATGATCCGCGAGGTCATGGCCAATCCCATCTTCGGTGGACATGTCAAGAAGGAGCTCCACCCGGGTGCGCAGTACTCCAACGCCGACCTGCCCAGCGAGATCCTCAACCGCGCCACCACGGTGTACCACGGTGTGGGCAGCTGCAAGATGGGTGTCGACGAGCAAGCCGTGGTCGGGCCCGACCTCAAGGTGCGCGGCGTCGAAGGCCTGCGCGTTGCGGATGCCTCGATCATGCCGACCATCATCGGTGGCAACACCAATGCTCCCTCGATCATGATCGGCGAGAAGTGTGCCGACTTGATCCTGGCCGGCAACTAGGAGATTCCATGGCCCTGCCCTCCACTATCACCGACGAACTCCTCGATCGGCTGACCAGTCGGGTCTCGGGCTCGACAGACAACACCTGGAAGCTCACCGAGGTGTACACCGGCGAGGTGATCACCGAGCTTCCACAGTCAAAGCCGGCCGATATCGAGGCTGCCTTCGACAAGGCACGCGCGGCGCAGCACGAGTGGTCGCAGTGGCCCTTGAAGAAGCGACTGGCGGTCTTCAAGAAGTTTCACCAATTGGTGCTTGACAACGCCTTGATCATCAGTGACCTGATCCAGGCCGAGTCTGGCAAGGCTCGTCGGATGGCCTTCGACGAGATCTGCGATGTGCCGATGGTGATCAGCTATTACCTCAAGCGGGCCCCCAAGCTCCTGGCTCCGGTCAAGCGGGCCGGTGCCGTGCCGGTGGTTTCCAGCTCGACCGAGGTGCGCCAGCCGAAGGGCGTTGTCGGCATCATTGGGCCTTGGAACTTCCCCTTCGCCACCGGGCTTTCTGATGCGATCCCAGCGCTGATGGCAGGCAATGGCGTGGTGGTCAAGCCAGACAACAAGACCGCGCTCTCACCGCTCTACGGCATCGACCTGCTCTACAAGGCAGGACTGCCCGAGGGTCTCTTCCAGGTCGTCTGCGGCGAAGGCCCAGACATCGGCCCGACCTTCATCGACAACGCCAACTACGTGATGTTCACCGGTTCGACCGCGACGGGGCGAGTTATCGGGGCCCAGGCCGGCAAGAATCTGATCGGCTGCTGCCTCGAGCTCGGTGGCAAGAACCCCATGATCGTCCTCCCGGATGCAAATATCGAGGAGACCGTCGAGGGCTCGCTGTTTGCCTGCTTCGGCAACACCGGCCAGATCTGCATGGCCGTTGAGCGGATGTACATCCATGACTCGATCTACGACGAGTTCGTGCCGCGCTTCGTGCAGGCGACCAAGGAGCTCAAGATCGATGCCCGCTATGACTTCGAGCCGCACATCGGGTCGTTGATCTCGCGCGACCACATGGAGCGGGTTGCTGCCCATGTTGATGACGCCGTCGCCAAGGGCGCCAAGGTGCTCACCGGCGGCAAGGCGCGTCCCGACATCGGGCCGGCCTTCTACGAGCCGACCATCTTGGAGGGTGTCACCACCGAAATGATGGCTGGCTGCACCGAGACCTTCGGGCCAGTGGTCGGCGTACATCGATATTCAGACGTCGAAGATGCGATCCGGATTGCCAACAGCACTGACTACGGACTCAACGCCAGCGTGTGGGGCAGCGATCTCGACGCGGCCTACAAGGTGGCTGAGCGGATCCAGTCGGGCAATGTCAACATCAACGACGGGCTGGCTGCGGCATATGCAGCCAAGGGCACGCCGTCCGGTGGCGTCAAGCAGTCGGGTGTCGGCGCCCGCCATGGCGACCAAGGCCTGTTGAAATACACCGACGCAGTCAACATCGCCATGCTCAAGAAGCAGGTCATGTCGCCCCCGCGCGATGCCAACTACGACGACCACGTCAAGCAGACCGTCAAGGGTTTGGCTTGGATGCGTAAGCTCGGCATTCGTTAGTCCCTTCCAACTTCCCCAGAGAAAGACTATTGATGATCACCGCCTATAAGATGCTCGGTCGGATTGCTGCGTTGCTCGTCTTGGTGCAGGCAGGCACGATCGGCTATTCATCGTTTGCCCACGGCAATGCCACGGCTTCGAAGATCCATGAGATCACCGGGATGATGGCTTTGCCGGTGGCAGTGGTGGTGATGCTTGTGCTGGCCTTCTTGGCGAAGTCGTCGGTGTCGATCAAGTACGGCGCAGCGCTGGTGCTGTTGGTCATCGTGCAGATCGGGCTCGGCGAGATGGGGGCAAAGATGCACTGGCTCGGTGCCTTGCACGGCGTGATCGCACTGGTCATCTTCGGTGCCGCAGCCATGGCCGCGGTGATGGCTGGTCGTGAGTCCAAGACCCCCGAGGCTGCTGCCTAGTTTGTCGGGAGCGCCCAGTCAACGGGCTGGGCGCCTTGGCTGACCAAGAGAGCGTTGGCCCGGGTGAAGGGCTTGGATCCGAAGAATCCGCGATGAGCGCTCAAGGGGCTGGGATGAGCCGACTCGATGGTTGGCGTCGCTCCCAGTCTCGACTTCAGTGACTGCGCATCTCGGCCCCACAAGATGGCCACCATCGGGCCGCCACGCGCAGTCAAGGCCGTGATCGCCTGGTCGGTGACCTGCTCCCAACCTTGGCCTCGGTGCGAGCCAGCCTGCCCTGGAGCCACGCTCAAACAGCGGTTTAGGAGCATCACGCCCTGATCGGCCCACGTCGACAGGTCTCCTGTCGCGGGCCTGGGTGCGCCGGTGTCATCCATCAACTCCGTGAAGACATTGATCAGGCTCCGGGGCAGCGGCCGGACCTCGGGGCGCACCGAAAAGCTCAGACCCATCGCATGCCCTGGTGTCGGATAGGGATCCTGCCCCACGATCAGCACCCGTACGCCGGACAAAGGTTGCCGGAAGGCGTTGAAGATCGCCGTACCCTCAGGCAGATAGCCACGGCCTTTGGCCAATTCGCCGCGCAGGAAGTCACCCATCTCAGCGATGGTGGCGTCGACCGGTGCCAGCGCCTGCGCCCAGTCTGCAGCCATCAGACCCTGCTCAACCAAACCTTCGAGCGCGCTGTCTGCTGGCATGCGTACGACGAATCAGTCCGACTTCGCGGGCTTGGCTGCGCCCAGTTCGCGCGATGCGGATGAGCTGAAGCGACGCTCGGGATTGGACCCGATCTTGGCTGTGCTGGCCTGTCCGGAGCTCTTCTTTGGTGCAGCCTTCTTGGTGGCCGACTTCATTGGGGCGGCCTTCTTGGTGGCCGATTTCTTTGGCGGAGCCTTCTTGGCCTTGGCCTTCGTTGCGGCCGGCTTCTTCACGGGCCTGGCAGGTGGGAGCTCATTGGAGGAGTACTTCTCGAACCATTCATCCATCACCACCCATGTCGTAGTGCGTGATGCGCGGCCCGTGAGCATGCCAAGGTGGCCGCCGGGCACGATCTCGAAGCGCACTTCCTTCGCCTTCTTGAGCAAGGGCACGAGAGCCTTTACGGCCTTGATGGGGGCGATGCCGTCGGTGTTTCCCGCGAAGATCAGCACTGGTAGACGAATGTCGGTGACATCGACTTCATGGTCACTGAGTTGGAGCTTGCCCTTGACCAGATCGTTCTGCTTGACCATCCGGTGATAGAGCTGCCCAAATGATCTGCCGGGGTAGGCGACCATGTTCTTGGTAAAGCGATCCACGGCTTCGATCTGCGCCAAAAACTCTGTGTCGTCGAGATTGGTCAGTTGTGCCAGCGGTTTGGTGATCATCTTGCTGCCGCTGGAGAGCTTGAATGCTCTGCGCACAAGCGGCTTCGGGGCGCCGCCCAGCACCCGATAGGCCTGGGTGAACAACCCTCCGTCGTACTTCAGCAGAGGGCGGAAGGGTGCCACCAGGGGCACTTCGCGTACGTCGAATGGCGAGCCCACCACGGTGATTGAGGCGATCGGGAGATCGTGCTGATCAGCGGCGGTCAGGATCGCGAAGATGCCACCCAGGCTCCAGCCGACCACATGCACCGGGCGATTGCCGCTGTGCACGTGCACAGCACGGATCGCCTCGGGTACGACGTCTTGCACCCAATGCTCGATGCCCATGTTGCGGCTGGAGAAGGAGATCTGACCGTAGTCGACCAAGTAGGTCGAGTGGCCGCGCTGGACGAGATGCTCCACCAGTGAGCAGCCGCGCCGCAGGTCATAGCAGAGTGCAGGGGCAGCCAATGGTGGCACCAGCAAAATGGGAGGGCCATCGTTTTGGACGCCCTTCTGCGGGCGGTAGTGATAGAGCTCGCGGTGCTCACCTTCGTCGATGAGGGTGCGTGGCATCAGGCGTAGGTCGGCCACCCCGCCGTACAAGAGCTTGTGAAAGACATTGCCAGCGGCAGATACGACCTGCTCCGGCTTTGGGATCAGATCCATGAGAGCGAAATTACCAGTGATCAGGATCTTCGCGCCGTGCCGCTCATCTCGTTGCCAAGGGCTGGTCGGGTGGCTTTGATGATGGTATGAGACTCAAGCGTGCTTTGGGATTGGCCTTCGTCGGTGTTGGCGCTCTGGCTGTCCGTGATCTGACCCAGACCCAACACGCGCTGCGGCGCAACTACCCGGTGATCGCAAATGCGCGCTATCTGCTCGAGCGGATCGGACCGGAGCTGCGGCAATACATCGTGACCAGCAATGACGAAGAGCGGCCCTTCACCCGGGATCAGCGCGACTGGATCTACGAGTCGTCAAAGGGCGTCAACAACTATCAAGGCTTCGGCACCGACAACAACATCGAGCACACGATGGGCTATCCGATCATCAAACACCGGGCCTTCCCCGAGTCCGTGCCACACGATCATGCGATCGATACTGGGTTGCCCGCAGCCAAGGTGATGGGCGCTGCGCGCGGCCGGGCCAAGGCCTTCCGCCCGCGATCGGTGATCAACATCTCGGGTACCTCGTTTGGCTCGATGTCAGGAGCCGCGATCGAGGCTTTGAACCGCGGGGCTCGAGATGCGGATTGTTGGCACAACACGGGTGAGGGCAGCCTGTCCGAGCATCACAAGCAGGGTGCTGACCTGGTCTTCCAGATCGGTACGGCGTACTTCGGCTGCCGCGATGTGGCCGGCAACTTTTCGATGAGCAAGTTGAAGGAGGTGGTGGATTCGGCTCCCGTGCGAGCCATCGAGATCAAGTTGAGCCAGGGCGCAAAACCAGGGCTTGGGGGCATGTTGCCGGGCGCCAAGGTCAGTGCGGAGATCGCGAGGATCCGAGGCATTGAGCAAGGGGTCGATTGTCTGAGCCCGGCTCGCCATTTGGCCTTTGGCAACGAAGACAGTTTGTTGGACTTTGTGGAGGCGGTGGCTCAGGAGACTGGGCTGCCAGTCGGGATCAAGTCGGCTGTTGGGGACTTGAGCTTTTGGCACTATCTGGCTGTGTTGATGCAATCGCGCAATCGTGGAGTCGACTTCATCACCATCGATGGTGGCGAAGGCGGCACAGGGGCCGCCCCGCCTGTGTTTGCCGACTCGGTGGCCTTGCCCTTCAGGCTGGGCTTCTCGCGGGTCTACTCGATCTTCGCGGAGGCTGGCCTGACCGATGACGTGTACTTCGTGGGCTCAGGCAAGCTCGGTCTGATCGAGAATGCCGCAGTTGCGTTTGCACTGGGCGTCGACAGCGTCAATGTGGCGCGCGAGGCCATGATGGCGATTGGCTGCATCCAGAGCCAGAAGTGCCACACCGACCGATGCCCGACTGGTGTGGCGACTCAGGACCCTTGGCTTGCGCACGGCCTCGAACCCATCTCCAAGGGGGAGCGATGCGCCAGTTATCTGCGAGAGTTCCGCAAGGAATTGGTAAAGGTGGTCGAGGCAATAGGTGTTGCCCACCCTGGACTGATCACCCCTAGTGACGTTGAGGTGCTCAACGGAGACTTCAATGCGATGTCGGTAGGGGAGGTCTATGGATATCGACCGGAATGGGGTCGGTTGGGCCCGGACTTGGCGGCACAGATCACGGATTTGATGACTGGAACTGAGCAGGCCAAATAGTGGCCGGGCCAGAAAGTGACCGGGGCAGGTCGTGATCAGGTCTTGAGCGCAGGCCGGGTCTTCTTGTCGTGGTGAGCCGCGCCCGCCTCGGCAAGAGAGTCCAGGAAGGATTGCGCCCAGAAGGCGACATCATGCTCACTCACCTGCTTGCGCATGGCCCGCATCCTGCGCCCCAACTCCTTGGGCTCGGCGTGGTAGGCCTGCAACATCGTGGCCTTCATGCCGTTGATGTCGTAGGGATTGATCAGATAAGACTGCTTCAACTCCTCGGCAGCGCCGGCAAACTCAGACAGCACCAGGGCGCCATCTCCGTCGAGCCGGCAGGCGACGTACTCCTTGGCGACGAGATTCATGCCATCACGGAACGGAGTCACCACCATGATGTCTGCGGCACGATAGAGAGCAGCCATCTCCTGGCGGGGGAAGGATGAGTGCAGATAGGAGATCACTGGTCGACCGATCCGGCCGAGATCGCCGTTTATCCTCCCGACAAGTTGGTCGATGTCATTGCGAAGCAGCCGGTATTGCTCGACCTGTTCGCGAGAGGGAGTGGCCACCTGCAAGAAGACCGCGTCTTCGACGGAGAGATCTCCATTGGCGATCAGCTCGCTGAAGGCGCGCAACCTGGCATAGATGCCTTTGGTGTAGTCGAGTCGGTCGACGCCCAAGAAGATTTTTGCTGGGTTGCCGAGGTCGTCGCGGATCTGTTTGGCTCGGCGTTCCACTGGCTCTGAGCCAGCCAATTCCTCGAAAGCCTTGGTATCTATCGAGATCGGGAAGGCCGCGGCTCGTACGACGCGCCCATCAGGCAAGTAGACCTGGTCGCGGTGGGTCTTGTGGCCGACCCGTTGGCGCACCAGCCGGATGAAGTTGCCAGCGGCGCCGGGGAGTTGGAAGCCGACCAGGTCTGCGCCGAGGAGCCCCTCCAGGAGTTGGCGGCGCCAAGGTAGTTGAGAGAAGAGCTCCACTGGCGGGAAGGGGATGTGCAAGAAGAAGCCGATTTGGAGATCGGGGCGCAACTCACGCAGCATCTGGGGCACCAACTGGAGTTGGTAGTCATGCACCCACACGGTGGCGCCGGGCGCGGCCTGCTTGGCGGCTGCGTGGGCAAAGCGCTCGTTGACGTCGATATAGGCATCCCACCACTCGCGGTGGAACTCAGGCTTGGCCACCACATCGTGATAGAGCGGCCACAGCGTGGCATTGCAGAAGCCTTCGTAGTACTCGGTGTATTCGTTTTGCGAAATCCCGATCGGCACCAAGGTGAGGCCGTTGTCGGTGAATGGCTTGACTGTCTCACCGGTGTCTCCAGGCCACCCGATCCAGGCCCCCTTGTTGGCCCGCATGACCGGCTCCAATGCGGTGACCAGGCCACCTGGTGCGGTGCGCCAAGTGGTCTGGCCGCCAGGAAGCACCACTCGATCCAGTGGGAGGCGATTTGCCACCACGATGAGGTCTGAGCTGCCTTGGGTTGGCTTGCGCGGGCTCACACATGCACCCTAATACGTCGTACCGACGCTTAGGTCTTTGAATGGCTTACCCCGAGCTGTGATCCGATCAGATCCATCTGCTCGAGTACGGCGATCGTCTGGGCGCGCGGCACGAGTGGGCTCTCGCGCAATCCCGCGCGCAAGCAGCGCTGTATTTCAGCAATCTCGTTGCCATAGCCCAAGCCGATGATGGGTTCATCAGCCACGATCGTGGTGGTCTGGCCTTCGGGCTCCCAGTAGGAAGTCCACTGCACGGAGGTTGGGCGATGGAAGTTCCTGGCGAAATCGAAACGCCCGATCTCGGTGGACACACTGGCAGTGCGTGGGGATTGACAGGTCATCGATGAGGTGAGCGCCGCCACGGCACCATTTGGATAGCTGCCCGAAATAGCCAAGTTCGCATCTACCCCATCGACCACATGTGCCGATGCGGCCAGGCTTTGGGGTGGACCCAGGAGTAGGTGCGCGAAGGTGAGCGGGTAGATGCCCATGTCGAGCAACACGCTTGCGCCAAGTTGGGAGTCCCAGAGTCGGTCGGCTGGGTCGTGAGCGGCCACGAAACCCAGGTCGGCATGCACTTGCTTTGGACTTCCGTAGGACTCCTGTCCCAAGAGGCGGCGCACCTTGTGGATCAGCGGGTTGCAAGTCATCCACATTGCTTCCATCAAGAAGCCGGAGTGCCGGTCGGCAAGTTCGAAGAGAGCCTTTGCGGCCTCGACGTCGAGAGTCAGTGGCTTCTCGCAAAGCACGGCCTTGCCTGCCTCGAGAGCCATCGCGGCGTGGGAGAAGTGCAGCGAGTGTGGCGATGCGACATACACGATGTCGACCTCTGGGTCTTCAACCAAGGCCGCATAGCTGGCGTGGGCTCGACCGCCATGCCGAGCGCTGAATGCCTCGGCTCGCTCACTCGACCGGGAGCCCACTGCGGCTAGGCGCGCTCCGGGGACCAGTGCCAGATCAGCACAGAACTTTTCAGCGATCCTGCCGGGCCCCAAAATGCCCCAGCCGAAGGAAACGTCGGAGGGGCCGTTGCTGGTGCTCATGTGACAAACGTAAACCGGTGTGACTGGAGAGAGGATGAATGCGGCGTGTCCAGGCGCCACGCCGAGACTCAAATGACATCGTTGTGGTTTGTCACCTATGCTGGGCTGCGAACGAGGTGACCACAACTTTGAAGGGTCGGATGCACATGGTGGCAACCCAGACGCTGGAGTCCAAAGAAGCGACCCAGAAGGTGCGCTCACCCAAAGGAAAGTTGGACGCTCCCGAAGGATTGGCCGCTGGTCAGTTGTCGGCACGCGACTTGGCGATCATCGACTTCGAACGCGATTGGTGGCGCCTGGGGGGCGCGAAGGAAGCGGCCATCCGCGAGACCTTCGACTTGTCCTCAACCCGCTATTACCAAATCCTCAACGCCCTGTTGGACAACCCAGATGCGCTGGCCTATGACCCGCTCCTGATTCGCCGCCTTTGCAGGCTGCGTGAGCGCCGCCAACGAGCCCGCTCGGCACGCCGTTTGGGTATCGAACTCACCGACTGATCGCGTCCGGGGTTGAGCAGTCTGCGAGGGGATTCCATGAGATTGGCTAGACGCAATGATCTGGGCTATGTGATGTCCTCACGGCTGTTGGCCTTCACCGTGTCTTTGCTTGCTCTCGCGGGCTTGTTGTTCATCTCTCAACGCACCGATAGCCCGGTCAACAAGGCCGCAACGGTTGCAAAGGTGGAGGCTTCGGCTTCGCCGACCAGCAGCCCCAGTGCTGAGCCGATGGTCCCGAAGGTGCGCCGAGGCCAGACCCTCGTAGAGATCTTCAACAACTCCCGGGTCAAGGGATTGGCGGCTGCCACAGCCAAGAAGGCCGAGATGGCTGGCTGGAATGTCGTGGGCACAGACAACTGGTATGGCACCGTTGACAACACAGCCGTCTATTTCCCGCCAGGAATGCAGCCGGCCGCGCAAGCTTTGGCGACTGACCTGGGCATCAAGAAGGCCAAGCCTGCGGTTGCCCCAATGCGCCTCGATCGCCTCACCGTAGTGCTGACTGCCGACTATCACTGAGTCGGTGAAGTGGCCTTCGAGTGGATTCGTTGGCACGATGCCATTCATGGAGTTCCTCACCGATCGAGCAGAAGAGCGCTATGACGAGTTCATCGCGGCTGCTCCAAACGTGATGATCGGCCTGGATTTCGACGGGACTCTCGCGCCGATCGTGGCTGATCCAGAGAAGGCCACGATCCACCCGCAGGCTCCCGGCGTACTCCTGGAACTGGCCAAATCATTCCAGGTCATCTCGGTGATCACCGGCCGTCCGGTCGATCAAGTACTGCGATTGGGTGGCCTCGAAGCGATCGGGCAACAGATCACTGCGATTGGTGGGGAACTGCGGGTCTTTGGGCACTATGGCGCTCAGCAGTGGAGCTCGACCGACAAAGAGATCCGCTCAAGCGCGCCCCCTGCGGGGTTGGCTGGCTTCATCGCCGAGTTGCCTCGCCTCTTGGCTGAAGCGCGCACGCCCGACGCCTGGGTCGAGGACAAAGGCTTGGCAGTAGCAGTGCACACGCGTCGGTGCGCTGACCCGGAGGAGTCATATGCGCGCCTCCTGCCCGTCTTGGCCAATGCGGCTTCGGCGCACGGATTGGATGTCGAACCGGGTCGCAGAGTGGTCGAGATCCGCTTGGCCGAGATGGACAAGGGGTTGGTGGTCCACGCGCTTGCCGAGCAAGACGGCGTACACGGCTTCTGCTTCATCGGCGATGACCTGGGCGACTTGGCCGCATTTGAAGCGGTGCGGGCGTTGAGGGAGCAGGGGCTGGCGACCTTGTTGGTCACTTCCGAGTCTGGCGAGGAGTCGGCGCTGATGGCGCTTGCCGACGTGGCTGTGCCGGGCCCGTCGGGAGTCGTTGAGTTCTTAGCGAAGTTGTCGGTTGAAGCGCTGAGAGCCGACTTCTAGTCTCAACATATAGACTGATATCTCATGTATTGAGATTTCGGCTGTCTGAATGACTCTTTTCTCCCTACTATTGACTCAGCTCATCGAGAGGGGCAGAGGGATACGGCCCGTTGAAGCCCCGGCAACCGCCATTGAGCCTCTGATCTGCAGCCCGTGAGGGCGAGGACAGATTCATTGGTGTGGTGCCAAGTCCGTCCTGTGTCGAGAGTCGGTGCAGGGAAGATGAGAAGGAGGCCTCCTTGAGCACTGAACTGGCAAACGGCACCGTCATTCGCGCCGGCGCATTCGGCAACGCGACCGCCTTGAGCTGTCGCGAGTGCGGCACCAAGGTCGACCTTGGCCCCTACTACGCCTGTCCGGAGTGTTTCGGACCTCTCGAAATCGCCTACTACTTCCCGCGGATCACCCGTGCTGAGATTGAGTCTGGCCCCCGCAATATCTGGCGCTACAAATCTCTCTTGCCAGTGCCTAGCGATATCGAAGACAGCCCCAACATGGAGCCCGGCTTCACCCGCCTCTTGCAGGCCAACAACTTGGGCAATGCGCTTGGCATCGACAAACTCTGGGTCAAAGATGACTCCACAAATCCCACCAACTCCTTCAAGGACCGTGTCGTTGCTTGCGCGCTTAGCGCCGCCCGTGAGTTCCACAGCAAGGTCTTTGCCTGCCCCTCCACCGGCAATCTCGCCAATGCAGTTGCTGCAGCAGGAGCACGGGCAGGGCTCAAGACCGTCGTATTCATCCCGTCCAACCTCGAGAAGCCCAAGCAGGTCAACTCGGCTGTCTACACCGACTCTCTCGTGGCAGTTGAGGGCAACTACGACGACGTCAACAAACTCGCCTCTGAGATCGCCGGCGAAGAAGACGGCTGGGCCTTCGTCAATGTCAATGTGCGGCCCTACTACGCCGAAGGCTCCAAGACCCTCGGCTACGAAATCGCCGAGCAATTGGGTTGGCGCCTGCCCGACCAGATCGTGATCCCGGTGGCCAGCGGCTCACAGTTGACCAAGGTCGACAAGGCTTTCCAAGAGTTGATCGCCTTGGGGCTCGTGGAAGACAAGCCTTACAAGGTGTACGGCGCGCAAGCGACCGGCTGTTCGCCCGTGTCAGTGGCTTTCAAGGAGGGCCACGAGATTGTCCGTCCGGTCAAACCCGACACGATCGCGAAGTCCCTGGCTATCGGCAACCCAGCCGATGCGGTCTACGTGCTCGATATTTGTCGTCGTACGGGCGGGGCCGTAGAAGATGTCACCGATGACGAGATCCGGGAGGGCATCTTGTTGCTGGCGCGCAATGAGGGGATCTTCACCGAGACCGCTGGGGGCACGACGGTGGCTTGCTTGAAGAAGTTGGTGGAGACCGGTCAACTCGACCCCACCAAGGAGACTGTGGTGATCAACACCGGCATGGGGCTCAAGACTCTTGATGCGATCGCCGACCAGGTGGGCGCTGCGGCCACCATCCCCGCGACTTACGACGCGTTCTCCGCTGCCGGCCTGTCCTGACCAAACCCTCAACCAGGAGCATCTAAATGAGCATTTCTGTGCGGATCCCGACCATCTTGCGCCCTTACACTTCAGGCTCATCCGAAGTGGAAGCCGACGGTGACACCTTGGCCACTGTCTTGGACAACCTGGACGCCAATTTCCCGGGCATCAAGGCCCGAGTGCTTGATGATGCAGGCGAATTGCGACGCTTTGTCAATGTGTACGTCGGCAATGAAGATGTGCGCTTTCTCGATGGTTTGGCCAGTCCAACCCCCGATGGCACTCAGGTGTCGATCATTCCTGCCGTCGCAGGCGGCTGATCGCGACTATCGGGCGGACCCGCCATTTGCACTCTCAGGTGGTGAGTGCTAAAAATGTGGTTGGCACTCTCGCCTTGAGAGTGCAAGTCATATCCGTTCGTCACGCGTGAGGAAACGCCTGAATGTCGAAGCTCATCGCTTTCCATGAAGAGGCCCGTCGAGGTCTTGAAAAGGGCATGAACACCCTGGCCGATGCGGTCAAGGTGACCCTTGGCCCCAAGGGCCGCAATGTCGTCCTTGAGAAGAAGTGGGGCGCCCCCACGATCACCAACGATGGCGTGTCCATCGCCAAGGAGATCGAACTCGAGGATCCCTACGAGAAGATCGGTGCCGAGCTGGTCAAGGAGGTCGCCAAGAAGACCGACGACGTCGCTGGCGACGGCACCACCACCGCTACCGTGCTGGCCCAGGCAATGGTCCGCGAAGGCCTGCGCAATGTCGCAGCCGGCGCCAACCCGATGTCGATCAAGCGAGGCATTGAGAAGGCCGTCGAGTCCGTCTCTGAGCAGCTGCTCGGCATGGCTCAGGAGATCGAGACCAAGGAGCAGATCGCTGCCACCGCCTCCATCTCCGCTGCTGACCCCAGTGTTGGCGACGCGATCGCCGAGGCCATGGACAAGGTCGGCAAGGAAGGCGTCATCACCGTCGAGGAGTCCAACACCTTTGGGCTCGACCTCGAGATGACCGAGGGCATGCGCTTCGACAAGGGCTACATCTCGGCGTACTTCGTGACCGACCCCGAGCGCATGGAGACTGTGCTCGAAGATCCATACATCCTGGTTGTCAACCAGAAGGTGTCGACGGTCAAGGACCTCTTGCCCGTGCTCGAGAAGGTCATGCAGAGCGGCAAGCCCTTGTTGATCATCGCCGAAGATGTCGACGGCGAAGCCCTGTCGACCCTGGTGGTCAACAAGATCCGTGGCACCTTCAAGTCCGTTGCCGTCAAGGCTCCCGGATTCGGTGATCGCCGTAAGGCCATGCTGCAAGACATCGCCATCCTCACTGGTGGTCAGGTCATCTCCGAAGAGGTCGGTCTCAAGCTTGAGAACACCGGCATCGAGCTCCTGGGCAGCGCCCGCAAGGTCGTCATCACCAAGGACGAAACCACCATCGTCGAGGGCGCTGGCGACAGCGAGCAGATCAAGGGTCGGGTCCAGCAGATCCGCGGCGAGATCGAGAACAGCGACTCCGACTATGACCGCGAGAAGCTGCAGGAGCGTCTTGCCAAGCTTGCCGGCGGCGTGGCCGTGATCAAGGTCGGCGCTGCCACCGAGGTGGAGCTCAAGGAGCGCAAGCACCGCATCGAAGACGCCGTACGCAATGCCAAGGCTGCTGTCGAAGAGGGCATCGTCGCTGGTGGCGGCGTGGCTCTCGTGCAGGCTTCGGCCACTGCATTCGAGAAGCTCGACCTCGAAGGCGACGAGGCCACTGGCGCTCAGATCGTCAAGCTCGCCCTGGATGCTCCGTTGAAGCAGATCGCCGTCAACGCTGGCCTCGAGGGTGGCGTCGTGGCGGAGAAGGTGCGCAACCTGCCTGCTGGTGAAGGCCTCAACGCCGCCACCGGTGAATACGTCGACATGGTCAAGGCCGGGATCCTCGATCCCGCCAAGGTGACCCGCTCGGCGCTACAGAATGCCGCCTCGATCGCTGCGCTGTTCCTCACCACCGAGGCTGTCATTGCCGACAAGCCCGAGAAGGCCCCGGCCATGCCCGGTGCTGACGGTGGCATGGGCGACATGGGCTTCTGATCCACTAGCAAAACTGCGTCAAGAAGGCGCCCCGGTCCAAGTGGCCGGGGCGCCTTTCGCGTTGTTTGGATGGTTTGCCCGGCCTCCAAGTTTCACTGGTGGACCAGTGAAACTTGGAGGCTGACAGCGAGTAGGTCGGGGAGGCTCAAAAGACGTTGCGAGGGCGGAACTGCACGCTGAGGCGAGGGCCCACGGGGCGGGTGGTCTTGGGTACGGCGTGCTCCCAGGTGCGCTGGCAACTCCCGCCCATCACGACCAGGTCGCCATGAGACAAGGTCAAGGTCAGCTCTGTTTGGCCTCCCCGCGGGCGCAGCAATAGTTTGCGATCGGAGCCGAACGAGACGATGGCGACCATGGTGTCG
>JACJWW010000012.1 GCA_020636935.1 Nocardioidaceae bacterium
CTCGCTGGTCGTGGTGCCAATGACGTGCTCTCCATCCAGCTCCCTGCTGCATATCGCAATGGTGAGCTAGATGACGAGGCTCTTCGTGAGACCGTGATCTTCTTGGCGCATTACGCCGGATGGCCTGCGGCCGCAGCCATGAACAATCTCGTCGAAGATACGATCAGACGCGGGCGCGACTGACTGGCAAGCTGCTGCTCAGACCTGCAAATGGGGGAGTTCGGCCTCTGGTTTGCTGCGCGGGGCCAATTCCACGATCACCATCGCAGCCACGACCAGCCCTCCTCCGGTGACCATTCTCGCGGTCAAGGACTCGCCGCCCAAGGATACGGCGAAGAAGGCGGCGAATACTGGCTCCATGCTCATGATGATCGCCGAGCGAGTGGGGGACAGGTGAGCCTGTGCCCAGGTCTGTCCCAAGAGGGCCAAGGCGCCCGCGAAAATCGCCATGTAGAGGATCGATAGCCAATCTGTGGTGCGGTCAGGAAGGGTGATCCCCCCAGGAATCGCAGCAATTGTGGTGACCGAGGCGATCATGATTGCCTGGACGATTGCCATGCCCACGGCATCGCCGGCCGTTGACCAGGCTCCCAAGCCCACGATGTGCAAGGCGTAGACCAAGGCGGCTACGAAGGTCAGCGCCTCTCCATAGCCGAGCTGCAGGCCACCGACATTGCCCAAGGTCAAGATGGCGATGCCGGCGATTGCCACGACAACCGCGAGCCAGGTCATTGGTCCGATCTTGGTCTTCAAGATCATTGCTGCGAAGAATGGGGTCGCCACGACATAGAAGCCGGTGATGAATCCCGAGACACTTGCGGCGGTGTGTGCCAAGCCTGCAGTCTGGAGCACTTGGGCCACGCCGTAGAGCAGACCCAGCACCAATGCGTGTTTTCGCTTTGCAGGGTCAAGTCGAGCAATGGCCCTTGGGGCGACGATCACCATGGCGATGCTGGCGATGATGAAGCGGATCGCCAAGAAGTCAGCGACCGGCATCCGCTCCAGCAGGTCATGGATCAAGAAGAAGGTACTGCCCCAGCAGGCAGTCATGGCCAGCAACGCCAAGGTGGGCCCGATGGTCTTTGCGCCGCCAATGGCCTTCTGGTCCGGCTGAGCAGACGGATTCATGAGCAGGATCAGACGATCGACAAAGTGACCGTCGAGCCCAAGGGGGCCTTGCCGTCTGCGTCAGGGCTCTGGCCCACCACATATGACAAGCCGATGTAGACGCTGGAGTGCTGCACCTTGACGTTGAAGCCAGCATCTTCCAAGGCCTTGGTTGCTGCGTCGAGCCCAGAGCCAACAACCTTTGGCACAGTGATCATCTGCGGGCCCTTCGACACGACCACGGTGATCGCGTCGCCCTTGAAGCCGGTGCCCTTGCGTGGAGACTGGCTCACGACATTCCCCTTGGGCACGCTGCTGTTGAACTCCTCAGTGACTTGTGGAGTGAAGCCCAAGCGGGTCAAGCGTTTCTCTCCCAGCGCCCACGACCTGTTGGTGAAGTCGCGGATCTTGATCGGCTTCTTGCCCTTGCTCACCTTGAGCGCGACCTCGTCGCCTCGTTTCAACAAAGTGCCCACGCCCGGGGTCACTGCCACGATCTGGCCAGTCGGGATCACCTCGTTGAACACCTCTTGAGTCGTGCCCACGGCCAAGGTGGCATCAGAGAGGAGAGCCGCGGCCTGGTCATATGACTTGTTGGTCACATCTGGCACTGCATGTCGCTCAGGGCCAAGTGACAGCACAGCCTTGACGGTGCCGTCCTTCAGGACCCGCTCGCCTGGGTCTGGGTCAGTGCTCAGGACCTGCCCTGCGGGGACTTGCTCGTCGTACTCCCGCTCAACGACGGAGAACTTCAGCCCAGCTGCCTCCAACTTCTTGGCTGCTGCCTTTTGGGTCAACTGCAACACCGAAGGGGTGGGCTGGTAGCGGCCCATCCCCATGTACCAGCCCGTATAGCCAACCAGACCGGCCAGCAACAGCACCGAGACCAACAGCAAGGGGCCGCGGCCGCGCGGAGACTGGACTGTTTGCTTGACTGTCGGGCCTTGTGGGCTCTTGCGTGGCTTGATGATCGGCGCCATCGGCTCGTGTTGGTGCGGGATGACGCCGTGCTTGGCTGAGTCGTGTTCGTGGTCAAAGACTCGATCGGTGGGTGTCAAGTCCTGTGGGGCGAGATTCTCGGGGTCAACGATCTTTGATGGCCAGACCCCTTCCAGCACCTGAGTGTCGGTGCGCATCGGCGTCAACTCGGCCTGCAACTCCTCATCCTCGAAGTCGCCTTGCTCCAACGCTTGGCGCACTCGTTGGGTCTGATTGAGGAGCACGCCAGCGTCAGCCGACCTGAATGCCATGTCACGAGCCGTGGCCCGGGCGACCAAGGCGTCGACGATGGCCGGAAGGGCGGGCACACGCAGGGATGGGGCCGGCACGTCTTCGTTCACATGCTTGTAGGCCACCTGGATTGGGTTTTCACCCTCGTGTGGCTTGCAGCCCGTGAGCATCTCATAGAGCAGGACGCCAGCGGCGTACACATCTGCGCGGGCGTCAGGCTTGGCGTTGACCACGATCTCGGGTGCCAGATATGACACTGTCCCGATGAGTACGCCGTTTGCGGACGTGTGTTGGGACTCGGAGTTGATAGCCCTGGCCAACCCAAAATCGGTCACTTTGACCAAGCCGTCATCTGACAACAAGGCATTTTCGGGCTTCACGTCACGATGCAGGAGGCCGGCTCGATGTGCGGCGCGCAGCGCTTGGAGCACCTGCTCAATCAGGGTCAAGGCCCTGATTGGTGACATGGGTGCTTCCTTGCGGATCACCGACCTCAGGGTCTGACCGGGCACATATTCCATGACCAGATAGAGGGTGCCGTGGTCATCACCGGTGTCAAAGACCGAGACCACATTTGGATGGGAGAGTTGTGCTGCAGATCGGGCTTCGCGCTTGAACCGCTTGACGAAGGACTCATCCTCCGTGAACTCCGAGCGCATGATCTTCACCGCGACGGTGCGCTCCAACTTCAGGTCGGTGGCCTGATAGACGGTGGCCATGCCGCCACGCGCGATCTTGGGGCCGATCCGATAGCGGTCGTCCAAGACCCGGCCGACCATGCTGTCGGCTCTTGCTGTCTTGCTCTCCACTGCTTCGACCCTCCTCGCCGACCGTTGCTGCTGGGGAAGGGTCGACTTGTGCCATCTGAGTGTATGCGACTGGGGTCAATGGGCCCGGCATCTGTTTGCCCGTTGGCGATCTGTCAGCATTGGGGGGTGACTACAGCCGACCCATCCGCCGCCGAAGCAAAGGGAGATCGCACGGCAATCGGCCTGCTCATTGCCGATTGGCGGGACTGGAGCCAAGCAGCCGATGAACTAGGCGTAAATGTCAACAAAGTGCGCACCTGGATCCGAGAACACCACTTGGCCGCTGCCGTGCCAGTGAATGGCGAGGGCCAAAAGATCCCGGCTGAGTTCATCCAGGATGGCCAGATCGTCAAGGGGATTCCAGGGTTGCTCACCATGCTGAGCGACCACGGTTTTTCCGACCTTGAGATGTTGGAGTGGATCTTCGCTGAAGACGAATCGCTACCGGGTCGCCCCATCGATGCGCTCAGGGAAAACCGTGGCGCTGAGGTCAAGAGACGTGCCCAAGCCCTGGTCTGAGACTGTGGTCTGATGAGACGGCTCAACCGCGCGCAACTACTCGGCATCGCGCTTGCGCTCGTTCTGGCCAGTGTCGCGCTGCTGTACGGCGTACAAGCCCCCAATGCCGAGCAAGGCGTGCGCTCCCCGGACGCGGGGCAGATTGTCCGAACCCCTGATGGGGGACAGGCAGCCAGCAGCACTCAGAACAGTGACGAGATCTCCTTCGCGTCTCTGCCACCACAAGCCCAACACACGGTCAAGTTGATCAGGGCCGGCGGCCCATTTCCCTATCCCCGAGATGGGGTCAGGTTTGGCAACTACGAAGGTCGTCTGCCCCACAAGCACCCGAACTTCTATCGCGAATACACCGTGCAGACTCCGGGCATCTCCTCGCGAGGCGCCCGAAGGATCGTGGCAGGCCAAGATGGCACCTTCTATTACACGGCTGACCACTATGAAAGTTTCCGTAGGGTGGTCCCATGACGTCAGTGGTCGAGGTACTCAATGGTCAGGCGCCAGCGGGCATCTACCAAGCCGAGCACCTAGATGTTGAGCCGATTGCCCACCAAGCATTGCAGCGGGGTTGGCACTGTCAGGTGATTGACGGGTCGCTCATTGTCGATCGGCACGAGGCGCTGGCTGCCTTTGGGCAGGTCTTGGACTTCCCTGATCACTACGGGAAGAATCTCGATGCCTTGGCGGATTGTCTTGCGGAGCTGCCCCGCAAGACGCTCGTGCTGTGGACAGGCGCTCATCAAGCCCTGGCCGATCTGATCCCGGTGCTGGAAGATCGCGCCTTGGCTGAGCCGGCATTTGCGGTGTTCGTAGCCCTCTAGACGTTTGACCTCCCTGCCAGGGCGGCATTACCCAGGGCGGCACTACCCAGGGCCGCATTACACCGTGCGTTGGGTGGCGCTTTGAGCTAGTTGCCCCAGAGCCTGACGAGCACCTTCATTGATCTCGGCCTGCTCCAGAGACTTCAGGGCGGTTTGGGTGAGCTGATCGATCACCTGCTCAACCTGCTCGCGGGCGCCGGATTTCTCGATCAGATGCCGGAGTCGCTCAACCTGATCGGTTGACAGACTCGTGCCCAGCGAACGGTCGAGCTCTTGGGCCTGATCTGTGGCCAAACCGTCCATGGCCAGGGCGATCAGGACGGTCCGCTTGCCTTCAGTCAGGTCATCTCCCGCAGGCTTGCCGGTGACTTCGGGGTCACCGAAGACCCCGAGCAGGTCGTCGCGCAACTGGAAGGCTTCGCCCAAGGGAAGTCCGAAACGAGTGAGCTGCTCGATCGACTCATCAGACCCGCCAGCCAGAGCAGCGCCCACGTGCAGAGGGCGCTCGATGGAGTATTTCGCGGACTTGTAGCGCACCACCTTCATTGCGGTGTCCACGTCATTTGCACCTCGGGCCTGTGCTGAGATGTCGAGGAATTGCCCGAGCACGACTTCGCTGCGAGTCAGGTCGAAATAGCGAAGGGCCCGCAGGATTCGATCGCTGGGGAGCCCTGAGGTGCGGAGTAGCTCATCGGCCCAGCTCAGCAGCAAGTCGCCCAGCAGGATTGCTGCGGATGCGCCGTATTGCTCTGCCGATGCCGACCAGCCATTGGCGCGGTGGAGCTTTTCGAAAGCACGATGGGCTGAGGGCCTGCCCCGGCGGGTGTCCGAGGCGTCCATGTAGTCGTCGTGAACGAGCGCGCTTGCGTGCAACAACTCCAATGAAGCGCACGCCCGCGCCAAGGCCTGCGGGTCCAATGGTGCGTCGATGGCCAGATGGCCCCACCAGCAAAAGGCGGCTCGGAAGCGCTTGCCCCCCGAAACGCTGTCGCGAGCGGCTTGGATCAAGCTGTCGGAGTCAGGACCAAGATGCCTGAGCCACTCCTGTTGGGTGTCGATGAACTCGCCAAGCACCAGATCGATGGTCTGGGCGTCCCAAGATGCGTCATACGGGGTCACCCCATGACCATAGCTTTGTATCCTTCGCCACATGGCTCAGGGATCACAGTCGGACTCGTCGTACATCGCAGATCTGCTGCGCGGCCCAGAGATCTCGTTTTCCTTTGAGTTCTTCCCGCCCAAGGACGAGGCGGGTGAAGAGGTGCTTTGGCGATCAATCTCAGAGCTAGAGCCCTTGTCGCCGACCTTCGTTTCGGTCACATATGGGGCTGGTGGCACCACCCGTGATCGCACCGTTGCGATCACCGAGCGCATCGCCAGTGACA
Source organism: Nocardioidaceae bacterium (assembly GCA_020636935.1). Lineage (GTDB taxonomy): Bacteria > Actinomycetota > Actinomycetes > Propionibacteriales > Nocardioidaceae > Marmoricola. Next base: position 5,869 of record JACJWW010000012.1, read on the forward strand.
CCACCATGGTGCCGATGGCTCATTTGACTTGTGTGGGGCACACCGCGGAAGAGATTGGGGCAATCCTCAATGACCTCGAAGCCGCTGGCGTGCAAAACGTCTTGGCTCTCAGGGGAGACCCTGCTGCTGGACCTGGTGCGGAGTGGGTGTCGACCAGCGGCGGCTTCGACCACACCGATGAACTGATCGCCTACATTCGTGAAACTTCGCAACTCTCCATCGGAGTTGCTGCGTTCCCTGAGGGGCACATCCAGGCTGACTCGCTGGAGCGTGACACCGAGGTGCTCAAGACCAAGCGTGATGCAGGTGCTGAGTTCGCGATCACCGACATGGTGCTGCGGGCATCGGACTACTTCGATCTGGTTGCGCGGGCGAGGGCCATGGGCGTCGACATCCCGATCATCCCCGGCATCATGCCGATCCTGAACTACCAAGCCATGTCGAAGATGGTTGAGTTGTCTGGCCGTGAGATGCCTCAAGAGGTGCTGGACCGTATCGAGCCCCTGCGTGACGACCCCGCCGCTCTGCGAGCTGAGGGGATCAAGATTTCCACCGAGTTGTGTGATGAACTCCTTGAAGGCGGTGCGCCAGGCCTGCACTTCTTCACCCTCAATCGTTCAAAGGCGACGCGCGAGATCTTTGCGGCTCTGCGCTGCAATCAAACTGACTGACCCGCAGGTCACAGCCACCTGCCGGGTGGTGGTGATCAGGCAGGGCCGATCAACTGGGCCACATTGGCAGCACTGAGCCCGACTTGGGGGAGTCCTGCGCCCGGGTGGGTGTGTGCGCCAGCCAGGTAGAGCCCGTTTAGGGATCCGTCTGCTGGGCCAGCATTACCGATCGTGCGGGTGACGGTGCCGCGCCCGCGCCAGAGTGGTCCATAGGGTGACCCATTCCACTCCATGACCATGTCCTTGGCCGTGCGGGTCAGACGGATGTCGACATTGCGGTTGATGTCCAGACCGCGATTGGCCAAGGTCTGGACTAGGTCGTCATTGATCCGGCCACGTCCGAGGAGTGTCCATGCTCCAGCGCCTTCAGGTGCTTGGTTGTTGGTGCGTACGACGAGGGTCGGGTCGCCGTGTACGACGTACTCGTCTGGCATTTGCGGCAGCTCCCCGCTCAGGCCCAGATGGCACATCAACGGTGGCATCGCAGGGAGATTGTGATGGGTCGCGTGTTGGAGTGCAGGCAGCCTGCGTGGGTCAATGGCGCAGACAACCCTGTCGGCGTCCAGGACACCGTCGGGTAGTTGCACGCCGATGACTTGGCCATCTTGGATGACCAGGTCGATGGCCCGAGTGTCGGTGAGCACCTCGACGCCCCTGGTGTCGAGTCGTTGGGTGAGCGCTTCGCTCAGGGCACCCATGCCCCCAACGACTTTCCAGAGGCCGAAGTTTTGCTCCAGGTAACTGCTGAGCCCCATCCAGGCCGGCATGCTTCGTGGGTCCTGGCCCGCGATTATGGCTGGATACAGGGCCAGCAACCGCAAGCGCTCATCCTTCAAGGAGCGGTTCACGGCCTTGTGCAGGGTCAAGCGTGAGCGCATCAGGGCCATCGTGTGCTTGCTGGCGTGATGTGGTGACCAAGGGCGCTCGAAGAAGTCCTTGCGCAAAGCCTCCCAATCGTCAGCGAAGGCATCGGTGTAGGCGGCCCATTGGGCTCCCAAGTCCTTGCCCATTTCGTTCAGGGCAGCGATCTGGTCGCCCCTGCTGCCACTGGGCAGGTCGACTTCGCCCAGCTTTTTTGACTTGCGGTAGAAGACATGTCGGGTTGGGGTGCACGGGACCAACTCCAACTCTCGCTCCAGGGGGCGTCCCGATTTGCGGAAGAGATCACGGAGTACTGCTGGTAGGAGAGTTGAGTTCGGGCCGGTGTCCCAAGCGAAATCCCCCTTCGTGACCGTGCCGATCGCGCCGCCCATCCGGCTGGCAGCCTCCACCAAGGTGACCGCGTGACCAATCTTGGCCAATCTGACGGCGGTGGCCATGCCGCCGAGTCCGCCACCGATGATCACCACACGCATGGCGGCTACCTTATGTGATCGGGCGTCCCTTCCAACGACGCCAACCGCGTCGGATCTTGCCCATCAGCCACCACAACAGGCCAAGACCGGCGATCAGCAGGGTCAAGGTGATGGCCAGGGCGATCCAGGGGTGGTGGATCAACAGCACCATGACGCAAACCACCAAGCCGTCTTCGGCAAGGCTGGCAATCAGATTGCTGACTGGCTCGGGGGAGGAGTTCACGGCCAGGCGTGACCCGGCTTTGACCGAGTGCGAGGCAAATGCGGTGCCGCCGCCCAAACCTGCCAGGCCGATGGTCTCGATGGCCGAGGTGCCTTGGTGGGTGCCAATCGCGACTGCGATGGCTGCTGCCACGGTGGGTCTGACAAAGGTGGAGATCGTGTCCCATGCCGAGTCGATATAGGGCACCTTGTCGGCTACGAACTCCATCACGTAGAGCAGGCCCGCGCCGATGAGCACGTCGGTGCGCGCCAAGATGTCAGGAATCTCGGTGAAATCCCCGAATCGATCAGCCAGGCCCAAGACCAACACGACCAGATAGGCGTTGACGCCGCTGGCCCAGCCACTTGAGAAGACCAATGGGATCAAGTTGGTCATGGAGCCTCCTTGGCGCAAGACACCTGCATCGATGTCTGTGTCGGATCAACCCGGTGACGGCTTGAATGTATTCCTGCAATCAGGGGATGACGCTGTCCAAGGTGTCTGGATCTCGGGCGATTACGGTGGTGCCATCCGTAGCGGTGATGATGGGACGCTGGATGATCATCGGGTTGGCTGACATTGCGATGAGCCATTCGTTGCGATGGTCGGCATCCTTTGGGATCTCGATGCCGGCGTCGTGGGTCTCCTTGGGGCGAGTGATGTCCCAAGGCTCCAGTCCCATCCGATTGAGCACCTCGGTCAACTCGGCGACGGTTGGCGGTTCATCCAGATAACGGCGTACGACGTAGTCTGCGCCAGCCTCATCAAGAGCCTGTTGGGCCGTGCGGCACTTTGAACATGCTGGATTGATCCAGATCTCGATGGGTTGACTCATGACAAGTGGCCTCAATCCGTATGGGTGGTCTGACTCAGTTGCTGGGTGCCAGCAATCGTAGATGTGCGATCTGGTCAAGCAACGGATCAGGCCTCACGCTGGCTGGTTCAAACTTTGTTTGCCGCTGCTCTTGACCAACTGTCGGAGGGTGGGGTTAGTCTTTACTTGTTCGAACAAATGTTCGGATATTGCCTCCGGCAGCGAGTGACTTCGACCCCCACTTGCTGTCGGAGGCAGATCGCGGGGTCGTCTGAGGTTAGGAAAACAGATGCGACATTACGACGACCCGATTGAGGTGCGAAGAGGCGGCCAGAGTGGTGGCGAGGAGCCCGACCAGTTCTTGTGGCGCGGGAGGCTCTGGCAGGTCAAGGAAGTGGTCGCCTATTGGGTTGAGACCGGAGCCTGGTGGCTCAGTGGGAAGGCCAGTCAAGGTGGGTCCGCGGCCGCAATCGATACAAATCTGCTGGACGAATGCGAGATCTGGCGGGTCATGGCCGTTGATCCAGGGGCCCGGCTGAGATCGGGGCGAGTTGTCGACCCCAGCGACTCAGGGGCTGGCTTCGGAGTCTTTGATCTGGCTTTCAACTGGTCTGAGGGCAACTGGCGCCTTGCCCGGGCCATGGATTGAGAGACAGCGATGCTCCCCTTCCTGCCAGCGACCAGTCATGCCTATTTGCTGCGTGCGGCCCAGTCCTTGACCGATGCGATCAATGCTATTGACGACACCCCCAGACGATATGCCGGAGCGCATGTGGCGGCTTTGCAAGCCACTGCCGCGCTGCTGGCGGCCAGGGCGCGACCCATCCAAGGTGAGCGGCGTGCCCAGAAGAATGTCTGGGTGCTTCTGGCGGAGTTGGCTCCTGAGTTCTCCGAGTGGGCCGACCTATTTGCCGCCTCAGCACAAAAGCGGGCTTACGCCGAGACTGATTCGTTGTACTCCGTTTCGGTGCGCGAAGCCGATGATTTGATCCGCGAAGTCGACCATTTCTTGGCGTTGATCGAGACCTCATTGGGTCTGGATTCACATCTACCCCTGTCCACGGGGTTGGTCTTGAGGCCCAGAAGTGCCTGAGCAATTCGTCCATCTCCATGTTGCCTCTGGCTATTCACTCCGCTACGGCACCACGCATCCACACTTGCTGGTGGAGCGGGCCGCTGAGTTCGAGATGGATGCTCTTGCGCTGACCGATCGCGATGGGGTCTATGGCGCAGTTCGGTTTGCAAATGCCTGTCGTGCCGCTGGGATCAGGCCCATCCTCGGTGTCGACCTGGCTGTCTGCCAAACTCCCCGGACTACTGCTCACCAGCCAGTTGGCCGAGAGCTCAGGCCTCCTACGCCGGCCAAAGGTGGCAGGGTCAAGGATCCTGCCTTTCCACGCGTCACCTTCTTAGCTGGCAGTAAGGCTGGGTGGGGTGCGTTGTGTCGCCTGATCTCTGCAGCTCACGCAAATTCCACCGCAGAGCGGGAGCAACCAACGGTATCCCCAGAGTTGGTGGCTGAATATCTCAACGAAGCTGAAGTGCTCGTAATGCTTGGCCCTGATTCAGATCTGGGGCGGCAAGTGGCCCGACATCGTGACGATCTGGCAGCCGACACCCTGCGTAGATGGAGAAACCTGGTTGCCGACAGACTCGTAGTTGAGCTTGTGTCACATCGGCTGCCCGGCAGTGGTCCGGGCAGCCTGTCTCATGCGGCCCGGATGGCCGGTTTGGCGCAGCAGCATGCGGTGCCAACCGTGCTGAGCAATGCGGTTCGCCACCTTGACCGCACAGATGCGCCAGTTGCCGACATCTTGGATGCCACTCGCAGGCTGGTGCCCTTGGCTGTCCGACATCTTGACCGTGGCAATGCCGAGGGCTATTTGAAGTCAGGCCAGCAGATGCAGATGATTGCTGACGACATTTGCCGCGGCGCTGGGCTGGGGCAAAGCTCGGCAGCGAAATTGTTGGCTGACACCAGGCTCACTGCTGAGCGATGCGTACTCGACCCGAGAGTTGATCTGGGCATTGGCGAAGTGCATTTCCCAGAGTTTGAGGTGGCAGGGAGGCGAGCCAGTACTACTGAAGCTCAGGTGGTTTTGCGGCACAGGTGTGAGTCAGCGATCCCGAGCCGCTATGGCGACTCTGCACGACAACGCATCTGGAAGCGACTCGATGACGAGCTCCAAACGATCGACAGTTTGGGTTATGCCTCCTATTTCCTAGCCGTATCAGAGATCACCGGTTTGATCAGGGAGCTGGGCATTCGTAGTGCTGCACGTGGCTCTGGGGCGGGCAGTTTGGTCAACTACCTGCTCGGTGTTTCCGGTGTTGACCCAATCCGCCATGGCTTGTTGATGGAGCGCTTCTTGTCTCCGCTGCGCACTTGCCTGCCAGACATAGACATTGATGTCGAGTCTGCCCGGCGTCTGGAGGTGTACGACGCGATCATGGCGCGCTTTGGCCCCCAGAGGTGCGCGATGGTCTCCATGATGGACACCTACAAGGTGCGGCATGCGATCCGTGATGTCGGTGCTGCACTTGGCATGCCAATCGGTGAGATCGATGCTCTGGCCAAGGCCTTTCCTCATGTGCGGGCCCGTGATGCCAGCTCAGCGATCCGTGATCTTCCTGAGTTGAGAGACTTACGCTCCTCGCGACGCATGCTCCTCGGTGAGACGGGCTCTCTTGAGCTCTTCTTCAGTTTGGTCGAAAGCCTCGATGGTTTGCCTCGTCATATCGCGATGCATCCTTGTGGGGTCCTCCTGTCAGACACTTCGCTTCTTGACCGCACCCCAGTCGAAGCCAGTTCGATGGGTTATCCGATGAGCCAATTCGACAAGGATGATGTGGAGGAGTTGGGGCTACTCAAATTGGATGTGTTGGGCATCCGGATGCAGTCGGCGATGGCTCATGCGGTTGAGCTGATTGAGAAGGTCGATGGTGTTCGGGTTGATCTTGATGACCCAGAGCAGGTGCCCTTTACAGATCCGACCACGTACAAGTTGATCTCCAGCGCCAAGACGCTGGGTATTTTCCAGATCGAATCACCCGGACAACGCGAGTTGGTCGGCAAATCAGGCATCGATGACTTTGAAGACGTCATTGCCGACATCTCCTTGTTTCGGCCCGGGCCAGTCAAGAGCGACATGATTCGGCCCTATCTCGATGCTAAGCAAGGTTGGCGCCTGCCCACCTATCTCCATGAAGATTTGCGTCCGATCCTGTCCAGCACTCATGGGGTCGTGGTCTACCACGAGCAAGTCATCGAAATCATCGCCCAGTTCACCGGATGCTCATTTGCTGAAGGAGACCAAGCGCGTCGAGCCTTGGGCAATTTTGAGGAGATGGCCAAGACACGATCCTGGTTTTTCGCTCGTTCCCTTGAGCGTGGCTATTCAGTCAGGCTGATTGAGCAGATCTGGGAAGTTCTGGAGGCCTTCGGATCCTTCGGATTTTGCAAGGCGCATGCAGCTGCTTTTGCTCTGCCCACCTTCCAATCAGCATGGCTCAAGGCGCACTGGCCAGCGCACTTCTTGGCTGGAGTGCTCACCCATGACCCAGGCATGTATCCAAAGAGGCTGCTGCTCGATGATGCTCGTCAACTTGGCATCTTGGTCTTGCCGCTGGACATAAACGCCAGCGAGAAGGCATATGCAGTGGAGAAGACCAACCACGGATATGGCATTCGGCTGGCATTGGAGGAGGTCAAAGGGATCAGCTCTGGTGAGATCGATCAGATCCTGGCTTCCCGAAGATCTGGGAGCCCGTTTGCTTCGTTGAGTGATTTTTGGCAACGAGCCACGATTTCTCGCCCGGTCGTTGAATCTCTAGTGCTCGCTGGCGCCTTTGATCAGGTCCACTGCATTGGTGAGGAGCACACGCGTCGGCGTACTCAACTGACTCGCCGAGATCTGCTGTTGCAGGTCAATGACTTGGAGCATCTACGTCGGGCAGACAAGCGTGCTGGCATAAAGCGGGCAAGGGGGTTGCCGAAGAACTCGGGGGAGATCCAGTCCTATCAGCTCACCTTGGACATTGGTGCGGATCAGCAATTGTCGGTCGGGCTTCCTGAGATGTCTGCGATGGAGCGAGTGCGTGCCGAGTTGGAAGTTCTGGGCCTCGATGCCAGTCGGCATGTTGTTGATTTCTATGCCGAGTTTCTCGACCTGCTGGGCGTAACCCGATCTGAGCAATTACTTCAGACCCGCAATCGGGCAGAGGTGTTGGTTGCTGGAGTCAAAGTCGCCACCCAAACCCCTCCGGTCAGGTCAGGCCGTAGAGTCATCTTCTTGACTCTTGATGATGCAACTGGCCCCGTGGATGCGACCTTCTTCGAGTCCGTCCAAGGTGACTGCGCGGCCACGGTCTTTGGATCTTGGTTGCTCCTGGTCCGCGGCACTTTGCGTCGTACGGGCAAGCGGGGCGTCTCTGTGCTGGCCAGCCAGGTCTGGGATCTCGGTGAGTTGCATTCACTGTGGCAGGCTCAAGGGCTGGCTGTGGTCTGGGCCCGACTCGAAGATGCTCCTGTGGCCTCGGCTGAGCCGACTGGCCCCAGACGAGTCTTGGTGCACTCCAGCGGTTATCGGGTGTCTCCCTATGCAGATCTGAGGCCTGCTGGGGCATCCCCAGAGGCAGTTGCAGCGCAGGCATCACGAAAGTTGTGGCATCGAAGTCAGGGGAGCTCGGGTTGAGCACACTACTGTTGGGCTCATGGCAGAGTCTGAGCGCGTTGAGCGGCCCTCGCAGCGTCACAGTTTCGCCCGCACTGCAGTCGTCTGGGAGAAGTTGCAGCCGCTTCTGGTCGGCAGTCCCAATCCGCCTGGCAGTCCCAAGGCAGTTGATGCTCCTAGAGCACAGCGTGTGCTTGACATTGGTGGTGGCACTGGCGGGTTCGCGGTGCGTATCGCTGAGCTCGGACATCAGGTCACGGTCATTGACCCCAGCCCGGATGCCTTGGCTGCTGCAGACCGGCGAGCTCAGGAGAGTGGGGTTGCTGCTCGGGTGGTCGGGCTCCAAGGCGATCTCGGTGATCTTGCTGCTGGGCGACTTGACCATGACTTGGCTGATATCGATCTGGTCTTGTGTCATGAGGTGTTTGGTGTGGTCGAAGACCACCGAGCCGCATTGTCGTCGATTGCCAAGGTGCTCCGACCCGGCGGCGCCTTGTCATTGCTCGTGCGACAGCGTCATGCCGCTGTGCTCAGCCAAGCCATGTCCGGGCATTTCCAGCAAGCTCGCAGGCTGTTGGACGATCCTGGTGCTGATCGTGAGCATCGCTTCACGGCTCAAGAGTTGCGCGACTTGCTGGATGAGTCGGGTTATTCATTGCAATCCCTGCAAGCCGTGCGAGTTTTTGCTGATCTGGTGCCGGCCACGATTGTCGACCTCGAGGTTGGTGCGATCGCGGCTTTGGTGGAGCTCGAACGCGCTGTGGCCGAGCGACCTGAATACCTCACATTGGCTACTCAGATGCACGCCTTGGCAGTGTGTTGATCTAGTCCTGGAGATAGCGCCTAGAGCGGCTTTCCGATGAAATCCGCTCCTAGCTCCTGTGCAATCCTGCACGTTGACATGGACGCCTTCTTCGCGTCAGTGAGTCTTCGTCATCGTCCAGAGCTGCAAGACAAGCCGGTGATCATTGGTGGTGGGCAACGGGGGGTTGTCCTGGCAGCCAACTATCCGGCTCGCACGCATGGAGTCCGGTCAGGTATGCCGATGCTCCGCGCGCAACGGCTCTGCCCACAAGCTGCCGTGCTCGCCCCAGACCATTCAGAATATGAGTTGGTCTCCTCTTCGGTGATGGACCTTCTGCGAGAGGTCACTCCTGCTGTTCAAGTGGCCTCCCTTGATGAGGCCTATCTGGATGTTTCTGGGAGCAATCGCTGTCTTGGTGCACCTTTGGAGATAGCAGAGTCGATCAGGGCGAGAGTTGCTGATGAGCAACAAATCGCCTGTTCGGTCGGGATTGCTGGCTCCATGCCCATGGCGAAGTTGGCCAGTTGTAGGGCCAAACCTGATGGGGTCTTCGTCTTGCCCCCTGAGCAAGTCGCCTCGATCGTGCATCCATTGGATGTCGGGGATTTGCCTGGTGTGGGAGAGAAGAGTCGTGAGCGTCTGCACAAGATGGGCTTGTTCACTGTCGGGGATGTGGCACACACTCCACTGGAGATCTTGCAGCGCATCTTGGGTGTTGCCGCTGGTCGCAATCTGCAAATGCTTGCCTGGGGGGCAAATCAGCACGAGCGAGTGCAGGTGAGTGATGCCAGCGGAGTTGACCGCAGTATTGGCTCAGAACGCACCTTCGACAAGGACACCGATGACCCCGTCCACCTGCGCCGTGAGATCCTCCGGCTCTCCAACAAGGTGGGGGCCAGGGCCAGGTCGGCTCGGTTGGTAGGGCAGTCCGTGGTGCTCAAGCTCAGATTTGCCGATTTCACCACTATCACCAGATCTGGGCAGTTCGGGGAAGCTACAGACGTGACCGAAATGATCTATGGCCAAGCGTGCAGACTTTTTGAGCGCTTGGCTCTGCAGCGAGTGCGGATCCGTTTGGTCGGAGTGAGATTGGAGGGCTTGCTCCCCAAAGAGCAAGTTCACAAACAGATGGTGTTGGGGGAGCGAGATTGTGGTTGGGAAGAGTTGGACGCAGCCGTTGACGCAGTGGCTCTCAAATATGGCCAAGTGATGGTCGCTCCAGCCGCACTGCTCTGACTCAGTCGACGGTGCTGAAAAAATATTCGACCTTGCCTACCCGGATGGCCGGGTGCCTGCCTAGACTGGATGGCGTACCAAGGAGGAGTCGCGGTGCCATTATCAGACGAGGAAAACCGTTTGCTCGCGCAAATGGAGCAAGCGCTTGCCGCAGAAGACCCACGATTCGTGGCCACTCTGCGTGGTCGACGCATTGAGCGGGCCACGAAGATCCGCGCGGGTATTGCTGTCCTTGGTGCGGTGATCGGTCTGGCGATGGTCTTGGGGGCTGCCATGTCTCAACAAACATGGTTGGGCGTCGTGGGATTTGTGGTGATGGTCACGGCAACCACAATCAGCTTGGCCTCTTGGCGAGGCACTCAAGCAGCCAAGGAGTCAGCCGGCGCCGACAACATCATCACTGATGGCTTTACCAAGCCTCGCCGCCAAGACGGCGAAAGCCCTTTTTGATAGATCTCCTCCCGCGCGTCGTCATCCAACCGCGCACCTGAGTTCAGCGCACGTCCCCAAAACCGCTTCACAGGTGGTTCACCGCTGCCTTGATGGCGGCCAATTCTCCTGACTCAAGAGCCGCCACCCTCCACAATCCTCCACTTCATCGCAAGCGATGGCCTTGAGATGGGTGAGTCAGCAGCGGAGTGGCCATAGCCCTGGCCGCGTGGGCCGGCGCTCCACGATTTCCAGTTGCTTTCCGCAGTGAATTCAGCCTGCCCGCAGTTCAAATTTCTGGTTTGTGGAGCGCATGTGCCGAGAAAGTGGTGTAAGAATGCAGAAAAGTAGTGCGTTGTGGTGGATTGTGGAGTACGGTGGTGCAAAGTGGAGGAAGAGAGGTGTCGCAGATGTTCAGTGGCACCGCGACTCCGAAGATGGATGCCAAGGGGCGGATCTTCCTTCCAGCCAAGTTTCGTGAGGCGATGAAGGAAGGACTGGTGATCACACGTGGTCAAGACCGAGCACTCGATGTGCGCACCAAGGCCGACTTTGACGTGTTCACTGAAAAGTTCGCCCAGGCCTCCCAGACCGATGGTCGGATTCGGGCCTACGGCCGCATGCTCTTTGCCCTGGCCAGTGAGCAGATCCCTGATGCCCAAGGGCGGATCACGATCACCCCAGAGTTGCGCAAGTACGCCGAACTCGAGGGTGAGGTCGTCGTGATCGGCCTCTACAACCGGCTCGAGATCTGGCAGCCAGCCAAGTGGGAGGCCTACACCGACATGCAGGAGCCGAGCTATTCCGACATTCAAGAAGAGATTCTCCCTGGCTTCTGACAACGAAGTTTCACAACTCAATAACGGTGATCGCATGACGAGGCTCGCGTCCGCCCAAGGTGGGCTCACTGACGCACCTTCCCCGGCGCCAGTTGGCCGCTTCCCTCCCGTTGCCCATTCGCGGCACGCCTTGGGCGGACGCTGAACCTGGTCAGGCGATCTCCAGATGTCAGCCAACAAACGAGGGGTCGATCCAGATGAGTGGCAACACTTGCCTATCCAGCCAGCCGCAGCAGCGGCGGCGGGTGCGCCACGAGGTACGCGACTCCATCTTGGTGAGCTTCGTGACCTTGGTGATGTCAACGGTGGTAGCCGCCTTGATTGTTGGTCTCTCGGCCATGGCTCGCCTGGTGGGTTGAGTTGATGACAAACCAAGCCCATGTCCCGGTCTTGTTGGAGCGGGTCGTGGCACTCCTGGCGCCAGCACTTGAATCCCCAGGGTCTGTGCTTATTGACGCGACTCTGGGCTTGGGCGGTCACGCAGAGGCGGTATTACGAGATTGTCCGAATGCTCGGGTTGTGGGCATCGATCGTGACCCCCAAGCCTTGGACCGTGCCGGCGCCCGGCTCATGACATTTGGTGACCGGGTGACTCTGGTGCATGCGGTTTATGACCAGATCCCACAAGTGCTTGCCGACTTGGGACTGGAGCGAGTGCAGGGTGTGCTCTTTGATCTGGGCGTCTCCTCGATGCAGTTGGATCTGCGTGAGCGGGGATTTGCCTATGCCGAAGACGCGCCTCTCGACATGCGGATGGACAACTCCAGCGGCATCACTGCAGCGGAGGTGCTCAACACCTATTCGTTCGCTGACTTGGCCAGGATCTTGAAGCAGTACGGCGAGGAGCGTTTTGCTCGCCCGATTGCCAGAGCGATCGTCAAGGAGCGCGATCGTGAGCCATTCAGCAACTCCGCGAGGCTGGTGGAGCTACTCAGGAGCACGTTGCCAGCGGCTTCGCAACGCACCGGAGGACATCCGGCCAAACGCACCTTCCAGGCGCTGCGGATCGAAGTCAATGACGAGTTGGGTGTGCTCGAGAGGGCCCTGCCCGCGGCCATTGACGCGCTCGCTGTGGGCGGCCGGATCGTGGTGGAGAGCTATCACTCGCTTGAAGACCGGATCACGAAACGGACCCTGGCCGAGTACACGACGTCCAAGCTCCCCCCTGATCTGCCGGTGACGGCGTCGAAGCATCAGCCCCCGTTGCGACTGCTCACCCGGGGAGCTGAGCAGGCGTCTGTGGCAGAGGTTGATGAGAACTCCCGCTCCGCATCGGTGCGATTGCGGGCTGCACAACGCGTAACCGAAGGGAAAGCGGCATGAGTACCAATTTGTCATCATCCCGACTACGAGTACCACGCTTTGCTGAGGAGGCGGTGGAGCGGGCTCGGCTCACGGTTGTGCCTCCTTTGTCGGGGCGGCCACCAACTGCGCCCTTCATCATCTTGGTGATGGCCATTTTGGTCTCGGGGGTCTTGGGACTGTTGGCCTTCAACACCAGCATGCAGGACAAGGCCTTCGAGACGACGAGGCTCCAAGCAAAGGCAGATGCCTTGAAGGCCAAGAGGCAGCGTTTGGCTCTGGAGCTCTCCGCGCTGCGAGACCCTCAAGCGCTGGCGTCCAGGGCCAAGCGGATGGGAATGGTGCCCCCTCCAGCGCCGGCATTCCTGAGCCTCAAGGACGGAACAGTGAAGGGGGATGCCCAACCTGCGGTTGGTGGCGCTGGTATCCAGATCAACCAGAACCCCAGCAAGAAGCCACCTGCCCTCAACCCCAAACCGATTGTGGTGAAGGTGCCTGCGAGTAGCTCAATGGACCTGTCCGGCACACCTCAAACTGCACAGGAGGTCCCCGCTGCTCCTCAGGATGGGGCCACTGAGGCAGTGTCCCCATGAAGCGGTGTCCCCATAAGACAGGGTCTCCATAAGGTGGACGAGCACACGGAGCGGCTTCCCCCAACATTTCGAGCCCGCACGGTAGAAATAGGCAACACCGTTAGACCCAACGCAAATCTGGAGCCCGCTGGTGACACCCTCCTCTAGATCACAGGCTGCAACCGGCCTCAGTGCCGGAGCGAACCGGCGAGGTTCCGTGCATGCCAGGTTGCGGTTTGCCATGGTCTTGGTGCTGTTCGTGCTGACTATTTTCGGTGCCCGATTGGTGCAGGTGCAAACCGTGGGGGCCAAGGAGATCGCCCGACAGGCCGGATATTCCGGTTTGGTGACCTTGCCCCTCCCAGCGGCTCGTGGCGCGATCCTTGACCGCAATGGCGAGCCACTGGCTGAATCAGTTGAGGGGCTCATGCTTGTTGCCGATCCTCAGGTCACTGCGCCCAATGCTGCGGCGATCGCCAAGATTCTGGCGGACAAGCTCAATGTCGACTACTTCGAGGTCTTGCCCAAGCTGCAAGAGCCTGATTCGCAGTTTGCCTATCTTGCCAGACGCGTGCCAGCCACCTTGGGCAACGAGGTCTTGAATGAGATTGCCGCGAAGAAGTTCAAGGGAGTCGCCTCACGTCCTGATCCTGTGCGTAGCTACCCGGCCGGTGACGTAGCTGCCAACTTGCTCGGTTACCTGGGCGAGGACGCAGAGTCAGAGGGTAAGGAAATGGGCAAAGGAGGTCTCGAACGATCTTTTGATCGGCAGCTGTCCGGGGTAGATGGCAAGGAGACCTTTGAGCTCGCCTCTGGCAACAAGATGCCACTGGGGTCAAAGTCGATGACCGCCCCTAAGAATGGCGATGACATCTCCTTGACGATTGACCGTGATGTCCAGTGGTTTTCCCAACGGGTCCTTCGCGATGCTGTGCAACGTGCTGATGCCAACTCCGGCACGGCAGTTGTCATGGATACGAAGTCAGGTGAGTTGCTCGCCTTGGCCGATTACCCCACATTCGATCCAAACAACAGACTGCGCTATTCCAAAGATGACCTCGGCGCACGGGCCGTCAGCGATGTCTATGAGCCCGGCTCGGTCGAGAAGGTGCTCACTTTTGCCTCGCTCTTGGATGCCGACAAGGTCACCCCCACGACGCAGATCACGGTGCCAGGTGAGTTGCCGGTCATGGACAGGATCATCCACGACTACTTCGATCACGGCCGCCTCAACTTGACCGCTACCGGCGTGATTGCAAAATCCTCAAATATCGGTACCGTCCTCGCGGCTGAGCAATTTTCCGCAAACCAACTGTGGAGCTACCTGAAGAAGTTCGGGCTGGGCGAGCGCACCAATATTGGCTTGCCGGGTGAGTCTCGGGGTTTGCTCCCCGACCCACTTGCCTGGTCGCCCTTGTCGAAGGCAAATATCAGTTTTGGTCAAGGAGTGGCCGTAACCGCCTTGCAGATGGCCACCGCGGTCAATACCGTGGCCAACTCAGGAGAGAAGATCACCCCTAGCCTGGTGCAGGGCAAGGAGAAGACCTCATCGGGTCTCAACGTTGGCACTGACACCACGACTCGAGCCCGCGCAGTCAGCAAACGCGCAGCCACACAAGTTAGCCAGATGATGGAAATGGTGACCACAGAAGGTGTTGGTACGGCGCCCAAAGCAGGGGTCGCAGGCTACCGGGTCGCAGGTAAGACCGGTACCGCGCAAGCGGTTGGTGGTGCCTGCAATTGCTATCGGGATGGCGGTTTTGATGTGTCCTTCGGCGGGTTCGCTCCCGCAGATGACGCCCGGTTCACCGTCTATGTGGTGGTTCGTCACCCTAGAGCGGGAGGTGCCGCGGGCGGTGTCACCGCTGGGCCGGTTTTCCACGAGATCATGAACTATGTCCTGCAGAAATATGCTGTTCCGCCAACCGAGACCGAACCGGCCAACCTGCCGGCGTACTGGGGTCGTGGCAGTCGATAGCGTCGGCCTTTGATGAAAGATTTCACTGGAAGACCAAAGCATCTGCGACCAGTTGAGTTGAGTGACGTCGCTGCGCTCTCTGACGCAGAGTGCGTGCAGGGGACAACACGAGGACACCTGCTCAGCGGGATCTCCTTGGCGAGCAACCGACTCTGGCCAGGTGACTTGTTCGTAGGTCTGCCCGGACAGCACGTCCACGGAGCAAGCTTCGCCAAAGATGCTGTCAGACGCGGCGCGGCCGCAGTCGTGACTGATGCGCAGGGTGCGACTATGTGTGCGGATTTGGCGGTGCCGGTTCTTGTCGTGGCAGATCCGCGAGCGATCCTGGGCAGGCTGTCAGCCGAAATCTTCGACCACCCCAGCGGGTCGCTGCACATGTTGGGTGTGACCGGCACCCAAGGCAAGACCACAACTACTCGGCTGCTGGAAGGAGCGCTTCGAGCATCAGGCGTGCGCTCAGCGGTCATTGGCACGGTTGGCACGATGATCAATGGGCAACAAGTTGACTCAGACCTGACCACCCCTGAGGCTCCTGAATTGCAGGGTTTGCTGGCGTTGATGGTTGAACAGGGCGTGCGCAGTTGTGCCATGGAGTTGTCCTCCCATGCGCTGGTCCTGGGCAGAGTGGATGCGATCACATTCGACGTGGCGGCGTTCTTGAACCTCGGTCGTGACCATCTGGACTTCCACCACACGATGGACGAATACTTCGCGGCCAAGGCCAGTTTGTTCACGCCGACACGAGCCCGACGTGGACTCACCACTGTTGATGACCCCTACGGCGAACGCTTGCTGGAGCTTGCCTCCATCCCCATGCAGACAATGTCCATCAGCGGCCGAGACGCCGATTGGCAGGCAGTTGAGATCGTCAGTGACATGAGCGGCTCCGATTTTCAGGTGCTGGGCCCTGCAGGACTGCGCCTGCGCACGAGGGTCCCACTGGTGGGGGAGTTCAACGTGGCCAATGCCCTGTGTGCCATCGCCATGGCGGCAAGTGCGGGATTGGATCCAGAGGCGGTCGCCTCAGGGCTCCCAAAGGGACAAGGCGTGCCAGGCCGCCTGGAATCCATCGATGTCGGCCAGGAGTTCATGGCCTTGGTTGACTACGCGCACAAACCAGATGCTCTGGAAGTAGCTCTCACTGAGCTTCGATCCATGGTCCCAGGACAGATCATCTTGGTCCTGGGTGCTGGGGGTGATCGCGACACGGGCAAGCGGGCGGTTATGGGTGAGGTTGCGGCGCGACTGAGTGACCATTTCGTGATCACCGACGACAATCCACGAACTGAAGCGCCAGCCTCGATCAGAGATCAGTTGAAGCAAGGCGCAGACAGGGTCGAGCCGTCAGTGAGGGCAGTCGTGATGGAGATCCCCGATCGTGCCGAAGCCATTCGTGAAGCGGTTGCTCGGGCTCGAGCCGGTGATGTCGTGATCGTTGCTGGGAAAGGCCACGAAACCGGACAGGATTTCGGTGATCACGTGCTGCCATTCGATGACCGTGAACAACTGCGACGGGCATTGGAGCAGCGCGCGTGATCCCCCTCAGGCTCGGTGAGATCGCCAAGATCGTTGGCGGGACGGTCTACGGCGACCCAGCGGTGGAGATAACCGGCAGTGCGGTCATTGACTCCCGGCAGGCCGGATCAGGCGATCTGTTCGTGGCATTTCGAGGCGAACACGTTGATGGCCATGGTTTTGCTTCACAGGCTCGAGAGGGTGGAGCAGTGGCCGTCTTGGGTGCGCGGCCGGTCATGGAGTTGCCCACGGTGGTTGTTGACGACGTACAAACCGGTCTGCAAGTCCTTGCCAAACAGGTCTTGGAACGCCTCCGAACGCAGCTCACGGTGATTGCCTTGACCGGCTCTCAAGGCAAGACCTCGACCAAAGACCTCCTAGCCGCAGTCTTGCGTGCTCAGGCTGAGACAGTGGCAACGCACGGGTCGTTCAACAACGAGATCGGTCTGCCGCTGACGGTCTTGCGGGCCAGTGCGAGCACGCGCTTCCTCGTGCTTGAGATGGGGGCGCGTGGAGTCGGCCATCTGAGTGAGCTCGTCGAAATCGCGCCACCCGACATTGCCCTAGTGCTCAATGTCGGGAGTGCTCATCTGGGGGAGTTCGGCAGCCGGGCCAATATCGCCTTGGCGAAGGGCGAGATCGTTGACTCACTGGGCCCGCAAGGTGTTGCGATCCTCAACGCAGACGACCCATTGGTCGCGGCCATGGCATCTCGTTGTGCCGGTGCGGTCGTGACCTTCGGGCACCACCACGAGGCCGATCTGCGCCTTGGGCCAGTTGACTTGGACGACCTGGGTCGACCGCAGTTCTCCATGACCTGGGGGGAGGAGACCAAAGAGATTTCAATGAAGCTGCTGGGTGCACACCAAGCGCTCAACGCTGGAGCGGTCGCGGCCACCGCGCTCGCCTGCGGGAGCAGCCTGCAAAGTTGTGCCTCGGCTCTTCAATCCGTCACGGCGTTGTCACGATGGCGGATGGAGCTTGCCGAACGCGCCGACGGTCTGGCCGTCATCAACGATGCCTACAACGCCAATCCAGAGTCCATGGCGGCCGCAATTGAGACCCTGACCGCGATCGGGGGCCGGTGTGGTCGTCGTACCATCGCGGTCTTGGGGGAGATGCTGGAGTTGGGTGAGAGCAGTCAGCAGAGCCATCGCAAGTTGGGTGCCCAGACAAAGGGCGTCGACACGGTCATCGCTGTTGGGGCGAACGCATCAGGAATAATCGAGGGTCGGGTTGCGTTGACGCGTGACCCGGAACACGCCATAGCGGTCGAGTCGGTGGAAGCTGCGATTCAGTGGCTGCGCGACAATACTGGCGGCAGTGACGTGGTGTTGATCAAGGCATCACGCTCAATCGGTCTTGAAGCAGTCGCTGACGCCCTGCTTCATCAAGGCAGTCAGACGTAGGGAGGCCCCGGCACGTGAGAGCCATTTTGCTGGCTGGAGGACTATCGCTCTTCCTGACCTTGATCGGCACCCGCTTCGCCATCGCATTCTTGGCCCGCAGGGGTTACGGCCAACTGATCCGTGAAGATGGGCCGACGACCCATCATGAGAAGCGGGGCACCCCGACCATGGGTGGCCTCGTGATCGTACTGGGCACCGTGATCTCCTATTTCGGCGCCAAGTTGTTGACTGGACGCCCCCCTACGGCTTCGGCTCTGTTGTTGTTGTTCTTGTTCGTCGGTCTCGGTGCAGTGGGCTTTGTCGATGACTACATCAAGATCTCCCGCAATCGCAATCTCGGACTCCGCAGTTATGCCAAGATCATCGGTCAGACGTCAGTTGCCTTGGTCTTCGGTTGGTTGTCCTTGTCTCCCATGCTGGCCGACAGTCGAGGGCAGACCCCGGCAAGTCACGCGGTGTCTTTCATCCGTGACTCAGGCTCCCTCGTGCTGGCCACGCCCCTGGCCTTGGCCTTCATCTGGCTTCTGATCACAGGTGCCAGTAATGCTGTCAACCTCACCGACGGGCTCGATGGCCTGGCGGCCGGAGCCTGCGTGATGGTCTTCGGCGCCTACACGCTGGTGAATATCTGGCAGAACAACCAGTGGTGTGGGCGATCCCCTGGGCCAAAATGCTATGAAGTGCGTGATCCCTTGGACCTTGCGGTGGTAGCCGCAGCGATCACCGCGGCCTGCTTCGGGTTCTTGTGGTGGAACGCCTCTCCAGCCAAGATCTTCATGGGTGACACCGGTTCCCTGGCGCTGGGCGGTGCCTTGGCCGGCATGGCGATCTTGACCCGGACCGAGTTCCTGCTGGCTCTCCTGGGCGGGCTGTTCGTCGTACAGGCCTTGTCTGTGATCCTCCAGGTTGGCTTCTTCAAGGCGACCAAGGGCAAGCGACTGTTCAGGATGGCGCCTTTGCACCACCACTTCGAGTTGCTCGGCTGGGCGGAAATCACGGTGGTGATCCGGTTCTGGCTGATCTGCGGCATTCTCGTCGCCCTTGGCTTGGGTGTCTTCTATGCAGAGTGGGTCGTGGGCTCGTGACCAAGGCACTCGATGATCTCGGGCGACTCGATGACTGGGGTGGTGTGCGAGCCTGTGTCGCCGGGATGGGTGTCTCTGGATTTGCCGCAGCCGACAACCTCACCCACATGGGTGCCCAAGTCATCGCTCTGGACGATTCAAACTCCTCTGACCGCCAGGAGAAGGCCGAGTTGCTGCGGATGCTCGGCGCTGAGATCCACCTGGGGCAGGGGGCGACTGACTTGCTCCCCGAGGGCATTGATGTCCTGATCACCTCGCCGGGGTGGTCTCCAGAGGCTCCATTGTTGGCCCAGGCGAAGCAGCGAGGGGTCCCGATCTGGGGAGAGGTGGAGTTGGCCTGGCGCCTTCGTCATCCCGACCACGCTGCCCCCTGGCTGGCCATCACCGGCACCAATGGCAAGACCACGACAGTGCAAATGCTCGAACAGATCCTGCTGAGCGCAGGATTGCGTGCGGTGGCATGTGGCAATGTCGGGCTGCCCATCGTGGAGGCCGTGATGGACCCAGAGCCATGGGATGTACTGGCAGTTGAGTTGTCCAGTTTCCAGTTGCACTACACAGATTCGATGCGTGCAGAGTCCGCGGTGGTGCTGAATATCGCCGAAGACCATCTCGACTGGTACGACGACATGGGTGCCTACATCGCGGACAAGGGCCGAATCTACAAAGGCATCGAGCGCGCTTGCGTCTACAACGTTTCTGACCCGCTCACCGAGCAACTCGTGCGCGAGGCTGATGTTGTGGAGGGAGCTCGAGCAATCGGCTTCACCTTGGGAACACCTTCGGTTGGGATGGTCGGTCTTGTTGAAAACGTGTTGGCAGACCGAGCCTTCATTGAGGAGCGGCAGACCACAGCGGCAGAGATCTGCACGCTGGAAGAGTTGGCCAGCCAAGCGCCGCACTTCGTGGCCAATGCTTTGGCTGCGGCGGCTCTGGCCCTTTCGCACGGGGTGCCCCACGCAGCCGTGAAGCACGCGCTCACCAGATTCCAGCCAGACGGGCATCGGATCGAGTTGGTTGCTCGGGTTGGAGAGGTCGACTTTGTCGATGACTCCAAGGCCACCAATCCACATGCAGCGACGGCTTCGCTCAATGCATATGAGTCCGTGGTGTGGATTGCGGGCGGCTTGGCCAAGGGAGCTCGGTTCGATGACTTGGTGCTCAGCGTGCGAGACCGATTGCGTGGAGTTGTGCTCATTGGCCGTGATGCCAACGTAATTCAGGAGGCCCTGGCGCGACACGCGCCGGATATGCAAGTGATGATGGTCTTGGCCGGTGACACTGAAGACACTGAGGATTCCGAGGTCATGGACACCGTGGTCAGAGTCGCTGCCGAAATGGCCCAGCCAGGCGACACGGTGCTCTTGGCCCCTGGATGTGCCTCGATGGACATGTTCACGAATTACTCAGCTCGTGGGGATGCATTCGCGCAGGCTGTGCATAGGTGGCGCCAGACAGGAGACTGATGTGATCGAACCGAAGTGGAGGCTCCAATGAGTCTCGTCAGTTCGTCTCGTCTCCTCGACCAAAGCGGCCGGATCCAGCGTGTCAAGCGCTCGTTCCAAGGCCCCTTGACCGTCTACTACGTGCTCATCAGCGTGACCTGCATGCTCTTGGCGATCGGCCTGATGATGGTGCTAAGCGCATCGAGCGTCTACTCCTATCGCAACTTCGACCATGACAGTTATCAGGTCTTCACCAAGCAACTGACCTGGGTGATCATCGGATTGCCCACGGCCTTCATTGCCTCGCGGATGCCTCACAAGTATTTGCGCCGGTTGGCTTGGCCAGCTCTTGCAGTGGCATTGCTCTTGTTGGTGCTGGTGCAGACCTCCTTGGGGCACACGGTCAATGGCAATCGCAACTGGCTTCGGATCGGGCCGGTGCAACTCCAGCCCTCTGAGATCGCGAAGTTGGCCATCGTCTTGTGGTCTGCTGCGGTCTTGAGCAAGAAGGAAAAAATGCTCGACCAAACCCGCCACATCTTCGTTCCAGTGCTTCCTGTGGTTCTGATCGTCACCGCACTGGTCTTGCTCGGCCATGACTTGGGCACCGCCGTGGTGGTGATCGCGATCGCTCTCGGCGTGCTCTGGGTGGCCGGATTGCCGATGTGGTGGTTCGGTACGGCGATTCTGGTTGCTAGCGTCGCGGCTTGGGGGCTTGCAGCGAGCAGTGAAGAACGAAGAACTCGAATGACCACCTTCCTCAGTCCTTTCGATCACTTCGCCGAAGAGGGGTGGCAGGCAGGAAATGGCCTACTGGGCATGTCTAATGGCGGACTGTTTGGGCGTGGTTTGTCCGCTAGCCAACAAAAGTGGGGCAACCTACCTGAGGCCCACACGGACTTCATTTTCGCCGTGATTGGGGAAGAATGGGGCCTGATCGGCACGTTGTTGGTGCTGAGCTTGTTTGCGGCCTTGCTCTGGGCATGCGTCCAGTTGGCGCTCACCACTGAAGAGCCATTCGTCAGGTACGCGACGGCCGGAGTGGCTGTGTGGTTGATGGTGCAGATGATGATCAATGTCGGTATGGTGCTGGCTCTTCTCCCAGTTATTGGACTCCCACTCCCATTGGTTTCCTACGGTGGTTCGGCGCTGGTGCCCACGTTGGTGGCCTTGGGCTTGGTGATTGGTTTTGCCCGTAACGAGCCAGAGGCCAAGGCGGCCTTGTCTGACAAGCGCCTCGGCAAGCGGCAGGGGAGTTCGGTTGGCGGCTCAGTGGGTGCCCTTACCCGTTGGCGGGGTAGGTTTGGTCGGTGACGACTACTCCCCGGGTGCTGATGGCCGGAGGAGGCTCGGCTGGCCACACGTCTCCACTAATTGCCACGGCTGAGGCCCTGCGTCGTCTGCGACCCGAAATCTCAATTACAGCGTTGGGGACCGAGCGCGGTCTTGAGACTCGAGTCATCCCAGAAGCTGGGCTGCCACTCGAACTCGTGCCGGCTGTTCCGCTTCCACGTACACTCAATGCTGACCTGTTCGCGACACCTTCTCGAGTGTGGTCCGCCTTGCGTGCCACCCTCGAGGTCATCGACCGGATCCGACCTGACGTCGTCGTGGGTTTCGGAGGTTATGTCTCTGTCCCGGCCTACCTCGGCGCCAAGCGGCGTGGTCTGTCCATAGTGGTCCATGAGGGCAATGCTCGACCAGGGATCGCGAATCGTTTGGGTGCGAGATTGACGCCTCACGTAGCCACCAGTTTTCCCGCCACACCATTGCGACACGGGCACTACATCGGGCTTCCAGTCAGGTCATTGATCTCGTCTCTGGACCGGCCCGCACTACGTGCCGAAGCTGAGGCCCACTTCGGTTTGCGTGCCGACCTGCCTACTTTGCTGGTGACCGGTGGATCCCAAGGGGCTCGCCGGCTCAACCAAGCCATGGGGGCATGCGCGGCGGCCTTTGAGCAGGCGGGGGTGCAGGTATTGCACATTGTGGGCCCCAAGGGTGAGGTCACCAGGAGCAGCACGAGCAACTCGATTCCCTATCAGGTGCAAAGCTACGTGGATCGGATGGATCTCGCGTATGCCGCGGCTGATGCGGTCTTGTGTCGATCTGGAAGCAATACGGTCACGGAGGTGTCTGGGCTTGGTCTTCCAGCCGTCTATGTGCCGCTTCCGATTGGCAATGGTGAGCAGGCCCTGAACGCACGCCCTGTCGTCGATGCCGGGGGCGGGTTGATCATTGCCGACGCAGACCTGACTCCAGACTGGATCACGACGCATGTCCTGGGGTTGATGACCGATCCGGCGAGGCTTAGTGAGATGTCCCGGTCGGCATCGGGTGTGCTCGCGTTGGATGCAGATGAGAAGTTGGCGGAGATGATCTTGGGCGCGGCAGGGGGTAGGGGATGAAGGTTCCGGTACCTGAAACGATCTTGCCGGCCAGCGATTTGGGGCGAGTGCACTTCGTGGGCATTGGCGGAGCAGGACTCTCGGGGATTGCTCGGATCATGCTTGCTAGAGGCATCAGTGTGTCGGGTAGTGATGCCAAGGACTCAGCCACCTTGGCCGCCCTTCGGGCCCTGGGCGCTGAATGCTTCGTTGGTCATCGGGCTGAGCACGTCCGTGGCGTGGACACTCTGGTCGTTTCCACGGCCGTGCGTGATGACAATCCTGAGGTGCTCGAAGCCAGCCGCACCGGCTTGCTCGTGCTGCCTCGCTCAGCGGCCTTGGAATCGGTGATGATCGGGCGCAAGGTGATCGCGGTCGCTGGCACTCATGGCAAGACGACCACCACGTCTTTGCTGACCGTGGCCCTTCAACATTGCGGTGCTGACCCATCCTTCGCCATCGGCGGTGAGCTCAATGTCACCGGATCAAATGCCCACCATGGCAGTGGTGAAATCTTCGTGGCCGAGGCGGATGAAAGCGACGGGGCATTCTTGGTCTATCGACCATTTGGTGCTCTGGTCACCAATGTCGAGGCAGATCATCTTGACAACTATGGCACTGTTGCTGCCTATCGAGCGGCGTTCAGCCAGTTTCTCGACCGGATCGACCCTGATGGTTTCGTAGTGTGCTGCATCGATGACCCAGGTGCTGCTGATCTCGCTGAGCAGGCGCGTAGCAAAGGCCTGGAGGTGATCACTGTGGGGGAGCACGTCAACAGTGACCTTCGAGCTACTGAGCTTCAGTTCGTGGGCTCAACCTCCAAGTGCGCCCTGACCTACCGAGACAAGGACCTTGGCGTGCTCACCCTGCAAATTCCTGGGCGTCACTATCTGCTCGATGCTTTGGCAGCCATGGCCGCAGGTTTGCGACTCGGCTTCTCCGCCGATGAACTCGCTGAGGGCCTGGCCGGTTTCGCAGGCACTAGGCGCCGCATGGAGAAGAAGGGGGAGATTTCTGGGATTCGGGTCTATGACAGCTATGCCCATCACCCTCAAGAGATCAAGGGAGATCTGCAGGCGGCACGCTCGCTTGCTGGTGATGGCGGCAGAGTGCTGGTGGCCTTCCAGCCTCATCTGGTTTCGCGCACTCAAGCCTTCGGGGTGGAGATGGGTCAGGAGTTGGGGGCGGCTGATGCCATTGTGGTGATGGACATCTATCTCGCCCGTGAGGATGCCATTGCGGGAGTCAGTGGCGCCATGATCGTAGAAGCGTGCCCATTGCCAGCTGAGCGGAAAGTCTTCGAGCCCTCATGGGCCGCGACAGCTGGACATCTGGTGGGCCTGGCGGCTCCTGGAGATGTCATTCTCACCCTTGGTGCCGGAGATGTGACTCTCCTGGGCCCAGAGATCCTTGATCAGTTGAGATTGGGCACAGGCGCTGATCAGGATCCAAATGCCTAGGATCAAGCTGAGATCCAAGTCCAAGCGTTCGGCAGATAGTGCTGGACCTGATGAAGAGACCATTGTCCTGGAAGACTTGGCTCGAGCTGATTTCACCCGTAGACGTCGAGCTGAGCGCTGGCGCAAACTGCGGCTGTGGCTTCTGGCGCTTGTGGTCTTGCTGTTGGCCGGTGCAGTGTCTTGGCTCTTCTTCTTTTCGCCATATCTGGTGGTCAAGCGAGTTGAGGTCGAGGGGCTTGTGGGTTTGAGCAAGGGGAGAGTCGTCAAGGCGGCTGAGGTGCCGATGGGCAGGCCCCTGAGTCGTCTGAAGATCAAGGAGATCCAATCTCGGGTTGAGTCACTTCCACCAATTGAGTCAGCCGTGGTTTCGCGAGACTGGCCTGATGGGGTACGGATCAAGGTGGCCATGCGCCAACCCGTTGCTGTGATCGACATGGGCAAGGGACTCCAGGCCTTTGACTCCCATGGTGTCCTGTTCGGTCGTTTTGCTTCCCGACCACCCGAGCTCCCGATGGTGGAGGCCAAGGAAGGCACAGAAAAGGTGGCTCTGTCGGAGGCGGCCAAGGTGATCCGCGCGCTTCCTGCTGATCTGGCAGCCCAGATCGACTACGTACGTGTGGGCAGCGTCGATGAGATCACCTTGGTGTTGGGCAATGGTAGAAGTGTGCTTTGGGGGAGTGCCGCTGATTCCCAGCAAAAGGCAGAGGTCTTGGCGGTCTTGCTCAAACAGCCCGGAAATCGTCTTGATGTGAGCATCCCCAGCCAGCCGACCATCAAATAATTCACCATCCACCGCGTGTTGCCGGTGATGAAGCATGGTGCTGCCTTAACTTGATTACACGATCTCAGGTTGACATAACATTAACCTTCTAGTTGAAGGTTAGAGTTTGAAAATCTTGAGGTGACCAAGGAAGCAGCCGCAAACACGTGAGGGGCACCACCGTGGCACCACAGAACTATCTAGCCGTCATCAAGGTTGTCGGTATCGGTGGCGGCGGAGTCAACGCCGTGAACCGGATGATCGAGGTCGGGTTGAGAGGTGTTGAGTTCATCGCGATCAACACTGATGCCCAGGCCCTGCTCATGAGCGATGCTGACGTCAAACTCGACATTGGTCGCGAGCTCACTCGAGGCTTGGGCGCTGGAGCAAATCCTGGCGTTGGCGCTCAGGCGGCCGAAGACCATTCCGATGAGATCGAGGAAGCACTCAAGGGTGCGGACATGGTGTTCGTGACCGCAGGAGAAGGCGGTGGCACCGGCACGGGTGGCGCTCCAGTGGTCGCGAAGATCGCCAGATCCTTGGGCGCCTTGACCATTGGCGTGGTCACCAGGCCCTTTGCCTTCGAAGGACGTCGTCGGGCCCAGTCGGCTGAGGACGGCGTGGCCGCCCTCCGTGAAGAGGTCGACACCTTGATCGTCATCCCCAACGACAAGTTGCTGCAGATCTCAGACCGAAATGTGAGCATGATCGATGCCTTCAAGCAGGCAGACCAAGTGCTCCTGCAAGGTGTCTCGGGCATTACTGACCTGATCACGACTCCGGGTCTGATCAATCTTGACTTCGCTGACGTCAAGTCAGTGATGTCCAATGCGGGCTCTGCGTTGATGGGCATTGGCTCAGCCAGGGGTGACAACAGGGCAGTCGAGGCTGCCGAACTGGCGGTCTCCAGCCCACTGCTCGAGGAGTCGATTGACGGCGCCCAGGGTGTGCTGTTGTCCATTGCTGGCGGCTCGGATCTGGGCATCCATGAGATCAATGAGGCCGCCGCCATGGTCTCCGACGCCGTGCACCCTGACGCCAACATCATCTTCGGGGCCACCATCGATGATGCCTTGGGCGATGAAGTGAGGGTTACCGTGATTGCAGCTGGTTTCGAGGGCGGGCGACCCAAGCGACGCGAAGACAGTGCCGGTTTGCGGCGTCCTGAGCCCAAGCCGCAGAGTCAGGAAGAGACCCGGGCTGCTGCACGGGCAATCGCCGAGCAACGTCGTGCGCCTGAGCCGGAAGCCGCAGCGCCGCAACGCGAGCCGGTGACCGTTGGTGTGACCCGCACGTCACCGGTGCCACCCACGTCCAGGCCCGTAGTCAGTTCCGCGGGTTCTGATGACGACTTGGACATCCCCGACTTCTTGAAGTAGCAGTCCGCTGTTCAGCCTGCGCGCCCGTGCTGGCCCTGCCGAGTTGGTGTTTACTGATCGCCACGGCGGGGCCAGTGGCCATTCCAGATCCTTGGACCTTTCTGTGCAGGAGTCTGACCAAGGGGCGCAGGCCATCGACCAAGGCGCTCTCGCGATGGTCATGGACAGTCTCGATGGTGACCTCCGCCTGGCTCAGATGCGGCAGGTGCATGGATGTGAAGTTGCAGTCGTTTCGGCCCCCGGATGGAGCACAGCCGATGCCTTGGTGACAACACATCCGGGCTTGGCCCTGTTGGTGCGCTCAGCCGACTGTGTTCCTGTTCTCCTCTCCAGTGCGCAGGGCGTGATCGGAGCAGTTCATGCTGGTCGTGAGGGAATGGCTTTGGGAGTCGTCCCCTCGATTGTCGACAACATGCGTTTGCTGGGCGCTCAGCAGATCAGCGCTTGGATTGGCCCGCATATTTGCGGGTCTTGTTATGAAGTGCCGTTGGACTTGCAGCAACGGGTCGGTCGGTTGGTGCCAGAGGCCATTTGCACCACCCGCAAAGGTACTTCGGGCCTCGATCTTGGCGCCGGGGTGATTTCCCAGTTGCACGAGTCTGGGGTCGAGGTGGAGTACGTCGGCGGATGCACCTTGGAAGGGGCCGACTTCCATTCATTTCGCCGCGACGGAGAAATGGCAGGTCGTCAGGCGGGCATCATCTGGTTGCCCAAGGGCGACGAGAACGACGATCAAGGGTGGCCAGGATGAATGAACCACGTCGTGCTCAACTCGAGCGCAATCTGGACTTGGTCCGCCAGCGGATTGATTCAGCAGCCAAGGCCGCCGGCCGCAGCGCATCGGAAATCACGCTGATTGTGGTCACCAAGTATTTCCCCGCCAGCGACGTGGAGATCCTTGCCCAACTTGGAGTCCAAGACGTAGGTGAAAACAAACACCAGGAAGCGCAGGCAAAGGCGGAGCAGTGTGCGAGTCTGCCGATTAGATGGCACTACATCGGCGGCATGCAGAGCAACAAGGCCGCGCAGATCGCTCGCTATGTCGATGTGGTGCACTCGGTGGACCGATTGAAGCTGCTGTCACGCCTCGATCTGGGTGCAAGTGAGCGAGATGATCCGCTCGCCGTGCTGATCCAAGTCAATCTAGATCCACCACAACAGCGTGAGTCCAGCCGCCAAGGGGTTGACCCGCACGAAGTGATGACCATGGCCAAGGCAATTTCTGAGGCCGCGCACTTGCGATTGCGTGGGGTGATGGGCATAGCTCCATTGGATCTTGACGCTGCGCCCGCGTTCACCCGGTTGGCTCAGCTCAGCGGACAGGTGCGCGATGAGTTCCCCGAGGCCACCTGGATCTCCGCAGGGATGAGTGCTGACTTGGAGTCTGCGATTGAGGCCGGCGCGACACACGTACGTGTTGGGTCCGGGATCCTCGGTCAGAGACCACAGATGAAGTAACGTCGCAATAGATCGAGTTGCTCGCTCCTTGGGCACGGACAGAAAGAGGAAACTACACGATGAGTGCGATGCGGAAAGTGGGCGTCTACCTCGGCCTGTTCGAGGATGCCGAACGAGACTACGTAGATGACGAGATGTACGACGTAGACCAAGATGAGCGCGATGCGCCGCGACAGGTTTCGAGCTTGGCAGACCATCGCAGGCGTTCGGCCACAGGTGAAGGTTCGATCACCGGCGTCGTCCGGCCCCACACTGCTGAAGTGGGATTATCGCGGATCATCAATCTGCAACCACGCACCTTCAATGAGGCTCGAGTCGTCGGCGAGAACTACCGTGACGGGATTCCGATCATTCTCAATCTCTCCGCAATGGAGAATGAGGATGCCAGGAGGGTCGTGGACTTCGCGGCCGGATTGACTTTCTCCGTGCATGGCCAACTTGAGCGGGTTTCCGCCAAGGTGTTCCTGCTGACACCGCCGAATGTGTCAGTGGGCGCCGAGGCCAAGCAGCGCCTTGGTGAAGGGGACTTCTTCAATCAAAGCTAGTTCCATGGCTTTGAAAGAAGGTTGATCAGTGCCTGTTGGGTTCAGAGGGGCTATTGTTCTGTATGCACCTTGTAAACCTTCAGGGTGCAAAGTTTTGTCTAACTGTGTTGTCTATAAGTGAGATTGGGTGAGGTCATGCCGTTGACACCTGAGGACGTCAGCAATAAGCGCTTTACTCCGGTGCGGCTCCGCGAGGGCTACGACATGGGGGAAGTCGACCAATTTCTCGACGAGGTAGAGGCCGAGTTGGGTCGCCTCATCAAGGAGAATGACGAACTTCGCAGCAAGTTGCAGGCCGCCCAGAAGGGCGGGGTAGCCCCTGCAGTTCCTGTCCCCACACCTGAGCCCGTGCCCGAGGTGAAGAAGCCCGAGCCTGAGCCTGAGCCGGCTCCACCAGTGCCGGTTGCTGCCCCAGTAGCACCTCAGGAACTCAAGGTGACCACCGTTGGTGAGGCATCTGGCGCTGCCGCGCGACTCCTGGAGATTGCCACCAATAACGCCGACCAGATGGTCAATGAGGCCAAGGACGAGGCCGATCGGATCATCGGCGCGGCCCGTACCAAGGCTGAGCGACTGGAGAGCGAGACCAAGACCAAGACCGATCGACTCGAGTCCGATGCTCGCACTCGGGCCCAGATGCTTGACTCCGAGACCGAAGGCAAGCGCCGCGAGATGCTCGGGAGCCTGGAGAAGGAGAAGAGCCTGGTCACCGATGAGATCGAGAAGCTTCGTGCCTTCGAACGCGAATACCGCAGCCGACTCAAGGGCTATTTCACCCAGCAGCTCGCTGCCCTTGATGGCAATGGCGGCGGTGAAGCAAGCGCTGATCTGACCACTACGCCTGGTCAGGCGGCTGCTCCGAAGCGGCTCAAGTCGATCTTGGGTGAAGAAGACAACAACTAGACACAGCATGACTGTGGCGGGAAGGTGAATCTTCACCCTCCCGCCACAGTCACGTTGCGACAGTTGCCTAGGCTCTCGATCTGCTGCGTAGACAGACGATTTCGGTCACGGGCTGGCGCCGACTATTGAGCCGTCGCCTTCTTGATCGAGAACGACAAACCGGTCTCGTCGCTGATCCGCTCCATTTGCTGATCCGTGCGCTCAATCGACGTGGCCAGGACCTCGGTGGCGATCAGGTCAAGATGCTCTTCGATGGCTGCGGCGGTCTCGGTTGACGCCTGCCAGGTCAGGGCAATGCGATCACTCACTTCCAGTCCGCTCGACTTACGGTGCTCCTGGATCATTCGAATGACTTCTCGAGCTGTGCCCGCTCGCCTCAGTGCGGGGGTGAGCTCCAGATCCAAGGCGACGGTCTCGCCCTGTTCATTGACCACTGACCACCCCTCACGAGGGCGTTCAGCCAAGATCACCTCATCAGAGGTCACCTCTATGTCACGACCGTCCATGTGTACGACGGCGCGGCCGGTCTTGAGTGCCCGTGCCAACTCGGCGGCATCGGCTTGGGCGATCGCGGCAGCAACTCTTGGAGTCTCCTTGGCGAATCTCTTGCCGAGGGCCCTGAAGTTGCCCTTAGCGGAGTAGTCGATCAGATCAGCTCCAGCGACAGAGAGTGGCTCGATCGAACCCACGTTGAGCTCCTCACAAACTTCTTGCTGTAGTTCAGGGCCCATCTGCTCATGAGCAGCGGTTGCCACCAAGGCTCGCTGCAGTGGCTGCCGAGTGCGGACTTTGGCTTCGGCTCGAGCAGCCCGCCCGAGCTCAACCACTCGCCTTGCCAAGCGAACCTGTTCGTCGAGGTCTTGGTCTTTGACGCTCGGATCGCTTTGCGGCCAAGGTGCCAAGTGCACAGATTCTGCTGAATCCTGGGTTGCGAACATGTCCTGCCAGACCCGCTCAGTGATGAAGGGGACCATTGGAGCGAGCAGGAGCGTGGTGATCTTCAGGCATTCGTGCAGGGTTGCGAAGGCTTCTGCATCGCCCTCCCAGAAGCGCCGACGTGAGCGACGTACATACCAGTTGGACAAATCGTCGACATGTGCGGCGAGCAGCGCTCCTGCGCGCTGGGTGTCGAATGCCTCCATGGCTTCAGTGACCTGGTCGATCAATAGATGAGTCTTGGAAAGCGCCCACCGATCCAGGACGGGTCGTTGCGAGGAGGGGGAGGCGGTGTCCTGCTCTGGGGTCCAATCGCTGAGTCCGGCGTACAGGACTTGGAAGGCCACTGTGTTCCAGTAGGTCAAGAGCACCTTGCGCACGGTCTCCTGAATGGTCTGGTGGCCAACCCTTCGAGCCGACCAGGGTGACCCGCCGGCAGCCATGAACCACCGGACTGCATCGGCGCCGTGCTCATCCATCAGGGGGATCGGCTCAAGGATATTGCCAAGATGCTTGCTCATCTTGCGTCCGTCCTCAGCCAGGATGTGCCCCAGGCAGAGCACATTTTGATAGGACGACTGATCGAAGACCAACGTGCCCACTGCCATCAAGGTGTAGAACCACCCGCGGGTCTGGTCGATGGCTTCGCAAATGAAGTCTGCTGGATATGCGGAGTCCAGTTGGGCCTTGGAGTCTGATGCCCAGGGATAACCCCATTGCGCGAAGGGCATCGAACCAGAGTCAAACCAGGCGTCGATCACCTCCGGCACTCGAGTGGCCCTCTCGCCACAGGTGGGGCACTTGAAGGCGACCTCGTCCACGAATGGTCGGTGCGGATCGAGCGTCGACTGATCGGAGCCAGACAACTCACTGAGTTCGGCCAGGGAGCCAACGCAGGTCTGATGGCCCTGCGAACAGCGCCAAATCGGCAGGGGAGTGCCCCAATAGCGTGATCGCGACAAAGCCCAATCAATGTTGTTCTCCAGCCAGTCACCATAGCGTCCGTGTTTGATGGTCTCTGGATACCAATTGGTGCCTTCATTGGCTCTGAGCAGCTCATCCTTGATCTGGGTGGTGCGGATATACCACGAGGGTTGGGCGTAGTACAGCAGTGCGGTGTGGCACCTCCAGCAGTGTGGATAAGTGTGCTCATACGCGAGATGTCTGAAGAGAATGCCGCGCTCTTGGAGGTCGTCGACCAAGTCGGTGTTTGCGTGCCTGAAGAACTGCCCCCCGACCAAATCCAGACCGTCTTGAAAGTTTCCCTGCGGGGTAATCGGGTTGACCAACTCGACGCCATTGCGGCGACAAGATGCGAAGTCATCTTCGCCAAAGGCTGGGGCTTGGTGCACCAGTCCGGTGCCGTCCTCGGCAGTCACATAGCTCTCGGCCACAACGAAATGGGCTGCTCCTGGCCATTCCACCATGGTGAACGGACGTTGATAGTCCCAACCCACCATGTCTGAGCCAAGGAATCGTGATTGCACCTGCCAACCCTCGCCCAGCACTTTGTCCATCAATACCTCAGCCACGATCAAGGTGTCTTCGCCATTGTGTGCACTGACGTAGGTGAGTTCAGGGTGTACCGCGACCAAGGCGTTGGAGGGCAGAGTCCATGGTGTGGTGGTCCAGATGAGCAAGTCAGCTTGCCCCATCAACGGGCCGGATGTTACTGGGAAACGTACGAACACCGATGGGTCGGTCACAGTCTCGTAGCCCTGGGCCAACTCGTGGTCGGACAGGCCCGTGCCGCAACGGGGACAGTATGGCGCCACTCGATAGTCCTCGACCAACAAGCCCTTGCTGTGGATTTCCTTGAGTGCCCACCACACCGACTCGATGTAGGACGAGTCCATGGTTACGTACGGCGCACGCATGTCGAGCCAGCAACCCATGCGCTCTGTCATGTCCTCCCACAGATCAACATGTCGTTGCACGGACTCACGGCATTTGGCGTTGAACTCAGCGATTCCGTAAGCCTCGATGTCGGCCTTGCCGGAGAAACCAAGTTCCTTCTCGACTGCCAACTCGACGGGTAGCCCATGACAGTCCCAACCGCCCTTGCGGTTCACTTGGTATCCCTGCATGGTCTTGAATCTCGGGAAGATGTCCTTGAAGGTGCGAGACTCCACGTGATGAGTGCCAGGCCGCCCGTTGGCAGTCGGAGGGCCCTCGTAGAAGGTCCAGGTCGAAGCACCCTGATTGCGCTCGAGTGAGCGGTTGAAAATGTCGTTTTCGCGCCAGAACTCGAGAACTCCGTGCTCGAGGTCAGGTAAGTCAATCTGTGGCGGAACTGGGCGGTAGTTGCTCACGGTATTCCTTCTGGGTCTGCTGCAAGGTTGCCAGTGAAGGGACGAGCGTGAGTGCCCGCGGTACCACCCCTCTTGGTCGAGACCTATTTGCAGCCCCAGCCCACTCATGGGTTGTCCGCGGCTGGGTCTACTTGGCCTAAAGGGCCGTTCTTCCAGCAGCTAAGGGCTGATCTTGGCTCCAAGCCGTGCCATCGGGCTCACACCATCCCCGACTCGCTCATGGCCGTGCAAG
Source organism: Nocardioidaceae bacterium (assembly GCA_020636935.1). GTDB lineage: Bacteria > Actinomycetota > Actinomycetes > Propionibacteriales > Nocardioidaceae > Marmoricola. The sequence continues at coordinate 38,571 of JACJWW010000012.1, forward strand.
GAGTTACTTGGCCCCTCCAACGCCGTGCGGACTTGCCTGATTGTGCCAGATGAGAGGCAAGTGCGGGATGGCGAGTTGATCGTGAGCAATCTGACACATATCCTCGGGCATCGTCCTTGGGCGCCGTCAGCCGATCCAGTGGTTGGATTTACCGGGCGCCCGGGCCAATCGGATTGAGGAATACACATGGCAGCAACGAAGAAGGCCTCCCTGATGAGTCGGGCGAGCGCGGCTGCGCGCAAGGCTGTTGGTCGCAAGCCGTCAACTGAGGAGACAGCTCCGGCGAAGAAGGCTGCTCCGGCTGCAAAGAAGTCCGCTCCGGCGAAGAAGGCTGCTCCGGCGAAGAAGGCTGCTCCGGCTGCGAAGAAGGCCGCTCCCGCGAAGAAGACCGCTCCGGCGAAGAAGACCGCTCCGGCGAAGAAGACCGCTCCGGCTGCGAAGAAGGCCGCTCCGGCGAAACTCGTAGTACTCGAACAAGAAGATCCCTGGTCAAAGCAAGAACTAGCCGAAGTGCGCTCCGTGCTCAACGACGACATCACGCGACTGACCGCAGAATTGCATGAAGTCGAGGATGATCTTGAAGAGATGATCCAGTCTGGAGCAGACGGTGCCGGCAATGACCAAGCCGACATCGGCTCGGCTTCTTTTGAGCGGGACCAAGAAATGGTGATCGTCAACAATGCTCGCGACATGCTGCTGCAATCGCAGCATGCGCTCGCGCGCATCCTGTCTGGAACCTACGGAATTTGCGAGGAATGCGGCAACCCGATCGGTAAGGCCAGATTGATGGCCTTCCCTAGAGCGACACTGTGCATGCCTTGCAAGCAACGTGAGGAACGTCGCTGAAGGAAACGCATGATTCGAGTCATCCGATGAAGGTGCAACCGGAGCGGATGAGGTGGTCCATGATCCTCGCGGGCTTCCTGATTGCCGGATTGGGCGTCTTCCTCGACGCGGTCACCAAGCGATGGGCATTGACTGCCTTGGAAGACGGCCGGGTGGTACCTGTCTGGGGAGAGTTCTTGCAACTCGTGCTGACTCACAATCCTGGTGCTGCGTTTTCCACGGGAGGCAAATTCACCCCCCTGATTTCAGCATTCGCCATTTTGGCAGCCATCGGGGTCTGTGTCGCAATCTTCAAATCCAGGAGTTGGCTCTGGTCATGGGTGTTGGGTTTGCTACTCGCGGGCATTCTGGGCAACTTGCGTGACCGGCTCTTCGAGCCGCCAGGCCCAATGCGAGGCCATGTCATCGACTTCATCATGTTGCCGAATTGGCCGATATTCAATGTCGCCGACATCATGATCAATGTGGCAGGTGTTGCGGCAGTCATCTTGGTATTCCGTGGTGTCCCACTCACCAGTTCGGTCAAGTCCACCCCATGACCCAGGCAGATCACCGCACCCTCTTGGTGCCAGATGGCCTAGCAGGTGAACGTGTTGACGTAGGCCTGGCCAGGCTTTTTGGATTCTCCAGGACCAAAGCCGCCGACCTTGTTGCCCAGGGGCATGTGCTGGTGGCTGGAGAGCAAGCCATGAAGTCAGACCGATTGGAGCCTGGCGCCTTGCTCGAGGTCTCAATCCCAGAACAGGTCGACTTGCTGACAGTGCGCCCTGAGTTGGTCGAGGAGATTGCAGTCATCCATGAAGACACTGACATCATCGTGATTGACAAGCCGGTCGGTGTGGCAGTGCATCCGTCGATGGGATGGACCGGGCCGACCGTTGTCGGGCACCTACGGGCCGCCGGCGTGCGGATCAGCACAAGTGGTGCCCCCGAGCGCCGGGGCATCGTGCAGCGCCTTGATGTCGGCACCTCCGGCGTGATGGTGATTGCCAAAAGCGAGTTGGCCTATTCGCGCCTGAAGAATGCCTTCAGGCGTCGTGCGATCGACAAGGTCTACCATGCGTTGGTGCAGGGGCATCCCGACCCGCTCGCAGGCACAATCGATGCCCCGATCGGTCGACATGTGAAGTCGGATTGGAAGTTCGCGGTCAAGGATGACGGCAAGCCATCAATCACTCATTATGAGACCCTCGAAGCGCATCGGTTTGCAAGTCTGCTGGAGATTCGCCTCGAGACCGGGCGGACCCATCAAATCAGAGTGCACATGGCGGCCCTGAAACATCCTTGTGTGGGGGACCTGACCTATGGGGCCGACCCGACATTGGCTGCTCGGGTCGGCTTGGAGCGGCAGTGGCTGCACGCGGTACGCCTAGGTTTTGAGCACCCGACTCAGGGTGATTATGTGGAGTTCGAGTCGGACTATCCAGCTGATTTGGCTGCTGCTTTGGACGCCATTCGAACTGCAGACCACACTTGAGTTCAGCCCCGCCTGTTTGAGCCGTGTCTTCGTCTTGGACCGCGAAGGGGTGACGTAGGCTGGGGATCTTCCCCCGCCCACGACTGGTGTTTCGACTTCTGGGACGATCGGCTCCGTCGGCGATGACCACTTCAATGGTTCAGTTGGGCGCTATCAGGATTTGGAGGTGCGCAGGCACAAATGGCAAGCGGGCAGAAGGACGATTTCGTTCATCTCCATGTGCACACGGAGTACTCCATGCTGGACGGCGCAGCCCGCCTGGGGGAGATGTTTGATCGCACTGCCGAGTTGGGTATGAGCGCCATTGCCATGACCGATCACGGCAATGTTTTTGGTGCCTATGACTTCTGGTCCAAGGCAAAATCCAAAGGGATCAAGCCAATCATTGGTATGGAGGCATATTTCACACCCAACACTCCACGTGGCGAGCGCAAGAAGGTTCGTTGGAACGACGGTGGCCAAGACGATGTGTCAGGAGCCGGTGCCTACACCCACATGACTCTCTTGGCCGAGACCACCACCGGCATGCACAACTTGTTCAGGTTGTCTTCGCGAGCATCGATTGAGGGATATTTCTACAATCCACGCGCCGACCGCGAGTTGCTGGAGGAGTGCGCCGAAGGCCTCATCGCGACCACGGGCTGCCCCTCTGGTGAAGTGCAGACCTGGCTCAGGATCGGTGACTACGAGAAGGCCCGACAGTCCGCGGGTGATTTCCAAGACATCTTGGGCAAGGACAACTACTTCCTTGAGCTCATGGACCACGGGCTCTCGATCGAGAACCGCGTGCGTGAGGGGCTGCTGAAGCTGAGCAAAGACCTTGCGATCCCACCCGTTGCCACCAACGACTCCCATTACGTGCACCAGAAGGACGCGACCGCTCACGAGCATCTGCTCTGCGTCTCATCAGGCAGCGTGATGTCAGATGAAAAGCGCTTCCGCTTTGACGGGGATGGCTATTACATCAAGTCAGCAAGTGAGATGCGGGCCCTCTGGGCTGATCGACATGGGTTGCCGCAGGCGTGTGACAACACCTTGTTGATCGCTGAGCGGTGTGATGTTGAGTTCAATGAGTCCGCCAACTACATGCCGAAATTCCCATGTCCTGAAGGGGAGAACGAAGACTCCTGGTTCATCAAGGAGGTGGAGAGAGGGCTCCACATTCGCTATCCGCAAGGTATCCCTGACAAGGTAAGGGCTCAAGCCAACTTCGAGATCGGCGTGATCACCGAGATGGGTTTCCCCGGCTATTTCCTGGTGGTGGCTGATTTCATCAACTGGGCAAAGGACAACGGCATCAGGGTTGGCCCGGGCCGTGGGTCAGGAGCCGGCTCCATGTGTGCCTATGCCATGCGGATCACTGACCTGGATCCACTGGAGCATGGCCTGATCTTTGAGCGATTCCTGAACCCAGATCGGGTCTCGATGCCCGACTTCGACATCGACTTTGATGAGCGTCGGCGTGGTGAAGTGATCAAGTACGTGACCGACAAGTACGGCGAGGATCGGGTCTCGATGATCGTCACCTACGGCACCATCAAGGCAAAGCAAGCAGTCAAGGATGCGAGCCGGATCTTGGGCTTCCCATTTTCGGTGGGAGACAAGATCACCAAGGAAATGCCCGAGCCGGTGATGGGCAAGGATGTCCCCCTGAAGGATCTGTTTGACTCGGGGCACGATCGGTACAGCGAGGGCACGAGTTTCCGTTCACTTTATGACGATGATGCTGATGTCAAGACCGTCGTTGACACCGCGATTGGTATTGAGGGCCTCAAGAGACAGTGGGGCGTCCACGCCGCCGGTGTGATCATGTCTAGCGAGCCACTTGTTGACGTGATCCCGGTGATGAAAAGGCCTGCAGATGGGGCAATCATCACGCAATTCGACTATCCGAGTTGCGAGAAGCTGGGCCTGATCAAGATGGACTTCTTGGGCTTGCGCAATCTGACCGTCCTGGATGATGCCTTGATCAATATCAGGCTCAATCGTGGCGACGAAGTCGTGCTTGAAGATCTCGAATTGACCGATCCGGCGACCTTCGCACTCCTACAAAGTGGCGAGACCCTAGGGGTCTTTCAGCTGGACGGTGGTCCGATGCGGGCTCTGCTACGGTCGATGCAACCAGACAATTTCGAGGACATCTCAGCGGTCGGCGCGCTTTATCGCCCAGGGCCAATGGGTGCTGACTCACACAACAAATATGCGCGCCGCAAGACTAAACGAGAGCCTGTTGAGGCAATCCACCCTGAGCTCGCCGAGGCCCTTGAAGACATTCTGGGCGAGACCTTTGGTCTGATCGTCTACCAAGAGCAAGTCATGGCCATCGCCCAGAAGTTGGCTGGCTATACCCTCGGTGAGGCCGACATCTTGCGCAGAGCGATGGGCAAGAAGAAGAAGGCAGAGCTCGACAAGCAGTTCAGCACCTTCTCCACGGGCATGGTGGATCGCGGATATTCCATGGATGCGGTCAACACTCTCTGGGAAATTCTCGTCCCCTTTGCCGACTATGCCTTCAACAAGGCCCACTCGGCGGCCTATGGTCTGGTCTCCTATTGGACCGCATATCTCAAGGCCAACTATCCAGCCGAATACATGGCGGCATTGTTGACTTCGGTCAAGGACAACAAAGACAAAATGGCGGTCTATCTCAACGAATGCCGCCGGATGAAGATCCGGGTGCTGCCTCCGGATGTCAATGAGTCCGAGGGCGAGTTCACCCCGGTCGGGGATGACATCAGGTTTGGTCTCAACGCGATCCGCAATGTTGGCGCCAACGTGGTAGCTCAGATCGTGGCAGCCAGGGCTGACGAGGGCCGCTTCATCGATTTCGGGGACTTCATGGCCAAAGTCCCGGCCCAAGTGTGCAATCGTCGGGTGATCGACTCCTTGGTCAAGGCAGGTGCCTTCGATGGCCTGGCTCACAAGCGCCGAGCCTTGTCAGTGATCCACGAGTCTGCTGTGGATCAATTCGTCGACCTCAAACGTAATGCCGCGATCGGCCAGGATTCGCTCTTCGGTGGACTTGATGATGACTCTGGCTTCGGTGTGAAGATAGTGATCCCGGAAATGGCCGAGTGGGACAAGCAAGTCATGCTCGCCCACGAACGCGACATGTTGGGCCTGTATGTCTCCGATCACCCATTGAGCGGGCTGGAGCATGTCTTGAGGAAGCATGCTGACTGCTCCATCGGTGACTTGATGACCGATGAATCCCGCAATGATGGCGCCATGGTCACCGTTGCCGGGTTGGTGACTGCGGTCCAGCATCGGGTGAACAAGAAGGGCCGGAGCTGGGCCACACTGACCTTGGAAGACATGGAGGGCTCGATCGAGGTCTTGCTCTTCGCCAGCAGTTATGACTTGGCTGGCCCCTTGCTTGCGCAGGATGCTGTCTTGGTCATCCAAGGACGTTTGTCACGCAAGAAGGAGACCCCTGAACTACACGGAAATCAGGTGTCCAGCCCCGACCTGTCCGACACCAGCGGTGGTCGTCCCGTTACCGTCAGCCTTCCCTCCGTGCGATGCACGCCACCTTTGGTGGACTCCTTGGCGCAAATCCTGCGCACGCACCCAGGGATGAGCGAGGTGCGCCTACGGCTGCAGAGTCCGCAGGGCAGCAAGTTGTTGAAACTCGATGACCGGTTGCGTGTCGACCCATCTTCGGCGCTGTTCGCCGATCTCAAGGACTTGCTGGGGCCCGGATGTCTGATTTGATCGATGGATCTACGCGAGGCGACTACGAGCCCCCGCTTCACAAACTGGCGGATGTAAGACAGTCAGGGCGAGCAGTGTTGCTCCAATTCGGACTGTTCCTGGCACTGGGGCTCATTGGAGGAGTGCTCTGGTGGCTGGTGACGCCAAGGCCTCATTATCAACTTGTTGCTGGCCAAGTCTCCATGGACGCGATCCAGGTTATGAAGCAGGTCAACGCTGACATGTGGTTCGCTGTCATCTCAGCGGGCTTGGGCATCTTCGCGGGCGTCGTCGTGGCCCTGCGGAGAGCTTCCGGCCCAATGGGCTCGGTGCTCTTCTTGATCGCTGGCGCGAGTTTGGCGGCACTCCTGATGTGGCAAATGGGAGAGTTGCTGACCCCAGATCACCTGCGTGAGCAGGCCAAGTTGCTCAAACCAGGGCAAGCGCTCCAGGTGCCCTTGCGCTTGGAAGCCAAGGTAGTCCTGCTCGTTTGGCCGGTCTCCTCACTGTGTGCGGTTGGATCTTTGCTCTGGTTGAGGACTGCCCCTGCCAAGCGTCACGATGAGGACTAGTTAGGAGACCAGCGGGTCCTGGCTATTTCGCTTGCTGGCAGTGAAGGCAACACCCGGATGGCCTGCAACTCGGCATAGATGTAGTCAACTAGTAGTTCAAGGCGGGATCCAGTGTCAGGGGCCTCAAGCAAGCTTTGTCGCTGCGGAAGAGTCAGCGGGCAGGAGTCTGCCACCGCATAGGAGAGCAGGACAGGATCATGTGGCAGGTCCTGATCAGACCTCAAGTTGCTCGCATGCCCACCCAATTGACCCAAATACCGGGCGTAGATGTCTCGGACTTCACGCGCCTTCTCGCCGGCCCCATGCCCGATGTCGTCGTGGATCGGCTCGGTCTTCGCGGTCAGGAAGGCTCCAGAGGCGTCAGGCTCCAGCACTCGGATGCGCGACAAGGCTTGCGCCTCAATATTGAAGGTGCCATCGGGATTGGCATGGGTCTGGCTCAATCGAGCCATGGTGCCGGTCGTGAACAACGACTGACGCCCGTGGTCGCCCACCTCGTAACCTTCCCTGATCGCAACGATGCCAAAGACCCGCTGCTCTGGATCAGGCATCCGAATGAGCGAGTTGATCATTGACCGATAGCGCTGCTCAAAGATGAAGAGCTGAACCACTTCCCCGGGGAAGACCACGGCATTCAGCGGGAATAGTGGGATCTGTTGCTGCACCACCCCACTCTAGGTTGTCAACGAGCGCGGTTGGGCGAGACGAAGTCAATCGGTCGCCATTTAGAAACTAGACTTGGGGCATGATTCGCCGGATCGACCTCAGGGGCTCGCAGTTGCCCGACTACCGCACGGCAGTGCCGCGTGCGGATTTTGACATCGAAGCGGCCCAACATGTGGTCGAACCCATCTGTGAATCAGTGCGAGACCAGGGCGAACCAGCGATTTGGGCTTATTCCGCGAAATTTGATGGGGTTGACCAGCAATCCGTCAAAGTGCCCGCCTCCGCTTTGGCCACGGCCTTGACTCAACTGGATCCAGATGTGCGCGCTGGCCTGGAAGAGTCGATCCGTCGGCTTCGTAAGACCTGTTTGGCTGAGTTGGAGTCTGGTTCGGAGACCAACTTCGGTCCGGGTGCTCGCGTGACCCAGAAGTTGATCCCGATCGACAGGGTTGGGCTCTATGTGCCTGGAGGCCTGGCTCCATTGGTGTCCAGCGTGGTGATGAACGTCGTACCCGCACAGGTTGCAGGCGTCAGATCGATCGCCTTGACCAGCTCGCCACAAAAGGAGCACGGCGGCTTGCCGCACCCGACCATTCTCGCCGCATGCGCGCTGCTTGGCGTTGATGAGGTCTATGCAGTGGGAGGGGCGCAGGCAATCGCAATGTTTGCCTATGGTGCTGGTCCATGTCGACGGGTCGACTTGGTCACCGGCCCAGGCAATATCTATGTCGTTGCCGCCAAGCGCTTGCTCAAGGGTCTGATCGGGATCGACTCCGAAGCCGGGCCAACCGAAATCGCGATCTTGGCTGATCACAGCGCCGACCCGGAGTTTGTGGCCGCAGACCTGATCAGTCAAGCCGAGCACGACCCTATGGCAGCATCTGTGCTCGTGACCGACTCAGAGCCGTTGGCCGATGCGGTTGAGCTGGCCTTGGAGGCCCAGGTGGCCGCCACCAAGCACCAGGAACGAGTGACCACAGCGTTGTCGGGTCAACAGAGCGGCATCGTCTTGGTTGACGACATGGAAGTCGGTCTCGATGTCGTCAACGCATATGCCGCTGAACACCTCGAGATCCACACGACCAATGCAGCCGAGATCGCCGCACGGGTGCGCAATGCCGGAGCTGTGTTCGTCGGTCCTTATGCGCCGGTGTCTTTGGGTGACTACTCTGCCGGGTCAAATCACGTGCTCCCCACGGCCGGTTGCGCTTGCCACTCGTCGGGTCTGTCGGTACGGGCCTTCCTCAAGAATGTCCACTTCATTGAGTACGACGAAGCAGCCTTGCTGGAGGCGGGTCGCCATGCTGAGCACTTGGCGCTGGCCGAAGACCTACCGGGGCATGCCGCCGCGATTGCTGTGCGTAGGCGCGACTCGTGAGCGACGCGGTCGAGCAGGCTTGGGGATGGCCACCATTGCGACGCGGGCTCGTCGGTGAGGTGCCCTATGGAGCCCCCCAACTTGACGTGCCCATCCAGCTCAACGTCAACGAAAACCCTTATGGCCCGTCTGCCGAGATTGCTGGTGACCTCGCCAAGGCCATCGCCGAGATCACCGGCACCCTGAACCGCTATCCGGACCGTGAGTTCACCCAACTCAGAAAGAGACTGGCCAACTATCTGGGACATGGTCTGGAGCCGGCCCAGATCTGGGCGGCCAATGGCTCCAATGAGGTAATGCTCCAGATCCTGCAGGCCTTCGGCGGTCCCGGACGCACCTGTGTTTCCTTCGCGCCCACCTATTCGATGTACCCCGAATACGCGCGCGATGCGCTCACCACTTGGGTCGTTGGCACCCGCAATGACGACTTCAGTCTCGATCTTGATCATGCGCGAGCGGTGATTGAGGAGCATCGGCCCAGCGTCGTACTCCTGCCAAGCCCAAACAATCCCACTGGCACCGCATTGGACCCCCAAGCGGTGAGCGAGTTGTGTCGGTTGCTCGATCATCCTGATCGACCAGGGGTGTTGGTGATTGACGAGGCATATGGCGAGTTCCGCAGAGCCGGTACCCCCTCTGCCATTGAATCGCTGTCAAAGCATCGCAATCTGATCGTGACCAGGACGATGAGCAAGGCCTTCGCCATGGCAGGGGTCAGATTGGGCTATTTGGCCGCAGCACCTGAGTTGATCGATGCGCTGCGCATCGTGAGATTGCCCTATCACCTGTCTGCGGTCACCCAGGCAGTCGCCTGCGTGGCCCTGGATCATGCTCCGGAACTACTCGCGCGCGTCGATGAACTGCGACGTGAGCGTGATGCCACTGTGCACTGGCTCGGTGAGAAAGGCTTTGAAGTCGCGCAAAGCGATGCTAACTACGTATTGTTTGGTCTGTTCGAAGATCGTCACGTCGTTTGGCAAGGGCTTCTGGATCGCGGTGTCCTGATCCGCGAGACTGGCCCCGCCGGGTGGCTGCGAGTTTCGATCGGCACGCCCGCCGAGATGGCGGCGTTCAAGGATGCACTTTTGGAGGTTACCGGTGGCTGAGCCACGTACTGCCCGGATTGAAAGGCAGACCAAGGAGTCGAAGGTCCTGGTCGAGTTGAATCTCGACGGCACCGGGCGCACCGACGTCTCCACCGGAGTGGGCTTCTATGACCACATGCTCGATGCATTTGGTCGACACTCGTTGATCGATCTTCGGGTGCAAACCGAAGGCGACACCCACATTGATGCCCACCACACCGTCGAGGACACAGCGATCGTGCTGGGGGACGCGTTGCGCGAGGCACTGGGTGACAAGTCAGGCATCCGTAGGTTCGGCGACTCTCTCGTTCCCTTGGATGAAGCTCTGGTGCAGTGCGCAGTCGACGTGTCGGGGCGACCCTTCTGCCTGCACGTGGGTGAGCCCGAGGGGCAGCAATATGTGACCATTGGCGACGCCTATCTGGGCTCCTTGACCAGGCATGTCTTTGAAACCGTCGCCCACCACGCGCACTTGGCCCTGCATGTGCGAGTGCTCAACTGCCGCGATCCGCATCACTTGGTCGAAGCTCAGTTCAAGGCATTTGCCCGGGCCCTGCGAGATGCCATCGCTGTGGATCCCCGTGAGACCGGAGTGCCCTCCACCAAGGGGACGCTCTGAAGACTGTCGTGGTGCTCGACTACGGGTCGGGCAACGTGCGCTCCGCCGTACGCGCGCTGGAGCGAGTCGGTGCAGAAGTGACGCTGACTTCAGATCGCTCGCTCGCCGAGGCCGCCGATGGTCTGTTGGTGCCCGGAGTAGGAGCCTTTGCCGCCTGCATGGCTGGGCTCAAGGCAGTCCGTGGCCCGGAGTTGATCGGGCGACGATTGGCTGGCGGTCGTCCAGTGCTGGGCATTTGTGTGGGGATGCAGGTCCTCTTTGCCCGAGGCGTCGAGCATGGTGTGGAGACTGCGGGTTGTGATGAGTGGCCTGGTGTGGTGGAGAAATTGCAGGCCCCGGTGATCCCCCACATGGGCTGGAACACCGTAGCTGCGCCAGCCGAGTCGACGATGTTTGCCGGAGTTGAAGATGAGCGCTTCTATTTCGTGCACTCCTATGGTGTGAGGGAGTGGACCCTGCAAACCAATGACCGCACCCGCGCTCCACTTGTCTCATGGACCGAGCATGGTGTCGCAGACGACTCAGATCGATTTGTCTCGGCCGTTGAAAACGGCCCTCTGTGGGCCACCCAATTTCATCCCGAAAAGTCTGGTGACGCCGGAGCGACCCTGCTCCGCAACTGGCTGGAAACCCTCTAGGAGCGCGCATGACTGACAACCGATCGCATCTTGAGTTACTCCCTGCTGTCGACATGGCTGATGGGCAAGCCGTGCAGTTGGTGCAAGGGATTGCTGGTTCGGAGAAGAAATTCGGTGATCCGGTCGAAGCGGCCCTTCGTTGGCAAGACGCCGGAGCAGAGTGGATCCATCTCGTTGACCTAGATGCTGCCTTCGGTAGAGGGCACAACCGTGAATTGCAAGCCGAGATCGTCGGAAGGCTCGACATCAATGTCGAGATGAGCGGTGGGATCCGTGACGATGAGTCACTGGTGGCGGCGATGGCGACTGGTTGTCGTCGAGTGAACATCGGCACTGCCGCTCTGGAGAACCCCGAATGGTGCGCTTCGGCAATTGCCGAGTACGGCGATCGCGTTGCAGTTGGGCTGGATGTGCGGGGTCAGACCTTGGCTGCTCGGGGGTGGACCCGTGAGGGTGGCGACTTGTATGACGTCTTGACCAGGCTCGATGGCGAGGGTTGTGCCCGTTATGTGGTCACGGATGTGAACAAGGACGGCATGCTCCAGGGGCCGAATCTGGAGTTGCTCAAGGAAGTGTGTGCCCGCACCAGTCGTCCGGTAGTGGCATCTGGCGGGATCACCGAATTGCACGATCTGGAAGCTCTCATGGGGCTCCTGGACGCTGGGGTCGAAGGGGCCATCATCGGCACGGCGCTGTACGAGGGCAGATTCACCTTGACCGAAGCGCTGGATCTCACCTGGCCGGATCGGCGTTCATCGTGACCCTGGCCGTGAGAGTGATCCCTTGTCTGGACGTCGATGGGGGGCGGGTGGTCAAGGGAGTCAACTTCAAGGATCTGCGGGATGCGGGTGATCCCGTGGAGTTGGCCAAGGCCTATGACCGTGAAGGTGCCGATGAGCTCACCTTCTTGGACATCTCCGCATCCCATGAGGCCCGGGCCACCACATTGGAGATGGTCAGCGCTTGTGCCGAGCAGGTCTTCATCCCCCTGACCGTGGGCGGCGGGATCGCCAGCGTTGATGATGTCGACACCATGCTGCGATCCGGGGCCGACAAGGTCTCGGTCAACACCGCCGCCATCCGGCGACCTGAGCTCTTGGCGGAGATTGCTGACCGATTTGGTAATCAGGTCTTGGTGCTGTCGGTCGATGCGCGCAGGGCGCAGGAGACCGAGTCGGGGTTTGAGGTGACCACGCATGGCGGACGTCAGTCAGCCGGGATTGACGCGATCGCTTGGGCAGTGCAAGCAGCCCAGCTGGGTGCGGGCGAGATCTTGTTGAATGCGATGGATGCCGATGGCACCACCGATGGCTTCGATCTGGAGTTGATCCGGGCTGTGCGCAAGGAAGTGTCCATCCCGGTTATTGCCAGTGGGGGAGCAGGGGCCTTGCATCACTTCGCGCCCGCGGTTGAGGCTGGGGCTGATGCAGTCCTGGCGGCCACCGTCTTCCACTTCGGCACCTTGCGGATACCCGATGTCAAACAGGAGTTGGCAGCAGCAGGGATCCCGGTACGCCTGCCGTCAGGCGGGTAGCCAGCAGATTCCGGCCCGGACCCCTGAATGCCATTGCTGCTTGGTCGGCCAGGTGAATACCCATCTGAACTTCAAGTTGCTCCCGGCGGCCCCAGCGGCGACATCCTTGCAACTGGCATCTGCCGATTGAGTCTGCGCAGGATCCAAATACCGGGTCTTCGCCGGGATTTCGATTGCCTTGGTGGCTCGCCACTGGTGAGCCACCGCGCAGGCCACCTTCTTGAAGTCTGCACTCCCGGGTGTGCCAGCCCCGCAGGTGGCGTATGGCGAATCGCCCGCGCGACCGAGGATGCCCTTGGGGGCGCTGGGTAGCCGCATCAACTCGCCGTCGCGTTTCAGAGCCACCAAGTCGCAGCGAAACCAGTTGGACCCATCGTCAGCTTGAGCGAAGCTGGGCGTGAACCAGATCGCTTTGAACTGAGTCAACTGGAGCTCAGGAGTTCGGGCACCCAAGAACTGGGCCATCCGGTCAGTACACGTGGTGGTCAAGTTGCGTTGGGCTGCCTTTGAGTCCACCGCGAGGAGATGGCCGTCTCGCAGTTGGTCGAGGGTCCCGGTGGCAAAGGTTCTTGAGGTGTGTGGCTTGGTGCAGGGGATCGGATCGCTGTTCTGGGTGGCTGCGGTGGCTTGCTGGTAGGTCAAGTCGTGGCAACTACCGACTTCGGGTGCTGGGGGTGGCGGTGAATAGGAGGGGGCTGGCGTTGGGGTCGAGCTGACTTGTGCCTGGGGGGTGTCGTTGCCACAGGCGGTGAGCAGACTCATCCAGATCAGGAGCGCCAAGACGGTTGGTCCGATTGCTCGCTGTCTCATCCCTGAGCCTCAGACAGCAAGGCCGCGAGTGTGGCGCCGAGTTCGTAACCAGTGCTCAACGACTCGGGTGTGAGATCGCCAAGTACTTCGAGTGGCGCGGCTGCCTGGCGCCATCCCAGTGCCTGGGTCAGTGACAGCACTGAACGAGTCGCGCCGGTGGTGTCATATCTGCCGTGCACAAACAGGCCGAATGGCCTGCCGCTGGTGGCGCCACTCGTCGTACCTGACCCGGAGCCGTCATCGTTGAGAGCGCCACCGATCTGGAGGAAGGTGCTTTCGAACATGTGCTTCAGCGCACCGCTCATGTAACCGAAGTTTGCGGTTGTGCCCAAGACATAGCCATCGGCAGCGAGGATGGTGTCGTGATTGGCCGCGCCAGTGGCGAAATCGAGTGCTGGACAAAAGTTGACCTCAACTCCCTCGATCGCCTCGTCACCTGCCCCTGCGCGCACTTGGTCACTGAGTAGTTGCATCGACCTCGTCGGTGAGTGATGGATGATCAACAATCGGCGCACCAGTCGAGTGTGCCAGATCGCCACCCGGACTACTGCTAAACTATGTGCGTCATGATGCGCCAGTTGCTCCTTCGCTGCCGCAGCGAGGTCTGAAGAGCCGGACCCCTCGCTGCGGAGAGTTCGTGCGCCGGCGATGGATCAGACGCCTTGACCCCCAAAAGGACACCAACTCATGACTTTGCAACACAGCGGCTTCACCAACACCCAGCAAGCCAGCCAAATGCCGATCGAGCGCTATTCGGCATTCCCGCCCATTGAGCTGCCAGATCGCACTTGGCCCTCCAACCAAATCACCAAGGCGCCAAGGTGGCTCTCAACTGATCTACGTGACGGCAATCAAGCCCTGATCGACCCGATGAGCCCGGCCCGCAAGATGAAGATGTTCGACTTGCTGGTCAAGATGGGCTACAAGGAGATCGAGGTCGGTTTCCCATCTGCCTCGCAGACCGATTTCGACTTCGTGCGGCAATTGATCGAGCAAGATCGGGTGCCTGAAGACGTCACCATCTCGGTGCTGACCCAGGCTCGAGAAGACTTGATCGAGCGTACGGTGCAGTCACTCGTGGGTGTCCATCACGCGAATATCCACATGTACAACGCCTTGGCGCCGCTGTTCCGGAGGGTCGTCTTCCACGCCTCTCGTGATGAGGTCAAAGACATTGCGGTGCGGCATACCGGGCTGTTGATGAAGCACGCCGACAATCAGCTCGGCAGCACGATCATCGGCTACGAGTACAGCCCAGAGATCTTCACCAGCACCGAACTGCCCTTCTCGCTGGAGGTATGTGAGGCGGTGAGTGATGTCTGGCAGCCTGACGATGGCCGCGAGATCATCCTCAACCTGCCCGCCACTGTCGAAGTCGCCACCCCGAATGTCTACGCCGATCAGATCGAGTGGTTCTCCAGGCAACTGACTCGTCGGGAGTTCACCACGATCAGTCTGCATCCGCACAACGACCGAGGCACTGCTGTGGCAGCTACGGAGTTGGCGGTCATGGCTGGCGCCGACCGAGTGGAAGGCTGCTTGTTCGGCCACGGTGAGCGCACCGGAAATGTCTGCTTGGTGACTTTGGGGCTCAACCTGTTCAGTCAAGGCATTGACCCGCAGATCGACTTCAGTGACATCGATGAGATCCGTCGTACGGTTGAATACTGCACTCAACTGCCGGTGCATCCGCGCCATCCCTATGCAGGTGACTTGGTCTACACGGCATTTTCTGGATCGCATCAAGATGCCATCAAGAAGGGGCTAGAGGATCTCGACGCCCGAGCGTTGGAAGCCGGAGTCCAGGTCGCCGACCTGCCTTGGGAGGCTCCCTATCTGCCGATCGACCCTCATGACGTTGGCCGCACCTATGAGGCAGTCATCCGGGTCAACAGTCAGTCTGGCAAGGGTGGGGTCGCCTATGTGCTGAAGTCCGAGCACAACCTCGATCTGCCCCGCAGAGCGCAGATTGAGTTCAGCAGAGTGATCCAGCAGCACACCGACAGCGAGGGCGGGGAGATCACGCCCGAGGAGATCTGGGAGGTCTTCGAAGCTGAATACCTCAAGCGTGAGTTGCCCTTGAAGCTCAACTCAGTGCATACCTCCAGCGCAGCAGGGGAGAAGGACGCCTTGAGCGTCAACGTGTATGTCGAAGGCGATGTCCAGACCCTCGAGGGCTCGGGTAATGGGCCGATTGCGGCGTTCGTGAATGCCATCAATCAACTCCCGCAGGATTTCGACGTGCGGGTCCTCGACTACGCCGAACATGCCCTCTCCTCGGGCGGTGATGCCATTGCCGCAGCGTATGTCGAGTGCGCGGTGGGGGATCAGATCCTGTGGGGTGTGGGTTTGGATCCGAATATCGTGACGGCGTCGCTGAAGGCAGTCATCTCTGCGGTGAATCGAGTGCGCGGTCGCTGACCCTGGACCTGACTCGACGCTCAGTTCCCCGAGGGTTGGACCGGCACTCTGACATTGGCGAGCGGGAAGGCCAGTCGCACGGTGGTGCCCTTGTTGAGCTCAGAAGTCAGCGCGATGCTGCCTCGATGACTCTCAACGATGGATTTGACGATCGACAACCCCAAGCCAGTGCCCTGAATGGCATTCTCCTCAGCATTTGGAGAGCGGTGGAAGCGGTCGAAGACATTTTCCAGCTCATCTCGAGGGATGCCGATGCCGTTGTCTGAGACCTCAACGATGGCTTCCTTGCCGATGATGGTGACTCCCAAGGTGACCTCACCGCCCTCCAGAGAGAACTTGATCGCATTCGACAGCAGATTGGAGATCGCACGCTCCAGATGGAAGTGACTGGCAGTGACCATCACAGGGGTGCTTGGCAGATCAATATTCATCGCGATCGATCGACCGTTGACGGTAGCAACGATCGACTCCTTGCTCTCAATGGCGACATCTCGCAGATCGACGGGGTCCTCGGACTGCTGTTCTTTGTTTGCGTGCAACTTGGCGGTGAGCAATAGATCGTCGGCCAAGGTCAACAGTCGCTCACCATTGCGAGAGATGATGTCCAGCATTGACCTCTGGCCGTCGGTCAGCGGGCCGCCCAGCTCGTCTTCGAGCATCTCGGTCGTGCCAATGATGCTGGTCATCGGAGTGCGGAGCTCGTGGCTCACCGTTGAGATGAAGTCATCCTTGACTCGGTCAAGGGCTCTCAGTCTGTTGACTGCTTCGCGCTCGCGCTTGAGAGCCAGCACCACGATTTCCTGGCTGCGGCGGGCGTCTGAGACATCGCGGGCCACAAAGAGAAAACCGACCGGCTTGTGCCCAAATGGATCGGTGACCACGCTGGTGGTCATGGACACTCGGATCGCAGCGCCACCGGCCCGGATCCAAGTCCAGTCACGGGTCTCAGGGATGCCGCCACTGACGACGTGGGCGACGAGGTCGGCGAAGGTCGGGTTGTTGCTGGCTGCGTAACCGGTGAAAGCGGCAGGGCTCAGGAAATCGGTGAAGTCATGTCCGGTGACCCCTGTCGAGGAATAGCCAAGGAGAGTCTCTGCCCCGGTGTTGAACAAGGTGACCCGGCCATCCAGGTCTGTGCTGATGAATGCGACCGTCGTCGCCGAGTCGACGAGTTGCTGGCTCAGTTGGCTGATTTGTCGCTGCTCGGTGATATCCAAGGCTGTGAAGACCAGCAGTACATCGGTTGCTGTGCTGGAACGGAACTCCGCCTGACGGTAAAACATCAAGCGGCGCTCACCGGACTTGGTCAACATGATGGTCTCGTCTTGTGATGGAGCAGGTTCATCTCCCATGAAGGCTGTCTTCAAGGCCTCGCGCTGCTCCGGTGGCGCGAGCACGTCGTAGTACTCGTGCCCCACCAACTCGTCCTCGGTGTAGCCGAGCATTTCAGCCCCGGCCAGATTGCAGTCAACGATGGTGCCATTTGGCGTGGTTACCAAGATCATGCAGGGAGACGAAGCCAGCACAGCCGCGTTGTAGTTGCGCTCCTCTTCCAATTGGGCGCGCACCTCTGACTCGGCACTCAAATCGTGAATCGTCAGCGAGAACTGCGGCTCGGATCCGTGTCGGTCGAGCAGGGAGAGGGTCAGTGACAGATCGCTGAGGTGGGCGTCGATCAGGCTGGCGTGGCCTTCCCACCCGTGCCTCACTCCGTCGAGGACTTCATGGACGATCTTGCTCATGTCGTTTGGCAAAGAGACCAGGCCAGAGACTGGTTGTCCAGGCAGCGACATGGAGGAAGTGCCTAGCAGTCGCTCTGCTGCTGCATTGCTGTCCTCGAAGACCAGTTGACCTCGCACGAACTTCACCAAGGCAATCGGCATCTGCGAGTGGTAGTAGCTCTGCTTGAAAACACGGGCGCTCAGCCTGATCCCGCGAAGGGCATCTGAGCGTTCGCTGCTCACCAGAGCAACGGGCATCGAGATCGCAAAAAGCAGGATCAAGTAGATTTCCGCCACCCAGTTGCCCGAGGTCGGGCTGGTGGGAGCGGCGGCGGTCAGGAGCGTGGTGGTCAAGTAGAGAGCCGCCAACTCGAATGCCAAGATCCGCTCCCCGAATCTGAATGCCGCCCAGATCAGGACCGGGATCGGCAGCCAGTCCAAGGCCTCCACGTTTGGCAGGGTAGATGCCGTCGCGAGTGCGGCGATCAGCAAACCAACTTGGAGCGCGACTTCGGCCGGGTGCGCCGAAAGCCCCTGGCGCTTGGTGGTGAGTACGAGCGGGCTGAGCAGGAGGAAGCTGGCCAGAGTACTCGCGGCTACAGGCGCGAAGGTGATCCCACTGTGTGCCGGGCTGTAGAGCGCGTACAAGGTGCTGATGGTTCCGGTCGCAAGGGCGGCAACGAAGCCAACGAGTGTGAAGCGACCGAGACTGCGGAGTTGGTTGAGATAGCGCCCAGGGATTGGTGAGAGGGCAACCACGAGCGACCAGCTGACCAGGACCAGCATGAGGGTGGCCCACACGCTCGTGATCGGTCGTACTCCTACTACTAGCAGGCCAATGCAGAGGCAGAGGGCAAGTGGCACACAGATCACTGCTCGAGCCTGTTTGGGTGACAGGGCAAGCACCATGAAGGTTGCCCCTGTGGCTGCCCAAGGACCGGTGCCCTTGACTGCCTCAAAGGGGCCACTTGCCGCCAAGATCGTGGCGAGTGCGATCAGTAGCGCAACACCCACTGTGCGCTTGAGCGCAGAAGTTAGCCCGGCTGCTGGGTGCATATTGGCGATTCTTCCCGTCTATCAGGGCATCTGTGGGCCATTTACAAGAAATTGGGAGGTTTGGTATTGAAATTGGTGCTACCCACGCTCCTGTGCTTGGTGACTTCTGGCCAGCGTGGCTACCCATGCGGGGTGTCGGGTGGGGAAGAATGAACCCATGCCGGTGTACAGAGACGAAGCCATCGTCTTGCGTACCCACAAACTCGCTGAAGCCGATCGGATCATCACACTCCTGACCAGCGATCACGGTGTGGTGCGCGCGGTGGCCAATGGGGTACGCCGTACCTCGTCGAAGTTCGGCTCCCGGCTTGAACCCTTCAACCACGTCGATCTGCTGTTGCGCACTGGTCGCAATCTCGACACCATCACCGAGGCCGACACCAGGGTGGCCCACGGTGACCGGATCGGTGCTCACTATGAACGTTTTGCCGCGGCCAATGCGATGGTGGAAACCGCCACCAAATTGGTCTCCGAAGAGCGGCAACCTGCTCGGCAGCAGTTCCTGCTGCTGGCTGGAGGTCTTGGCGCCATGGCAAGGGGAGAGCATCGAGCCATCGATGTGCTCAACTCATATCTGCTGCGGTCTCTGGCCATTGCTGGCTATGCGCCCAGTTGCTCTGACTGCGCCCACTGTGGTTTGCCGGGGCCACATCGGTGGTTCAATCCGGCCGCGGGTGGCACTTTGTGCGCCCAATGTCGATTGCCCGGCAGCGTCAGCCCGGCCGAGGAGACGATGGTCTTGCTGGGTGCTCTGTTGGCTGGAGACTGGGAGGTGGTCGATGCAGCGCAAGCTCGGCATCGCAGCGAGTCACGCGGGCTTGTCGCCAACTATGTTGCCTGGCACTTGGAGCGTGGTTTGCGCTCGATGCCCTATGTCGTGGAAGGGTGAGTCCTGTGTCAAGCTCCCGCGCATCCGTACGCCCTCCAGACCCGCATCCCAGCGGCGCTCGGCCACCGGCATTGCCTGCGGAAGTCGTGCCCAAGCACGTTGCGGTGATCATGGATGGCAATGGCCGTTGGGCCAAGGAGCGTGGTTTGCCTCGCACTGAAGGTCACAAGATGGGGGAGGCCTCGCTGTTTGAGGTGGTAGAGGGCGCCTTGGAGATCGGGGTCGAGGCTATTTCCGCCTATGCCTTCTCCACCGAGAACTGGAACAGATCCCCGGCCGAGGTGAAGTTCTTGATGGGCTTCAACCGAGATGTGATCAGGCGGCGTAGAGATGAAATGCACGAGCGTGGAGTCCGGGTCAAGTGGGCGGGGCGCGCGCCAAAGCTGTGGCATTCAGTGATCAAGGAGTTGAAGATCGCTGAGGAGATGACCAAGCACAATGACCAGCTCACCCTCACCATGTGCGTCAATTACGGCGGTAGAGCGGAGCTGGCCGATGCCGCTGCAGCCATGGCGCGTGACGCTGTGGCCGGCCGACTCAACCCCGATCGGATCAGCGAGAAGACCTTCGCACGCTATCTATATGTGCCCGAGTTGAGTGAGGCCGACCTGGTCTGGCGCACTTCGGGTGAGCAGCGGTTGTCGAATTTCGTCCTCTGGCAGGCCGCCTACAGTGAGTTTGTCTTCAGTGATGTGCTTTGGCCCGATGTTGACCGGCGCCACCTGTGGCAGGCGATCGAGACGTACGCCGACCGCAGCCGCCGCTACGGCAAGGCCTGATCAGGCTCGGTCAAGACGGGGCTTGAGGGTCACTGGCACTTGGGGCAGATCCCAGTGATCTCGATGCGATGGGTGAGGTCGGCAAATCCGTGCGCGCTGGCAATCGAGCGAGTCCAGGCCTCCACAGCCGGACCTGCGACCTCCTGGGTGGCGCCGCATTCTCGGCAGACTAGGTGATGATGGTGCGCGCCACTGCAGCGGCGATAGACACTCTCCCCGCTGTCAGTCAGAAGGGAGTCAATTGCGCCCCCGGCCGCCATTGCTTGAAGGGTGCGGTAGACCGTGGCCAAGCCGACCTTCTCTCCCCTGGATGCCAAGAGGGCATGGATGTCTTGGGCACTACGGAAGTCATCAAATTGATCAAAGGCCGCGGCGATGGCACGCCGTTGTCTGGTCGGGCGTGCTGACGGGACGCCGTAGGGCTCAGTGCTGGTCATAGTGACCGCCGTGGGCCGCATGACGCTGTCCATCGTGCAAATAGTCGACATGGTCGCCGTGCTCGACTGCGACATGGCCGCAGCCTGGACCATGCACATGCCCGTGCTGGTCCGATGTGGCGTGGGCTAGCTCTGGAGGTTGTATGGGGTCCAAACCGTGCTCGCCTTCGTCGGGGAAGGGCATCAAGGCCTTGCGCCGTCGTTGAACGACGATTCCCAAGGGGGCGGTCAGGGAGAAGCCGGCCAAGCCAACCAGCACGATCGTGGCCCCAGGTGGAGCGTCGATGAATGCCGTGATCGCGACGCCCACCAATCCTGAAACGGCACCCACTCCCATGGCGGTGATCATGGTGGCTCGGAAACTCCTGGTGAACTGTTGGGTCGTGGCCACTGGGATGATCATCAAAGCGCTGACCAGCAGCAGTCCGACTGTGCGCATGGCGAGGCTGACGCTGACGGCGGCCAAGACCGAGATCATTGAGTTGTAGAGCCAGGTGCGCAGACCAAGAGTGCGCGAATAGCTCTCGTCCGTTGCCACAGCGAACAGTTGTGGCAACAGTCCGAAGACCAAGGCAAGCACGACGACGGCCAGACCCAAGCTGACCCATACGTCTTGATCGGACAGGCTGGTGATCGATCCGAAGAGATATTGCTGCATCGAGTACATCCCGTTGCCAGCCTGCGAAACCAGGACGAGCCCTCCGGCGATGCCACCGTAGAAGAGCAAGGCCAAAGCGACATCTCCAGATGTCCGGCCCGTGCTGCGAATCGCCTCGATCAAGATCGCGCCAGCCACCGCTGCGAGGATCGCAGTCCAGGTGGGGGAGGTGCCGGTGAGGATGCCGATCGCCACTCCGGTCACAGTTATGTGGCCGATCCCGTCTCCGAGGAGGGAGAGCTTGCGTTGCACGAGGAATGTGCCCACTGCTGGTGCGGCCAGGCCGGTCAGGAAGGCGGCCAGCAGGGCACGCACCATGAAGTCTGCGGTCAGGATGGAGATCATGACCCTCCTTGGATCAAGCCCTCATGGGCACTCGGATGCGCTGACTCCGGCGGGTGGTGATGATGAGTTCCGGGTACGACGGGAGCTGCCTCAGGTGCGCCAGCAAAGACCAGTCGCCCTTCTGACAACACGAGGCAGCGCTGGATCCAGGGAGCGAATGGTCCGAGCTCATGCAGCACCAGCACCAAGGTGCTTCCTGTGGTCACCAGGTCATGCAGGCTGTCCGCGATGGCCTGTTGGTTGCCCAGGTCGACGCCAGCGTTGGGTTCGTCCATGATCAGGAGTTCGGGTTGGCCAGCTAGAGCCCTGGCAATTAGGACTCGTTGCCTCTGACCACCGGACAGCGTGCTCACCGGATGCCCAGCACGGTCAGCCAAACCGACAACATCCAACGCCTCGGCGATCGCTCGGCGATCCGTCGTACGTGAAGGGCGGAAGGGGCCACGGCGAGAGAGCCGCCCAGAAGCCACCACCTCCTTGACCGAGGCGACCACACCTTGGGAGAGAGATGAGTGTTGGGGCACATAACCGATCCGTGCCCAATCCCGAAAGCCCCGTGCAGGAGCGCCGAACAAAGCTACTGATCCAGATGTTGCCGCAGCTTGGTTGAGGATCGCTTTGATCAAAGTGGACTTGCCCGATCCGTTTGCGCCAAGAATGGCGACGACTTCTCCACTTTGGATGCTCATCGAGATGTCGCGCAGGATCGGGCGACCCGCGATATTGACGCCGAGTCGGCTGGTTGCCACTGGCGGCGGCGTCACTGGCACCGGTTTGCCTTTCGCAGGGCCTGCAGATTGCTGTGCATCAAGTCGAAGTAGTCCTGATTGACTCCGCTCTGGATGGCTTCGATCGGGTCGAGCACGGAGAGTATGGTGCCGGTCTCCTTGGCAAGAGAAGCGGCTTGGGACTTGCCGGCGATCGGCTCGTAGAAGACCGTGGTGATCTTCTTGGCAGTGATCAAGTCAATCAGCTCTTGCAGGTGGCGGGGAGAGGGCTCGGCATCTGGAGACAGACCCGCGATGGGATGGAACTCGAGCCCATATCGGGCACCCAGATAGCTGAAGGCGTCGTGGCTGACCACCACATCGCGTAGCTCACAAGTTGCCAA
>JACJWW010000013.1 GCA_020636935.1 Nocardioidaceae bacterium
CTGCTCTCGGTCGCCATCAGCGCGATGGTCCTGGTGATGACCCAGCCACCGGCTTTGATCACCAGCGTCTCGCTGGGTGCGCCATTCGTGCCCTTCGGGACGAGTACCTCGATCTGGTGGTCTCCGTTGGGCCTGGTTGCAGGCTTGGTCGCGCTCATCTTCGTCGGCTGGTGCTTCGGTGGGGCCGGGCGACTGATCAACCTACGAAGCTGGATCGCCTCAGCACGCCAAGCCGACCTCGTGGGCGCCACCTTGATGTCGGTCATGCTCGGCGGCATCATCTTGGCCTTCGCCAGTGCAGACCCTGCCGTGGCAGTCTTCTCCCCGATCGGGCCATGGCTGCTCGCGGTCTCGGCACTGTCCGGCGTACTCCTCGTGTGGCACAACCGGCGCGCAAAGGCCCCCTTGGTGCCACGTGGCGCGCTTCGACGTACACCGGCTTGGGGGGCCTTGGTGATCAGCTTCTTCGTCGGGGCCGCATTGATTGCAGCACTCACCGATATCCCGGTCTTCGCTCGGCTCAGTGCCCTGAATGCCGATCAAATGGGGGCTGCACTTGTGCTGATCGAGTTTTTGATCGCCCTGCCGATCGGTGCCGTGCTCGGCGGCTGGTTGACCCGTTTTGCGCCCCTGTGGCTGTTGTCCGGCGCTGGCATGGCCTTGGCTGGCGTCGGCTTCGTGTTGATGGCCAACTGGAGTTATGACGCCCTCGAGCACTGGCACTCCTCCGTGCACTTGGCAATGACGGGCTTTGGCTTCGGCATCGTCTTGGCGCCGATCAACGCCGCGCTCCTGGCGACTACTCCTGATCAAGATCACGGAGTGGCCAGTGCCCTATTGGTTGTAAGCCGCATGGTCGGAATGCTCGTCGGGATCTCGGCCCTGACCACGATCGGGCTACGCCGCTACTACGCCATGGAGAGTCAACTGCCCACGCCAAACGAAGTCTGTGGAGGCAACTCCACCCGCTGTGCGGAGTTTGCCAAACTTGTGACCGAGGCAGGCATTTCCCAGTTGCACGTGATCTTCGCCGGAGCAGCTGTTTGTGCATTCATCGCCGCTGGCTGCTCGGTCATCTTCTTCCTACGCGCACCACGTGCCCACGCCTCTGGCGTGACCGCGATCGCGTGATCTTCGCTCGGTGAAGAGCCAGTGGCGCATCCTGCCACCCGTCTGGAGCAACACCTTCCCAATGCGGACTTGAGCCCCCAGGCCAGGGTCAGCGGTCAGACCGCTATCTTGGAAATGTGACTGACAACTTCAAAGATCTGATCGAGGCAAACAAGCAATTCGCGAGTGACTTCAAGCTGAGTGGTTTCGATGGCGTTGCCCATGCGGGCGTCGCAGTCGTAACCTGCATGGATTCACGACTCGACCCACTTGGCATGATTGGGCTTTCCCCCGGTGATGCGAAGATCTTCCGCAATCCCGGTGGTCGGATCACCCCACAGGCCCTCGAAGCCCTTGTCTTGGGCGTGCACCTGCTCAAGGTCAACCGCATCTTGATCGTGCCGCACACCAAGTGCGCGATGGCTTCAAGCACCGAGGCGCAGATCCATGAAAAAGTGTCAGCTTCGGCTGGCCAAGATGCGACTTGGCATCGCTTCAGTGTGATTGATGATCAGCGGGCAGCCCTGGTCAATGACGTGCGGATCGTGACTTCGCATCCACTCATCCCAGACTCCACTGTGGTGGGCGGCTTCATCTACGACGTCGACACCGGCCTACTCGAGCAGATCGCCTGATCACGCATCGATTGCGTCGGCGTCGACCTCATAGGCTCCAGCGACGATGAACTCCTTGCGGGGGGCCACTTCCGACCCCATCAGCAGCTCAAAGACCTCCGCAGCGCGCTCGACATCATCACTGGTGATCCGTCGCAGAGTGCGTTGGCGAGGATCCATGGTGGTCTCGGCAAGTTGGTCTGCGTCCATCTCGCCCAGCCCTTTGTAGCGCTGCACAGGATCCTTCCAGCGCACACCCTTCTTGGTGAGCTCTGCGAGTTTGCGCTGCAGCTCAGGGTCGGAATATGTGTAGACATACTTGTCCATCCCCTTCTTGGGGTTGGTCAACTCAATGCGGTGCAAAGGCGGCACAGCTGTGTAGACCCTGCCGGCCTTGACCATGTCGGGCATGTACTTGAAGAAGAGCGTGGCCAGCAGGCATCTGATGTGGGCCCCATCGGAGTCGGCATCCGCCATGAAGATGATCCGGCCATAACGCGCCGCATCCAACTCGAAGGTGCGCCCGGAGCCCGCGCCGACAACTTGGATGATCGAGGCACATTCAGCATTCTTGAGCACATCGGCCACCGTGGCCTTCTGCACGTTGAGGATCTTGCCGCGGATCGGCAGCAAGGCTTGAAATTCTGAGTTGCGGGCGAGCTTCGCCGTACCTAATGCCGAGTCACCCTCGACGATGAAGAGCTCGGTGCGATCGACATCAGAAGATCGACAGTCCGCCAGTTTCGCAGGAAGAGCAGATGACTCCAGAGCGTTCTTGCGACGCTGATTTTCGCGATGTTGGCGCGCAGCCAGTCTGGTCTTCGCGGCTCCGGCAACCTTCTCCATCAGGAGTTTTGCCTGGGCCTTGTCACCGCGCTTGGTTGATGCCAAAAACTTCTTCAGCTCTCCTGACACGACCTTGCGTACGACGGAGCGCGCGGCCGGAGTGCCGAGCACCTCCTTGGTCTGCCCTTCAAACTGAGGCTCGGCCAGGCGCACGGTGACCACGGCCACAAGGCCCTCAAGGATGTCGTCCTTGATCACATCTTGGTCGTTTGCCTTCAACACCCGAGCAGACTTCATCGTGTCGTTGAAGGTCTTGGTCAACCCGGCCTCAAACCCAGCAACATGCGTGCCGCCCTTGGGGGTGGCGATCACGTTTACGAAGGAGCGCACCTCGGTGTCATAGCCAGTCCCCCAGCGCAGTGCCACGTCGACGTGCAGGTCGCGCTCCACGTCTTGGGGGGTCATGTGCCCCTGCTCATCGAGCAAGGGCACGGTCTCAGTGAAGGTTTGCGAGCCCTGGAGGCGCAAGATGTCGGTGACCGCTTCGTCAGTGCTCAAGAACTCGCAGAACTCCGCAATGCCACCGTCGTGCTTGAAGGCCTCAATGACCGCTTCGGGACCACGCAAATCGGTGATCACCAACTCCAGTCCGGGCACGATGAAACTGGTCTGGCGGGCGCGGGAGACCAAGTCGTCGTAGACGAACTTGGCATCCTTTGTGAAGATCTGGCGATCAGGCCAAAACCTCACCCTCGTGCCAGTAACGCCCTTCTTGACTCGGCCGCCCTTGTGCAGCCCAGATTGTGGCCCGAACTTGCTGCCAGGCGTTGCGTCCGCGAAGACCCCGGGTACGCCACGTTGGAAGCTCATCGCCTGAGTTGCTGGTGAGCGATCGACTTCCACATCGAGTCGCGCCGACAGCGCGTTGACCACAGACGACCCGACTCCGTGCAGACCACCAGTGGCCGCATATGAGCCTCCGCCAAACTTGCCACCCGCGTGCAGTTTGGTGAAGACGACCTCAACTCCCGACAGGCCAGTCTTTGGCTCCTTGTCAACGGGGATGCCACGACCATTGTCATGCACTTCTGCGGAGCCGTCTGGGTGCAAGGTCACCTCGACCTTGTTGCAATGACCACCGAGCGCCTCATCGACGGAGTTGTCGATGATCTCCCACAGACAATGCATCAGACCGCGAGTGTCTGTGGAGCCGATATACATCCCCGGGCGCTTGCGCACGGCTTCAAGGCCTTCCAAGACCAACAGATGCTGCGCGTTGTAGGTGTTGTCGATGATCCTGACCTCTTCATGGGACGTTCGGAGCTGACTGACTGTGAGCTGGCGCCAGCAGACGCTGGCTCCAGTGCTCGGCAGCTGGTCGTAACAAAAAAATACCCAGTCACGTTAGTCGGATAGGACAGGACTCGCCCAACCCGCTAGGAGCCCAGCACGCGGACATCCACCCGTTCATTTGCCTCACGTGATAGGCATAAGACTGTCATCATTGCAGCAGGACCCGCGGGAATGTCTGGGGGCCCGACTCTGTTAGTAATGACGAATGGACCCGGTCACAGGGGTCACTCACCTTGTGACCATGAAGCAAAGGAGGCCGGACATGACCACCGCAACTGCCCCGAGTGAGCCATTGACCGCGGTCGATCGCTGTGATCGCTGTGGAGCCCAGGCCTACCTCCGAGTGCGTCTCCAATCCGGCGGCGAATTGCTCTTCTGCGCCCACCACGCGCGCGAGCATGGCGACAAGATCCGCGAGCTCGCCATCGACGTACACGACGAGACGCATCGTCTGGCCAATACTCCGTCGAGCGCCCCTAGCGACGAGCACTGACCCGACCAACTGCTTGTTTGGTGCCCTGGAACCCATGTGGGTCCAGGGCACCAAACACGTGATCCCCTCTTAGCCACCAACCCGTCGAAGGAGCCATCACGTGAGCGGCATCGAAATCATCGTCGCCATCGTGATTGCCGTCGGACTGGCCGGCATCTTGATCCCGGTCTTTCCTGGCCCAATCCTGATCGTCGGGGCTCTTGCCGTCTGGGCCAGCGAGCAAGGCACCACGACAAGTTGGATCATCTTCGTGGTCGCCACCTTGATCATGGTCGTGGGCTGGCTGGTCAAGTATTTGATCCCCGGCAAGAGCCTGCGCAATGCAGGCATCCCCAACTCCTCATTGCTAGCTGGAGGGCTACTCGGGATCATCGGCTTCTTCGTGATCCCGGTGATTGGCTTCGTGATCGGCTTCGTCCTGGGCATCTACCTAGCCCAGTATCGCCGAGTCGGGCACGATGAAGCTTGGCCCTCAACGATCCATGCCTTGAAGGCAGTCGGTGTCTCAATCCTGATTGAGTTCAGTGCAGCATCCTTGGCTGCGCTCGTCTGGCTGGCTGGCGCCATCAGCACATGATCTCCCTCACCCTAGCCCTGGTCGCTGCAGTGGGTTATGGGCTCTCCGACTTCATCGGCGGGGTGGCCTCACGTCGTACGACGGCATGGCCGGTCGCCTTCCTGGCGGCGATCGCCGCAGCCGTCATGACCCTATTGGTCGCCCTGACCGTCGGTGGCTCGCCAAGCATGAGCGATCTGATCTGGGGTGGCCTTGCTGGCGTGGGCAGCGGATTCGGTGGCGCCTTCTTGTACCGCGGGCTCGCCAGCGGTCGAATGGGGGTCGTGGCCCCCATCTCCGCGGTGGGTGCGGCATTGATCCCGCTGCCAGCAGCGATCTTCATGGGCGAACGCCCGACCCTGATTGCCTGGGTGGGCATTGTCTTGGCGCTTCCGGGCATCTGGATGGTCTCTCGCGAACCGGCAGCTCACGCAACGGCGGCTGGAGTGACTGACGGCCTATTGGCGGGGCTGGGCTTCGGGCTGCTCTTTGTCGCTGCAGGCCAAGTCACTCCTGAGGCCGGGCTGCTCCCCCTGGCGATCACCCAAGTCATTGGTGCCGCATCCGTGGCAGTCACTGCGACGCTGCTGGGACAGGCCTGGCTGCCACGACGCACAGTCGACCTGTGGGGCGTCCTAGCTGGCACTTTGGCAGCCAGTGCGATGATCTGCTTCCTCTTGGCCACACACCACGGCTACCTGTCGATCTCAGCGGTGATCACTTCGCTCTACCCAGCCGCGACCATCGCCTTGGCAGCAGTCTTTCTCAAGGAGCGCTTCAGCGCCTCACAAGGCGTAGGCATGGCACTATGTCTGCTGGCTGTGGTCTTGGTAGGCCTCGCCAACTGATGCCAAAGCGCTCCTACTTCGTGCGCGCCCAGCAGTGGCTGGTTGGTAGGGATCAGTCGAGATAGTCGCGAAGGACTTGCGATCGGCTGGGGTGACGCAACTTGCTCATGGTCTTGGACTCGATCTGCCTGATCCGCTCACGGGTCACGCCGTAGACCTTGCCGATCTCATCAAGGGTCTTGGGCTGCCCATCGGTGAGCCCGAAGCGCATCGAAACGACGCCCGCCTCGCGCTCACTCAGGGTGTCCAGCACTGCGTGCAACTGCTCCTGGAGCAAAGTGAAGGAGACCGCATCAGCGGGCACAATAGCTTCGGAGTCCTCGATCAGGTCACCGAACTCCGAGTCGCCGTCCTCGCCCAGCGGAGTATGCAAAGAGATTGGCTCACGGCCGTATTTCTGCACCTCGATGACCTTCTCGGCGGTCATGTCGAGCTCTTTGGCCAACTCTTCTGGAGTCGGCTCACGGCCAAGGTCTTGCAACATCTGGCGCTGCACCCTGGCCAGTTTGTTGATCACCTCGACCATGTGCACGGGGATCCGGATGGTGCGGGCTTGGTCGGCCATCGCCCGGGTAATCGCCTGGCGAATCCACCAAGTCGCATAGGTGGAGAACTTATAACCCTTGGTGTAGTCGAACTTCTCGACCGCACGGATCAGGCCGAGGTTGCCCTCCTGGATGAGATCCAAGAAGAGCATTCCGCGACCGGTGTAGCGCTTTGCCAGCGAGACCACCAGGCGAAGGTTGGCCTCCAGAAGGTGGTTTTTGGCCCGACGACCGTCATCACAAATCCACTCGAGCTCTTCTAGGGTCTTGGCCGAGACCTTGTTGCCCTTGTTGAGTTTCTCCTCGGAGAAGAGACCAGCCTCAATGCGCTTGGCCAACTCCACCTCCATCTCAGCGTTGAGGAGGGGGACCTTGCCAATCTGCTTCAGATAATCCTTGACCGCATCAGCAGTTGCGCCAGCAACCATGACCTGTTGTTCGGGCTCATCGGTCTCATCGGCCGATGAGACGATGAAGGATGCTTCCTTCTCGTCTTCCTTGATGGTGGGGTCATTCTTGACATCAGCTTCAAACTGCTCATCAGGCACGTCGGCCAGCACTCGCTTGCCATCTGGGCCGACAGCCATCGACTCCGCCTGGATGGCCTCTGCCGACTTCGAAGACGTCTGCTTCGTTGCCGACTTCTTGGCCGGAGCCTTCTTGGCAGCGGTCTTCTTAGCAGCAGCCTTCTTGGCTGGCGGCTTGGCCGCAGTTGCCTTCGTCGCGGGGGCCTTCGTCGCGGGGGCCTTCTTCGCGGCCGCTTTCTTGGTCACATCCTTTGAAGCAACATCTTTGGAGTCGGCGGACTTCGATGCTGTCTTCTTGGTGGCCGTCTTCTTCGTGGCAGCAGCCTTGCTCGCCTTGGGAGCCATCTTCTTGGCGGGGGTCGAACTCGGAGACACAAAAACCTCTTTGCTGAACGCTGATTAGCCCTATGGGCGCGGCAAAGCCCGTACCTGTCAACAGCCGCTTTGTTTATTCTGACATGTCTTTGGGAAATACCAAGAACCGGGCACCCGTCCAAACGCGAGCAAACACATCAGCCCTTGCTTGCGCCAGACTTCTTCGCCTTCTTGAAGGCCCGAACCTCTTGCAAGGAGGCCTCGTCCACAACGTCGGCAACAGATCGATAACCAGGCAGGGAGTAGTCACCAGTTGCGTTTTCCCAGCCCTCTGGTTTGACCCCAAGCTGCTTCCCCAGGAGCGCAGCAAAGATCTGCGCCTTCTGTTTGCCAAAACCAGGCAGCGACTGGATCCGGCGAAGGAGTTCTTGGGCTGAGGATGCCTCGGTCCACAGTCGCGCGGCCTGCCCGTCGTACTCATCGGTGATCAATTGAGCAATAGCCTGGATCTTGGCCGCCATCGACCCGGGAAAGCGATGGATCGCAGGTGTTGTTGAAGCCAGCTCCACAAAGCGTTCTGGATCGGCCGCTGCGATGGCAGCGGGATCGAGGCTGCCAAACCGCTCCAGGAGTTTCGCCGGGCCACGGAATGCATGTTCCATCGGATATTGCTGATCCAGGAGCATCCCGATCAGTAGAGCGAATGGGTCTTCGAGAACAGCATCAGCTGCTGGATCCCCAGTGATTTGGATGGCCACTTGCTCATCTTGCCCCATAGCCTTGTTTGAGCCGAAACTAGCTGTGGAAAGGCCCCAAGGCGCCTAGCCAGCAGTGATGATGTCGCGGTGGATCCTGATCTGTTGGACGCCTTGAATGATGAGCTCTTTGCCCGAGCCAGCTGGCTGGCCGGACGGCGGGTCTGGCCAAGTGAGTTGCACATCGGCTTTCCCACCCGCGATCGCATCACTATTGGTGTTCCTGACGCTTTTCTGCCTGACCTGGTCATGCGAGCAGCAGAACTCACCGATCTCACAGGCAGCCCACTTGCTTGGTTCAGCCGGATGCCCCGCGTGGATGCCTGGGATGATCACGTGCATGCGTGTGTACGACGAGCCTTCATGTCATGCGGCATCCCCCTGCCCCATTTCGTAGTCATGGATCATGACGCTTGGCATGACCTGGTCACCGGCGAATCTCGGTCTTGGTATCGCGTACGACCAGAGCGGCACCGCGCTCCCGAGATCGCGGCCTTGGATCCAACAAGAGCCCAGGATCCGCTGGCCTGGCTCTGGACCTGATTCAGATACTGGGCCAACTGTGCACGGGCTCATTGGAGTGCATCAATTTCATGTACTCCAAGGTGATCTGACGCAGAGCTTCTGCCCGATCAATCCCTCTGGACTCCAGGGTGTGCACGCCGTCAATGAGCCATTGGGCGCCGTTCTGTCTTGAGGTGCAGCGCTGCTCCAAGATCGTCAACAAGCGGTCTGTTGCCCTCGGATCAAGCCCCCAAAGGGCCAGTCCCTCGGCAGCCATCGGGATGAGCCTGCGCAGCGCCAACTCCACCACCTCGACATCACCCAAATCCGGCCAGTAGACACGAGCATGGATGCCGTGTTTGGCACCGGAATGGAAATTCTCTGCTGCTGCGGAGAATGACATCTGCGACCAAAGGGGGCGCTCGTCTTGAGCCAGCTTGCGGACCAGCCCAAAGTAGAAGGCGGCATTGGCGAGAGTGTCGACCACCGTTGGTCCGCCGGGAAGCACGCGATTTTCAACCCTCAGGTGTGCGATGCCGTCAACCACGTCGTACACCGGACGATTCCAGCGATAGATGGTGCCATTGTGGAGCCTGAGCTCACCCAGGGTCGGGGTCTTGCCTTGCTTGAGCATTTCGTCGGGATCCTCGTCATCCGTCACTGGGAGTAACGCAGGGAAATAGCGGACGTTCTCCTCGAACAGATCGAAGATCGAAGTGATCCAGCGCTCGCCGAACCAAACTCGTGGCCTGACGCCCTGTTCCTTGAGCTCTTCACCACGGGTGTCTGTGGCTTGCTCAAAGAGCGGGATCCGGGTCTCGGCCCATAGCTCCTTGCCCAATAGGTAAGGACTGTTTGCTCCCAGCGCCAACTGGACTCCAGCGACTGCCTGGGAGGCATTCCAGTAGCTCGAAAACTCCTCTGGGCTCACTTGCACATGCAGTTGGGTGCTGGTGCACGCCGCCTCAGGCATGATCGTTTCAGACAGAGTCCGCAATCGCTCAGGCCCTGAGATGTCGATCATGATGTCCTCACCGCGGGCGGCAAGGATCTGGTCGCTGAGCAGCTTGTACCGCGGGTTCGCGCTGATGGTGGAAGGGGCGAAGTGCCCCTCCTCGAGGGTCGGCAGGATCCCAATCATCACCAGATGGGCACCCACTGTGCTTGCTGCATCTTCAGCGCTGTTGAGGCTTTCGCGCAGGTCGTGTTCGAAGCCTTGAACGCCTTGGGTGTGCAGCAGCTGAGGCGGCACATTGACTTCGAGGTTGTACTGCGCAAGCTCAGTCTGAAAGGACGGGTCGGCAATTTGCTCGAGCACTTCGACATTTTTCAGGGCTGGGCGCCCGTCCGCATCGACGAGGTTGAACTCGATCTCCATGCCCGTCTTCGGGTCATCGGCATCAAAGTGCGACTCACGCAGCATTCGGGCGAGTACGTCGAGACATGACCGTACTTTCTCGCGAAACCGTGTGCGATCAGCTCTGGTGAACTCCTGAGCATGGACATCCTGTCCCATGCCAACACCCTATTGCCTAGCGGTGCCTCAGGACCGCGAAAAGGGGTTTGTCGTCACGATGCGGATGCGCCAGACGGATCTGCTGGGTCGGCATTTCTGAAAACCTCGAAGATGCTGTCGTCTGACGCCTTCCAAGCATCGGGTGGGATCGCATTCATCAGGATGTCGCTGATCAGATGTGCCATGGAGTAGTGCCGGTCGAGGTTCAGGCAGTGCTCTACTGCACACCACGCCATCGCTCCGTCACCGGCATGCCACGACGCAAAGGCCAGCAGTGCGACGGCGGACTTTCGATCATTGGCGCGCAGCTGACTGCTTCGCCGAGTCATTTGCAGCCAGAAGTCCATCCAGACCATGCTGCGCTCCTTCATCGCCATCCAGGCGATATCTCGCAACTCGATGTCAGTGATCAGATCAAGGACCTTTGCGCAATCGCGCACATCCAGGGGGCGACGGTCTTCGGCGAAGCTGCGCAGTCGATGCTGCAACCACCTGGCGTCGGCATATCTGCTCGCCTCAGTGAGCGGTTGGCTGCGGCGGCGAGACCGCAACTCAAGCTTGATCTTGCGGGCATCGGCTTGATCGTATTCCTTGAGGCTCTGAGCCAGATCTGCCCGCGATTCGCGTACGACGTGCCCGTCGAAGTGGGCCTCGAGAGTGGCGGGATGACTGGCATTGTCGAAGGGCAGTCCTCCTGGCTCCTGCTGCGCCAATTGCGGGTCGCTGACCTGGGTTGCGAAGAAGTGTCCGTCGTGCACGCGGATGGCGGTCGTCAACTTGAGACCCTCTGCCGCAATCACCTCCGCACACTTGCTGGCATGCTGCTCGGCAAGCTCCGCGTCCGCGGTGTAGTAGACCAACACCACAGCCGTACGCCCGTTGTTGATCGCCGCAGCGATGAGGTACTCCGCCAAGGTCTGTTGTTGACTCGCCGTAGGCAAAAGATCAGCACGGGCGATGAAGGATGACTTGTCATCTCGATAGGCCACCATCACCACCGATTCAACAGGTTGAAAGCCGAGCGTGAGTGGGATGGCCGCTAGGACGTCAGGGATGTCACGAATCACAGTGCGCTTTGTCATGGCCTCAATCTGCACAAGCCAAGAGACAGATCCCAGTGGCAAAGCAAATCTGTGGATTGCCGATCCGTGAAACGCCGTCTGTGGATGACAACCGGGCATAGCCCACGTCATGGGACGATGCGGGGGTGCGCGCAGAGCCTTCGATCCTGCACCTGGATCTCGATGCCTTCTTTGCGTCCGTCGAGCAGCGCGACAAACCTTCACTTCGTGGCAAGCCAGTGATTGTCGGCGGCACAGGTGGCCGTGGCGTCGTAGCTGCTGCCAGCTATGAAGCCCGTGCATTTGGGGTTCATTCGGCGATGCCGACCGCCCAGGCTCGACGGCTTTGCCCCAATGCCGCCTTCCTTCGTGGCCGTTTCGCGGCGTACAGCCAGACCAGCAAGGTGGTCATGGACGTGCTCCGGGAGTTCACCCCAGTGGTGGAGCCATTGTCACTTGATGAGGCATATCTTGATCTGACTGCCGGTGACTTCGCGTCTTTGGACTCCCAATCGGTCAACGAGATTGGCGCAGAGCTCAAGGAGCAAGTACGCCGAGCCACCGGCGGGCTCCGAGCCTCGGTGGGTGCGGGCACTTCGAAGTTGATCGCCAAGATCGCCAGCGATCTCGACAAACCTGATGGTCTCGTCGTGGTCGCACCCGGGATGGAGCAAGAACTCTTGCGCCCGATGCCGGTGAGTGTGATCCCCGGGATAGGTCCGGCCACAACCCAACGGCTACGTCAGGTAGGCGTGCAAACAGTGGGTGACGCCGAACGACTCGATGAGAGCGAGCTGATCCAACTCCTGGGTCAATCACACGGTGCCGGTCTCTTCCAAGTAGTGCGCGCCCAGGACGACCGTCCGGTGATCGCCGTCCGCGAAGCCAAGTCAATCAGTGTGGAGGACACCTACGAGACCGACCACACCGACCCAGCCATCTTGGGATCTCTGCTCGACAGGCAAGCCAGGCAAGTCGCCCAGAGGCTGTCCAACGCGCACCTGTCCGGGCGCACCATCTCATTGAAGGTCAGGCTCCACGACTTTTCCACCTTGACCCGATCTAACACCATCCCTGCACCCACAGATGACCCAGCGGTCTTGTCCAAGGTGACTCGCCAATTGCTCAGCGACATAGACACATCTGGAGGGGTGCGTCTGCTCGGACTTGGCGTCTCCAGTCTGACGGACTGGGTCCAAGAAGCACTCTTCCAGGATCCAGTCGACGACGACTCTCTCCCTGACGCAGCCACCGTCCCTGCTGTCCGAGCGAGTCGAGCGTGGGCGCCCGGCATGGATGTCGAACATGCTGTCCATGGCCGCGGTTGGGTGTGGGGTTCGGGTCATTCGATTGTCACGGTGCGTTTCGAGACCGCCAGCACTGGGCCCGGACCGATCAGGAGCTTTGTTGTCTCCGATGCTGACCTACACCCTGTCACGCTTGATCAGACCAGCCCAGATCCAGAGGATTTGGCAGCTGGCCCTCCATCAGGATCTTGAGGCTTCGCGGTACTGAGCCACCACGCGTCGGACTGCGTCAACCTGATCGTCGGTGACCGCAGTTGGATCAACTCCCGAGACCGACCGTGGACGCAACTCGGCCAGATCGCCAACCACGCGCATGCCTTGTTGGGCCAATGCTTCGAGGCGCCCCGAGAGGAAGTCATATTTCTCGATCAACCAAGGCTCCACCTCAAACCCAATCGGCTGATCATGCTCGCGATAGGTCGAGAGCACCTCACGCACCAGATTGCTCTTGATCTCCACGTTGTATTCATCCCAGGGCATGTCCAGTGTCGAGGCATTCAACTCCAGGAGATAGGTGGCTGCCGCTGCCCCCAATGACGGATTGTTGAAGTCCCCAGGCAGCCAATCGGCCCCCTCAATGCCGCACACCCCAGCGAATCGCTCCCACAAGGTCTCTGTGCCGCCCGATTGAGGGACCGTGACCAGGGTCAGCTCCGGCACATACTCAGACCAGCGCTGCAAGATCGTCCCGGTAGCATGCTGACGCCAAAAATGCTTGCCCGCATCACCCACACGATCGCGCACTCCAGCGACGTACTCCGGCCAGGAGTAGG
Organism: Nocardioidaceae bacterium; assembly: GCA_020636935.1. Classification (GTDB taxonomy): domain Bacteria; phylum Actinomycetota; class Actinomycetes; order Propionibacteriales; family Nocardioidaceae; genus Marmoricola. Next base: position 13,064 of record JACJWW010000013.1, read on the forward strand.
TGTAGCGATTCTTCAGGCTCTCCTGCCACATGGCCGGCACATTGCGCCCCAGATCTCTCACTGTCGCCACCACGCTGATGGGGGTACCGCGAAAATCGTCTACCAATCTCTCAATATTGGGTCGCACCACGGCAGCCAACAACTCCAACGAGATGATTGTCAGCCCCTGGTGATCGTCGATCCGCGCTCGCAGCTCTGACCAGGCCCCAGGTGTAGGTCTCATTGACCGTGTGAAGCCAAAAAACTCACCCAACCCGTGCACTTGATCCTGCCAGCCGGGGCCCGGAAACAAGATCCCTTGCTCTTGGAGACTCTGCCGGTTGGCGTCCAACCTCCCTTGCAGGAAGGTCGTCCCTGACTTCATCAAACCGATGTGCAGGATCACGCGTGAGGCCATGCATCCACCCTAGGGGCCCAGGACCACCCGGAACTCAATCGGGTCTCCGGGTTTGGCCTGAGCACAATTGAACAGATCATCTGGATGCACCACGCCAATCACGGGATATCCACCTGTAGTCGGATGGTCATTCAAGAAGATCACCGGCTGACCATCGGGTGGCACCTGAATTGCCCCCAAGACCATGGGTTCGGGAGCCAACTCGCCTGGCCTGCGTCGTACCAACTCGGGGCCTTGCAGCCGCAGGCCAATCCGATTGCTCGCGGCAGAGACGAGGTATTTGGCGCCGTCCAACAACTCCAAAGTGGCATCAGCGAACCAATCGTCACGTGGTCCCAACAGCACTCGAATACCGGGCCCAGGATTGCGCTGAGCGATTGCGGTGTCTGCAAACCGAGGCTCACCTGGGTCCAAACCGATCCGGAGCCTGTCTCCACACCCCAAGGGACGGCCACCCAGTCCAGACAACAGGTCGGTGGAGCGCGAGCCCATGACAACGGGCGCATCGATGCCACCGGAGACCGCCAAGTAGGACCTTGCCTGGGCGCTTGGTCCGAGTCGCAACGCTGACCCCGAGGGCACATGGACTGGTCGCAGCATTGCTGCCTGACGCTCCCCCACCCACAACTCACACCGGGCACCAGTCACGGCAACGACCACAGAATGGGCAAAGGTCACTGTGACACCCAACAGCGTGGTCTCCAAGGTCGCTGCCGACTCAGGATTGCCAACCAACCTGTTTGCCAAGCGATGCGCGTCAGGGTCGACGGCACCCGAGCCACTCACACCAAGGTGCGCAAGCCCGGGTCGCCCCAGGTCCTGCACCGTGGTCAGAAACCCCGGGTCAAGCACGGTCATGGTGTTCATGGCACGAATCTCACTCTGCAGCCCGGACGCAACAGAGCCGGATCACCCGAGCCTTCCTGCCACACCGGTATGTCCACTGACCCGATAAGTTGCCAACCCCCTGGAGATGCCCTCGGATAGACGCCGGTATATCCAGCAGCGAGTCCTACGGATCTTGCGGGTACGGCGCTGCGTGGCCGAGTCAGGCGTGGCACTTCATATCCCTCGGGCAAGCCTGAGCAATAGGCAAACCCAGGGGCAAACCCACAGAAGTCGACCGAATATTCCAAGGATGAGTGAAAGCTGGCGGCTTCTTGGGCAGTGCAATCCCAAAGCCGCGCCACAGACTCAATGTCGGGGCCGTCATAGCGAATCGGCAACTCGATCAACTCCGGTTGCTGCTGCTCACCAGCGCCTGCTCCCCAGTGCTCAAGGTCACCCAGCACTCGATCAACCTCAACTCCACTCAGCAACAATGTGCGGGCTGCCGGGATGATCTCGATTGCCTCAAGGAGGCCCTCGTCGCGTCGTGATCGAGCACTTCTGAAGGCCTCAACCACCTCTCCCCCGGAGCCAAACTCCAATAGGAGCGAGTCAAGACCGACCTTCAGTGTTCGCAGTGGTTCCATCTATCTGAACCCTCCACAAATCATCTCCAGCTCATCAATTCGAAACCCGCTTCTTCCAATGCAGCACGCACGGCCCGAGCAGCATCCACGGCGTACGGCGAATCGCCGTGCACACACACCGACCCCACCTGCCCACTTCGAGCCAGACTCACCGCGTTGTCTGCGATGGACATCACGTCACTCACCAGATCTCCCGGCTCGCCTCTTGGGATCAGCGTGCCCTGTCGGGTGTAGCCACGATCGGGGAAGCCCTCGCTGCAGATAGCGCGCTCGCTTGCGCGAGCTTGTTCCAAGATGACTGAGCCAGGCAGCCCCATGACCGGAAGCCCCGCGCTCCCAGTCAGCACTGCTGCTGCTTGCCGGCCATCGCTGACAACTCTGTTGTAGAGAGCTCCGTGCGGTTTCACATAGGCCACCACGGTGCCTGCTTGACGGGCCACTTCGGTCAGGAGCCCAACTTGTTGTCCCACCCAATCTGTGAGCACCCGGAAGTCAACATCCATCTGTCGTCGCCCGAATCCTTCCCGGTCAAGATAGGAGACTTGAGCCCCAACCACGACTCCTCGCGAAGCCGCCTGCTCACACACCCTGCGCATGGTCTCCAGGTCACCGGCATGGAATCCGCAGGCGACATTGGCACTGGTGATCAGCTCAAGCAGGCCAGCGTCATCGGTGATTCCTTCGCCCAAGTCAGCATTGAGATCAATCAGCATTCGCGCCTCCTCCATCACCTGTGGTTTGAGCCTGGGTTCCATCCATTATTGAGAAGAATCTGAGAATGGCGAACTTTCGCAACTAAACATCGGGCCAACTCGTCATACCAGTGAGGTCAAAGACAAGGGCCACGACTCAGATCAAGGGAATCTTGGATCAGGGAAGTGCGTTTCAACATTGATGGCCTTGGGAATGCAAGATCCAGAGCCGATGTGAAAGGAACGGTGATCAGCATGGCTGATGTCCGCGTGGAGCGAGAGATCGAAGGTCGTGACAGCGTCGGTCTCTATCTTGACGAAATTGCCCGCACTCCTTTGCTGGATGCTTCCACTGAAGTCGAGTTGGCCAAGGCCATCGAGGCTGGACTCCTGGCCAAGCAGTTGCTCGATGAGGGCCGGATTGGTCGTCGCAAGGGCGGCGCCCCAGGCTCGGCAAACGAAGAGGAACTGCTCTGGCTGGTCGAGGAAGGAGAGCGTGCGACGCAACGCTTCATCCAAGCCAACTTGCGGCTGGTTGTCTCGATCGCGCGCAAATATGGTCGTTCGCAAATGCCGATGCTCGACCTGATCCAAGAAGGCAACACCGGCTTGATCCGGGCAGTTGAGAAGTTCGACTACGCCAAGGGATACAAGTTCTCCACCTACGCCACTTGGTGGGTCCGACAGGCGATCACCAGGGGCATCGCACAGCAAGCCCGCGTCGTCCGCCTACCTGTTCACGTGGTCGAAGAGCTCAATCAAGTCGGGTCCGCGAGGCGCGAGCTGGAGCGCACTCTGGGCCGCACTCCAGAGCCAGAAGAGATCGCTGCTCAGCTCGACATGGACATCGAGAGGGTGCTTGACCTGATGTCTTGGGGGCGCGATCACGTTTCTCTCGACAGCCCACTTGAGGTTGATGGCGACACTTCACTAGGCGACCTGATCGCCCAGGAGAGCACGCCTGGCCCTGACCTTGAGGTGCTTGACGAAGAGTCGAGGGCACTCATCAATGAACTGGTGAGCCACCTCGATGACCGATCGGCTGACATCGTCAGGTGTCGTTATGGTCTCGTCGACGGACGCCAGCACAAGTTGGCCGACATCGGCACGAAGCACGGGATCTCTGCTGAGCGGGTCCGCCAACTGGAGCGCGAGGCCATCTCCAAGCTTCGTGCCCTCGCAGACCCCGAGCTAGCTGCTTAAGACCGATCGCTACCCCTCAACTTGCGGCCAACCGCCGCAACTCATCGAAGACCTCCGTGACACGCTCACGGAGGTCTTCGAGCGTCCCGGTGTTGTCAATGACATGAGTAGCTATGGCGAGGCGATCCTGCCTCGTGGCCTGAGCCGCCATCCGGGCACGAGCATCGGCCTCGCTCCAGCCCCGGTCGTGGATCATCCGCTCCAATTGGTCGTCTTCATCAGCGTCAACTACTAGCACCGCGTCGAAAGTGTCGGCTCGTCCACTCTCGGCCAACAGCGGAATGTCATGTACGACGATGTCCGTCGAAGAAGCCTGAGCCTCCAACTCCAAGATCCGCTCGAAGACCAGAGGATGGACGATCGCTTCGAGGGCCGCGCGCCGTTCAGGATTGGCAAAGACAATCTGTCCTAGGGAGGGCCGATCTAATTGCCCATCTGGACCAACTAGATCCTCGCCAAATTCAGCAACTACCTTGGCGAATCCCGGTTGGCCAACTTGCACAACCTCGCGAGCCAATTGGTCTGCGTCAATGATCACAGCACCAAGCTCACGCAGGATTTGCGAAACCGTGCTCTTTCCTGAGGCAATTCCACCGGTGAGTCCCACACGCATGGACTCAGGCTACTGATCGCATCATCTAGGGCCCATCTGGGTCAGGCTCGTGTTTCTGATTTTGCTCGGCCTGCCAATCGTCGAGTTGCTTGTCTTTCAACTGGCGCTGGTATTCGTCTCGCTGCTCCTGGGCACGTTGTCGCAGGCTACGCAAGAAGTCCTCATCATCATCAGGTCCTTGAGGAGTTGGTGACCCATTGCGGAGATGCGGGTTCGACCTACCCTGGCCATTGGCCCCCACCCAGAGATAGCCCACAGCACCAGCCAAAGGGAAAAGAATGATCAGGACCAGCCAAACAAACTTGGGCAAGCCCTTGATCTGGCTATCGGGACGTTGTAAACAATCCACCAAGGCATAGATGGCCAACACCAAGGCGACAATGCCCACCAACAGTCCGAAGCGAATCACCACTTCAGTCTACGGAGTCAGGCCCAGCATCGGTGGAGGAGAGCAGGACCGGCCCTCGAATCCTGACCATAGGCCATGATGTGACGATGGTGCCTGTGAAAGAGCCTGAGGAATTGGCGCCTGGAGACCGTGTCGGGCTACTGGTGCCTGGGTCACGGATCTATCTAGATGTCGTGTTGTCGCTCCTGGTCCGAGGGATCATCCCTGTTCCGATGGATCCTCACATGACCGAGGCCGAGCGACGTCGGATCCTGCCCGGACTCGACCTCACGCTGATCGTGGATGATCCCGACCTTCTGGAGCCGCTGGACTTCGGATGGTCGCCTGGTGACCTGCCATTGGGCCGCCCCATGCACTTGACCAGCGGCACGACGGGCACCCCCAAGGGTGTCTGGAGTGATGTGCTCTCGCGCCATGACGCTCAAGAGTTGCTCTCAGAGGAGGCGGAACTGTGGGGGTTCAACCATGCAGACCGCCATCTCTTGGTGGGGCCCGTGCACCACTCAGCGCCGTTGCGGTTCGCGTCGTACACCCTGCTGGCCGGAGGCCAGGTCGTGGGATTCGACAACTCCGGAAGGCAGCCGAGCTTTGACCCGGCCTTCTTGACACAACAGATCAACGACCATCACCCGACCTCGCTCTTCGGCGCCCCCACTCACATACAGCGTCTCTTTCGCTACTGGGAGACGCACGGGCAACCAGACCTGTCCTCTTTTCGTCTGGTTGCCCATGCCGGTGCCCCCTGCCCCGAGTCGACCAAACGCCGCCTCATCGACGCATGCCCTCCGGGGTCTGTATGGGAGTTCTACGGCTCGACGGAGGGACAGTTCACAACCTGTTCGAGCAAGGCATGGGAGCAGCACCCGGGCACAGTGGGCCGAGCTCGGCCTGGTCGAAAACTCAGGGTGGATGAGCAGGGTCAATTCTGGTGCGCCACACCAGAGCACGCTCGCTTCACCTACTTCAACGATCCGGAGAAAACAGCAGCAGCTTGGGCCGAGAACGAATTCACCGTGGGCGACTTGGGCCGCATTGATGCTGACGGCTTTGTCTATCTGGACGGCAGACGTGATGACCTGATCATCAGTGGCGGAGTCAATGTCTACCCGACTGAAGTCGAGCAGGTTCTGGGGCAATACCCAGGTGTTGTGGAAGTCGCGGTCTTTGCACAGGCTGACGACGAATGGGGCCAGCGTGTCTGTGTCGCACTTGTCGGTGAAGTGAACCTAAACGAGATCAAGGCCTACGCCAGGTCCAACCTGACTCCAGCCAAGCGACCCAAGACCTGGCACCTGGTCAACGCACTCCCCCGCACCCCATCGGGGAAGATTCAGCGCCAAGTGCTGGCCGATGGTGTGCCCGAAATCCAACAAAGGCACTGAATGTGACCTAGCGTGAGCTGATGAACATCTCGTTCCGAGTCATCGTGTGCGTCTTGCTCCTGCCCCTGACAGTTGTTCTCACTCAAGGGGCTCCCGCATCAGCTGAGGTGTCGCGCACTCTGACGGTCAATGGCCAAGGCACGGCGATGTATCCGGCGTACGCCCCGGTAGTGACTCGATATGGCATCACCACGGACTCCACCTCGGTCGGCAGTGTCGAGATAGTTGCCACCACCACCGACCCGTCGGGACAAGTATTGATCAATGGTCAACCCCGCGGTGGATCCACTCGCGTCAGCGGACTCAGCGCTGGCGAGGAGATCTCCGTGATTTTCGATGATGCCTTAGGTCGCACCGCCCATTCATTGGTCTACCTGCCACAGGGCTTCCCGAAGCTCAAGGCAACCGACTACGACAGTGGCCTTACGCCACAGGCTGTAGCGATCACACCAACTAGATTCAAGGATGACAAACCGGCCTTTGAAGCCATCGTCAATCGTGATGGAGTCCCATTCTGGGTTGATGCAGACAATCGCGGCATGGACCTAAAGCAACAGCATGGCCGCTGGACGGTGTCCAGAAAATCCATGGGTTTGGTGCATTTGGGAGCGCAGATGGAGCCGGAGAAGTCTCTTACGACCTCCCCATATCCGACCGACAGCCACGACTCCGTCTTGCTGCCCAATGGCAATGCCGTGTTGATGTCATATGCGGTCGATCCGGCAACCCAGCTGGTCCACGCCGTCATTCAGGAGGTTGACGGCACAAACCACCCTGTTTTCACGTGGAACTCCCGCGACCACATCGACCCAGTCACAGACTCAGTAAACCCACCACCGGGCACGGACTACGCTCACATCAACAGCCTGCAGATACTCCCAAACGGTGACATCTTGGCGTCATTCCGCAATCTCAGTGCTGTGTTACGAATCGCCCGAGCCGCACACGACGGATATCAGGAAGGCGAAGTGATCTGGAGGTTCGGAGGGCGCCGCTCCGACTTCACCTTCCCCAGCGGCGAGAACGGCCCCTGCGCTCAACACTCCGCCACCCTGCACCCCGACGGCAAGTTGGTGCTCTTTGACAACTCCCCGAACCCCTTTTGGGGAAAGCTATGCGTTGACCAACATGATCCGGCCAAACCTGTCTACGCCAACGGTCCAACTCGGGTCACGACCTATGACCTCGATGAAATCAACCTGACCGCCACGGTCTCCTCCGAATACAGTCCCGCAGGCTATGCCGCAGGCTTCGCAGGTTCGGCTTTCAGGCTCGACAACGACCACATCTTGATCGGATGGGGTGGCGCACAGACGTCCATCGCCCAAGAAATCAATTCCAGTGGCGACTTGGTGTGGGATCTCAGAGACGACAATCCGGTCATCGGTGAGAGATTCATGACCTATCGAGCTCACTCCGGGAGTTGGACAGACACCACTCCTCCAACGATCCAGACATCTCTGCCCAAACACTCGACTGTCACTCAGGGCAGCCAAACAATCGTCTCGATCAGTTGTCACGATCGCGGCGGCTCAGCATTGGCGACCTGCGAAATCCCAGACCATGGCGACCTTGTCTTGGACACAAGCACGCCAGGAGCCAAGAAGATCACTGCAAGGGCGACCGACCTCGCCGGCAATCAGGTTGAGCAGGAGTTCAGCTGGACGGTGACCCCTGGCAATGCTCCGGCGGTGAGGGTGCACCGGGCCGGTTCCAAATCCAAGAAGGGCCAGCAGCTTTCTGGAGCACTCCTGTCCAGGCGCAAGACACGGGCTCGAGCAGTAGTGGTCTTGACCAACAACAACTTGGTTCCAGATGTGATCCAAGTGCGCGTAAGCATGACCAAGAAGTCCTTTCGCGCCACATGGCGCACGATGGGCAAAGAAGTCACCAAACAGCTAAACCAAAATCTGTGGAAGACCCGCACCTTGCAACCCGGAGAGTCGCAAGAACTCACTCTCGTCCTCAGGGCTGGCAGGCACCGCCTTCGCCTCGGCACGGCATCGCTCAGGATGTCATCGTTCTCAGAGCTTTCCGGGCAGAGCGTCATCCAAGACATCCGCCTCACAACCAGACGGGCGAGATAGCCTCATCGGTTGAGCTCGCCCCATGCTCGCGATGGTCAAGAAGAGACAACGAAAACGATTGGGGCGGCTGGTTCACGCCAGCCGCCCCAATCGTTGGTCAAACTCCAGACTCAGTTGCCTCCGGTGAGCTTCTCTCGAAGCGCTTGGAGGGCCTCGTCGCTGGCGAGTGCGCCAGCGTCGGCAGCGGGGGCCTCCGAGCTGTACGACGATGCCTCACCTGCGTCGGCGTCGGCTTCCTTGGCCTCAGCCTGCTGCTTGACGTGGGCTTCCCAGCGCTCGTGGGCGCGAGCGTACTGGTCTTCCCACAGCTTGCGCTGGTCCTCATAGCCCTCAAGCCACTCTCCGGTGTCGGGATCGAAGCCTTCTGGGTAGATGTAGTTGCCCTGCTCGTCGTAGCTGGCCGACATGCCGTAGAGGGTGGGATCAAACTCTTCAGCCTCGGCAGCGGTCTCGGTCTCATTGGCCTGCTTGAGGCTGAGTGAGATCCGACGACGCTCAAGATCGATATCGATGATCTTGACCATTACGTCATCACCGACCTGAACGACCTGTTCGGGGATCTCGACATGACGCTCAGCAAGCTCAGAGATGTGCACCAAGCCCTCGATGCCCTCCTCGACCCGGACGAAGGCGCCGAAAGGCACCAGTTTGGTGACCTTGCCGGGCACGATCTGGCCCATCTGGTGAGTCCGAGCGAAGTGCTGCCATGGGTCTTCCTGGGTGGCCTTGAGCGACAAGGACACCCGCTCGCGATCCATGTCAACGTCAAGGACCTCAACGGTGACTTCGTCACCCACAGCAACGACCTCATTGGGATGGTCGATGTGCTTCCAGGAGAGTTCCGAGACGTGCACGAGACCGTCCACGCCACCGAGGTCGACGAAGGCACCGAAGTTGACGATCGAAGAGACCGCGCCCTTGCGGATCTGGCCCTTCTGCAACTGGTTGAGGAAGCCATGGCGCACCTCAGACTGGGTCTGCTCCAACCAAGAGCGACGCGAAAGCACAACATTGTTGCGATTCTTGTCAAGCTCAATGATCTTCGCCTCAAGGGTCTGGCCCACATAGGGCTGCAGATCACGCACTCGCCGCATTTCAACCAACGACGCAGGCAAGAAACCACGCAGACCGATGTCAAGGATCAAACCACCCTTGACCACCTCGATGACGGTGCCTTCGACAACGCCGTCTTCTTCCTTGACCTTCTCGATGGTCCCCCAAGCGCGCTCGTACTGGGCGCGCTTCTTGGACAGGATCAGACGGCCTTCCTTGTCCTCCTTCTGGAGGACCAAAGCCTCGACCTGATCGCCGACATTGACGATCTCAGTGGGATCAACGTCGTGCTTGATCGAGAGCTCACGCGACGGAATGACACCTTCGGTCTTGTAGCCGATGTCAAGGAGGACTTCGTCGCGGTCGACCTTGACGATCGTGCCGTCGACGATGTCGCCGTCGTTGAAGTATTTGATGGTCTGGTCAATGGCGGCGAGGAAGTCTGCCTCGGAGCCGATGTCATTGACTGCGACCTGGGGAGCCCCAGAAATAGCTGGGGAAATGGTGGGGGAACTCGTCATGAGGAAAGGTGTTCCTAGGGGTTGATAGATGTCGTTGTGGCATGCGCAAGGGCCGGTTTCACCATCACGATTTCCCTGTTGGGAGCGTCGCTTGCCCCTAGCGGGGCCGACAGCGAGCCAGCGACTGCTATGTCTGAGTCACAGGCAAGCGATTGTGCACCCCCTAGGGTACGTCGCCGCCCCCCTGATCGTCCAACCAGGTCGGCCCTGGTCACCGATAACCTGTCCGTGTGGGCGACGTCGAACCAATTCGAATACCAGTCAGCGAGTCAGAGTCACTGCGGATCAATTCCGCTGATTGGGATCGCTATGCGGATGAATACCAAGCAACCCACGGAGAGTTCTTGGGCGACAGTGGCTTCCTCTGGGGCCCCGAAGGACTACGCGAAGATGACCTGCAAGCGTTGGGTCCCCCCTCGGGCAAGCGCATCCTTGAACTCGGCTGTGGGGCGGCACAATGCTCAAGGTGGGCAGCCGAACGCGGTGCCTCCGCAATCGGTATCGATGTCTCGATGCGCCAACTTCAACACAGCCGACGGATCGATCAAGACCACGGCATCCAGATTCCGACTGTTTGTGCCAGCGCGGCCCAACTGCCGTTTCGGGATGAATCCTTTGACATCGTGTTCTCCGCATTCGGCGCACTTCAATTCATTGCCGACGCCAAGAGCCTTTGCGATGAGATCGCTCGAGTGCTTTCTCCGGGCGGACGCCTGAGTTTTTCAATCACTCATCCGACTCGATGGATGTTCTTGGATGACCCGGGCCCCGATGGTCTTACTGCTTGCCAGTCCTATTGGGATCGTACGCCGTACGTCGAGATCGATTCGGTGACCAGCGAGCCGATGTACGCCGAGCATCACCGCACCATCGGCGACTGGGTCCGGGCATTGGCTCAAGCGGGCTTTGTGATTGTCGACCTGGTCGAGCCTGAGTGGCCCCCGACACACGATCGCACTTGGGGCGGTTGGAGCCGCACCCGCGGCCTGCTGACCCCAGGCACCGCGATTTACATCGCGGACAAGGCCTAGTCTGAGATTGGCCAGACCACGCTGCAGGTCAGGCCAACTTCTCGTCTTGACGACGCCTGCCGTTGAGGGTCAAGACCACACCACCAAGTGCAAGCGCCAAACCAAGCAGGATGCCAACGAGTGGAAGCCAGGTGCGCACGATCTTGAGCAGGGTTGCCTTCGAGCCATATTCCTTGGCATTGGCCTTGACATCACGCTCAGGATAGGCCGCGCTGGCATCGGTCACCGTGGCAACCTTCTCGCCCTGGTAGTTCAAGGTCACGAGCGGGTTGGACTCCAAGTTGACGTATGCACCGGTCTCCGGCTCGATCCAGAAGTTGACGGTGTTGCTGTAGAGCCTGTCCAGGGTCACATCACCGTCGATTGGGAGTCCAAAGGTTGACGCGGGTGCCACCTGGGTGCCGGCATCGGTCTCATCGACCTTGGACTGGAACTTGTAAGTGGTGACACCGTCGATCTTCTCGGTCCCCTTGTAAGAGGCTGGCACCGCCTCGCGCAAGGTGGTGTCCCAAACCTGATAGGTCTTCTTCTGAGTGTTGAAGGGGAACTTCACCAGCAGGCCCTGGAACTTCACATCAGCATTGCGCTTTTCGGTGCCGGTATCGAGATCCGCGCCATCGGTGACGAAGGTGCCGCAGCATTGCACTGCTTCTGCAGTATTGGCGTCAAAGGCGATCCGCGAGCGGGATGCCGACAACGGAGCGTGCCCATCTGACTTGTTGAACTCAGGAGCATCGCTGTAGCTCATCTGCTCCCACACGACGATGGGCTTGCCCAACTTTTCACTGATTTGCTTTGAGGCGTTCACATCGCCAACGGTGTTGACCGTCGTCAACAGGTCTCCGGTCTTTTCAGCCCGGTCAGCAATGCTGAAGAAGGTGGCATCCTCGGCAAAAGCCAAGGTCACGGAGTTCTGATTTGCTGGCGCCACCGCCAACCTGGGATAGGCGTAGAACTTGGACAACAAGCCCAAGGTCAACAAAAACACGCCCAAACCAACCAGTACGGCACCAAGCTTCTTAGCCACTTGTGACTCCCTGTTCGTGGAACGACTCGCCCGCTCCTGGATGGGACAATAGCAGCGCCCACACACAATTGTCGTCAATAGTTGGCAGTTCCGGTCTACTTGGCCAAGATGTGACAAACTCCTGCCGTGGCAACACCAAGTGAAATCATGCGGCAGGCCAAGGAAAGCGACGAGGCATCAGAGAAGTCCGGACTGTCCAGCCAGGTGTCACGATTGCTACATAGGCCAGGGCTCATTGCTCTGGCCATTGCCTTCCTCATGACCGCGTTCAGGTTCATCCTGTTGGGCAAGTCTTGGTTCTACTTTGACGACTTCGAGTTCCTCCAAGATGCACACAGCGGCGGGATTTCCCCAGACACACTGCTCAAGCCAATCGCAGGCCATGTCTTGGTGACCACTAGATTCTTGACCTGGCTGGTTCTGCTTCCAGGCGAACCCAGCTGGCTACTGGCGCGGGTAATCTTGGCTGCGCTCTTTGCAGCATCTTGCTGGTCGTTGTGGTGGATGCTTCGGGTTTGCTTCGACAATCCAAGGGTCAGTCTGATCCCGTTCACCCTGTATGCCACGAGCGCAACAGTGGGAATGTGGGCTGGCTGGTGGGCCTCTGCAATCCAAGAGTTCACTTTGGCAATCGCCTTGTTCAATGCCATCGGATGGGGCGTGCGCTACTTGCGTACGCCGCGCTTGCAATCACTTGCCGCCACCTATGCATGGTGGCTGTTTGGCATGATCTCCTTCGAGAAGAGCATCGTGATCTTGCTCGTCCTGCCGATGATCGCCTTCTCCTATTTCACCTCTGGCGGCCTGATCAGCCGAATAAAACAATTGTGGGGCAAATATCGGACTGCCTTGATCGCCACTTTTGTGCTCGCTGTCAGCACCAGCGCCCTATACGCTTGGTACGTTCCTGAAGCCAGCCAGACCAAGCTCGAGTTTTCGAGCATTTGGCCCCTTCTCGATGTCATGTTGGGCAAGACTCTGTGGACCATGCTGGCAGCCGGCCCCTTGCAGTGGTCAAATACGACAGGCGCGGTCACCCCCGACCCACCAGCCATCTACTTCAATCTCGTCTTGGTGCTGGTCGCCGGCTGCTTCGTCTATCTCGCCGGGCAGCGACGACGGGTCGGCCGAGGCGTGGCAATGGTGGCAGTCATCTTCGTCTTCGCCTACGGCCTGCTGCTTGTCACCAGAGCAGTCTCCATGGGGGCAGCATTGGGTTATCTATATCGCTATCAAGGCGAAGTCTTCTTGGTCGCGGTGATGGCACTCGCCTTGGCCTTGATGCCGCTACGGGGCTCCGTGGAGTCATCTGAACCCAGGATCGAACCGCTGTTTCGGCTGGCGCCCAGTGAGACCTTCATTGTTGGACTGATCTGCTTGGTCAGTGTGTTCGCCTTGGTTTCGACGATCACCTATTACCAGTCCTGGCAGGTGTTCCCTTCCAGAGCCGAGTCATACTTGGCCAATCTAGACAAGGGGGCAAGCGCCAACAAGGGCTCCGTGATCGCTGGGGGAAGAGTCCCTGATGACATCCTTTGGGCCATACATGGGCCCTACACCAAAGTTGAAAACTTCATCAAACCCTTCGCAATCCCAGCCAAATTCGACCAGCCCACTACCTCACTGCGAATTGTTGATGACAAGGGCCATCTGCGAGCGGCTATTGTCAGCGCCAGAGGAGAGACCAAGACCGGGCCAAGCAAGGAGTGCGGCTGGATGGTCACGACGTCCAAGTCGGCGAGGCTTCCGATGACACATGCAATGATCCCATGGGAATGGTGGGCTCGGATGGGCTACATGGCAGGCACCGCTACCCGGATTCAAGTAACGGCTGGCTCCGAACGTTTCCAAAAGACCTTGCCTGCGGGTGTGGGCGAGCTCTACTTCCCCACTTCGGGAGACTACGACTCACTCAGAGTGGAGGTCCTCACCCCCAAATCGACGATCTGCCTCGACAAGATCGTGATCGGAGATGCCGTCGACGCGCAGTCTGTCAACGCGTCAGGATCGGCGCCGTGAACTCCGCCGAGTCAAAGCCCCGTGCGCGAGTGGCTGAAGCAGCCCCCCACTCCGGGAGCTATTTCCCTGCGCTTGACAGCATTCGAGCCATTGGAGCCATCGCTGTCGTGGCCACCCACACGTCATTCTCGTCTGGGGCCTACGTGCGTCACGGCTTTTGGGGCCCTTTCCTGGCACATCTGGACATCGGAGTGGCGATCTTCTTCGTGCTCTCAGGGTTCTTGCTTTCTCGCCAGTGGCTGATCCGACGATTCAAAGATCGACCCCTCCCTGAGTCTCGCGACTATTTCTGGAAGCGATTCCTGCGGATCTATCCGGTGTATCTGGTTGGGATTGTGCCAGCACTGCTGTGGGTGCAACAAGAGCCTGAATTCGGGCCGATCCGCTGGATCACGAATCTCCTGATGCTCGACCTGTATCTCTATCCCAGCATGCCCCATGGCATGACCCAGATGTGGAGCCTGGCCACCGAGGTGGCCTTCTACATCCTCTTGCCGATCTTGATCTGGGTCATGGTTGGCCGCACCAAGAGCACTCGTGACGGGTCGGCCACGACCGGAGGATCTGCAGTCAACGGTCTTCGAATGGGGTGCGTGATCGCGTCACTATTCGTCATAAACATCGGCTGGTTCCTAGTGATCCCTCACCTAAATGTCGGTCCCGGAACTCCCGCGCTCCCCCAGTGGCTTCCTGGCTCAATAGATTGGTTTGCAGTTGGCATCCTGTTTGCTTGGGCCGAACTCCACATTCGGGTGACGAAGTCCCAGCTGCCGAGGCCCGTCCAGTGGCTTCAGGCATTGGGATCAACGCCATGGAGTTGCTATGCCATGGCTGTCGCACTGCTTCTGATCGCCAGTACGCCGCTGACGGGGCCTATCTACTTCGATCTCCCCACGAGCGGAGAACAAATCACCAAGAACCTGTTTTATGCCCTGATCGGTGGCTTGATCGTGCTGCCTGGGGTTTTCGCGCCCACCCATGGCACATTCCACTCGATCATGACCGGGCGCATACCTCGACATTTGGGCTTGATCTCATACGGGATCTTCTGCATCCACCTACCAATCTTGAGCTTCGTCTACTGGGCCACGCCCTTGACCATGTTCGCAGGCCGAGGCTGGTTGGTTTTTGCTTTGACCTTGGGGTTGAGCGTGATCGCTGCCGAGTTGATCCACCGTCTCGTTGAGGTGCCCAGTTATCGACTTCGGGGCCTGGTCGCAAAGAAGGCTGGAGCAGATCGCGACTCAGACAGCGTTTCCTTGTGACGGTCGTTGCGGAATGACAACCGCTGCCATCACTGCACCCAACGCAACCATGACCAAGAATGCAGGCAGTAGTTTGTCGCCGAACCATCCCTCTGCGCTGCCCCATGGCATCAAGGCATAACCAAGGGCTGCGACAAACACCGGCAACGCGGCGACCCACGGCACCAGCGCGGACGGCATGATCCTGGCGGCGCCTCGATAGATCATCACCCCAACTCCTGCCGCCGCAATCCCGATCCAACCACCCACAAGCCCCACAGCAAGCACTGCCAAGATGCCGTCGAGCATTCGTCTCCCAACCGCCGCAGGAACAGGCGGTAGTTTGGCATCAGGGCGGCGGCGAATCTGGAGCAGAATCACCACCACAAGGGCGCCAAACGCGAACGCTCCGCTGGCCAATCCCCAGCGATAGCTCGAGTCCGGCACGAATGACACAGCTACAGGACTACCGTTTTGCACCCGCCACGCCTGCTGCCAGCCATCAGCAACCACCGACTCCAACTCTTGATCACCCTGCTTTGCCTGCCAGCCCGGATTCGCGTTGGCCCGGTGTACGACCATTCCTTCAGTAGTCGTTGGGTGCATGCGGAATGATTGCCCTGAATGGCCAACACTTCCGGAGATCTCTTGCACGGCTTGGGCCGACCAATCCGACTGGCGTAGCAAGAGCGAACTCACCGCGACCTCCGGCGTCGACACTGATGTGACTGTGGTGGTTCCGCTGGCGACAGTCAGATTGGAGGCACCACACAAACGCAATGGGGTTTGCTTGAGCGCAAACAGATCTGCATCGGAGGCCATCAGCGCCGTATCAACTTCTTGATCACCGAGTTTCAGGCTTGGACCCGATCCACATCCGTAATCAACTACGGCCTGGGAAGGCGTAGCGGGCAAACCAGGAAGGCCCGTGAGGTTGAGCTCACCAATGCCGATCCCGAGTCCACGTTGATGCAAGTCGAAGTCCAAACCAAAGGCTCGCTCTCGCGAAGAGAGTCTCATCACCAATTGGTTTGTCCTGATCGGCGCAAATGAAGCGGCTCCATCAGTCAGCTCTACTTCGCGATTGCCACCAGGCCAACTCAGGGTCACAGCGTCAGGCATCCGGGCCGCCGCTCCGTCTTGAAGGGACAGCTTGATTCCTGTGATCAAGCGCTTGCCCAACCAACTGATGATGAATGTCGGACGCTTGGTAGTTGGAGCAGCGATCCATGTTGTGCCTGGGTCACCATCGATGGCCGCCAAGGCTGAGCCTCTGGGATCAGTCACCATGGTGGAGTCGGCCAGCACGGAGATGAGCCGATCCTTCTGGATAAGTGCATCCAGTGCAGGCCCGCCCCTGGGCTGACCCGCTATCTCCAAGTCATAGTCCGCTCCTTGCCCAATGGAGAACTCACGTGCGAAGCCAAAGTCCTCCTCTCCCGATGTTGACGGCCGGTGAAGGCATCTGGTCGCCAAGTCAACTGAGGCGCAGACAGGCGTGCGGTCAAGCGCGGCCTCAAACGAGATCGCAGCTGGAGCACCCCAACCAGAAGGCAGCGCAGGCAATGTCAGGACTCGTTGGAAAGTCATACCTGGCACAGCAACCTCGGCCAAGGACATGGGCAGGCCATTGTTGCTCTCACCACGGATCTTCACCCACGATGTCTTGGCTCCATCCAAGCTCACTGTCATGGGGACCCCAGCTCGCAACTTCACCTGCTTGGTCAGTTGCCCTTGTGTTTGCACGCTAACCAGTTGTGGGTCCGGCGAGTCTTCAGGAGTGGTCAAGGTGACCTCGTGAAGTTCGAGTGGCTCTTCCAAGCCAATCCGTAGCCATGGTTCAGAGTCGAGGACCACGCTCTCCCAAGACGTGCTCAGGTTTCCGTCCAAGGCAGCTGAAGGACCTCTACCCAGGTCAGACCCCGAATCACTCATCGACGAGGAGACGGTCAGTGAGGCAACGCCTTCATATCTTGCTCTGGTCTGCCATTGCGTGGCAGAAGCCGAAAGATAGTCGCGAGGATCAGCAAATCGCTTCGCCTCCCCAGGCGCTAGGACATAGGAATAGGCATCGTTCAGGCTACCGATCTCACGGACTCGTGCCCTCTGTGAATCGGTCAGGATGACGGAACCAGGACTTTGCGATGACCTGGGCAGGTCATGAGCCAAGATTGTGGGCTGGTCCTGCAACACGCCACGGTCCGCCAAGGCCAACAGACTCTCCACCCCGCCCGCCACGACCGGCGCTGAGTCAGATTGGACAAACTGCCCACCTCCCCCTTGGACCTCGTAAATCTCCAAGGCTGAGTAGATGGACTGCCATCCTTGGTTGATCACCACACGATTGCCATTGGAGTCCAAGAAGGGTTCTCCACCCACGCCGGGACCAAAAGTCTTCACCTTGGTAATCCCGGGTGATTGAGCCAATGCCTGATGGGTCAAGATCGGATCGACGAGGCCAGGAGCACGCTGGAGATCATTCCTCAGCAGGATGAACCTGATCCCTGCTCTACGCAGATAGTCAGCCATGCCTGCAGAGCCACGCCCTTGAACAAAGCGCTCCTGGACTTCGTTGAGCATCCGGATGTTGTCAGGTGGGGCCAGAGGGATTGAATTGCGTACAGCCCATGGCGCTGAGGAAACGAACTGCACCGGCTCATCTCTTGGGTTGCCCCACATGTAGGTGGCAAAGCTGGATCCCGGCGCCAACAGGGTCGTTCCCGTTGGGTCCTGCTTCTGCAACCACGCAGTGGCCTCACGCCAATAGCCGGGCACCTCAGTGACTTCGCCTGCCGGGGTGATCCGCATCATGAAGGCCGGTGCCGCAGCCCCAACCGCAGTAATCCCGATCAGGATCGGAATGGCATATGCGGCGCCAACCCTAGTTGCCCGGCGCCAACGGGCACCGTCTGCAAGACGGCCTAGGGAAGCCTCTCCGATCACCAACGACTGCTCGAATACCCAAGCCAGTGAGATCACCATGGGCAGCCGGACAATCGGGTCGAACTTGTGCACATTGCGCAGGGCCGACAAAGCCCCATCGAGCATGTGGTTCAGGTCACTGGCAAACCAGCCCTGCAGTGCACCAAGGTGAGAGCTTGAGAGCAAGACCAAGCCTGACAACAAGGAGGCCAGCAAGAAGCGGCGTTCAGGCATCCGTGGCATGAGTAGGCCGAGTACGGCGAACATCAAGATCACGCCGCTGTTCAGGGGGGCATAGAAGGCCGTGATCAGGTCATTGCCACCACGAGCGAGCGAGTCAATGTATGGGACCCAATTGGAAGTGCCTCGCAGCGAGTCGAAGATCCCGGTGGACAAGGTGGTGACCCGAGCAGTCTCAATGTAATCGAGGAATGGCGGGCTGTAGCGGCCCAAGATGAACAAAGGCACCAACCACCACAACGTGGCCAGCGCGGTAAACACCGGCCACCAAATCATCATGATGCGCCGACGCTTACCGCGTGTTCGCGTGAGCAGCCACAACACACCCATCGGCAAGACCGCAGAGGCGGCTGCCGCGTTGACCCCTCCGATCATCCCGATCGCGAGCGCCGAAAGGGCAGCAGCCTGACGCGGCGAACCACGTCTGCTTCCAACGATCAGAGGGAGGAGTACCCAAGGGGCCAAGGCCATCGGCCAAACTTCAATTGAATGCGGCCCCAAGTCGGTGATCATCCGCGGGGACAGCGCATAGGTAAAGCCTGCCAGGATCACCGCGGCATCGCGACGGATGCCGAGCGCCCGAGCCACCAGCGCGGCTCCCAGGAAGGCAACCACCATCACCAGGGCCAACCAAGCCCGCTGGATCACCCAGCCAGGCAGCCCGATCTCGTGCCCCAGCAGGAAAAGGGGACCCATCGGCCAAAAGTAGCCATAGGCCTGATTTTGTATCTGCCCGAAGGCAGCCGTTGGATCCCAAAGATGCAGCGCTTGGCCCAAGAAACCGGCAGGATCGATCGCCAGATCGAACTTGGTGTCTGCCACGAGTTTGCCGGGGCTCTGCACGAAGGCAACAGCCACCATGAAGACGCAGCCAGTGATCAGCCTGATCGCACTTTTCGATCTGCCACTGGCCGTGGCCGGTGCGGCGTTCACAGCTTCCGGAGCACGATCACCAGATTCCATGTGACCACCTCCCTGACTCCAGCGATCCGCAGCAAGCCATAGCTCCAAGCCGGGTTGTAACGTGGGATGATCGCCAAGACTTCGGCTTGTGATTGGACCGCTGCCCAGCGAAGACCCTGCTTGGCAGTCACCTTGAACAGCGACTCTCCCCATTTGTTCTTCGGCTCGTGGCCGTGCTTGGCGTGATATCGCTTGCGGGCAAAGGCCCCACCGAAGTAGTGCCAGGGGGCCGTCTCATGCCCGCCCCAAGGCCCATACCAGAGTGTGTAGCTCAAATACGTGATCCCACCTGACCGAGTGACGCGCACCATCTCATTCGCCATCCGCCAGGGGTCTGGCACATGCTCAAGGACGTTTGATGAATACACCAGATCAAAACTGCCATCTGTGAAGGGCAATTCCATGCCGCTGCCGATGACGGTGCCAGGCCCGATCTCGCCCAACCCCGCAAGCTCACCGACATCGGCATCTAGTGCGAAGTACTCCGCACCAGAACGGGTAAAGGCATCTCGGAAATAGCCTGGACCGCCACCAACATCGAGCATCCTGATTCCGTCAAGATCCAGATAACCGCCCAGTTGGCCGACGGCATCATTGGCTAGTGCCGAGTAGAAGCGGGCAGGGTCTGGCTGTTCATAACGGAAGTCATTGAACAACCGCACGGAGCGTCGCAGAGTGGGGGCCCAGGTTGGGCTTGGAGCGACGGGCGGCACGGTCAGGAAGGATACCCGAGGGTGGCTGGGTTTTGACCCATGCCGGGTAGCCTCTGTGCGATGGAATCAGCAAGTGGGACCTTCAGAGCCGGAAAACAACATTCTGGCTCGCCACTTCAAGACAAGCACGTGGTCTTCTTCAGTTGGCGCGACACCTTCAATCCGGAAGGGGGCGGAGCAGAACGCTACCTTGAGAAGATGGCTCTTGGCCTGGTTGAGCGAGGTGCCCGGGTCACCATCTTCACAGCCTCTTACGACGGGGCGCCAGCAGATGAGGTCAGAGATGACATCAGGTACGTACGTCGCGGCTCGAAACTGAGCGTCTATCTGCGAGGCCTACTGTGCTTGGCCTTGCGCACCTTTGGCCACTTCGACGTGATTGTCGACGTCCAGAACGGGTTGCCCTTCTTCACCCGACTACTCAGCCGCAAACCTGTCGTGGTCCTTGTCCACCACGTGCACAAGGAACAGTGGCCGGTGGTGTACCCCGGGCTCACCGGAAAGGTCGGTTGGTGGATTGAGAGCAGATTGGCCCCCCTTCTCTATCGCCGGTGTCACTACATCGCGGTGTCTGAGGCCACCCGTGCGGAGTTGACGATGCTGGGAGTTGCTGGCGACCGGATCAGCGTCGTGCGCAATGGCACCGACCCAGTCTTTCCTTCCGACGATCAGAAGACCAGCCATCCTTCTCTGTGCGTGGTCGGAAGACTCGTGCCGCACAAGCAGGTGGAGCATGCAATCGATACTGCCGTGAGCTTGTCTGGCATTCACCCAGGGTTGACCCTGCACGTGGTCGGTGATGGCTGGTGGGCCCCGCAACTACATCACTACGCGGCTGCGCGTCGGGCCACAGAGATCGTTAGCTTCGAAGGACATGTGTCCGAAGAGCGCAAACAGCAGATCTACGCAGAATCCTGGTTGATGCTGCTGCCCTCGTTGAAAGAAGGATGGGGCTTGGTGGTCGGGGAGGCGGGAGCTCACGGCACGCCAACGATCGCCTACAGGTCGGCTGGCGGAACGCGTGAGTCGATCAAAGACCAAGAATCCGGCATCTTGGTGGACAGCTCAGTCGAAATGACCAATGAAGTGGACAAACTAATCATTGATGTCGAACGCCGCCACAAATTAGCGGCCGGAGCTCGGGCGATGGCTGAGCAACACTCTTGGCAAGTGGCCCAAGAAGATTTTGCAAAGACGATTCAGGAGTACTGAATCAGGCTCTAGGTGATGAGCCGCTCAGAACTTCGAATTGGTGCCATAATCGCCGACCTTCTGGCTCACTGAGCCAATCGGCGAGTTGCCCGCAGAAACTTGGGATTGGACGACGCCGATGATCGTGGCCGCGCTGACTCCCGCTGCAAGAAGTGCCGCGATGAGTGGTGCCAAGAAACCGCCGAGTGCTGTTTCCACGATGAATCCCTTCTATGGCTTGGGGAAATCATAGCAACACCTTGGACGAATCAACCTAATCTCGTGATTTTCCAAAGCGCCGTCCAGCTCTGATCAAGGCAACGAGCACCCCTGACAACGCGAATGCCAACAACCCAAAGAAGCCACCCCAGGCTCCCGATAAGGAGACGGCCGAGGCAGAACTCCTGGCTTGCCTGACTTGCTGGCCCGTGTCTTCAAGGAGGATCAACTCGACAGATTCGTCAGACCACACCACGTGCCCCGCAACAGCCTCCGGCTCCATCCCTGCATCAAGCTCTCTCACCACTGCGAGCACACCCAATTCAGCCAACTGATCTGCCCGGGCCTGTGGGTTGCTCGCGGCCAACGCGTCAGCGGCAGCAGATGCCGATGGGTCCTCGCCATGAATTGTCTTGCCCGAGATCTGAAGCGCGTCATTGGCGATGAAATCCTGCGGCAAGAAGCGGCCCATCGGATCAAGCACTGGCCAGTGCCTGTTCCAGGTCGGGGCACGGTAGCTGGTGAACGGGAGGATCAAGATCTTCTCCCCCGGGCCGGACAGGTGCTTGCTCACTGCTTGGCGGGCATTGTCGAAAGAAGTTGGATAGTTGGATGGCTGCAGCCGTCCCATGGCACCCCAAGCAAGGTCTGGCATCAACACGACTGGCAGGCAGGCCAGAGCGATTGCCGAGGACATCCCTAACGCAGCCAGCTTGCCCACAAGCCAAGCCACCGCATGTGCCAGGAGCAAGGCTTGAAACAAGGCCACAGGCCCCAGGTAACGTGAGCCGTCCCTCAGGAGCCCCAGCACCGGCAAACTGCCACTCAACTGGCCCACGATTGTGGGAAGCAATGCTCCAAGAAGCGCAACCAACCAACCAGTCGTCGCGGTCACCAAGACGACACGGCGTACCCACACTTCACTGGCGCGCCACCACGCGGGGAATGAAAGAAGCATCGGCACTTGCAGCACGAGAAGTCCTACCCAAGCCAGGACACCAGTACGCGATCCCGGTACGACGAGTTCGTTCCAGATACCGCCCAGGGACAGCGTGGCCAGGGGCACTGGCAGCCCACCCTCGCCGTGTGCGGCGAATGCCCGAAAGCCGGCGGGGTCGGTGGAGAGCCCCCAATGCCACAGCCCAGCAACGACCCAGACCGAATTCGCGGCGAGGACGATGATCAGCAAACCAAGATTTGCCCGCCATCGGCCCCGCCGCCACAGCGCAAGCAGCGCCAATCCCCCAGTAACCAGACCCGCCGACGCACTCAATGAGCCCAGCCAGACCCAGCCAGCCAAATGTGGCCAACGAGACTCACCACCCCGGATCTCCCGTGCAGTTTGCAGCACCCAGGGAAGCGTCGCATAACCAAGCAGGACCGGCCAGTGGCCAATGATGAGTCGTTCGGCAACGAATGGATTCCACAGATAGAAAGTGGCCGCCACAGTGCCCGGCAGCACTCCAAGCCCACAGCCCTTACTGACGAAGCGGGCCATGCCCAAACCAGCGAGGGCAAGGGCGGCAAACAAGGTGACCCGTTGCAACAACATACTTGGGACCACGTTGTCGGCCAGCGCAACGATTGTGTCGGAGGGGATGGCTCGGGGCCAGCCAGAGCCCAGACCCCAAAAGGAAGGCCTCATCGACAACTGCGGCACCCAAACCATGTCGAAGGTAAGCAAATAGCCAGAGCGGAAGAATGCCGGGCCCAAGATCAGCGCTGGAAGGAACAGCAGCCAACCAAACTGGGCCTTTGTAGCCAGCGACGCCACCTTGGGTGAAGGCATCGCTGATCTTGGCAAGGCAGCACTCCTCAGCTACTGAAGGGCTAGACGGTAGGCTCGCAACCGTATCTTGCCAACCCCCATTCGATCTGCCAAAGGAGTCGCCCATGTCTGAAAAGGCACGGGTTTCGTCTGGGTTGGGCAAGCAGGTTGAGTCCGGCGGAATGGTGATTGCCATTGCGATGGCAATCATGAATGTCACCACCTACGGCTACCAGATGGTGGCAGCCAGGCTGCTGGGCCCGGTCTCATACAGCGGCTTCGCCGCCTTGATGAATCTGCTCCTCATCGTCACGGTGCTGGCCCTGGCATTGCAAGCCAATGCGGCCCGCCGCATCGCCACTGAGCCCGGCGACGTGCACGTGGTCGAAGCTGCCGTCATCCGCGTTGGGCGCCAAGCGGCCTTTGGTCTGGCGCTGATCGCCTTGGTTGGCGCCCCTTTGATCAACTACGTCCTGCAACTCAACAGCCTTCCAACGGCACTTCTGATCGGCTTCAGCGCCTTGCCCTTGACCTTGGTCGGAGCTCAACTTGGCGTCCTACAAGGGGAACGCCGATGGCGAAGCCTGGCAATGGTGTATTTGGCCTCCGGCGTCCCTCGCCTGGCCATCGGCACCATCTTCTTGATAGTTACCCCGACGACCTTTTGGGCCATCCTGGGGGTGATGGTTGGAGCTTGGGCTCCAGTCCTGGTAGGTGCCCTGGCCTTGCGCCGTCCGCGCGATCACCATCGTCAGTCTGCAGCTACCGACCACACTGCTGGAGACCTGTGGCGAGAAACCCTGCAAAACGCGCTGGTGCTGCTCGGCTACTTCGCTCTGACCAGCGCGGATGCCCTCATCGCTCGCAACAGCATGGATCATCACGAAGCTGGCCTCTATGCAGCGGGCCTGATCATGACCAAGGCGGTCTTGTTCATGCCTCAATTCATCGTCGTGATCGCCTTCCCATCCTTGGGCGCGAGTGAACGACCTCTGATCACGCTGTTCAAGGCACTGGCTGCGGTGCTCACCATCGGCATCGTCATGGCCGTGGCTGCCAAGGTGATGTCAGGCTTCGCTCTGATCTTCACCGGAGGCCCAAAATATGGTGCCATCGAAGACTCGTTGTGGAAGTTTGCGATCCTCGGCGCGATGCTGGCCCTGCTGCAGTTGTTGGTCTACGGCTTGATCGCCCGCCGCTCGAAATTCTCCGTCTATTTGGTCTGGGTCGCACTGGGCGCCTTGGTGTACTTCGGGCTGCAAGCCGACACGTTCACCGACATGCTCAATCGAGTCATGGCGATAAATGCACTGCTGCTCACATTGCTGTTGATCCTGAGCATCAGAGGATTCTCCAAGCCACGCACAGTGCAAGAGGCAGGAGCACCAGCAAGCTAGTGGGCCGCCTCATACCAACTGCGCCCGATCCCAACCGACACATCTAAGGGTACGGTCAGATCGGCCGCCGCACCCATCTCACGGCGCACCAATGCCTCCAGTGCCTCAGCTTCACCCGGGGACACTTCCAAGACCAACTCGTCATGGACTTGCAGCAGCATCCGTGATCGCATCCCCTGAGCTGCGATTGCGGCATTCACCTTGAGCATGGCCACCTTGATCAGGTCGGCCGCAGAGCCTTGGATCGGGGCATTCAGCGCCATCCGTTCGGCCATTTCTCGACGCTGCCGGTTGTCGCTGCGGAGGTCAGGCAGATAGCGACGTCGCCCCATGATCGTCTCGGTGAAACCGGTTCGTCTGGCCTCCTCAACCACACCGGAAAGGTAGTCAGCAACGCCGCCGAAGGTCTCGTAGTACTCATCCATGAGCGCCTTTGCCTCCGCGGTCGAGATCCGCAATTGCGCGGAGAGTCCGAATGCCGAAAGACCATATGCGAGGCCGTAGTTCATGGCCTTGATCTTGGCTCGTTGCTCTGAGGAGACTTGATCAGTTGGCACATCGAACACGCGTGAAGCCGTCACTGAGTGGAAGTCAAAACCAGACCCGAATGCTTCAATCAAGGCCTCGTCACCGGAGAGGTGAGCCATGATCCGCATCTCGATCTGCGAGTAGTCTGCAGTCATCAGGCCCACGAAGCCAGAGCCCACCACGAAGGCCTGGCGAATCCGGCGCCCTTCCTCCGTGCGGACAGGGATGTTCTGCAGATTGGGGTCTGTGCTCGACAACCGGCCAGTAGCGGCAATCATCTGATTGAAGGTGGTGTGGATCCTCCGATCAGGTTGCACGGTCTTGATCAAGCCTTCAACCGTTTGGCGCATCCTGGTGACATCGCGATGCCGCAACAGGTGTTGCAAGAAGGGGTGCTCGGTCTTCTCGTAGAGACTCGACAATGCTTCAGCATCGGTCGTGTAGCCGGTCTTGGTGCGTTTCGTCTTGGGCATCTCCAATTCATCGAAGAGCACCACCTGAAGTTGCTTGGGCGAGCCGAGGTTGACCTCCCGACCAATCACGGAATAGGCATCCTGAGCAGCACTGCGAACCGCATCTGCGAACTCAGCCTCAAGCCTTTCCAAGAAGTCCAGGTCGACGGCGATGCCAGTACGCTCCATCTCCATCAGACAGCCCACGAGTGGCAACTCGACATCCCGTAGTAGGGCAGCACCGCCGTGGTCCTTGAGCTCTGCATCCAAGGCATCGGCAAGGTCGAGAACCGCCCGTGCCCTGACCATGGCAGCTTGGGCCGAATCATCATCGCCGCCCACATCGAAGGACAGTTGCTCATCGGCACCAGAGCTTGGGCTCAACTCGCGCTTGAGATAGCGCAGGGTCAGGTCAGCGAGGTCATAGGAACGTTGGTCAGGTCTGACGAGATAGGCAGCCAAGGCCGTGTCGCTGGACACTCCCGCCAACTGCTCACCTCGTGTGGCCAACGCCAACATCGGCCCCTTGGCATCGTGCAGAACCTTGGGAACACCGGGATTGCTCAGCCACTCACCCAAGCGCTGTCCTGCTTCTGGGCTCAGCTCGGCGATTCGGCAATAACCTGCATGGCCATCCTCGGTGGCAATCGCAATGGCATCAACATCACCGCTACCAGCTGCCCATACCCCATCCACGTGGATCCCGACCCTTGGCGCACCCTCTCTTGCATGCTCACCCAGCCACGCACCGAGGTTTTGTGAATCAAGGACTGTGGTGTCGAGCTCGAAGCCAGATTCGGTTACCTCTCCATCAGCCTCAAGAGTGTCAAACAATCGGTCTCGGAGCACCCTGAACTCCAAGGCGTCAAAGAGATTGTGCACCTCTTGGCGATCCCAGGGCTGCCGTTGGAGATCGGATGTGGTCAATCCCAGGTCAAGGTCGTTGACCAACCTGTTGAGTCGCCGATTTCGAAGTACGTCGTCAAGATGTTGCCGCAGGCTTTCTCCCGCCTTGCCCGTGATCTGATCTGCTTGGTTGATCACGTTTTCCAGTCCGTCGTACTGCGTCAACCACTTTGCCGCCGTCTTGGGGCCAACCCCGGGCACCCCTGGCAAGTTGTCGGAATCTTCACCGACCAAGGCCGCCAACTCTGGATAACGCATTGGGGGTACGCCGTACTTGGTGGTCACCGCCGCAGGCGTCATGCGCGCCAACTCTGAGACCCCGCGCATGGGATAGAGCACCGTGGAGTGTTCGGTGACCAGTTGCAGCGAGTCGCGATCACCAGTCAGGATCAGCACCTCAAGCCCGTCTCTCAAGCCGACGGCAGTCAGTGTGGCGATGATGTCATCTGCCTCAAAACCCTGCAGGTCAAGATGTCTGATCTGCAGGGCATCAAGTACCTCCTGGATCAAAGCGACTTGGCCTTTGAACTCATCTGGAGTCTTGGCTCGCTTGGCTTTGTAGTCGGGATACTCGGTCAGCCGAAAAGTCTCTCTGGATTTGTCGAAAGCCACTGCAACATGGGTCGGCGCCTCGTCGCGCAAGACATTGATCAACATCGCCGTGAAGCCGTAGACCGCGTTGGTGGGTTGGCCTGTTGTCGTGGAGAAGTTTTCGACAGGCAAGGCATAGAAAGCTCGGTAGGCCAACGAATGACCATCCAGCAGAAGCAAGCGAGGTCTCGACTCAGTCACAGGTCGACCCTAGACCCTGGCCAACCACCAGCAGCCTCAGACCGGCCTTGAAATCACGGATGCAGGTCCGTAATGGATGATGGCCACCATGAGCGATCAATCAGACCTGCACAAATTGCTCGAAATGATGCCGATGGGTGGCCTCAACGAGAAGCTCGGAGTCGAGATCTTGGAGGCTACGGCAGAGCGAGTTGTCGGCACCATGCCGGTGGAAGGAAACACTCAGCCATACGGTCTGCTGCACGGCGGCGCCTCGATTGCATTGGCGGAATCACTGGGCTCGATCGGGTCAGCGCTGCACGGACTCCCCGACAAGCTTTCCGTCGGCGTTGACATAAACGCCACCCACCATCGTTCAGCCAGATCAGGCATCGTCACCGGTGTAGCAACGGCGATCCATCTGGGCCGCTCCATGGCGGCCTATGAGGTAGTGATCAGCGACGAAGAGGGCCGCCGCCTGTGCACCTCTCGGATCACGTGCGCACTCCTTGATGCAGCCAAGTTGAGCTGAATCAGGAGATCGCTGGCCCTGAGGCGCCTTGCTGACGTCGCCGCTGATTGCGGCGGTGGGCCAAGGTTGCGCGCACCTTGCGATTTGCTCCGGTCTCCCTGCTGCTGCGCTCCGCCGCCAAACGTACGCGCAGTGTGCCCGTCTGAGCGCTCCGGAAACTCGCAGCTGAGCCCATCCCAAGGCGGGCATAGAAACGATTTGCCTCACGAATGGTCGAATGCGCAACCCCGTTGATCTGCTGGATGCCTTGCTCCTCAGCCCAGCTCACGGCAGCTCCCAGGAGTTGGTGGGCATAGCCATGGCGGCGATGTTCGGGATGTACGAGCAAGAAGGACGTAAGCAGTGCCTTTTCGTCGGTGAACGGACCGACGGGAATTAGCTGCATGTGCACCATTGCCACAACATCATCACCAACGGTTCCGACCAAGAAGCGCGTACTCTCGTCTTCGTTGGCGCGACTCAGCGCCGCTTTGATGTCACTGGCCAACAGATCGGGGCTGGGCATCGACTTGGTGCGGACCAGAATCTCTCGAACCCTTCGGGCATCAGAGTCCACCGCGTCACGAATTGTCAGCGACGCACGCGTCACTACACACTCTCCTCACTATGGCCTGCCCCCGACTGGAAGGTGCATTGCACCGTTGTCAACGATAGTGGACGACACTAAAGACGGTTCTTGACCCTCACGCCTTCGGGCCATGTTCGATGACGCCTTCAGCCACTGCTCTCATCGAGAGTCGCAAATCCATGGCTGTCTTCTGGATCCAACGAAAGGAGTCTGGCTCACTCAAACCGAGCTCTCCTTGTAGCACCACCTTTGCCCGCTCCACGATCTTCCGGGCGGCCAATTGCTGACCCAGATCCTCAACTTCTCGCGCCAATTCCTTGACCTCGCCAAATCGGCTGAGCGCGATCTCGATTGCAGGCACCAGGTCGGATTTGTTAAACGGCTTGACCAGATAGGCCATGGCACCCGCATCTCTGGCGCGCTCAACCAACTCGCGTTGGGAAAAGGCTGTCAAGATCACCACCGGTGCGATTTGGCGCTCCGCGATCTGCTCGGCCGCCGCAATGCCATCCAGCTTGGGCATCTTGATATCAAGGATCACCAAGTCAGGTTGCAAACTGATCGCCAAATCGACCGCATCAGCACCGTTATCAGCCTGGGCCACCACCTCGTAGCCCTCCTCGGCCAACATCTCAGCCAAGTCCAATCGGATCAAGGCCTCGTCCTCGGCAATCACGACACGGCAGGCAGGGTGGCTCGGATTCACACCCCAAAGGCTAGCGGTGTGACCATCCGCTAAGGTTTCGTGCTAGAACATCCCTGCGCCCCGGTATCCCAATCGGCAGAGGAAGCGGTCTCAAACACCGTCCAGTGTGAGTTCGAGTCTCACCCGGGGCACCCGACACTCCACCCAAGTTCATGTTTTCTTGACTTATTCCAGATAACTGTTAGACATGGTGGCATGCACACCATGGTCGACTTCGAGACGCAGCTGCGCGCTGCGGGCTTGCGAGTGACCAAGCAAAGGCTCACGGTCCTTGACACCGTTGATCGCCAACCGCATTCAGACACTGCATCGATCCTTGATGCAGTCAGGCGCACCTTGACTTCCATCTCGCACCAGGCCGTCTACGACGCATTGAGCGACTTGACCGATGCGGGCCTGCTGCGAAAGTTTCAGCCACAAGGCTCAGCAGCTCTCTACGAAACTCGAACGGGCGACAACCACCACCACTTAGCCTGCCGAGACTGCGGGAATGTCGTAGATGTCGACTGCACTTTGCAGGAAATGCCGTGTCTGACTCCCCTAGATGACCAGGGTTATCTCATCGATGAGGCCGAAGTCATTTATTGGGGATCCTGCCCTTCGTGTTCAACCCGTAGCCAACCGACTCCAGACCAAGACAACCAACAAGGAACAAGTAGAGGAGAACGACATGTCCCCCGAAGCAACAGGTGAATGCCCTGTGGTGCATGGTGCCGCCGCGCACCCCACAAGTGGTGACCGCAACCAGCAATGGTGGCCCAATCGCCTGAACCTGAAGATCCTCGCCAAGAATCCAGCCGTGGCCAACCCCTTGGGGGCTGACTTCGACTACGCAAAGGCATTCGCATCGGTTGACCTTGCCGAAATCAAGCAGGACATCGCCGATGTGCTGACCGACTCCAAGGACTGGTGGCCAGCGGACTTCGGCAATTACGGCCCGATGATGGTGCGGATGGCCTGGCACAGCGCTGGCACCTACCGCGTACACGATGGCCGTGGCGGTGCCGGTTCTGGCCAGCAGCGCTTCGCCCCTCTAAACAGCTGGCCTGACAATGTCGGCCTCGACAAGGCCCGCCGCCTGCTCTGGCCGGTCAAGAAGAAGCACGGCCAGAATCTCTCCTGGGCCGATCTGATCATCCTTGCTGGCAACGTAGCCATGGAGACCATGGGCTTTGAGACCTTCGGTTTCTCCGGGGGTCGAGTCGACGCTTGGGAGCCAGACGACGATGTCTACTGGGGCCCTGAGTCAGAGTGGCTTGGCGAAGAGCGCTACACGGGCGAGCGTGATCTCGACAATCCATTGGCTGCCGTGCAGATGGGTCTGATCTATGTCAACCCTGAGGGACCGAATGGCAACAGTGATCCGCTCGCCTCAGCCCTTGACATCCGCGAAACCTTTGCTCGGATGGCGATGAATGACGAGGAGACCGTCGCACTCATCGCAGGTGGTCACACCTTCGGCAAGACACATGGCGCCTCCACCGTCGATGATCACGTGGGCCCAGAGCCGGAGTCGGCACCCATCGAACAGATGGGCTTGGGTTGGAAGAGCAGCTACGCCAGCGGCGCGGGACCAGACACGATCAACTCAGGTCTGGAAGTGACCTGGACCTATCATCCGACTCGTTGGGACAACGAGTTCTTCCACATCCTGTTCAGCTACGAGTGGGAGTTGTTCGAGTCTCCAGCTGGCGCCAAGCAATGGCGTCCCAAGAACGGCGCCGGGTCCGACATGGTTCCCGAAGCTCACGGCGATGGCAAGCGTGAGCCCAGGATGCTCACTTCCGACATCGCGCTCCGGATGGACCCGACGTACGAGAAGATCTCCCGTCGATTCCTGGAGCACCCTGAGGAGTTCGCGGCAGCGTTCGCGAGGGCGTGGTTCAAGCTCACCCACCGCGACATGGGTCCTGTCTCGCGCTATGTCGGGAGTGAAGTGCCCAGCGAGCAGTTCGTTTGGCAAGATCCGCTCCCCCAAGCCTCGACCGAGGCGCTGTCTGACTCAGACACTGCAGACCTCAAGTCAGCAATCGCCAACTCCGGGCTGAGCATCTCGGAATTGGTGGCGACTGCGTGGTCCTCGGCAGCATCCTTCCGCAACAGCGACAAGCGGGGCGGAGCCAACGGAGCCAGGATCCGCCTTGAACCGATGCGGAGTTGGGATGTCAACACCCCCGGCCAGCTATCCAGCGTGCTGAGCAAGCTCGAGGAAGTCCAAGCAAACTTCCCAAAGCCAGTCTCACTGGCCGATCTGATCGTGTTGGCTGGCGGCGTGGGCATTGAGCAGGCTGCCAAGGCTGCGGGGCAGGACATCAGCGTGCCATTCACTGGCGGTCGAGTCGATGCATCCCAGGACGAGACCGATGTTGAGTCAATCGGTCACCTTGAGCCAGTCGCAGACGGATTCCGCAACTGGATCGGCAAGGGGAACAGCCTGCCCGGGGAGTATCTGCTCCTGGATCGCGCCAATCAGCTCAACTTGAGCGCACCTGAGATGACCGTGCTCGTGGGAGGGCTTCGCGTGCTCGGCGCCAACACCGGCGGCTCCACGGCAGGCGTACTCACTGACCGTGTCGGCGTCTTGTCCAACGACTTCTTCGTCAACATATTGGACATCGACACCTCATGGTCATCGGTCGGCGAAGGCGGGCCCGAGGCAGAGTCCTTCGAAGGCACCACCGCTGAGGGGAAGAAGTGGACCGGCACTCGCGCCGATCTCGTCTTCGGCTCCAACGCCGAACTCCGCGCGGTGGCAGAGGTCTATGCGAGTGATGATGCCCAGGAGAAGTTCACCAATGACTTCGTGGCTGCTTGGGTGAAGGTCATGAACAACGATCGCTTCGATCTGGCGAAGTGATCGCTGGGGTCTTGGGGATGGCCAGCGACACGACCATCCCCAAGACCTTGGCCTGATCTTCCTTCCAAAATTGTTAGCGTCCCTGACATGACCACCCAACACGAACCGCGGATCGCGGTGCTTGTGGTGGCCTACAACGCCAGCACCACACTCGAAGAAACCCTCGAGCGCATTCCCGACGGCTTCCGAGACCGGATTGCCGAGATCATCGTCGCTGACGACGCTTCAGACGATGACACCTTTGAGAAGGGGGCAAAATGGCGAGACCGCAACCCACATATCAACACCACTGTGGTCCGTCACGTCGAAAACCGAGGCTATGGCGGCAACCAGAAGGCCGGCTATCAGGTCGCCATTGACAAAGGTTTCGACGTCATCGTCCTTTTGCACGCCGACGGTCAGTATGCCCCCGAGTGCATAGAAAAGCTTGTCGAGCCAATCCTCCAAGGACATGCGGACGCGGTCTTTGGCTCCCGGATGATGGAGCCAGGCGCAGCCAGGCGAGGGGGAATGCCGCTTTACAAGTACGTCGGCAACAAGATCCTGACCAAGGTTGAGAACACCGTGCTCGGAAGCAGTCTCTCTGAGTTCCACTCTGGATATCGCGCCTATTCCGTCGCTGCGCTCAAGGCGATCCCGTTCACTGCCAACTCCGACGGCTTCGACTTCGACACCCAGATCATCGTGCAACTACTCGATGCAGACAAACGCATTCTCGAAGTACCAATCCCAACCTTCTATGGCGATGAGATCTGCTATGTCAACGGGCTCCCCTATGCACGTGATGTCGTCAAGGCAGTTGTCTCCTATCGCATGTCCAAGGCCGGTTTTGGACTCAGCAACTGGGTGCCCCCGCCTGATGAATATGACCTAAAGGAAGAAGAAGGGTCATCTCACTCCATCATCTTGGATCAACTCAAACACCTACCTGCGGGCAAGGTGCTCGAGGTCGGTTGTTCGTCAGGCTTGCTCGCCGAGCAGGTCAGAGGGATGGGACACCACGTCACTGCCATCGACCCAGAAGAACATCCCAAGGTCCATGGCCGAGCCGATGCCTTCTACCGTGCTGATCTTGAAGCTGAATTACCAGATATTGGCACAGATTTCGACGTCATCATTGCTGCCGATGTGATTGAGCACGTCAAGCACCCAGAGCACCTGATCAGTGAGTTGACTCAGCGTTTGGGCAAGGAAGGCCGATTGATCATTTCGACGCCCAACTTCGGGCACTGGTATCCACGGATCAGGGTGGTGACCGGATCTTTCGACTACGATCGCCGCGGCATCTTGGACAACACCCATCTGCGCTTCTTCACCAAACGAGGGCTCACCAGAATCTTGGACAGGGTGCCCTTGGTGGTCGAAGACATCAAGTATTCAGCGACGCCGTTTCCGATGGTTGAGTCTCAGAGCAGAACCCTGCGAGCAATCTCTGCAATCGACCAGGCGCTGGTGAAGGCGCGACCAAGCCTATTTGGCTACCAGTTCATCATCACAATGCGGCCCAAGAATCTTGACTCAATAATCGGGTAGCTGTAGAACGAGTGCCGAGTGCTGTCCGGAGGCCAAGCCGCCGTAAGCGTCTCAGACTCGATAGGCCGCTGATACTTCGTTGATTGCATCGCCCATCCTGTGGATGCGCAAAGCATTCGTCGAACCAGGAATGCCCGGCGGGCTACCTGCGATGATCACCACCGAATCACCTTCTGCAACGCGCCCAATCTTCAGAAGCTCCTCATCGACCTGGCGCACCATGGCGTCGGTAGACGCCGGGCTCTCCGTCAAGAAGGTCTCCACGCCCCAGGTGAGAGCCAGTTGCGATCGCACGTGTTGATTGGGAGTGAATGCCAGCACAGGCACATCTGAGTGATAACGCGCCAGCCTACGGGCCGAATCACCAGAAGCTGTGAAAGCCACCAGATATTTCGCGCCGACCCGCTCTGCGACCTCAGCGGCGGCCTTGGCGATCACTCCGCCCCTCGTCTTTGGTTGCCAGTCGATCGGATGGATGTCGTAGAAGCCGCTCTCCTCGGTGGACTCGATGATGCGAGTCATCGTGGTGACCGTCTCAACCGGATAGCGGCCCACACTGGTCTCACCAGAGAGCATCACCGCATCGGTGCCGTCGAGCACGGCATTGGCCACGTCGGAGGCCTCTGCCCTGGTCGGAGCTGGTTGGGAGATCATCGAGTCAAGCATCTGAGTGGCCACTATGACCGGTTTGGCCATCCGTCGGGCCCTGAACACGATGCGTTTTTGGATCACCGGCACCCGCTCAAGCGGGATCTCCACACCGAGGTCGCCACGAGCCACCATGAGCCCGTCAAAGGCAGCAATGACTTCATCCAGGTTTTCGACGGCCTGTGGCTTCTCGATCTTGGCGATCACGGGCAGCCTCTTGCCAACCTCATCCATGATCTTGCGTACGTCGAGCACGTCCTCAGCACTACGCACGAAGGACAACGCCACGAAGTCGACACTCAAGCCCAACGCAAAGCGCAGATCATCCTCATCCTTGGCGGAGAGTGCGGGAACACTGACCGCTACGCCAGGCAGGTTTATCCCTTTGTGGTCGCTGATCCGACCGGGGACGATCACCTTGGTGTGCACCTCAGTGCCCTCGACTGCAGTGACCCGCAATCTGATCCGCCCATCGTCGATCAGGATAGGGTCGCCAACCTGCACATCATTGGGTAGCCCGGCATAGGTGGTCGGCACAAGATCTCGGTTGCCGAGCACGTCACGGGTTGTGATGGTTAGGGCTTGATCGCGCGTGAGCGCGGTTGACCCGTCCACGAAGCTTCCCAACCGGATCTTGGGTCCTTGCAGATCAGCGAGAATGCCGACGCCATGGCCAGACTCATCGCTGGCCTCGCGCACAAACTGATAGGTCTGGGCGTGATCTTCGTGAGTGCCGTGGCTCATGTTGAGTCGAGCCACATCCATGCCAGCATCTATCAGCCGACGGATCTGTTCTTTTGATGAAGACGCCGGCCCCAAAGTACAGACGATCTTTGCCTTGCGCACCCTAGGACTCTACAGATTCGGTCACGGTCAATCCAACCAAACCCCAACAATCATCGCACCCACGATCCCGGGCACGAGAGCTCCGTCGTCAACCGACATCAAGCCGTCACTGGACGCTCAGTCGGCGGAATCGGGAAGGGCAAGTTGGTGTAACCATCCAGGAAGAGATCAACCGCCGCTGCGGCAGCACGTCCTTCCGCAATCGCCCAAACGATCAGGCTCTGCCCTCGACCGGCATCCCCTGCCACGAAGACCCCCGGCACCGACGATGCGTAGTCCTTGTCACGGGACACGTTGCCGCGCGCATCCAACTCAACGCCCAATTCTTCAACGAGGCCAGCCTGCTGCGGGCCTGTGAAGCCCATCGCGAGAAAGACAAGGTCTGCGGGAATGTCGCGCTGAGTGCCGGGCACCTCGTCGAAGCCACCTTTGCCGGGGACGACCTCCACGATCCGCAAGGCTTTGACATTGCCTTGACCATCGTCGAGGAACTCCTGAGTGGAGACGGAGTAGACCCGCTCACCACCCTCTTCGTGGGCAGATGAAACCCTGAAGACCATCGGATAGGTCGGCCATGGCTGATTGGCTGGGCGCACCTCTCCAGGGCGCTCCATGATCTCCAACTGGGTGATCGAGGCTGCACCCTGGCGGATCGCCGTACCCAAACAGTCAGCACCAGTGTCACCACCGCCGATGATCACCACATGCTTGCCCTTGGCATGGATCTGGTCTTCAACCTGCTCCCCAAGCGCAGCCCGGTTTGCCTGAGGCAGGTAGTCCATCGCTTGGTGGATGCCTTGCAGGTCACGTCCGGGTACGACGAGATCACGCGGCAGCGTCGCACCAACCGCCAACACGACTGCGTCGTAGCGATCGCGTAGATCGGCACCGGTCAGTTGGCCCGGAGCGCCGATCTCGATGCCGGTACGGAAAACCGTGCCTTCCTGCTTCATCTGATCCAAGCGCCGATCGATGACTGCCTTTTCCATCTTGAACTCAGGGATGCCATAGCGCAGTAGCCCGCCAGCCTTGTCGGCGCGTTCATACACCGCCACCGTGTGCCCAGCGCGAGTCAATTGCTGTGCTGCAGCCAAACCTGCGGGTCCAGACCCGACGACGGCCACTGTCTTGCCGGACAGCCATTCGGGAGCAACCGGCTTCACCAAGTCGTGATCCCAAGCATGCTCAACGATCGAGACCTCGACATTCTTGATCGTGACTGGATCTTGATTGATGCCAAGCACACATGCGGTCTCACACGGAGCCGGACACAGCCTTCCTGTGAAATCGGGGAAGTTGTTGGTGGCATGCAGCCGTTCGATAGCCGCATCCCAGTCGTCTCGATAGACCAAGTCATTCCATTCAGGAATGATATTTCCCAGTGGGCAGCCTTGATGACAAAACGGGATTCCGCAATCCATGCAGCGGCTCGCCTGGGTCTTGATGATTGGAAGGAGAGCCCGTGCTGGGTTGTCGGGGTAGACCTCATTCCAGTCGTTGATCCGCTCATCAACGGGTCGCCGAGCAGCAACTTCACGCCCGTGTTTCAAGAATCCTCTTGGATCAGCCATGGAGTGCCTCCATCATTGCGTTTGCGATTTCGATTTCATCCAGTCCGGCAGCTTCTGCCTTGGCCTTGGCGGTCATCACGACTCTGAAGTCACGCGGCATCACTTCGGTGAAGCGCTTGACCGCACTGTCCCAATCCTCCAGAAGAGCAGCCGCGATCCCCGACCCGGTTTCTTCGCCATGTTCAGCGACCAGCTCTCGCAGGGCGGCGGCATCCTCTCCAGAAATAGCAGTCAACTCCACCAACTCCGGATTTACCTGCTGTGGGTCAAGGTCAAGCACGTATGCAACGCCACCGCTCATCCCGGCAGCGAAGTTGCGTCCCGTGGGGCCAAGCACCACCACCGTGCCCCCGGTCATGTATTCACAACCGTGGTCACCAACCCCCTCAACGACGGCCGTGGCACCTGAATTGCGGACACAGAAACGCTCCCCTGCCTGTCCGCGCAAGAACAACTCTCCAGACGTTGCGCCGTACGCAATCGTGTTGCCGGCGATCACCTGCTCACGAGCCACAAAGGCTGCAGTGCGGTCAGGGCGGACCACGATTCGGCCACCAGAGAGCCCCTTGCCGACGTAATCATTGGCGTCACCTTCCAGCCTCAGCGTGATCCCGTTAGGAAGGAAGGCGCCGAAGGATTGGCCAGCAGAGCCCGTGAAGGTGAGGTCGATCGTGCCCGCCGGCAAACCCTTGCCTCGATACCGCTTGGTCACCTCATGCCCAAGCATTGTGCCCACGGTGCGGTTGACATTGCGCACCGACACGTGAGCCCTCACTGCCTCACCAGTCTCCAGCGCCGGCTTGCACAGTTTGATCAACTCTTGATCCAGGGCCCGCTCCAGACCGTGGTCCTGGCCGGTCGTGTTGCGCAACGCAGCTTCCTCCGGAAGCGTCGGCACATGGAAGATCGGCGAGATGTCGAGCCCAGCGGCCTTCCAATGGTCGATCGCGTCTGAGGCATCAAGCGCTTCGGCATGCCCGATGGCCTCATCAAGCGAGCGGAAGCCCAGCTCAGCTAGCAGCTCACGCACCTCTTCAGCGATGTATTCGAAGAAGTTGACCACGAACTCCGGCTTGCCGGAGAAGCGCTCCCGGAGGACTGGGTTTTGAGTCGCCACCCCGACCGGGCAGGTGTCGAGGTGACACACCCGCATCATGATGCAGCCGGAGACCACCAATGGAGCCGTGGCGAAGCCAAACTCCTCCGCGCCCAACAGGGCTGCGATCACCACGTCGCGCCCAGTCTTCAGCTGACCATCAGCCTGTACGACGATCCTGTCCCGCAAGCCGTTGAGGAGCAGCGTCTGCTGGGTCTCGGCCAGGCCGAGCTCCCAGGGACCACCCGCATGCTTCAGCGAAGTCAACGGTGATGCACCTGTGCCGCCGTCATGACCGGAGATGAGTACGACGTCCGCGTGCGCCTTGGAGACACCTGCCGCGACCGTGCCGACCCCAACCTCAGCCACCAACTTCACGTGCACCCGCGCCTGCGGATTTGCGTTCTTCAGATCATGGATGAGTTGGGCCAGGTCTTCGATCGAGTAGATGTCGTGATGCGGCGGCGGCGAGATGAGACCGACTCCCGGGGTTGAATGTCGGGTCTTGGCCACCCACGGATACACCTTGTTGCCGGGGAGTTGTCCGCCCTCCCCGGGCTTGGCACCTTGTGCCATCTTGATCTGGATGTCATCGGAGTTGGTGAGATATTCCGAAGTGACTCCGAAGCGACCAGAGGCAACCTGCTTGATCGAGGAGCGCCGCTCAGGGTCGTAGAGCCGCTCGGGATCCTCTCCGCCTTCACCCGTGTTCGACTTGGCACCCAGGCGATTCATGGCCACAGCCAGGGTCTCGTGTGCCTCTTGACTGATCGATCCATATGACATCGCTCCGGTCGAGAATCGCTTGACGATCTCGGCAACCGGCTCAACCTCTTCGATGGGGATCGAGCTGCGCCCAGCTTGTTCGGCGGTCTTGAACTTGAACAAGCCACGCAGCGTCATCAGGCGTTCAGATTGTTCGTTGACCAGTTCGGAGTACTGCTTGAAAATGTCATAGCGCCGACTCCTGGTGGCATGCTGCAACCGGAACACCGTGTCGGGATTGAACAAATGCAGCTCGCCCTCACGGCGCCACTGGTATTCCCCACCCATCTGGAGGGTGCGGTGTACGGGAGGGATGCCGTGAGTTGGATAGGCGACGGCGTGGCGTTTGGCTACTTCCTCGGCAATGACATCAATGTCAATCCCACCGAGCTTTGACGAGGTGCCGGTGAAGTACTTGTCGACGAGCTCCTGAGATAGACCCAAGGCCTCAAATATCTGGGCGCCAGTGTAGGAGGCAACCGTGGAAACCCCCATCTTCGACATCACCTTGAGCACGCCCTTGCCCAGCGACTTGACCAAGTTGTTGACCGCGACCTCAGGGGCGACCGACACATAGCTGCCGTTGCGAGCCAGATCCTCCACTGACTCCATGGCCAAATAGGGGTTGACTGCAGCTGCTCCAAAACCAACCAGGGTGGCCACATGGTGCACCTCACGCACATCGCCAGCCTCGACCACCAAGCCGACCTTGGTGCGCGTCTTCTCTCTCACCAAGTGGTGGTGGACTGCGGCGGTGAGCAGCAGAGACGGGATCGGCGCCTTGATCTGGTCTGAATGGCGGTCGGAGAGCACGATTATGCGAGCCCCCTGCGAGATGGCTTCGCTTACCTCAGCGCAAATCTCATCCAGGCGGGCGACCAATTCAGGGCCACCGCCCGCCACGTCATACAAACCTCGGGCGACGTGACACTTGAAGCCCGGCATGTCACCGTCATTGTTCAGATGACGGATCTTGACCAACTCATCGTTGTTGATCACGGGGAAGGGCACCACGATCTGGCGACAGCCAGCGGCAGATGGCACCAGCAGATTGGCCTCTGGCCCGATGCTGCCGTACAGGCTGGTGACGAGTTCTTCCCTGATGGCATCCAGTGGCGGGTTGGTCACCTGGGCAAACAACTGCGTGAAGTAGTCGAAGAGCAGTCGAGGCCGCTTCGAGAGCACCGCGATCGGGGTGTCGGTGCCCATTGATCCGATCGGCTCGACCGCATTGTTGGCCATCGGGGTAAGCAGCACCCGCAACTCCTCTTCGGTGTAACCGAAGATCTGCTGACGGCGAGTGACCGAGGCATGCGAGTGCACCACGTGCTCACGGTTGGGGATGTCTGGCAGTTTCACCAAGCCTGCATGGAGCCACTCCTCATAAGGATGCTCCGCAGCCAATTGGCCCTTGATCTCGTCGTCCTCGATGATCCGGTGTTCGGCGGTGTCAACCAAAAACATCCGGCCTGGCTGCAAGCGGCCCTTACGCACCACCGTGGCAGGGTCGAGGTCGAGCACGCCAACCTCGGAGGCCAAGACGACGAGCCCGTCATCGGTCACCCAATAACGTGATGGCCGTAGACCATTGCGATCAAGTAGCGCACCCACTTGGGTGCCGTCGGTGAACACCACACATGCAGGGCCATCCCATGGCTCCATCAGCGTTGAATGGAATTCATAGAAGGCGCGCCGTTTGGCGTCCATGTCACGTTGATTCTCCCAAGCCTCCGGGATCATCATGAGTACGGCGTGGGGCAACGAGCGCCCACCAAGGTGCAGGAGTTCGAGCACCTCATCAAACGAAGCCGAGTCGGACATGCCCGGCGTACAGATCGGGAACAACCGCTCAAGGTCACCTGGGATCACCTCAGATGAGAGCAGAGACTCCCTGGCGCGCATCCAGTTGCGATTGCCCATCACCGTATTGATTTCACCGTTGTGGGCGATGAAGCGATAGGGATGCGACAGTGGCCAACTGGGGAAGGTGTTGGTCGAGAATCGCGAGTGGACCACCGCCACAGCGGACTCGACTCGCTCATCGAGGAGGTCAGGGAAGACCCGATCCAGTTGATCGGTTGTCAACATGCCCTTGTAGTTGATGGTGCGACTGGACAGAGACGGGAAGTACACCTCGGTCTCCAACTCAGCCCGCTTTCGCAAGCAGAAGGCCAGCCGTTCCAGGGGCAGGCCCGCAAGGCCCTGATCGGGAGCCGTAACGAAGAGTTGTTCGAAGGTCGGCATCACTGATCGAGCAGATTGACCAAGACTCGCCGGATCGGTCGGGACGCCCCGCCACCCCAGGACCGTGAGTCCTTCTTCAATGGCGATTTCCTCGATCCGTTGCTTGGCCTTGAACACCTGTCCCGCGTCTCCGGGCAGAAAGGCCGTGCCCACGGCATAAGAGCCTGCGGGGGGAAGGGGGAAGTCGACCACGGCACGCAAGAAGCGATCAGGGATCTGGATCAAGATGCCAGCGCCGTCACCGGAGTTGGGCTCGGCACCTGCAGCACCACGATGCTCCAGATTGCGCAGTGCCTCGATTGCTTGGGCCACAATCTTGTGGCTGGGCACCCCGGTCAGGGTCGCAACGAAGGCAACGCCACAGGCGTCGTGTTCGGATTGCGCGTCGTAGAGGCCTTGGGCCGGTGGGAACGAATGCACGGGCGTCCTCCCCGTCAGTCACCGGAGATGTCCATGGCCCGCATGCAGGCGCATGAGGATGGTCGTCACCCAGTGAGATTCAACAAATGGGTTGGGACGACATTGGCCCGTGTAGCGGGTTTACCCTAGCGCATCAGATGAGACGCATCCAACCTCGACCCCCAAGGCGCCGGGTCTGCTCGCTCGGAGCGTAGGTGTTGTCACCAGAGATCTGGAATCTGAAACAGGAGTAGACCGAGCCACGACGCAGGTCGACATTGACCCTCCCGTTGGCGCGTACGACGGGTGCCGCAAACCGGTGGAAAGACCCAAGGCACCCGACCTGTCGTTGGATGATCACGCGGCGGCCCGAGTAATTGGGCGACACGGAGATGGCTACTCGTTGACGACGTTGGATCCGCTTCCAGTAGACAGCCGGCCTACGCCCAATCATTCGCGGCTGGCCAAACTGCAAGTTGCGGGTCACACCCCCGAAGGCGACGGCTGAAATCGAGGGCTCGTAGTGGGCCATTCGGTCACATGGCGTGTC
This sequence comes from Nocardioidaceae bacterium, assembly GCA_020636935.1. GTDB lineage: Bacteria > Actinomycetota > Actinomycetes > Propionibacteriales > Nocardioidaceae > Marmoricola. The sequence goes on from JACJWW010000013.1 coordinate 54,602, forward strand.
ACAGCCGATGGGTTCCAGGGCAGCAGGATCTCGGCTCTCCTGCCAACCGCTGTAGGAGACTTGGTAACTGGCATTGCGGACTGCTGGTAACTGCACCACAAATCGGCCATATGCGATCAAGGGTGTTGTGACCATTGGGGTGAATCCCGCTTCGCCAACCAACTGGCGGCTGATGGTCACGGTGCCACGGTTGCCCGGGACATTGCTCATCGGACCTTGGAACTCCGGCATCGCCATGACTTGCCCAATGACTTGGATGATGGTCCCCCTAGCCGGAGGACCATTGCCTGTGACTGATTGCACCGAGTCGATTCGCACTTCTGTGGGCATCACAACTGGAGGTGCATCAGCCCCGGCACCGGAAACGCTGACCACCACTCCCGTCAGGGCGGTAAGCACAGCCAAAACCAAAGTGAACAGGCGCCTTGCCATGAGTGCATCAATCTCCAGTGCTAAATGGGCGAACCCTGATTTGACCATGAAATGAGTGTCTTGCTCTACAACTGGACCAGACAGGAGCAGGCTACGCTGCCCCGCTCACGAGTCTTCGACACTCTCCGACAACTGCGACTCTTCGCGGTCATCGCGATAGGCGGGTTGACGCCCCGGATGGGTGCGCGAGGCCCAGACGAAGTAGACCAGACCCACAATGAAGAGAACGATCGAGACCCACTCATTGAACCTGAGCCCACCGACGTCTTGCAGCTCAACAGGATCGATACGCAAGGACTCAACCCATCCCCGACCTAGCGAATAGCCCATCACGTAGAGAGCGAACACACGGCCAAAGCCCATCTTGAAGCGCTGGTCGAGCCAAATGATGATGCCCATCACGCTGAGATTCCAGATCGACTCATACAGGAAGGTCGGATGGAAGGTGGCGTACTCCTCAAAACCAGGAGGGCGGTGAGCTTGATCTATCTTCAGACCCCAGGGCAGGGTTGTCGGTTTGCCGAAGAGCTCTTGGTTGAAGTAGTTGCCCCAACGCCCGATGGCTTGAGCCAGGAGAAGGGCAGGCGCCACGGCATCGGCCATGGCCCGCTTGTTGATCTTCTTGTGACGGCACCAAAAGACCGCTGCCAGGGCACCCCCGAGGATGGCGCCCCAAATGCCGAGGCCACCCTCCCAGATCTTCAGCGCATTGATCGGGTGCCCATTTGGCCCAAAATAGAGTTGATGATCGGTAGCCACGTGGTAGATCCGCGAGCCGATCAACCCTGCTGGCACAGCCCAGATCGCCATGTCGGCCACCTCGCCCGAGGTACCTCCGCGGGCAACCCAGCGTCGGTTGGCCAGCCAGATGGCAGCAAAGACACCTGTGATGATGCACAGGGCGTAGGCGCGGATCGGGATCGGGCCCAGATACCAAACGCCATGTTCAGGGCTGGGAATGAACAGTGGGTTCATGAATCCGATTGCACCAATCTCTTGAGATCTTCAGCCATCTCCGCTGGCGAAGTGGCTGCTGTCCAGAGCAGCTTCGCCTGTCCGGAGTGTACGGCGAAAGTGTGCGTGCCGTGGTTCACGTCATAGCCACCACTCGGCAACTTCTGTCCCTTCTGGATCTCAATGCCCAATGGCTTGGCCGCAGCGACCAAGTCGGGCATCGGCCCAGTCAGGCCCACGAAATCCGGGTTGAAGCGGTCGAGATATTCACGCAGCACCTGTGGCGTATCACGCTGTGGATCAGTGGTGACCAAATAGACAGTGATCAGGTCACGATCTGCCTCGGGCAGCCTGGTCAGGGCACTGGCGATGGTGCTCATGACCGTCTGGCAGACATCTGGACAGTTGGTGTACCCGAAGAAGACGAGATTCAGTCCGGGAGCCTTCGCCAGGTCGACTTCGTGACCGGCATCGGAAGCCAAAGCGATCGACGCCAGTTGATATGGCTGATCGAGGTAGACCCCATTGAAGCCATGGTTGCCGGGCTTTGACACAACGATGCCGTTGGCATCGGTTGGCTCGCCGCCACACGCTCCCAGCACGGTCAGGAGCGCCAGCCCGAGCAGACCGACCAACACCCTTCTGATCAATGACTCACGCACGCCGCACTCCTCGGGCAAGATCAGCAACCAAAGCACCCAGCCCACGTGTGCCACCCGTCTCCAATGCCTTTATGAAGGCCGACCCCACGATCACACCATCTGCATATCCAGCAAGGTCAGCGGCCTGAGCTGCCGTGGACACGCCAAGACCTACTGCGATCGGGAGGTCGGTGAGTGCACGAGTGCGGCGCACGAGCGGCTCCGCCAAAGCTGAGGTTGCCTGCCGGGCACCAGTCACCCCCATCACTGCGCTCGCGTAGACGAAGCCACGGCAGGCCTGCACCGTCAACTCCAGTCTTTGGTCAGTCGAGGAGGGTGCCACCAAGAAGATCTTGTCCAGGCCGCGATCGTCAGCAGCCGCGATCCACTCGCCTGCCTCCTCGGGGATGATGTCGGGCGTGATCAATCCTGCACCTCCAGCCGACGCCAGGTCAGCGGCGAAGCGAGCCACGCCATAACGCTCGACTGGATTCCAGTAGGTCATCACCACCACTGGAATCTCCTTGTTGGCGACTGCCTCGACTGCTCGGAAGACATCGCCGGTGCGGATGCCAGCATCGAGTGATTGCTGGGCAGCCTTGGCGACGGTCGGACCGTCCATCACCGGATCGCTGTAGGGCAGCCCGATCTCGATTATGTCGCAGCCTGCATCAATCATCGCCTCGATCGCCTCGACCGCGCCTTTGAAGGTGGGATACCCCGCTGGCAGGTAGCCAACCAAGGCCGCTC
>JACJWW010000014.1 GCA_020636935.1 Nocardioidaceae bacterium
GCAAGCAGGCAACACCGTGGCGACGGTGTCAGATTGGGCCAACGCGGCGATATCGCCCTCAGACAGGAAGTTGCAGTGATCGACGCTGGCCGCCCCCATCTCGACGGCGAGCGCAACGCCGCCGCTGTGCCCGAGCTGGTTGCCGTGCACCCGCAAGCCCAGTCCTGCAGCGCGTCCCGCCTCCAAGATCCGACGGGATTGGTCTACGTCGAAGGCCCCGACTTCACAGAAGACGTCCATCCAGCTGACATGGGGGGCAACTTCGCCCAGCATTTGACCGCACACTAGATCGACATAGTCGTCCGTAGAGCTGCCATCGGGCACCAGATGGGCCCCAAGGAAGGTGACCTCGTCGACGAACTCAGCCGCGAGCTCGGCGCTGACTCGCTCGTGCTCGACGTCCAAGCCATAACCAGTCTTGGTCTCCAGACAGGTGGTGCCGCCGAGCAGTGCCTCCCAGACCCGAGTCTCGACCAGTTCGCGCAGCTGATCGACCCCCGCCGTACGAGTCGCATCGACTGTCACAGCGATGCCGCCAGCCGCATATGGTTCACCTGCCATCCGAGCGACGAACTCGCCGGCCCGATCCCCAGCGAAGACGAGATGGCTATGCGAGTCGACCCAACCTGGCAGCATGGCACGGCCGCCGAGATCAACACGGTGGTCAGTTGAAGGCGCAGACTTGACCGATCCGATCCAAGCGACCGAGTCGCGCTCGATAACCAAGGCCGCGTCATGGAGCACTCGATCATCAGCATCGACAGTAGTCAGCTCGGCGATACCGGTGATCAACACAGATGACATCAGTCCTCCAACATCGGGATCTTCACCCCACGCTCGTGGGCTACTTGAACCGCGCGCTCATAACCCGCATCAGCATGCCGGATCACACCCATGCCGGGGTCATTGGTCAGCAGGCGTTCGAGCTTCTGCGCGGCCAGATCGGTGCCGTCGGCGACCCCCACTTGGCCGGCGTGAATGGACCTCCCAATCCCCACTCCACCGCCGTGATGGATAGACACCCAGGTCGCCCCCGAGCTGGTCGCCGTCAAGGCGTTGAGCAAAGGCCAATCTGCGATCGCGTCTGAGCCATCGAGCATTGCTTCAGTCTCCCGATAGGGCGAAGCCACCGACCCGGAGTCCAGATGGTCGCGGCCGATCACGATCGGAGCACTCACCTTGCCGGTGCGCACTAGCTCGTTGAAGAGGAGTCCGGCACGGTGACGTTCGCCGTAGCCCAGCCAACAGATCCGGGCGGGCAGACCCTCAAACTCGACGTACTCCCCTGCCGCATCGATCCAGCGATGCAAGTGCGCATTGTCAGGGAAGAGCTCCTTGATCGCGGCATCGGTCACCGCGATATCGGCGGGATCACCCGACAGCGCCACCCACCTGAACGGCCCCAGCCCTTCGCAGAAGAGTGGGCGGATGTACGCCGGCACGAAGCCAGGGAAGGCGAAGGCCCGACCATAACCAGCCTGGCGAGCCTCGTCTCGGATGGAGTTGCCATAGTCGAAGACCTCGGCGCCATCATCTTGGAACTCAACCATCGCCTCGACCTGGGCGGCCATCGACTCACGAGCCTTCTTGGTGAAGCCTTCAGGATCACCTTCGGCCTCGGCAGCCCAGTCCTCCACTGCAATGCCTGAAGGGAGATAGCTGAGCGGGTCATGGGCACTGGTCTGGTCTGTGACGATGTCGATGGTGATCTCACCGGCTCGGTGCCTGCGAAGCAGCTCGGGGAAAACATCGGCCGCATTGCCGAGTAGACCAATGGACAAGGGCTCCTTGGCCGCTTTCGCCGCATTGGCTCGCTCGATCGCCTTCGTCAGATCAGTCTCGACAACATCGAGATAGCGCTTGCTCTTGCGTCGCTCAAGGCGGGTGATGTCGACGTCGACAACCAGGGCCACGCCCTGGTTGAGGGTCACGGCCAACGGCTGAGCACCGCCCATGCCCCCACACCCTCCGGTCAGGGTGATCGTGCCGGCGAGAGTGGGTTGTGACAATCGCCCAGCAGCATGGAGTTTGCGAGCAATGGCAGCAAAGGTCTCGAAGGTGCCTTGCAGGATGCCCTGGGTGGCGATGTAGATCCAGGAGCCAGCGGTCATCTGGCCATACATCATCAGCCCTTCGGCCTCGAGGCGGCGAAACTCCGGCCAGTTGGCCCAGTCACCGACGAGATTGGAGTTTGCGATCAGCACTCGCGGGGCCCACTCATGGGTGCGGAAGACTCCGACGGGCTTGCCGGACTGCACGAGCAGGGTCTCATCGGGAGCAAGGTCGGTGAGGGTCTTGATGATCGCGTCGTACGCCGCCCATGACCGCGCGGCGCGACCAGTACCGCCGTACACCACAAGATCATCAGGACGCTCTGCCACCTCTGGGTCCAGGTTGTTCATCAACATCCGCATCGGGGCCTCGGTCTGCCAAGACCGGGCGGTGAGTTGCGTACCGCGCGGGGCACGGACTTCGCGGGCGCCGGGAAGTGTCATCTGGGTGTCCTTTCCTCTTGTCTCCCATGCAATCGCGACCCGTCGACACAGTCGACCCTTATCTCCGGGTTGCGTCTGGGATTCCAGACTGAGGAGGGGCATGGAGTCGCATCGATAGGCGCTTGGTCGCTTTGCGCAGGGCCAGCACGATGTGCTGGCGATCACCGGCATCGGCCTCCTGGTCGGGAAAGGTGATGCCCAGCGCAGCCGCAGGCAGTCCCAAATGATCGAAGACGGGCAGCGCCAAGGATGACAACCCAGGCGTGATGTCCCCTTCCTCCACGGCATGCCCACGCTGTCGGGTCTGCTGCAAGAGCCCCCGCAGCCGAGCGGGCGTCCAAGCGCCGCCAGTTGGGTCCAGGGCCACAAAGGCATCACGATTTGGGTAGAGCGCGCGCACGTTGGCCGCCGAAAGCGAAGCAAGCATGGCCCGGCCAGTGGCGGTCAGATGAGCAGGGAGTCGCACCCCGACATCGGTGACCAGGGAGGTGCGGTTGCGAGCTCGGGCTTCCACGACGTAGAAGACCTCGCGCCCATGGAGGACGGCCAGATGGCCACTCTCGCCGACTTGGTCGACCAGTGATTCGAGGATCGGCCGGCCGATCCGAGCGATCGGCACTTGCCGCTCAAATGCTGACGACAACTCCGCTGCCCAAACACCCAATCCGTAGAGGCGTTCTTCGGGTAAGTGGGTGACAAACCCGCTCTCCTTCATCACAGTGAGCAGGTGATAGGTGGTCGATCTGGGCAGGTCGAGGTCTCGCGCGACAGACATCGCCGTTACCGGCCCCTGCCTGCTTGCCAGATAACGCAAGATCCGCAGCGTGTGCTCTGCCGCAGGCACCTTGGAGGCCATCCCCGCTCCTTCATCTGGGATTCCAGACGATACTCCTGAAAGCAGCACGGCGACCCCGACACAATGGAGCCATGCAATCTTTGTGGACTGGCCGCACCGACGGCAGTGGCGCCGAGCACGCCCGCTGGCATCAAGAGATCATCGAGGCACACCCGGATGCACCTCCCGGGATTGCGCTCGTCGGCTATGCCAGCGATGAGGGCGTACGTCGCAACAAGGGGCGCGCTGGCGCCGCGGACGGGCCTGCTGCGATCCGTCGCGCCTTGGCTCCCTTGGCCAGACACACCGATATCCCTTTGTACGACGCGGGCGACATCGAGGTCTTCGATCAGGATCTGGAGTCAGCCCAAGACGCACTTGCACAACGAGTTGGGTCCTTGCTCGATCAGCATCGGCTCGTGGTCGCGCTCGGTGGCGGCCACGACATCGCGTGGAGCACATATCAGGGAGGGCAGTTGAGCGGCCGCCTTTCAGGCAAGCGGCTTGCGATCATCAATCTCGACGCTCACTTCGATCTTCGTGCTGCCGAGCAGCCGACCTCAGGCACTCCATTCCGTCAGATAGCAGCAGCCGAGTCCGCCGCAGGAAGGAACATCGATTACACGGTCTACGGGATTGCCCGCAGCGCCAACACCCGGGCGTTGTTTGCTGAGGCCGAGTCGCTGGGAGTTAGCTTTATCGAGGATGTCGAGTGCACCCCACGGCATCTGCCAGCAGTCCTCGACTCGGTGGCCAAGGTCATCGCTCGAGCAGATGTGATCCACCTGAGCATTGACCTTGATGTGCTACCCGCCGCCACCGCTCCCGGGGTGAGCGCCCCAGCGGCGTACGGCGTACCCCTCGAGACGATCGCAGCCATCTGCGAGTTCCTAGCAGCGAGCCAGAAGTTAACCGTGGTCGACATCGCCGAGCTCAACCCGGCCCACGACATTGACTCCCGCACAGCCAGAGTCGCCGCTCGCCTCGTCGACACCATCGCCAACACCCTGCGCTGAGTCGCGTCCCGGCTCTTCGGTTTCACTGGTTAACCAGAGGTTTTGGCACCTAACACGTGAAATTTCCCGTGCTACCCACCAACTTCACTGGCTAACCAGTGAAACCACAATCGCCCCTGAGTACGACGCTGGCCCCCGAGACCGAAGTCCAGGGGGCCAGCGAAGGTGGTGAATCGATCAGCTCTGGTAGGAACCAAAATCGAAGTCATCAAGCGCCACCGTTGCTGGTGCCGAGAAATACTCATCGCCGTAGTCGCCATATGACGTGACGGCATAGGCTTCTTGACGAGCCTCCTCTGTCGGCTCGACCCGGATATTGCGATAGCGCTCCAGACCTGTGCCGGCCGGGATCAGCTTGCCGATGATGACATTTTCCTTCAAACCCATCAAGGAGTCAGACTTCGCGTTGAGCGCTGCGTCGGTGAGCACCCTGGTGGTCTCCTGGAAGGAGGCCGCAGAAAGCCAAGACTCAGTGGCCAAGGAAGCCTTGGTGATGCCCATCAGCACCGGGCGGCCAGAGGCGGGCTTGATGCCCTCGGAGACCGCGCGGCGGTTCTCCTCCTCATAGCGGACCCGATCGACGAGATCAGAAGGCAGCAACCTGGTGTCACCAGACTCGATCACGGTGACTCGACGGAGCATCTGCCGCACGATGATCTCAATGTGCTTGTCGTGGATCGACACGCCCTGGCTGCGGTAGACCTGCTGCACTTCAGCAACCAGATGCTCCTGCACCTTGCGGATGCCCAAAATACGCAGGACATCGTGGGGGTCAGGGGTGCCCTGGGTGAGCTGCTGACCAACCTCTACATGGTCACCATCGCCGACCAAAAGACGCACTCGCTTGGAAACGGGATGCTCTTCAGGATCAGATCCGTCATCTGGGGTGATGATGATCTTGCGGGACTTGTCGGTGTCTTCGATCTCGACTCGACCAGCAGACTCGCTGATTGGCGCACGCCCCTTGGGCACCCGAGCCTCGAAGAGCTCGACCACACGAGGGAGACCCTGCGTGATGTCATCGGCTGATGCCACACCACCGGTGTGGAAGGTACGCATCGTCAACTGGGTGCCAGGCTCACCGATCGACTGGGCCGCAATGATGCCCACGGCCTCACCGATGTCGACCAGCTTGCCGGTTGCCAACGAGCGGCCGTAGCACTTCGCACAGGTGCCGGTGCGGGCTTCACAGGTGAGCACTGAACGCACCTTCACCTCTTCGACACCAGCGCTGATCAACTGCGCGATATTGACATCGCCCAGATCTGCGCCAGCCTCCACCAGCACCTCCCCGGTCTTCGGGTCGGCAATGTCGACTGCAGTGCTTCGTGCGTAGGCACTGGCCTCGACATTTTCGTCACGGATGACCACGCCGGTCTCGTCTCGGACACCGATGACCTTCGACATGCCCCGCTCGGTACCGCAGTCGTCCTCACGGATGATCACGTCTTGGGAGACGTCGACCAGACGTCGGGTCAGATAACCCGAGTCTGCGGTGCGAAGCGCGGTGTCGGCCAAGCCCTTGCGGGCACCGTGAGTGGAGATGAAGTACTCCAGCACCGACAAGCCCTCCCGGAAGTTGGACTTGATCGGACGCGGGATGATCTCGCCCTTCGGGTTTGACACCAGACCACGCATAGCAGCGACCTGACGCATCTGCATCATGTTTCCGGAGGCACCCGAATCCACCATCATGAAGATCGGGTTGTTGGCATCGAAGTTGGCCTCCATGGCCTTGGCAACCTCGTTGGACGCGTTGGTCCAGATGTCGACAAGTTCCTCACGGCGCTCTTCGTCGGTGATCAGACCCATTTCGGCCTGCGACTGGATCTTCGCTGCCTTCTCGTCGTACTTGCTCAGGATTTCGCTCTTCGAGTCGGGCGTAGCCACGTCGTCGATCGAAACGGTGACACCGGAATGCGTGGCCCAGTAGAAGCCCAACTCCTTGAGCGAGTCTAGAGCAGCGGCGACCTCGACCTTGGTGTAGCGCTCGGCAAGGTTGTTGACGATCCGGCCAAGCTCCTTCTTGCCAACCGGCACGTCAACGAAGCGGTACTTGGACGGCAGCGCTTCGTTGAACCAAGCCCGACCCAAGGTGGTCGACAAGGTGATCTCGTCGCCAGGCTCCCAGCCTTCAGGCAGGGTCACGCTCTTCGGCGGCTTAACACCCGAAAGACGGATATTGATCCGGGCATGCAGAGAGATCTCGCCCATGTCGTAGGCCATGATCGCCTCGCCCATCGAGGAGAATGACGAACCCTCGCCCTTGGCACCATTGGTTTCACGGGTCAAGAAGAACAAGCCGATGATCATGTCCTGGGTCGGCATCGTGACCGGGCGACCATCCGAAGGCTTCAAGATGTTGTTTGTCGACAGCATCAAGATGCGTGCCTCGGCCTGAGCCTCGGCAGACAGCGGCAGGTGCACCGCCATCTGGTCACCATCGAAGTCGGCATTGAATGCCGTACAGACCAATGGGTGGATCTGGATGGCCTTGCCTTCGATCAATTGCGGCTCAAAGGCCTGGATGCCCAAACGGTGCAGGGTTGGCGCACGGTTGAGCAACACCGGATGCTCGGCGATGACCTCTTCAAGGACATCCCAGACCTCTGGACGTACGGCCCGCTCGACCATCCGCTTGGCCGACTTGATGTTTTGGGCATGCGACAGATCAACCAAGCGCTTCATCACGAAGGGCTTGAACAACTCGATGGCCATGTACTTCGGCAAGCCACACTGGTGCAGCTTCAACTGCGGGCCAGACACGATCACCGAACGACCTGAGTAGTCAACGCGCTTGCCGAGGAGGTTCTGACGGAAGCGCCCCTGCTTGCCCTTGAGCATGTCGGACAAGGACTTCAGCGGACGATTGCCAGGACCAGTGACCGGACGCCCACGACGCCCGTTGTCGAACAGCGAGTCAACAGCCTCTTGGAGCATGCGGCGCTCATTGTTGACGATGATCTCGGGTGCACCAAGATCGAGCAGACGCTTGAGTCGGTTGTTGCGGTTGATCACACGACGATAGAGATCGTTGAGATCTGAGGTCGCAAAGCGGCCACCGTCCAACTGCACCATCGGGCGCAGGTCCGGCGGGATCACCGGCACCGCATCGAGGACCATGCCGAGTGGACTGTTGTTGGTCTTGCCAAAGGCGTCGACGACCTTGAGACGCTTGAGGGCACGGACCTTCTTCTGCCCCTTGCCATTCTCGATGATGTCGCGCAGCGACTCTGCCTCGGCTGCAACATCGAAGGTCTCAAGGCGCTTTTGGATCGCAGTCGCGCCCATGTGGCCTTCGAAGTACTTACCGAACCAGTTCTTCATCTCGCGATAAAGCATCTCGTCGCCCATGAGGTCTTGGACCTTCAGGCTCTTGAAGGTGTCCCAGACCTGCTCAAGGCGATTGAGTTCGGCGTCGGAGCGCTTGCGGATGGCAGCCATTTCACGCTCGGCACCATCCTTGACCTTGCGCTTGGCGTCGGCCCGAGCCTCAGCCTTCTCCAACTCCTCGAGATCGGCCTCCAGCTTCTTGGCGCGCTCTTCGATGGCGTTGTCGCGACGGTTCTCTAGGCTCTTGCGCTGCAGACCGATCTTGCCCTCGAGTTCGGAGAGATCGCGATGACGGGCCTCTTCGTCGACTGCAGTGATCATGTAGGCCGCAAAATAGATGACCTTCTCAAGATCCTTCGGGGCCAGGTCGAGCAGGTAGCCCAACCGGCTGGGCACGCCCTTGAAGTACCAGATGTGGGTCACGGGAGCAGCGAGCTCGATGTGCCCCATGCGCTCACGGCGTACCTTCGAGCGGGTGACTTCGACGCCACAACGCTCACAGATGATGCCCTTGAAGCGCACTCGCTTGTACTTACCGCAGTAGCACTCCCAGTCCCGGGTGGGACCGAAAATCTTTTCGCAGAACAGACCATCGCGCTCGGGCTTGAGCGTGCGGTAGTTGATGGTCTCTGGCTTCTTGACTTCACCGTGACTCCAGTCGCGGATGTCGTCAGGCGTGGCCAGCCCGATCTTGATTTGATCGAAGAAATTGACGTCGAGCACCTTGGCTTCTTTCCTCGTGGTTCGCAGGTTTGTGGATGACTTGGGGACTGGGGCAGGTGGTCTGCAGCCGCGGCCGCAGACCACCTGTCATCAGACTTCTTCGACCGAGCTGGGCTCGCGGCGAGACAGATCGATACCGAGCTCTTCGGCTGCCCGGAAGATCTCTTCCTCGGTGTCCTTCATCTCGATGGCGCTGCCGTCCTGGCTCAACACTTCAACGTTGAGGCACAAAGACTGCATCTCCTTGATCAACACCTTGAACGACTCAGGGATGCCGGAGTCGGGGATGTTCTCGCCCTTGACGATGGCTTCGTAGACCTTGACACGACCAGGCACGTCATCGGACTTGATCGTGAGCAACTCCTGCAGCGCATAGGCAGCGCCGTAGGCTTCCATCGCCCACACTTCCATCTCACCGAAGCGCTGGCCACCGAACTGGGCCTTACCGCCGAGCGGCTGCTGGGTGATCATTGAGTACGGGCCGGTGGAGCGGGCGTGAATCTTGTCGTCGACCAAGTGGTGCAACTTCAAGATGTACATGTAGCCCACCGAAACCGGATCGGGGAAGGGCTCACCTGAGCGGCCATCGAAGAGATTGGCCTTGCCATTCTCGCCGACCATCCGCACGCCATCGCGGTTGGGCAAGGAGGCGCCCAACATGCCGACGATCTCGTCTTCACGAGCACCATCAAAGACCGGCGTGGCCAAGTTGGTGTCGGGATCGGACTTCTCGGCGTGGATGTCGATCAGACGCTGCTTCCACTCCTCATTGCTGTCACTGAGGTTGAGATCCCAGCCATTCTTGGCCAGCCAACCCAAGTGGATCTCGAGGATCTGACCGATATTCATCCGGCGAGGCACACCAAGCGGATTGAGGATCACGTCAACCGGGGTGCCGTCTTCCATGAAGGGCATGTCCTCGATCGGCAGGATCTTGGCGATCACGCCCTTGTTGCCGTGGCGACCAGCGAGCTTGTCACCAACCGAGATCTTCCGCTTCTGAGCGACGTAGACACGCACCAACTGGTTGACGCCAGGAGGCAACTCGTCGCCGTCTTCACGATTGAACTCGCGTACGCCGATCACGGTGCCGGACTCGCCGTGCGGGACCTTCATCGAGGTATCACGGACTTCGCGGGCCTTTTCACCGAAGATCGCCCGCAACAGGCGCTCTTCGGGGGTCAACTCGGTCTCGCCCTTGGGGGTCACCTTGCCGACCAGAATGTCGCCGGTGGTCACCTCGGCGCCCACCCGGATGATGCCGCGCTCATCGAGATTGGCGAGGAGCTCATCTGAGACATTGGGAATGTCGCGGGTGATTTCCTCGGGGCCCAACTTGGTGTCGCGGGCGTCGACCTCATGCTCTTCGATGTGGATCGAAGTGAGCACGTCTTCTTGCACCAAGCGTTGGCTCAAGATGATCGCGTCTTCGTAGTTGTGACCCTGCCATGGCATGAAGGCCACCAACAGGTTCGTGCCCAGGGCCATCTCACCCTCGTCGGTGCAGGGGCCGTCCGCGATCGGCGTACCGATCTCGACCCGGTCACCTTCACGCACCAATGGGCGCTGATTGATGCAAGTGCCCTGGTTGGAGCGGGTGAACTTGGCCATGAAGTAGCTCTTGTTGCCACCCTCATCGTCCATGATCACGATCTCGTCGGCAGAGACTTCCTTGACCACGCCAGCAACCTCGGAAACCACCACGTCACCGGCGTCGACGGCGGCACGGAACTCCATGCCGGTGCCGACGAAAGGCGCATCCGTAGTGATCAAGGGCACTGCCTGGCGCTGCATGTTGGCACCCATGAGTGCGCGGTTTGCGTCGTCGTGCTCCAAGAACGGGATCAGTGCGGTGGCGACCGAAACCATCTGGCGCGGGGAGACATCCATGTATTCGACGTCTTCACGCGGCACGTCGACGGCCTCGCCGCCGCGGGTGCGGACCAAGACTCGGTCGTCGATGAAGTTGCCCTTGTCATCGATCGGCGCATTGGCCTGGGCGATGATCTTGTAGTCCTCTTCATCGGCCGTCAGGTGGTGGATCTCCTTGGTGACCTTGCCACCCTTGACCACGCGATATGGCGTCTCCACGAAGCCGAACGGGTTGATCCGACCGTAGGATGCCAACGAACCGATCAGGCCGATGTTGGGGCCTTCAGGAGTCTCGATCGGGCACATCCGGCCGTAGTGGCTGTGGTGCACATCGCGCACATCCATCTGTGCCCGGTCACGGCTGATGCCGCCGGGGCCCAGAGCCGAGAGTCGGCGCTTGTGGGTCAGGCCGGCAATCGGGTTGGTCTGATCCATGAACTGCGACAACTGTGAGGTGCCGAAGAACTCCTTGAGCGCAGCCACAACGGGGCGGATGTTGATCAAGGACTGCGGCGTGATCGCCTCGACGTCTTGAGTTGTCATCCGCTCGCGTACGACGCGCTCCATCCGGGCCAGGCCCGTGCGGAGTTGATTCTGGATCAGCTCACCAACGGTGCGCATCCGACGATTGCCGAAGTGGTCGATGTCATCGGGGCGTACGACGATCGGGTCGCCGGCCGGATCCAAGATCTCGGCCTGCTTGGCATCAACCAGGTGGATCTTGTCGTGATTGACGTCGTTTTGATCGGCAGCGTGCAACTGCACGATGAAGCGGATGGTGGCCACCACATCGGCGATGGTCAGCGTCTGCTTGTCGAAGGCCTCATGGGCGCCCAGTTTGCGGTTGATCTTGTGGCGACCGACCTTGGCCAAGTCATAGCGCTTGGGGTTGAAGTAGTAGTTCTTCAACAGCGTCAACGCAGCCTCGCGCGTGGGCGGCTCACCCGGACGCAGCTTGCGGTAGATGTCGAGCAGCGCGTCGTCAGGACCTTCGGTGTTGTCCTTCTCCTCGGTCAACTGGATCGACTCATACTGACGCAACTCAGCCATCACGGCTTCGTAGTCGTATTCCTCGTGCCAGTCTTCTTCGGCAGCCAACGCCTGGAAGGCCTTCAGCAAGACCGTGACGTGCTGCTTGCGCTTACGGTCGAGGCGTACGCCGACCAAGTCGCGCTTGTCGACCTCGAACTCCAACCAGGCGCCCCGACTGGGGATCACCTTTGAGGTGAAGATGTCCTTGTCGGAGGTCTTGTCGGCTGAGCGCTCGAAGTAGACACCCGGTGAGCGCACGAGCTGAGACACGACGACACGCTCGGTGCCGTTGATGATGAAGGTGCCCTTGCGAGTCATCATGGGGAATTCACCCATGAAGACCGTCTGGCCCTTGATCTCGCCGGTCTCGCCGTTGATGAACTCAGCCGAGACATATAGCGGGCGAGAGTAGGTGAAGTCCTTGTCCTTGCACTCTTCCTCGGTGTACTTCGGGTCAAGGAAGACAGGGTTCTCAAACGACAACTGCATGGTGTCGCTGAAGTCGGAGATCGGGGAGATCTCTTCGAAGATCTCGTGGAGGCCCGACTTGCTCGAGACGTCTTCACCATTTGCGCGGCGTTCTTCCACGCGTTGGGCCCAGCGCTCATTGCCGATCAGCCAGTCGAAGCTGTCGGTCTGGAGGGCCAGCAGTTGCGGCACCTCAAGAGGCTCGGCGATCTTGGCGAAGGAGATACGGTTAGGGGCTAGCGATTTCTTGCTGCGCGAGGCGGCCAAGAGGGGTCCTTCCAAGGCTCACAGGTGGCGCGCACCATCCGACCACAAACCAGCCACCGGGCAGGCAGGAAGCATTTGAAGGAGGGCGCAAGGATCTAACCTACCCCACTCGCCCGATGCACACAAGCGCGGGGGTGTCAATCCCCTCACACTCGCTGTGGAGGCTGGGTTTGCTGTGGAGCTGGGTCAGAGCTTGGTAGCCATCGACATGTTCTCCTGGAATGAACCAGGAGGGGGCGTGACGCCATTGTCGCGACACCAACCGCCAGGCGGGCGCTGGCTGCGGCGCGGCACGCCATTCGAGGGCTCCAACTGCATCGGGATCGGCGGGAGCGGAGGCATGTCCATGTCCTTTTCCGCCTCAAGATCGTTGGCGTCCTTCTCCTCCGACATGCCGATCGGGCCCACGGTCTGGGCGTTGAGGAATTGACGCACGACTGGCTCCTCAGAGCTGAGCAGCATCTCGCGCGGACCAAACATCGCCAAGTGCTTGTGGTAGAGCAAGCCGATATTGTCAGGCACAGTCCGGGCAGTGTTGATGTCGTGAGTCACGATCAAGAAGGTGGCGTCGATCTGGGCGTTGAGGTCGACAAAGAGCTGGTTGATGAACGCCGTACGCACCGGATCGAGGCCGGAGTCAGGCTCATCAATCAGCAAGATCTCGGGGTCGAGCACAAGGGCCCGAGCCAATCCGGCCCGCTTGCGCATACCACCGGAGATCTCGCCGGGAAGCTTGTCTTCGGCTCCGATCAAGCCCACCATGTCCATCTTTTCCATCACGATCCGCTTGATATCGGACTCGGATTTCTTGGTGTGCTCGCGCAGCGGGAAGGCCACATTGTCGTAGAGGTTCATGGAGCCAAACATGGCTCCGTCTTGGAAGAGTACGCCGAACAGCTTGCGGATCTCGTAGAGCTGCTTCTCCGAGCACGAGGCGATGTCGACGCCTTCGATGATGATCTCGCCCTCATCAGGCTTGAGGAGACCGATCAGGGCCTTCAAGAACACCGACTTGCCGGTGCCTGAAGGGCCGAGCATTACCGAGATCTCTCCCGCTGGAATGGTCAGCGTGACGCCACCCCAGATCAGCTGCTTCCCGAAGGACTTAGTGAGGTTGTTGACCTCGATCTCGACACCCATACAGATGACTCCTAAATAAGTACGATCCCCTGACTGTGGCTCAACGCACAGTCAGGCTCGACGGATAAGCTAACGCGCGAACCCACCTTTGCGCTACGCCTGTCCATCCCTTGTCTGGGCCGGTTGGGTCAAATCGGGCCGTTGGCCCAACTACTCCGACCTTCAAAACGGCTCAGCGGCCGCCCGAAGTCGGACGACCGCTGAGCCTGAATCTTCTCGGCATCCGCCGAGTGGGTCACTTGAGCGTGACGGTGGCGCCGGCGCCCTCGAGGGACTCCTTGGCCTTGTCAGCAGCTTCCTTGTTGACCTTCTCCAGGACAGCCTTGGGAGCAGCCTCAACGAGCTCCTTGGCTTCCTTGAGACCGAGGCTGGTCAGCGCACGGACTTCCTTGATCACGTTGATCTTCTTGTCGCCAGCGGACTCGAGGATGACATCGAACTCATCCTGATCGCCGCCGCCGTCACCAGCGTCGCCGCCGGCTGCGGCTGCGCCTGGGGCAGCTGCAACGGCAACCGGAGCGGCTGCGGTCACACCGAAGGTCTCTTCGAACTGCTTCACGAACTCGCTGAGCTCAAGGAGAGTCATTTCCTTGAACGCGTCGAGTAGCTCGTCTGTGCTGAGCTTCGCCATGGTGGCGTTCCTTTCGTTGGTGGTTCACATGTTGTCGAACCGGGTCATTACTTGGGTGGTGTTCAGGCCTCTTCGGCCGGCGCCTCTGCAGCCTCGGGTGAGGCTTCATCGGCTGCAGCATCCGCGGCGGGTGCCTCGGTGACTGCTTCCTCGGTCGGGGCTGCTGCTGCCGGCTCGCCGGCACCACCCTTGAGGATTGAGGGATCCTGCTCGGCCTTTGCCTGCAGTGCACCGGCGAGCCGGGCAGCCTGCGAGACGGGGGCGTTGAGCAGGTAGACGGCTTGAGAAAGCGAAGCCAGCATGGCGCCGGCAAGCTTGCCCATGAGGACCTCGCGGGACTCCAGATCGGCCAACTTGGCGATCTCCTTGGCGTCCATCGAAGCGCCGTCAACAAAACCGCCCTTGATCACAAGAGCAGGATTCGCCTTGGCAAAGTCACGCAGACCCTTGGCTGCTTCGACCAGATCACCATTGATGAAGGCAATCGCGGTCGGGCCAGTCAGCAGTTCGTCGAAACCTTCGACGCCTGCCTCCTTGGCTGCAATCAGGGTCAGCGTGTTCTTGACCACGGCGTAGGTGGCGTTCTCTCCGAGGGCACGTCGCAATTCCTGCAACTGCTTCACGGTGAGACCGCGGTATTCGGTCAGCACAGCACCAGAGGACTCGTTGAACTGGCCAACGATCTCCGCTACGGCTGCTGCCTTGTCTGGCCGCGCCATGGGTCTCCTTCCAACATCAACCGAGCGCCCAGGTGAGCGACTCAGGGAGGAAGACCTAACAAAACAAAAACGCCCCGTGCTCAGATGCACAGGGCGGGCGCAGGTAGATCTCTGTGATCGACAAGCGATTCCTACTGTGGCACCTGCGCTGGTCGTCCGCATCTTGCGAACCTTAAGGATCCTTGCGGGATCCGCCGGCGGTCTTCGGCTCCAGTGCAGAAGTGTAGACGCTCAGGAGGTGGTTGAACAAATCGACTTCTCCGGCGAAAAGACAGTCTGGCCTGTCGGATCTGCAGATCCGACAGGCCAGACCAAGGGTTACCCTGCTTCGCGCGTTGGCTCAGCCTTCAGGCTGATTGCGTCGGCGGAGGAAGAGCAACACGCCGCCTCCGAGCAACACCATCGCTGCGCCTCCGTAGATCCAGCCGACCCCTGGGCCACCGGTGTTGGGCAACCCCTTGGGCGGCTTGACTCCTGGTGCCGGTGGAGCGGGTGGGTTCACCACTGGTGGCAGCACCTGAGCTGGGGTGAAGTGCGTCGTACTCGTCTTGCACGTCACCTCTTCCTCTTCATTCGTGCTGCAATCGGTTGATGGCGGGCTGACTCCGGCGCCGGATGCGACATTGGTCAGCTGCACCAAGAATGCATCGGAGTTGACATGCACCTTGTAGCTCAACATCAGCGACGAATTAGCCGGGACGGCTGGCAGTGTCCACTCCAAGGCAT
Source organism: Nocardioidaceae bacterium (assembly GCA_020636935.1). Taxonomy (GTDB): domain Bacteria; phylum Actinomycetota; class Actinomycetes; order Propionibacteriales; family Nocardioidaceae; genus Marmoricola. The sequence continues at coordinate 15,258 of JACJWW010000014.1, forward strand.
TGCCAGTTTGCGAGGCGGTCCCCGAATAGCCGGGCACGAAGCCAACCCATGCCGCGTGGTTGAGCACCTGCTCCAAGTTGTCGGAGATTACCGTGCCAGCTGGAAGCGCGGTCGTGCCGGAGCGGTTGGTGACCTTCAGGGTGTAGGTGACCTCAGTGTCCGTCTCAACCATCGATCCCGTCTCAGGGTCAGACGACTTCTCCAGGGTCCACTTGGGCGGCACCGGATGTTCCGTGGTCGTGGTGCAGGTCTCGCACTCTCCTGGCGGTTGCTCGCCTTCACCAATTCCAGTCACGTGGTTCTTCAGCGTGGCTCCCCAAGCATCGTCATCCACCGTGGCCTCGTAGGTCAGGGTGTAGGTGGTGCCAAGCCCGGAGATCGTGCCCAATGACCAGGTTAGCTTGTTGTCGCCATCCACTAGTGCAGCTGTGCCGGTGCTCGTCTGGACATTGCCCAGTGACGCATAAGCATTCACCTCGCTGAGATCATCAGTAATGGTGACGTCATCGACAGTGCCCTTGCCGGTCGAGGTGACCGTGACTGTGTACTTCACCTTGTCGCCGGGCTGCACTTCTGTGCCCGATGCCGGATCCGCAGTCTTGTTGAGGATGTAGCCGGCACCTTGGCGAATCAAGGTGTTGGTCACCTTGACACCCACGCGAGTGGGTCCGTTCTCCCCAGCACTGGCTGGCAGGTCGAAGGTGACCTTCTGCCCGGTTACCGAAGAGTTCTGACCACCGGTCACCGTGAAGCCGACTGGGCCCCACAGGTTGCGCGGTGACACGTCAGGCAAAGCACCCTCGGTGACTTCACAGCCACTTCCCAATGGGATGTTCGTGGCCGTTTCCCAAGTCTCCCCAGCCGAGATCGACTTCGAGCCAGTCCACTCGCCACCGCTGGCGTCAATGCACTTGTAAGCCATTGAATAGGTCTGCTCCGCGGGCTCACCAGCCTTGTCGCCAGCGAGTTCCTTGCTGATGCTCAGACCCGTGCTAACCCGCTTGGTCTTGTTGGTGACTTGCAGTTTCACTGGAGTCTCGCCTGTGCCCACGGTCACCGTGGCCGGTGAGACCGAATGACCGTCCCAGACGTACGACGGATCAGCCGACGGCGGACCGCTGGGTACTCCCTCGCCGGTGACCTTGCACTCAGATCCAATCAGGATCCCGTCGATCACATCTGAGCCTTCTCCGGTGATTGACCAGTCTCCAGTGACCGGCGCGTCGGCGCCGTACACACACTGGTAAGTGCCGGTGAAGATCTGCCCGGTGGCCTTGGTAGCCCCCTCTGGCAGTGCGATTGTCTTGGTGATTTCGAAGGAGCCGTAGACCCGCTTGACCGAGTTGGTCACGCCAACCTGGTTGGGCCCATTGCGAGTCAAAGTGATCTGACCGTTTGCTGGGTTGTAGCTCGGGGCATTCCAGGCATAGGACCCATCGACGAGTCCACCACTTGGGGTGACCTCAGAGACGGTGCAGTCAGCCGTCACCGGGACCTTGATGTCTCCGATGCTGCCGTCTGCCTTGAACAGCGCAACCGTACCTCCGGCCGCGGGCAACTCCCAGACGCCATTGGCAACCGTGGTCGCGCCAACCTTGCAGGACCAGACCCCGTTCACCTTGGCGCCGGGCACGAGCACCTTGTCGTTGCCCTGGAAGCTCTTGGTGACCGAAAGCGCACCGTAGACCCGCTTGGGCTTGTTGGTCACAGTGATCACCACTGGTCCGCCACCACCCACGGTCACGTCGGCGCTGACGACCGGGGTGTCCCAAGTCCAGCCCTCGTCCACCAGACCCGATTCTGAAGGTGTGTTTTCGGTCGCCGTGCACTTGGTGGTGGCCGGCAATCCAGTGGTGGCCGGATTCATTGTGGCCGCTCCCGATCCGGTCACGCTCCACGTGCCGCTCTTGACCACTTGCCCGTCGTACTTGCACTCGTAGGTGCCGGTGAACACCGCACTGGACTTGACGACTCCAGGATCAGCGACAATCGCCTTGGTCACCCCGAAGTTGCCGGTCACCCGTGTGATCGGGTTGGTCACCGTGACTTCGGTGGGCGTGCTAGCGACCGTCACCGATCCACCATCACTGACCGATGGCGCACCCCAAGCAAACGAAGCGTCAGCCAATAGTCCGGGAGGAAGGGGTGCCTCGGCGATGCTGCAATTCCAGCCGACGGGCACATTGTCCACCAGCGTCACCGGAGCGGCTCCGGCAGCGATCGTGACATCACCAATGATGTCGCTTTGGCTGGGCAACTTCTTGTTGCAGGTGTAAGCGACCTTGAACTGCGGCCCGGTGCCCACGTAGCCGGACGTCTCACCAGTCAAAACCTTCTTGACTGTCAACTTGCCGGTGTGACGCAAGACCTTGTTGGTGACCGTCATGGTGCCAGTCTTGCCCGCTTGGGTTGTGCCAGCAGCCAGCGTCGGGGCATCCCAGTAGTAGGAGCCATCTGCCGACGGAGGCGTGCCCAAGGCGGCCTCAGTTGGCGTGCAGGTCGAGTTCAACAAGATCCCACCGGCAGGAACTCCGCTCAGGGTTGCCGCACCGGCTCCGTTGATCGTCCAGGTGCCTGAAACATCCGGATCACCTGCACGCTTGCAGGTCCAACCACCCGAGTAGGTGCGATTCGGATCAACCACTCCATCAGGATCGGTGAGCACCTTGTTGAGCGCGATCGGGCCCCGAACTCGCTTGACATGGTTGGTGGCCGTGAAGGTATAGCTTCCGGTCGTGCTGGAGACCACCTGCGAGCCGGAGAATGTCGGCGCATCCCAAGCAAATGATGCGTCCGCCAAACCTTGGCCGGGCGTTGGGTTTGCCTCGGTGATTGAGCAATCAGATCCGAGGGGCACGTCAAGTTGCCCGGTGGCACCAGCCTTGACATCGATGGGGCCATAGGTCGTGGACACGCCGTTCAGGGAGCAAACCAGGCTCAACTTGAAGTCGATATTGCCAGTGTGGCCAGGAGGCGTGGTGTCCTGCACGACCTTCTTCAGGTTGACCTTCACCGTCTTGAGACTGATCGCATTGGTCACCGTGACCGACACAGCCTGTCCGTCGGTTACCGTGAAATGACCATTGTTCGGGGTGATCGTGGAGGAATCCCAGGTGAAGGGATTCTTCGCGGCCGGTTTGCCGGTCTCTGTCACCACGCAGTCGCTGCCATTGGGGATCAGCCCAGCAGCCACATTTGCCGTCTGGCCAGCCTTGGCAGTCAGATCACCGCTGATCGCAGACCCCGATTTCGGCGTGCAGACATAGTGGAAGGTGAAGTTGCCATCCTCAAAGGCGACTCCAGCTGCGCCACCGGTGACCGTCTTGCCAACTGAAAAGGCTCCGAAGGTGCGGCGTACCGGATCGATCACGGTGATTTCACCGGTGGAGTTCGCCTTGGTCAGCGTGACAGGTGACCCAATCGTGGGTGATCCCCAGATGTACGACGCATCTCCTGCCGCCGGCGGCGCCGACGGCGCGTTCTCACCAGTCACCGAGCAGTCCGAGGTGAGCAGAATGTTGGTGCTCACGGTGTCGGAGCCAGCACCTGTGGTCGACCAATTTCCGGTGACCGCTGGGTCATTGCCGTATTTGCATGACCAAGTGCCGCTGAAGGTGACTCCGGCACCATTGTGGCCATCCATACCCTGCACGACCTTGGTCACCTTCAGGGTGCCATGGGCCCGCTGGACCGTATTGGTCACGTCAACTGAAACGGTCTGGTTCTTGGCAGAGATGGTCACATTCTGATCACCCGGCTTTGGTGCCCATGCATAAGACTCATCGACCAACTGCCCTTGACTGAGAGCAGCCTCGGAGACCGAGCACGCCGTACCAACCGGCAAGTTGGGGGTGGTCCCGGAGCCGTTGGCATTGAGGTTGAAGGTGTTTGAGTAGTTGCCTGCCTGACCTTGCGCCGGGGCATTGCAGGAGACCGTGATCGGGAATGTAGCCGATCCATCCACGCCAGCAGCGGAGCCAGCGATCTTCTTGGTCACCTTCACCTGACCGAAGATCGGCACGGTGTGGTTGTGTACCGTGACCAACTTGGTCTCACCCGCAGGCACGGTTGGCGTGGCGGATGGGTCATAGGTTGGCGTGCCCCATTCATAGGCCGGAAGCAGGTTGCCGCTGGGGGCCACTTCGTCGACCGTGCACTGAGTGCGGGCAGGAACGGTGACACTCTCACTGCCGTTGTTGGCCAAAGTGACCTGCCCACTCTTGGTGCCACAGGTCCAGTTGACCTTGAAGTTCTTGCCAGTGCCGCCGGTGTAGCCAGCCCCATCGACCTGCTTCGCGATCGTCAAGGTACCGGTCTCGCGCTTGAGCCAGTTCGTCAACTCAGCCGAGGCCAATTGACCCTTGACCACCGTGACTGGCGAGGTGGAGTAGCCATCCCAGGCCACGTCTGCGCCGACGAAATCCCCGGCCTGCGTGGTCTGGGTCGGCTCGGTCAACGCGCATGAAGCAGTCGCCGGCACACCCGTGATCGTGGTGGTGCCGTCCTTGGCCAAGTTGACCGTGCCGGTCTTGACCGTGTTGGCACCGATCTTGCAGGTGTAGGTGATCGGGAAGGTGCGCGTCCCGCCGGTGTAGTCAGATACAGCAGCTCCTGGACGGGCGTCGATCCGCTTCGTGATCTTCAGGTCTCCGGAGTCCTGGGCGAAGGTGTTGGCGATCGCAACCGTCGGCACCTGGCCGTCGACGATCGTCGCCTGCTTGTTCGCTGGGTTGTACCCCGGGGCATTCCACGACCATGACGAGTCTGCCAAGTTGCCCGTGGGCTGGGTTTCGGTGACCGTGCAGATGGTGCCTGCGGGGTATTCCGGGCTCAGGTACGGCGTTGCTTGGGTAACCGTGAAGTTCACCGGACCAATCCCGCCCGTGCAGGTGTAAGTGCCGCTGAATGGTGTGCTGTTGGTGCCGGTGAAGCCACCTGCCGGGCCGGTCACCGACTTGGTGATCTGGAACTTGCCGCGGGCATAGCGGTTGTTCGCCGTACACGTGACATTGGCACCGTCAGCGATGGTGACATTGCCATTGGTGACCGCCACATTGCCGCCTGCTGCGGTCTTGCAGGACCAACCATCGAGCACATAGCCCGCCGGTCCACCACTCTCGCCCAGCGCATAGGTGCCAGCTGTGACCCGCTTGCCGGTCACGGACGCAGCACCCGAAGCTCCTGAGATCGGCGAAGGCCCATTGGCAGTGAGGGTCCATGCCGTTGGTTGTGCGCTGCCCCCATCCACGGTCTTCTTCAAGGTCAGGCTGGCCTTGGGGGTGTAGGTGTTGGTGTAGGTGCAGGTGATCGGCTCGGCTGCCACGCTGGCGGGTTCGCCGGCCTCCAGCTTGAATGACCCTGCGGCGAGGTTCTTGTCCGTGATCGGCACGTTTGCGCCAGTGCCATCCGTACAGACAATGTCGGTCAACTCCCAGGTGTCAGCGCTTGGGACGGCTTCGTCGACCGTGACGGTCTCCCCCTGAATGAGCTCCGAGGCAGCAGTCTGGGCGGGAGTCGACTGGGTTGGAGTAAGGCTGAAGGAGCGATTGTCCCAAGGTGACCCCAAGCGATCGCTGCTACTGGTGAAGGCAAAGGTGGTGCTCGGGATGGTGGCACCGCTGATGGGCGTGGTCACCTGCTTCTTGATCACCAGGGAGCGCACCCTGGCCAAGGTGGCGTAGATGCAGGCCTTGGAAGAGTCGGACTCTTTGGTGAGGAACTGAGTGATCGTGTTGGCCGGCATCGTGGTCGGGCAAGTGCTGCCGGTAACCGGACTGAAGCCATTGACGACCAACTTGTAGCTCGCCCCACCCTTGGTCAATATTTGATTGGGGATCTGATTGGTGAACACCACCTGGTCGGCGCAGCCATTGCTGTTGGGCCCATTCGGGAAGGCGCAGGGGCTGGCCTGGTTTGGGGTCTCCCACAGTCGCCAGTCGTAGGTCAACGTCGGGGTTGAGTCGAAGCCAAACAGCTTCACGTCGAGCTTGCCGGTGAAGTAGCTGGCGTAGGAGCCGTCGATCGGATTGTTGTAGTGGGTCACCAAGGACAGCGGGAAGGGGGTGCCAACGGTCACGGACGATCCAGCAACAGGCGAGACACCTATTGCCGATTGCTTAGTTGTGTCCAAGCTAGACGGACATCCGCTGCCACTGGGACGGCCGTGCGCAGTCAACGCCTCCTTGGGGTTGCTAATGAAGCCGGAGGCGCCGCCCGAACCCGCCACTTGGGGTGAACGCGTGGCATACCGGATGCAATTGTCGGAGTCCGTCCCGGATGCTGTCGTGTAGTCAGCCAAGGTGCCCTTGTGGTCACGCACTTGAGCCTGCACATCGGTCAGGTTGACCGTAGCTGCGTTTGCTGGAGAAGCGATCAATGTGATCGGCGCCAAGACGGCCGCCATCAACATGAAGGCAGACAACAGACTGATTGGGCGGCGGCGACGATATTGGAAGGTCCTGAGGGCGCCCAGAAGGCCCTGTTGATCTTGTCGTGAATAGCCTCTGGTGTTCATCTTTCAGTCCCCCTAGACCTAGTTACGTCGGTCGTGGGGGTGGCCAGAAAACCCGAGTCCAGCTGCCATCCCCAAGACTTGACTCCTTGGGGAAAGTAGATGCCCGAGCTGCCCTCGAGTGCAATTGAGACTGATGAAGGCCTCAGCTGCCGGAGGGGCATAAACCTACGAACTTGGACATAAAACCCTCAAAGTTCCGTAAATCTGTCTAGCCCGGCTCGGCGCATCTAGTTGACTAATACAAATGTTAATCATTTGAGCATCGGTGAGATGCGGGCTCTTGGATGGCTCTACTTCGGCATCGCGGGCAAACCCATGCCGAAGTTGCCGATCTGATCCTTGGATGGTGCAACCGCATTGACTGGAGTGCCGAAATTGCTCAACTTCATGGTTAGGTCAAGAGACTGCCCCTCGACCGGCAGACGCTGCGACACCTGGCGAGGCAGGTCGTTGGCGTCCATCCAGACATTCACGATCGCCTTCTTGGGCATGAAACGCTGCATCTGCTTGGGCATCTTCAGCCAATTCTTCATCGCGGCCGCGTCCATCGTGACTTGGTATTGCATTGTCTGAACCCCATCGATGACTGCGGGACCAATCCGCTTGAAAGCACCCGGAGTTTGCAACGAGACCAGCAACTGCGTTGGGTTGAGGAAGGACAGCGGCCCACTGAGCCCCATGCCCATTTCATTGTCTGGCAACAGCATCCAGGACTTGCTATTCGGTGCCTGCATTGGAGGCTTCACATAGGTCTTGCCGTCGACATAGATCATCTTCCAGGGGCCCATCATATTGATGCTTACGACGGCCTTGGGGTTGTCTTTGCTGAGGGTGGCCTCGCCAGTAGACGACACCTGCATGCCACCGAAGGCCGCCTTAGGAATCTCAAAATGCAGGCTCTTAGCTCGAGCTAGTGCCGCAGCTAGGCGCATGGGCATCGTTTGTGCGTTGAGAGTGGGCGCTGGCACGGTTGGGGCGGCGGATCCGACCTCCGTGGGCGTTGTGGTGGGAGGTGTGACGCTGGGCGAAGCTGCTTGGGTTGCAGGGGAGGCACTCGCGCTTGGTTGCAAACTCGCCTTCGGCTCGGCGCCGGCCGTCGACCCCTTGTCACCACATCCAGCCAGGCCCCAGCCGAGCAAGACGATCAGGGTGAGTGCCGTCGTACGGCGGGCGGTCATGGTCGACATCTGAGTGCTCCGAGTCTGCTGGTGTGATTTGAGGCGCAAAGACGAAACTACCCGGCCGGGGCAAGCGGCCGGGTAGTTCGGTGGATCTGGGCTAGATCAGACTCACGCGTCGTCGTCCGAGGCGACATTGCGAGTGCGATTGGGATCGATCTGGATACCAGGACCCATGGTCGTTGAGACCGTGATCTTCTTGATGTAGCGCCCCTTTGAGCTGGCTGGCTTCAACCGGAGCACCTCTTCGAGGGCCGCTGCGTAGTTTTCGGCCAGCTTGCCCCCCTCAAAAGAGGCCTTGCCGATGATGAAGTGCAAGTTGGCGTGACGATCAACACGGAACTCGATCTTGCCACCCTTGATGTCAGTCACGGCCTTGGCAACGTCTGGGGTCACGGTGCCGGTCTTGGGATTGGGCATCAGGCCACGCGGGCCGAGCACCCGGCCCAGACGGCCTACCTTGCCCATCATGTCTGGGGTCGCCACCACTGCGTCGAAGTCGGTCCAACCACCATTGACCTTGTCGATGAGCTCGTCGCCACCGACGATGTCAGCGCCTGCTTCGCGGGCTGCATCAGCCTTCTCGGCATTGGCAAAAACCAAGACGCGTGCGGTCTTACCGGTGCCGTGGGGCAGGTTGACGGTGCCCCGCACGAGTTGGTCTGCCTTGCGTGGGTCAACGCCCAAACGCATCGACACGTCAACGGTCTCGTCGAACTTCTTCTTCGAGCCGTCCTTGGCGATCTTGATGGCGGCCAGCGGGCTATGGAGTTCGTCCTTGTCGAACTTCTCCGCGGCGGCACGGTAGGTCTTGCTGCGTTGCATGTGAATCTTCCTTAAGGCTGAAGTTGTGGTCTGGGCCATGCAAGCCCCGCCACTTGGATGGGATGGATCAGTCGGTGAGAACGCCCATGGAGCGGGCAGTGCCTTCGACGATCTTCATCGCCGCGTCGATGTCATTGGCATTGAGATCAGGCATCTTGGTCTCGGCGATCTCGCGCACTTGATCCTTGGTGAGCTTGCCGACCTTGTCCTTCTGGGGCACACCGGAGCCCTTGGCCACACCGGCAGCCTTCTTGATCAGCTCAGCCGCAGGAGGCGTCTTGGTGATGAAGTCGAAGGTGCGATCTTCATAGATGGTGATCTCGACTGGCACGACATTGCCGCGCATGGACTCCGTCTGGGCGTTGTAGGCCTTGCAGAAATCCATGATGTTGACGCCGTGGGGGCCCAGGGCCGTGCCCACGGGGGGTGCTGGAGTGGCTGCTCCAGCCTGCAACTGCACCTTGACCAGGGCAGCAATCTTCTTCTTTGGAGGCATTCCTTCGTCCTTCTTTGTTGTTGCGTTGTGGTCAAACGAGCCGGACCGGCTCTGCCACTTGGTTTTGAGCTTCGCCTAGACCTTTTGGATCTGGTTGAAGCTCAGATCAACCGGGGTCTCCCGGCCGAAAATCTCTACGAGAGCCTTGACGCGCTGACCCTCGACATTGATCTCTGTGATGGTGGCATGCATCGTGGCGAAAGGCCCATCGATGACCATCACGGAGTCATCGACGCTGAAGTCGGTCGTGGCTGCCGGGCGCGACTTGCTCGGGGCAGCCCCACCCTTCGCCGTACTGGCTGCATCGGCCTCAGCCTCGGCTGCTGCTGCTTCGGCCTGCACTGCGGGCGCAAGCATGCGCTCGACTTCATCGAGAGTGAGTGGCACTGGGTCATGGCTGGTGCCGACAAAGCCGGTGACCGATGGCGTATGCCGCACAGCAGACCAAGACTCGTCATCGAGATCCATCCGGACCAACACATAGCCTGGCAGTGATGGCTTGGTGCGCACCTTGCGCTGGCCATTCTTGATCTCGGCCACCTCTTCGGTGGGCACCACGATCTCGTGGATATAGGCCTCCATGTTGAGCGAGGTGACCCGGTTTTCGAGGTTCAGTTTGACTCGGTTTTCCATGCCTGCATAGGTGTGGATCGCAAACCAGTCGCCTGGCTTGGCGCGGAGTGCCTCACGGAACTCCTCCAGGGGGTCTACAGGAGTGGCCTCTTCGGTCTCGACGACCGTTTCAGCTTCACTGGCGCCCTCGATCACAGCCTCGTCCTGGTCGACAGCCTCGGCCGGCTCAGCGGTCTCGACGTCGTCGCCAATGGGCTGCTCATCGATTTGATCAGACACAGACACTTCCTTGTTACTCCCTAAAACTCACTCGTTGACGTCAGCCGAAGATCTTGAAGACCAGTTTGCCCAAGCCCAGATCAAGCAACGAAACATAGGCGATGAGCACCAGCACGAAGACGAGGACGACAATCAGGTAGGTGACCAACTCCTGTTGGGTCGGCCAGACGACTTTGCGCAACTCCGCCACGACCTGCCGATAGAAGGTCAGCGGGCTGGTGCGCTCTGACTTGGTCGTAGTGCCTTCGGCCATGACCACATCACCGTCCAATCCAATCGATCCAACATTTCTCGCAGGGCACGAGGGACTTGAACCCCCAACCTTCGGTTTTGGAGACCGATGCTCTGCCAGTTGAGCTAGTGCCCTTCGGTGATCCGGGCATGACAAAGCATGGCGCGATCCACCAAATGAGGAGTGTACGCAGTCGGGTGCCAACAAGTCGAACTGAACCACCAAAGTGCGCCTGATTACGATAGTCCTCATGAGTGCATCCCAAGACAAGCCACGCGTATCCCGACTCATCGGAGGCATCGCCGAATCAGCCACCTTGAAGGTCGACGCGAAGGCGAAGGCGCTCAAGGCCGAGGGGCGACCGGTGATCGGCTATGGCGCCGGCGAACCCGACTTCCCGACACCCGACTATGTGGTTGCGGCTGCAGTGGCAGCATGCAGCGACCCCAAAAACCACCGTTACACCCCCGCTGCCGGTTTGCCAGAGCTGAAACAGGCGATCGCGACAAAGACAAAGCGGGACAGCGGCTTCGAGATCGACGCCAGCCAGGTGGTCGTCACCAATGGCGGCAAGCATGCGGTGTACGCCGCGTTCATGACCATCGTCGACCCGGGCGATGAAGTGATCCTGCCCGCGCCCTACTGGACCACCTATCCCGAGGCAATCCGGTTGGCCGGTGGCGTCCCGGTAGAGGTGCTCGCTGATGAGACCCAGGACTACAAAGTCACCGTCGCCCAACTCGAGGCAGCCCGCACCGAGAAGACCAAGGCCCTGCTCTTCTGTTCACCGTCAAACCCCACCGGCTCGGTCTACAGCACCGCGGAGATCAAGGAGATCGGGGCGTGGCTGAAGGAGCACGGCATCTGGGTGATCACCGATGAGATCTATGAGCACCTGCTCTACGACGATGTCGACACCGGCTCGCTTCCGGTGCTGTGCCCCGGCCTACGAGACACCTGCATCGTGGTCAACGGGGTCGCCAAGACCTATGCGATGACCGGTTGGCGAGTGGGCTGGCTGATCGGCCCGCCTGATGTGGTCAAGGCCGCCACCAACTTCCAAAGTCACGCCACCTCCAATGTCGCCAATGTCGCGCAACGAGCCGCGATCGCTGCCGTCGAGGGAGACCTGAGTGCGGTTGATGAGATGAAGGTCGCCTTCGATCGGCGCCGCAAGACCATGGTGTCAATGCTCAACGAGATCGACGGTGTGGTCTGCCCAGTGCCACAGGGGGCCTTCTATTGCTATCCGTCGGTTAAGGGCCTGCTGGGCCGAGACATCGATGGGGCAGTAGCGACCAGCAGCGCCGAACTCGCCGAGATCTTCTTGGAGAAGGCCGAGGTGGCCGTCGTACCCGGTGAGGCCTTCGGCTCCCCAGGCTATGTGCGACTCTCCTATGCCCTTGGCGATGAAGACCTTGTGGAAGGCATCAGTCGGCTGCAGAAGTTGTTGGCCCAAGGGTGACCCAGCGCCGGGACCTCCGGTCGTTGCCAAAGGCCCATCTGCACCTGCATTTCACCGGGTCGATGCGGCACGAGACTCTGCTCGAGTTGGCTGCCCGCGATGGCCACCATCTGCCAGACGCCTTGGTCGATGATTGGCCACCGCAACTGTCTGCGTCTGATGAAAAGGGTTGGTTCCGCTTCCAACGTCTCTACGACATCGCTCGGTCAGTGTTGCGCACCGAAGGCGACGTACGCCGATTGGTGCTGGAGGCAGCTCAGGACGACCGCGCCGATGGCGCGGTCCGCACCGAGATCCAGGTCGATCCGAGCGGATATGCCGCCAAATTCGGTGGCATAACGGCCTTCACCGAATTGGTCCTGGATGCCGTGTCAGATGCCGCGGCGACAACGGGGCTAGACATGGCGGTCACGCTCGCGGCCAATCGCACGAGGCATCCCTTGGATGCTCGCGCACTGGCACGTCTCGCTGCGCAATACGCCGGACGAGGAGTGGTCGGTTTTGGGCTCTCCAACGACGAGCGCCGAGGCGACACTCTTGAGTTCGCAGGGGCATTCCGCATCGCCGACAGGGCCGGGCTGATGCTGGCGCCCCATGCAGGCGAACTCCTCGGAGCGCAATCGGTGCGGACCTGCCTGGAGTCTTTGGGCGCCAACCGGCTCGGCCATGGCATCCGGGCGAGCGAAGACCCAGCCCTACTCGACGAGATCGCGAGCAGGGGCATCACCTTGGAGGTGTGCCCGGTGTCGAATGTCTCGCTGGGGGTCTACTCCGACCTCAGTTCTGTGCCGCTCCCCCAACTCATGGAAGCAGGGGTCAGTGTCGCGCTGGGGTCAGACGACCCGCTGCTCTTCGGCGCCCGACTGGCCAGTCAGTACGCCACCATGCGGGCCGCCCACGAGCTCACCGACTCGCAGTTGGCCGAGCTCGCCAAGTCATCCGTCCACGGATCGACGGCCAGCCAGTCCGACAAGGACGTCTGGCTGCAAGATATCGACCAATGGCTGGCCGATGACCCTCAGGAGCCGCTGGCGACTTCCTTGGCCCACTTGTAGTTGGCCTTGCCAGCGGGAGTACGGCGTACTTCATCAACCACGTCGATGGAGCGTGGCAGTTTGTAGCCAGCAAGCATGGTGCGGCAGTGTGCCTGGATGTCTTCCAGAGTCGGAGTCGCCGCCCCAGCGCGCAAGGAGATCACGCCCGCGACCCGTTGTCCAAAGCCAGCATCATCAACACCCACCACGAGCGCATCGGTCACGTCAGGATGGGCTCTCAGCGCGGCCTCGACCTCTTCGGGGAAGACCTTCTCGCCCTTGGTGTTGATGCAACCCGAGCCACGACCAAGGAAGACGATGCTGCCGTCAGCCTCGATCCGACCCATGTCACCCAGGAGCGAGGCCCTGCGACCATCGGCAAGGGTCACGAAGGTGCGCTCGGTCTTCTCGGGGTCTTTGTAATAGGCCAGAGGCACATTGCCGATGCGGGCGATCATGCCGATCTCCTCCGAGCCCGGCTCCAGGAAACTGCCGTCTTCACCCATGACTCCGGTGTTGACATTGGAGGGCATCCGCAAGGTGCCCTGCTCGTCGATGGTGAACTCGCCATCGTTGCCCGACTCTGAGGCGCCGAAGTTGTCACGGAAGTAGATGTCTGCCTTGATCTCAGCCATCCGATCGCGCACCGCATTGGAGAAGATCGCCCCGCCGCTGGATACCGAGAAGAGAGAGGAGAAGTCGAGCTCATCCTTGAGCTCATGCATCTTGTCGGCGATCGGCGAGCCCATGCCATCACCCACGATCACCAAGACCTGCACCTTGTATTTGTCGATCAGGCGCACGAGCTCCTCGGCATCGAACTGGCGAGTCATGATCCAGGTGGCACCCAGGAAAAACATCGTGAACAGCGAGAACGACGCCGCACCGTGCATGAGTGGAGCGGCGTTGAGCATCACCATGCTGGGGAACTCAGCCGCGCCCTTGCCGAGCTCTTCGAGATTGCGGCGGGCGTCGCCGTACGGGTTGCCGCCCGAGAGCGGCTTCATGAAGAAGTCGTGGTGGCGCCACAAGACGCCCTTGGGATAGCCGGTGGTGCCTCCGGTGTACATGATGAAGTGCTCATCGCCGGTGCGCTCACCAAAGTCGTTTTGGTCGCCGAACTGGGAGTACTGATTGAAGTTGTGCACGGTGACGCCTGCAGCCTGGGCGGCATCCTTGAGCGACTTCGTCGCATCTCCCAAGACCACCAATGCCTTGAGCTCAGGCAGTTGATCGACCAGCGTGGCCAACAAGTCTTGATGCTCAGGCAACTCGACCACAATGACCTTCGAGTCAGAGTCATGCATGATGTGGTGCAACTCCGGCCCGGTGTAGCGATAGTTGACGTTGACCGCGGGGGCACCGATCTTGATCAACGAGACGATGGAGATCAGGTGCTCCATGCTGTTCATCAAGTACAGGGCCACATGGTCGCCCTTGTCGACACCTAGGTCGGCGAAGAAGTGCGCCAACTTGTTGGCCTCGGCATCGAGCTCTGCGTAGGTGAGTTGCTGGTCACCAAAGATGATGGCCGTGCGATCAGGCACTGCTGCAGCCACGGCCTCAAAGGCGTCGGCGAGGTTGAACTGGATCTCGGTGTCTCGGCTGGCCCCCATCGTGGTGCCACCGGTGATTTGTTCGGTCATTTTGAATCCTTGAGGCTCGTGTGACGGAGTACCCCGAACCCTAGCCGACGGTGTGAAGCAGGACACATCCAGATGTCGGCACTCTTCTCTTCGCAGGCCGACCTACTGGATAATGGAGCCATGACCAACTATCCGGGCGAGCCCGTCAACCCAGCCGACCAGCCCAGTCCAACCCCTGCAGGGGCAGACGAACCCACCCAAGAAGTTGGCTATTGGCAGTCACAAGAGCAGGGCAGTGAGCCGACTGCTGCCTATGAGCAATCGGCGCCAGTATGGAATCCCACGTCTCAGCAGCCCTACGGCAGCGTGCCACCAGTCGTCCCGCCTCCGGCCCCGATGGCAGCGTCCGGCGGACAGCCACCCATGCCACCGCCGGCTTCGCCGTACACCCAGCAGCCCTACGGCCAGGTGCCTCCGGCCGTCACGCCGGGCTATTCACCCGTGCAGGTGCCGGTGTTGCCCCAAGCCAACACTGCATTGATCATCGGTGTGATCGCGTTGGCCGGCGCGTTTGTCTGCTTCTTGCCGATCTTCGCGAGCCCCTTCGCGTGGATTTCTGGCACCAAAGCGATCAATGCGGTGAAGGCAAGCAATGGCCAATATCGTGGCGAGACCGAGGCCCGGATCGGCCAAGTGCTTGGCATCATCGGCACGGTGCTATTGGCCTTGGCCATTGTCGGCACGGTGGTCTTCTTCGTTCTCCTAGCGGGGATAGCTGGCCAGAGCGCGTACTTTGGAGTGGTCAACACCTGAGCTCGCCTATCCAGGCGAACTCTCAGGCCTCAGTCACAACTCCAAGCCGACCAAGGACGGCTCGTTATCCAGGCGCACCCCAAATCGCTTCTGCACACCAGCCCGGATCTCTTGGGCTAGAGCAATCACCTCTGCAGCGCTGGCACCCCCCTGGTTGGTGAGCGCGAGAGTGTGCTTCGTCGAGACGCGAGCGTGAGTCGAGCCATAGCCCTTGGTGAAGCCAGCCTGCTCGATCAGCCAAGCAGCGCTCAGCTTCACCTGCCCCCCAGCCACGGGCCAGGAGCGAGCCCCCGCCGGCACCATGTCGGCACCCACGACCGGGTTGACGAAGAACGAGCCGGTACTCCATGTGTCGGGGTCAGCAGGGTCTACGACCATTCCCTTGGCCCGACGTAGGCCCAGCACAGCTTCACGTACGGCGCCCAAGTCGGCGCGCTGCCCCGGCTCCACCCCAAGGCTTCGCGCGAGTTCGTCGTAGCCGATTGGGGCGCTGAGGTCACCCATCTTCAACTGGAAGGTGACATTGAGGACCACGAAGCGACCGCGCTCACGCTTGAAGATGCTGTTGCGATAGCCGAAGCCGCAATCTGCCGCGGCAAAAGTGCGGACTTGCTGGTCGGCGCGGTCGAAGGTGCGCACCCGAGCAATCGTCTGGGCGACCTCCTGGCCGTAGGCACCAATGTTTTGGATGGGCGCAGCACCAACCCGGCCCGGGATGCCCGACAAGGCTTCGATGCCGACCCATTGACGGCGTACGGCGTTGGCGACGAAGTCATCCCAGACCATGCCCGCCGCGATGTCGGCCAAGACTCCGCCGCACATGGCCATGTTTGACTCGCAGTCATCGGCATCAACCTTCATCCCAGACGTGCGCACGGCCACGACTCGACCTTCGAAGGGCTCGTCTGCGGCAATCAGATTGCTGCCATCACCCAGCACGAGAAGTGGGATGCCGGCAGCGTCGGCACTGCGCACGGCTGCGATCAACTCCGCCTCATCGGTGGCCTCGGCGAAGTCGGTGATCGGCCCCCCGACCTGGGTCGTGGTGAGCTCGGCGAAGGAAGTCATCAGGTCTGAAGATTACCGGGCAAGCGAAACGGCCTCCAGATCAATGATCCAGAGGCCGCCCGCAAGTTGGCAACAGCTCAGCGCGTCTCGCGGTGAGCTGTGTGCTTGCGACAACGAGGACAGAACTTGTTCATCTCCATGCGATCTGGATCGTTGCGGCGATTCTTCTTGGTGATGTAGTTGCGCTCTTTGCAATCCACGCAGGCCAAGGTGATCTTGGGGCGTACATCTGAACTCTTGCTGGCCACTGTCGTGCCTTCTTCCTGCTCTACTTCGTATCTATGTCTGGTAGCGGGAGCGGGGCTCGATCCCGCGACCTCACGATTATGAGTCGTGCGCTCTAACCAACTGAGCTATCCCGCCCTTGGGCTCTCGCACATCGCCGCGGGAACCCGCACTGACGAGGAGATTCCCCGAGCCCCTTTACGGAATCGAACCGTAGACCTTCTCCTTACCATGGAGACGCTCTGCCGACTGAGCTAAAGGGGCGTGGGCTGCTGTTGGATGAGTCCATCTTGAGCAACCACACAGTGGCCGTTGAGCCGACGAGTAGCTTACACAGCCAGCCGACGATCCTGAAATCCGGCGCTAGATCTGGTCCTGGATGCGGCGGAAGGGCAGGGCCTCTTCGAGCTCATATGACAACTCCAGCAGGGTGCGTTCGCCACCGCGCCCACCACTCAACATCAGGCCGATCGGCAGACCTCGTTTGTCGGTGGCCAAGGGCAATGACACCGCGGGGTCACCGGTCGCATTGGCCAAGGGGGTGAAGGCAACCCAGTCCATCAGCTTCTCGATCACAGTCTCGTAGTCCTGAGCGGGGTCGAGCCAGCCCAACTCAGGGGTCACGTGAGCCAGGGTCGGGGAGAGCACTGCGTCGTATTGGCGGAAGAACTGCGCGCTGCCAATGCGTGAAGCCTTGAGCCGGGCAATCACCACGGGCAGTTTGGCGAGGTTCTTCTGTGCCCTCTTGGCCAAGCCACGAGTCAAGTTGCTGTCTTGAGTCTTGTCGAAGGGTGCCCCCATCGACCGCTTGCCATTGACCTCAATCGCCAATGCCATCAGCGCCCAATAGGTCAAGAAGTCTTCTTGGAAGGTGCCGGGCACGAAGGGCACCACCTCTTCGACCGTGTGCCCCATGCTCTCCAGCAGGTGGCCGGTGCTGCGCACGGCATCACGGATCTCCTGATCGCTGTCACGCTCGATCGAATCGGTCAGCAAGCCGATCCGCAAGCGCTTCTTGCTCGGCCCAGTCACATCACCGATCGGCGCCAACCGGTGCCGCCGATAGCGCCTCTCGATCTCACGCAAATAGGCAGCCGTGTCTCGCACCGAGCGAGTCACGACTCCATCTGACACGATCTGCACCGGCATCTCACGCAGCATCTTGTCTTGCGGAGTGCGGCCCCGACTGGGCTTGAAGCCGACCAGCCCGTTGCAGGCAGCCGGGATCCGGATCGAGCCGCCACCGTCGTTGGCGTGTGAGATCGGCACTGCCCCCGCTGCGACGAGTACGGCGGACCCTGCCGAGGAGGCGCCGCTGGAGTGCGCCGTACTCCAGGCGTTGTGGACGTCTTCTTCGTCGATGAACTCCGCACTGGCCGAAAAGCCGTATTCGGACAGGCGAGTCTTGCCCAAAACTGTGATCCCGGCCCCCTTGAAGGCCGCTGCATAGTCGCCGTCGGCCTCCTTCGGGGCTGAAGTGAACGCCCGGGATCCGTGCTGACTGGGCAGGCCGGCAACATCGCTGTTGTCCTTGACGAAGCCAGGGATGCCGGAGAAGTAGCCCGAAGTAGGGGCGATGCTCTCCTTACGGGCCAACTCGAAACGCTCAGCAGCCACAGCCGCCAGGATTGGGTCTACCTGCTCCACCCGAGCGATGGCCGCATCGACGACCTCACTTCGTGAGACTCGCCCAGCATTGATCTCCTCGACCAGGCCTACGGCATCATGATCGCCGAGCGCATCGTCGGTGAAGGCGTGGACATGTTTGCGAGCAGGCGTCGCAGGTCGCTTGGGGACAGGCATGAAGTCACCATAACTGCGTGCGCCACACCCGGCACGCGACGCCCTGTCGCGGTCTAGCGGCGCTCAGTCACCCCAGCCCATCGGGAACACCTCGAAGGCAACCGCATATTTGGCGCCCATCCGGGCCCCTACGGGCCGGGCGATGCCCTCCAAGAACTCCTCAGGGTCCCAGCCCTCCCAACCCAAACCGTCGATATAGGCCCGATGGGCCTGGAGTGAGCGCACTCCGGCAGCAAAACTGTCGGTGGTGTCCACACCGTGGGTGGCCTTTGGTGACCCTGACACCCACACCTCACGCACCCCACCCCAAGGCTCGAGCCCATCTGTGAGCTGCTCCGGGAAAACCCACCGGTTACCCGCATCACGAACTGCATCAAGCACGGCTTTGCCCACGGCGATGTGATCGGCCTGATTGAGATTGGAGCCACCGAAGGTCTCATGGTGATTAATGGTCAAGACGATCTCGGGGCGGTGTCGCCGCACCACTTCAGCCAAGGCTCGCCGCAGCGGCACGCCGTACTCCAAGATGCCGTCGGGCAGTCGCAGGAAGTCGCAGGTATCGACGCCAACCTCGGCGCAGGCCTCGAGCTGCTCCTTCTCCCGCAGCGGACCGCACTCGTCTGGATGCATCGCGTCGATGCCGGCTTCACCTGAGGTCACCATGCAATAGGTCACCGACTTGCCCTGGGAGGTCCAGCGCGCGACTGCGGAGCCTGCGCCATACTCCATGTCGTCGGGGTGGGCCACGATCGCGAGCGCGCGATCCCAGTTTTCGGGCAGAAGCTCCAGGCTTGGGATTTCATTCATGTTTTGAGCATCTCACTGCAACAGCAACGGCACCAGCCATGGCACGATCAAACTCGTCGCCAGGGCCGACAAACCCATCGACAGCGCAGCAAAGGCGCCCTCTCGCGGGCTCTCCTGCAAGGCACGGGCCGTGCCGAGTCCGTGCGAGGCAGCACCAATCGCGAGTCCTCGGGCCACCTCATCACGCACCCTGGCCAGCCTCAGCACTGCCGGGGCAGCAACGGCGCCGGTGATGCCGGCAACGATCGTGACCACAGCAGTTAGAGCTGGTTGCGCATGCAGCGTCTGCGCCAACGCTATCGACACCGGCGTCGTGGCTGCTTTGGGGGCCATCGAGCGTTGGATCAACTCGTCCCCACCAGACCATTGCACCAACAAGACCGCTGACACCACGCTGACAAAGGCGCCGACGACAATGCCGACGCCAACCGGGATCGCGTGTCGGCGTACGTGCCCCCACTCACGATGTAGTGGGATCGCCAAGGCAACTGTGGCCGGCCCCAGCCAAAAGCCCACATAGGCGCCGCCGATCAAATAGTCGGCGTAGTCGACATCAAAGACCCACAAGAAGAGCGCCACCAAGATGATCGCGACCAACACCGGCTGCGCCAGTTGAGATCCAGTACGACGATGCAGCCAACGCCCGATCGCGTAGGCGCCGACGGTGACGGTGATCCCCAGCAATGGAGACGTCCGCAACCACTCGACAGATTCGGCCCAGTTCATGAGCCCTCACCTCGACGGCCCTCGAAGACCTTGATCAGGACAGTCACGACCCAGCCCGTCACGAGCAGACCCACCAGCCAGGAGCCCCACAGCCCCAAGCTGATCGGGAGCCAGTCGTCACGCAGCTCACTCAGTAGTACGACGATCCCGACACCGGCCGGCACGAACAGCAACTGCAGATGCTTGAGTAGGGGGGCCGCGGCCGTTGCGATTCGTCCGCGCCTCGAATCAGCGCCACGGATCAGCAAGATCGCCAGCATGAACATCATCCCCACGACTGGTCCGGGCAAGGGCAGCCCGAGCAGGCGTACGACGAACTCGCCGGCCAGTTGGCACAGCAAGATCGCGACCAGGCCAAGGATCATCGCCGGCTCGATCCTCTGCGATGACACCCGATCAGATGCGGGTCGATCAGGCCGAGCGCCTCGATCAATGCCTGAGAGGTGGTTGGCCCCACGAACTTGAAGCCCACTGCCTTCAGCGACTTGCTCAGCTCCGTGGAAGCCAATGTCGTTGCGGCGACCTCATCGGAGTCTGTGGGAGCCGGCGACTCCGCGGGGCGGTGCGCCTCGATCAAGTCGACCAGTCCACCGTGGTCACGCAAGCGGAGGACAGCCCTCGCATTGTGTCGGATCGCGAAGACCTTCGCGCGATTGCGGATCACTCCCGGATCTGCTAGGACTGCCTCTAGTTGGTGATCGGACATGGAGTCGACCTCGTCGACGACGAAATCATGAAATACCTGCCGCAATCTCGGCCGTTTGGCCAAGACCGTCAGCCAGGACAATCCTGCTTGAAAGGCCTCGAGGCTGAGTCTTTCGAAGTACGCCTGCTCACCTGCGACAGGGACCCCCCACTCGGTGTCGTGATAGTCGCGCAAGAGCGGATCGTTGGCTCCCCAAGGGCAACGGCCCAAGCCGTCATCCCCCACGATCGCGCGCATCAAACCTCCACTGGTGATCAGACAGGAAACGCCTCACACCGAGATGGTGCAAGGCGTCTGCTGCGTGGCAGGTGCAGGATTCGAACCTGCGAAGTCAGTGACGGCTGATTTACAGTCAGCTCCCTTTGGCCGCTCGGGCAACCTGCCAACGCGACTGGCCCGATAGGCTGGGCCGAGTAGCGCACCGATGTTAGCGCAGCAATGACCCGCATCTGAAATCAGCACCTTGGAGGCAGTAAACATGGCCGACTCATCCTTCGACATCGTGAGCAAGATTGATCGCCAGGAGGTCGACAACGCATTGAGTCAAGCTGCGAGGGAGATCTCCCAGCGCTTCGACTTCAAGGGCACGGGGGCTGAGATCAAGTGGTCGGGCGATCAAGCGATTGAGATCTCCGCCAACGCCGATGATCGCGCCAGCGCCGTACTCGATGTCTTCAAGGACAAACTGATCAAGCGCCAGCAGTCACTGAAGATCCTCGATGCCTCAGAGCCTCGCCAGTCTGGCAAGGAGTCCAAGATCACGATCAACCTCAAGGAAGGCATCAGCAGCGAAGATGCCAAGAAGGTCGCCAAACTGATCCGTGACGAGGGCCCCAAGGGCGTCAAGGCCCAGATCCAGGGCGACGAGTTGCGGGTTTCCAGCAAGAAGCGCGACGACCTGCAGGCCGTGATCGCTCTGGTCAAGGGCCAGGACTACGACTTCGCGGTCCAATTTACGAATTACCGCTAGGCGCCGCGCCCAGTTGCTCAACGTCGTACGAAAAGTGGCCACAAACCCTCAACTCGTATGACGTTAGGGCGAGAGGCCACCATTCGTATGACGCAACGCTCCAGAATGCACCGTTCGTATGACGCAATTCGGGGGCGGCGGATAACCAAGGGCAGGCCGGTTTCGTTGTCTGGCTAGACCAGAATGACCAGGCTGTGACATCGACATGGTCTGCGTCACAAGTTGGGCGTAGGATGTTATTTCGTACTTTCGGTATGTCAACCAATAGTGCGATCAGGTCAACCGGCAGCGGACAAAGACTAAGGACTCCAAGTGGCCAAAGAGGTCAAACAACTCGATCGGGTAATCATTCGTTTCGCCGGCGACTCCGGTGATGGCATGCAGTTGACCGGGGACCGCTTCACCCAGCAATCTGCGGCTTTCGGCAATGACTTGTCGACCTTCCCGAACTTCCCAGCCGAGATCCGGGCTCCACAGGGCACCCTGCCGGGCGTTTCGTCCTTCCAGGTGCACTTCGCCGACCACGACATCCTCACCGCCGGCGACTCACCCGACGTGCTCGTCGCGATGAATCCCGCGGCCCTGAAGGCCAACTTGGCCGACATGAAGAAGGGCTCCACGATCATCGTGGACCGCCACGACTTCACCACCCGCAACCTCCAAAAGGCCGGCTACGACGCCGACCCACTCGAGGACGACTCCCTAAGTGACTACACCCTCAATGTGCTCGACCTGACCGGCATGACCGTCGAGGCGGTCAAGGAGTTTGGTCTCTCCCGCAAAGACGCCGCCCGCGCCAAGAACATGTTTGCCCTCGGCCTGTTGTCTTGGATGTACGGCCGACCCACCGAGACCACGATCGCCTTCCTGGAGAAGCGCTTCGCCAAGGTGCCTGACATCCGCGATGCCAATGTGAAGGCCTTCAAGTCCGGCTGGAATTTCGGCGAGACCACCGAGGTCTTCGCCGTGCAATACGAGATCAAGCCTGCCCGGATGACACCTGGCACCTACCGCAATATCAGCGGCAACCTCGCCTTGGCCTACGGCTTGGTGGCAAGCGGCGTCCAGTCAGATCTGCCGGTCTTCCTCGGCACCTATCCGATCACGCCCGCCTCCGACATCCTCCATGAGCTCAGCAAGCACAAGGGTTTCGGCGTGACCACCTTCCAGGCCGAAGACGAGATCGCCGGCGTCGCCTCCGCGATCGGCGCGTCATTCGGCGGCGCACTCGGCGTGACCACCACCTCGGGTCCAGGAGTGGCCCTGAAGTCAGAGGCGATCGGCCTGGCCGTGATGACTGAGCTTCCGTTGGTGGTCATCGACGTACAACGCGGTGGCCCCTCCACAGGACTGCCCACCAAGACCGAGCAGGCTGATCTGTTGCAGGCGATGTACGGCCGCAACGGCGAGGCCCCGCTGCCAATCGTGGCTCCCCAGTCTCCCGGCGACTGCTTCGATGCTGCCATCGAGGCGACCCGGATCGCGGTCACCTATCGCACGCCGGTGATGCTCCTGTCTGACGGCTATCTGGCCAATGGCTCTGAGCCTTGGCGGATCCCAGACGTGGAAGATCTCCCCAAGATCGAGGCCAACTTCGCCACCGAGCCCAACCACACCAATCCCGACGGCACCGAGGCATTTTGGCCCTACGCGCGCGACGAGGAGACCCTGGCTCGCCCATGGGCTGTCCCGGGTACGGCGGGGTTGGAGCACCGCATCGGCGGCCTCGAGAAGGGCGATGGTCACGGCAACATCTCCTACGATCCCCGCAACCACGAACTCATGGTCCGCACCCGCCAGGCGAAGGTCGACCGGGTTGCCGACTCCTTGCCGCCACTGGTGGTCGATGACCCATCCGGACAGGCCAAGGTCCTGGTGCTGGGCTGGGGCTCCACCTATGGCCCGATTGGTGCCGCATGCCGTCGCGTGCGCAAAGCCGGCAACGACGTGGCTCAGGTGCACCTGCGTCATCTCAATCCCTTCCCCAACGACTTGGGGGAGATCATCAAGGGCTATGAAAAGGTCCTGGTGCCGGAGATGAATCTCGGCCAACTCTCGCTGCTGCTACGCGCGAAATATCTTGTCGATGTCGTCGGCTACAACCAGGTCAACGGCATGCCTCTTAAGGCTGCTGAGCTCGCTGACGCAATCAACAACTTGATCTCGTCCACGGACGTCTCGTCCGCCAACAACACGGAGCTAGCCCGATGAGTGTCGATCTGCCCATGCCCACCAACTTCGCCGGCACCAAGGGAGTGCCCGCCGCAGAAGGCAAGCAGACGGCCAAGGAGTTTTCATCCGACCAAGAGGTGCGTTGGTGCCCTGGCTGTGGAGACTATGCCGTGCTCAAGGCTGTGCAGTCGTTCCTGCCTGATCTGGGCCTGCGCCGCGAGAACATCGTCTTCGTGTCCGGTATCGGGTGCTCTTCACGCTTCCCCTATTACCTCGACACCTACGGGATGCACTCGATCCATGGACGGGCCCCGGCGATTGCAACCGGTTTGGCAACCGCGCGTGAAGACCTGTCGGTGTGGGTCGTGACCGGCGACGGTGACGCCCTCTCCATCGGAGGCAACCACCTGATCCACGCCATGCGGCGCAATATCAACTTGAAGATCTTGCTCTTCAACAACCGGATCTACGGCCTGACCAAGGGGCAGTACTCCCCCACTTCAGAGGCAGGCAAGATCACCAAGTCAACGCCCATGGGGTCGGTCGACCACCCATTCAACCCGGTGTCCTTGGCGTTGGGAGCTGAAGCGAGCTTTGTGGCCCGCACCATCGACTCTGACCGCAAGCATCTCACTTCGGTGTTGGCTGCCGCCGCCGCTCATCGTGGTACCGCGTTGGTCGAGATATACCAGAACTGCCCGATCTTCAACGACGGCGCCTTCGAGTCACTGAAGGACAGCGACACCAAGGCTGATGCGATCATCCCGCTGCAACAGGGCGAAAAGATCACCTTCGGCGTCGACGGCAGCAAGTGCGTGATCCATTCGAAGACCGGTGGTGTCGAGGTGGCCAACACCTCTGCAGTGAGTGAAGACCAAATCGTGGTCTTCGATGCTCACAACCCCGATCCGACCTTGGCCTTCGCGGTCTCGCGCCTCACCGACGCTGGCGTGCTACACCAGTCGCCGATCGGCATCTTCCGCGACGTGCCACGCCCGACCTACGACGACCAGGCTCGCGCACAGGTCGCAGACGCTGCCAAGGATCTCGGAGACCCCGCCACGAAGCTTGCCGCCCTAGTTACCGGCGCTGACACGTGGACGATCGTCTAGAAGATCCCGCCACGAGCACCAAAGGCCAATCGGCTGGCCTGATCTACGGCACCGGCGCCTACCTCCTGTGGGGGCTGTTCCCGCTGTTCTTCTGGCTGCTTCGCGACACCCCGCCACTGGAGATTTTGGCCCATCGGGTGTTGTGGTCGGCCATCGGCATGACCGTCGTACTGTTGATCACAAGGCCTGGTCAAAGACTCAGGGAACTCCTGAAAAATTCCACGGCCCGCAACTACTTGCTGCTGGCCGCAGTTGTGATCACGGTCAACTGGGGGATGTACATCTATGCCGTCACCACGGATCGCGTGGTCGAGGCCTCCCTTGGCTATTTCATAAACCCTTTGGTGACAGTGCTCCTTGGGATCCTGGTGCTGGGTGAGAGCCTGAGGCGTGCGCAGTGGTTGGCCATGGCGATCGCGACGGTCGCAGTGGGCATCATGACAGTTGACTATGGACATCCTCCCTGGATCGCGCTCACCTTGGCATTCTCATTTGCCTGTTATGGCTATGCCAAGAAGAAGGCCGACATGGGCGCCGTGGTGAGCTTGACCTTCGAGACTCTCAGCATCGCGCCACTGGCCATCATCTATTTGCAGTTCTTGTCCCCGGGCGCAAAGAACACCTTCTTTGACCAAGGCATCCAACACGCTCTACTGCTGGTTTCCACTGGCGTAGTCACCGCGGTGCCGCTCTTGCTCTTTGGAGCTGCAGCCACACGACTCAGCTTGACCTCTTTGGGGATCTTGCAATATCTAGGGCCAGTCATTCAGTTCGTGATCGGCGTCTGGGTGCTCCAAGAGCAGATGTCTGCACTGCGCTGGGTGGGCTTTGCCCTGATCTGGATCGCATTGGTGATCTTCACCTTCGAGGCGATCCGACAACACCGACGTACGCTCCTCGACGCGGCCCAGAGCGCCGCCCTGTAGCGCCAACGAGCATTCGGCGCGCGTCTGCTCACCGACAAATACAAAACCGAGTTGGCAACGGGCCTACGCCGTCAGATCAGTCGACATCGATTAGGAGGAATGCCGCACCGACCTGGGCCCGTTGCCATCTCGGTTGGTCTTGAGTTTGCTGGCCAGTTGACCTGCTCTGCCCGATCAGGGGATCAGGAAGGCGCCGCGCCAGACCTTCTCGTTGCGCTTGCCCAACAGGCCGACCTCACGAATGAAGGCCACCGACTTTGCGCCCCACTCATTGAGGGTCTGTTGGTAGTTGGGATTGCTGCGAGCAGCAGCGAGACCGACCTTGGGATCAATGCCGACCGAGGCATAGACCTGGCTGTTGACCAGTGCCTTGGTCACCAAGGTGACCACGTGGGCGACCATGGCCCGCTGAGTCATGAGTTGACGACGTGACAGCCCATGCATCCCGCGACGTACCTCTTCGCGGGCAAATGACATGTGGCGAGCCTCTTCGATGACATGGATACGGGAGATCTGACGCATCAGCGGTTGGACCCGCTCGTCATTCATCATCTCGCGCTGCCAGACATCGAGGATCTCTTCGACAACCAAGATGCCAGCGAAGGCAGCCGGGCCCTTGACATGCTTGACGTAGAGACGCCCGGCAGCGTGGATCTTCGGGGCCGGGCCATAAGCAGGCACATCCAGCTTCGTGGTGGTCTTGCCAAACATGGTGGAGTGGCGGCACTCATCGGCAACTTCGGTGAGCGCGTAGTGCATGTGCGCGCCCTTCATGTCGTCGTCGTACAGGTCACGCAACATCACCTGCATCAACATGAGTTCGAACCAAACCGCTGCGCTGACCATTGAGCCGGCCTCGTGATTGGACAGGGTGATCTGCTGCTCCAAGGTGAGCGAATCCCACAGCTCGGTGCCATAGATCGAGATCCGCTCCGGGGTGATGCCCCACTTGCCATCGACCAGGGGCGCATCCCAGTCGACGTCGACCTCGGGGTCATAGGATTGCTTGGCCGAGCCACGCAGCAAGCGCTCGAAGATGGCGTTGTCTTGATCAGGAAGTGTTGCAGTCATGTTCGATGAGCCTCCCAACTCATAGAAGTTTCGCCCTGAGAGGATGCAACTTTCTCGCACCTCCACAAAGATGGGAAATCCCACGAGCGAATTCACAGTTTCTGGTCTGCATCACCAACGGAATCGCTCGCTATAAGTCACATAATGCCCCTTTTGTGGACCCAAATTGGTCCAGTCCACTTTACGAGGCGTTAACGAACGTAAAGAATCAGAATGTAGCCGGCTGGGCCTCGATGGCCAGGAGGATAGAGCTTGCGAATCAGGCGGATCGCGTTGCAACGACGTCGGCAAATGCGTCCAATGCCGCTCGCACAGGGCCATCCGGAAGCACCTTGAGCAATTCCTTGGCCTCGTTGGCCAACCCACTGACATAGCGCCGAGCCTCGTCCATCGCGGGGTGCTGCCGAATTAGTGCCAATGTCTCGGCATGCAAGTCATCGTCACTCAGGTCTTGAGACAACAGTGTCTTGAGTCGGTGGTCCGCGGGGTCCTGGGAACGCATGGCAATCAAGGTGGGGAGGGTCAGCACGCCCTCACGCAGATCTGTGCCCGGAGTCTTGCCTGACTCGTGCGACTCGCTGGCTATGTCGAGGATGTCGTCGGAGAGCTGGAAGGCCACCCCGACCTTCTCGCCGTACTCCGTCAGGGCCGCCTCAACATCGGAGGTGGCTCCTGAGTAGATGGCCCCATATTGAGCAGAGGTTGCAATCAGCGAACCGGTCTTGCCCGCAACCACCCGCAAGTAGTGCTCCAAGGGGTCATCACCCTCCCCTGGCCCCAAGGTCTCCAGGATCTGGCCCTCCACAAGCCGGGTGAAGGTCTGCGCCTGGATCCGCACTCCACCAGGCCCTAGGCCCGCGGTGAGCTCGGACGACTTGGAAAACAAGAAGTCGCCGGTGAGGATGGCCACATGGTTGTCCCACCGGGCATTGGCTGAGGCAGCACCTCGACGCAAATCGGCTTCGTCCATGACGTCGTCGTGGTAGAGCGAAGCGAGGTGGGTCAGCTCAACAACGCATGCAGCAGTGATGATGTCGTCAGAATCCGCCTGGTCACCCGTCTCGGCCGCCAACAAGACCAGCAGTGGGCGGAATCGCTTGCCCCCTGCCTGCATGAGGTGACGAGCGGCTTCGGTCACGAATGCTGCTTCGCTCCGGACGTGCGAGTCCAGAGCCTCCTCGACCACAGCCATCCGAGCCCTTAGTCGCGCCTCCAACTCAGGGTCGGTGACCGGCAAGGCAAGTGAACTCACCGGATAAACACTCCCACGCGACTAAGGAGATCAAGCAGCGGCCCCGGGATCAAACCAAGTGCCAAGGTCACCGCCGTGCCAATCATGATCACCGTCGACGTGAGCGGCGATGGAATCGCGACACTGACGCCATTGTCTTCGCTGTCTGCGAAGAACATGACCACGATGATACGGATGTAGAAGACCAAGGCAACAACAGAGATCAGCACAGCCACCACGACCAGCGGCCAAGCTCCTGCTGACATCGCCGCCGCGAACACAACCCACTTGCCAGTGAATCCACTGGTCAGCGGGAGTCCGGCCATGGCGAGCAACAAGAAGGCAAAGACACCAGCAAGCAGCGGCGACTTCTTCCCCAGGCCGGCCCAGTGCTTCATCGAAGTTGCCTCACCGTTGGCATCCCTGACCAAGGTCACAATTGTGAAGGCCGCCAAGGTCATGAAGCCATAGGTCGTGAGATAGAAGAGCACTGCGGTCACGCCGTCTGCATCTTGAGGGCCAACCTCACCCAAGGCTCGGATGCCGAGCAGTCCCACAAGGATGAAGCCGGCGTGTGCGACCGAGGAATACGCCAGCAGACGCTTCACGTCGGTCTGGGCAACAGCCACCACGGATCCGATGACCATCGTCAAGATCGCCACGATCCAGATCATCGGTGCCCAGTTGACGTGGATGGCACCGAAGGCGACGTACATCAAGCGCAGCAGCGCCACGAAGGCCGCTACCTTGGTGCCTGCAGCCATGAAGGCAGTGACAGCGGTGGGCGCGCCCTGATAGACGTCTGGGGTCCAGTTGTGGAAGGGCACGGCACCAACCTTGAACAACAGGCCCGCCACCATCAACCCAAGTCCGCCATAGAGCAAGACCTTGGAGTCACTGCTACCCGCGACCGCCTGAGCAATCCCGGCATAAGACATCGATCCGGCAAAGCCGTAAACCAAGGAAATGCCATAGACGAAGAATGCGGAGGAAAAGGCCCCGAGCAGGAAGTACTTCAGCGCAGCCTCTTGGCTGAGCAAACGACGACGCCGTGCCAAACCGCAAAGCAGGTAGAGGGGCAGCGAGAAGACCTCGAGTGCCACGAAGAGCGCCAACATGTCGGTGGAGGCAGGAAACATCATCATGCCGCCGACTGCGAACAACAGCAGTGGGAAGACCTCGGTGTGCTCCAGTCCTCGGCTCGATGCCTCACGCTCGGCCTCGGTGCCCGGCATGGCTGCAGCCTGACCGGCAAAGGCGAGCACACCACCTTCGAGGTGACGCTCCGCGAAGATCATCAACGCCAAGAGACCGAAGATCAACACCAGTGCCCAGGTGAACAGGGTCGGTCCATCGATGGCCAGCGAACCCATCGCCACAACTTGGCCACGCTTGGGAGACAAGGAGTTGGGATCAAGACGCTTGAAGACGAACACGGCCATCACCAGCGCGCTGAGCAGACCCACAAACGAGATTGCCACCTGAGCCAGATAGCGCTGTCTACGCGGCAAGATCGCCTCGGCGAGCACGCCGATCACCGCAGCCCCCAACACGATCAGCATCGGAGCGACCTGGAAGTAGTCGATCTGGGGAGTTGGAATGGTGTTCATTTGACTTCCTCCCCGCCAACCTTGGCCGGTGGATCCTGGAGATGGACCTCACTCATCGTGTGGTCAACCGAAGGATTCAAGACGTCTTGCAACGGTTTGGGGAAGAATCCCAACACCACGATCAACAAGAACAACGGCGCCACTGCGGCGATCTCCCTGATGTTGAGATCGGGCATCCCGATCACACCCTCACCGGGCTCACCGGTCATGACTCGTTGATACATCCACAAGATGTAGATCGCTGCCAACACGATCGCTGGGATCGCAAAGGCTGCTGCCCACGGCGACCAGACGAATGACCCGGCGATCACCAGCATTTCAGAGACAAATGGCGCCAGGCCGGGCAGGGACAGCGAAGACAGACCAGCGACAAGGAAGAGTCCAGCCAAGATTGGAGCTACCTTTTCGACTCCCCCAAAACTGGCAATCAGAGCCGAGCCACGCCTGGAGATCAGATAGCCCGCCACCAGGAACAAAGCCGCAGTCGAAAGCCCGTGGTTGAACATGTACAGGTTGGCACCAGAGAGTCCTTGACTGTTCATCACGAAGATGCCCATCACAATGAAGCCGAAGTGCGACACCGACGTATATGCGATCAGTCGCATGATGTCCTTCGAGCCGATCGCCATCAACGCGCCGTACAAGATCGAGATGATCGCGAGTACGACGACCACTGGCGTGGCCCAACGCGATGCCTCAGGGAAGAGCTCCAGGCAGAAACGGATCATCCCGAAGGTGCCGATCTTGTCGAGCACGCTGACCAGCATCACCGAGGTGCCGGGGGTGGCTTGCTCAGTGGTGTCGGGTAGCCAGGTGTGCACTGGAAACATTGGCGCCTTGATCGCAAACGCGATGAAGAAGGCCACAAACATCCAGCGGCCCACCGAAGTACCGAAGTCGATATTGGCCAGGTCACTGAGCAAATAGGTGGGAGTGCCGGTGATCTTGGCGGATTGCCAATACAGAGCGACCACGCCCGCCAGCATGATGAGGCCGCCAGCCAAGGAGTAGATCAAGAACTTCAAGGCGGCCTTGACCCGATCGGGTCCGCCAAAGCCAGAGACCAAGAAGTAGACCGGGATCAGGGTGGCTTCGAAGAAGACGTAGAACAAGAACACGTCGGTCGCCATGAACACGCCGAGCGAGAGCGCTTCGAGGATGAGCAGCCAGGCAAAAAAGGCTCGCTCGCCGAAGCGACCGTTGGCGCCGTCATTCCAACCGGCAAGGATGACCACAGGGGTGAGGATCGCGGTGAGTACGACGAGGCTCAGCCCCAAGCCGTCAACTCCGAGCGCGTAGTGGGCACCGAAGAGACGGATCCACATCGTTTCTTCGGTGAACTGATAGCCGCCGTCTGCCTGGAAGCGTACGGCGATCACGATCGCGAGCACGAGGGTCAACAACGAGACGAGCAGTGCAGCACGCTTGGCTGTCTCCGCGGAGCCGTCCTGCCGGTTGGGCAGGATGGCGACCACGAGGCCACCCAACAAGGGCAGCAGGAACAAGATTGTTAGCCACGGCAAACTCATCAGAGGTTCACCACCAACAGGGCGAGCAGCACTAGGACTGCACCTCCAACCAGAGAAAGGGCATAAGAGCGAACGAAGCCGTTTTGCAGTTTGCGCGACACTTCAGCGAGACCACCCACGGCCGAGGCGCCACCCATGACCGCGCCGTCGACGACTCCGTCGTCAAAGGCATGCAATCCCTTAATCATCTTGAGACCAGGTTGGGCAATCACTTCGTCGTTGAAAGCATCGGCGAAGAACTCGTTGCGGGCCAAGGTGACGAATGGTGAGACGTCTTCTGGGGCTTCACGAGGCACGTCCTTCTTGCCTACCAGGAACCACGCCAGCGCCACCCCGACGGCGACCACGAGTACGGCGATCACCGACACTGCCACCGCAGGGATCGGCGGGTGATGCTCGTGCACTTCGCCTACGACCGGTGCCAAGAACTTCACGATCCAGTCGTTGATCAGGAGCAGCCCGCCAAGCACGGACAAGGCTGCCAGCACGATCAGTGGCACGGTCATCACCTTGGGCGACTCGTGCGGGTGCACGTCTTCTTCCCAGCGCGGCTTGGTGAAGAAGGTCATCAGCATCAGGCGGGTCATGTAGAAGCCGGTGACTGCAGCGCCGATGATGGCGCAAATGCCGACCAGGAGGTTTTCACCCAGGGCAGCCTCGATGATCTTGTCCTTCGACCAGAAACCGGAGAAGCCCGGGAAGCCGATGATCGCTAAGTAGCCCATCGCAAAGGTCAAGAAGGTGACCGGCATTGCCTTGCGAAGTGCACCGTAGTGCCGCATGTCGACGTCGTCATTGGTGCCATGCATCACCGAGCCGGCCCCTAGGAACATATTGGCCTTGAAGAAGCCGTGGGTGAGCAGGTGGAAGATGGCGAAGGCATAGCCGACAGTGCCCAGGCCACTGGCCATGATCATGTAGCCGATCTGGCTCATGGTCGAGCCGGCCAGCACCTTCTTGATGTCGTCCTTGGCGCAACCGATCGCAGCACCCATCAGCAGGGTGATCGTGCCAACGGCGACCACGGCTGAACGAGCATCAGGAGCCAGATCGAAGATGAAGTTGGACCTGACGATGAGGTAGACACCTGCGGTCACCATGGTGGCAGCGTGGATCAGCGCTGACACCGGCGTGGGGCCCTCCATGGCGTCAAGCAACCAGGTCTGCAAGGGGAACTGCGCCGATTTGCCACAAGCGGCCAGCAGCAGGAGCAGCCCGATCGCGGTGAGCACACCGGTATTGGCTTCGTGGGCCAGCTCAGAGACCTGGGCAAATGACGTCGTACCGAAGGTGGCCAAGATCAAGCTGATCCCAAGCGAGAGACCAATGTCGCCGACCCTGTTGATCACGAAGGCCTTCTTCTGGGCGGCCGCAGCGGTTGGCTTGTGTTGCCAGAAGCCAATCAGCAAGTACGACGCCAAGCCGACGCCTTCCCAGCCGAGGAAGAGGCCGACGAAGTCACTGGCCAGCACCAACATCAGCATTGCCGCCACGAAGAGGTTCAGGTAGGCGAAGAAGCGCCGACGCCGATCATCGTGGGCCATGTAGCCGATCGAGTAGACATGGATCAGGGATCCGACGCCGGTGATCAACAACAAGAAGAGCGCGGAGAGTTGGTCATAGAGCAGACCGAGCTCAACTTGCCACCTTCCGGCACTGAACCAAGTCCACAGGTCGACCTGGATCGCACGTGAGTCAGCGGGCTGCCCCAACAGATTGAAAAAGAGCACCAGGGCACAAACGAAGGAACCCAAGGCTGCTGCAGTGCCGACCAGATGTCCAAAACGGTCAGTACGCCGCCCACCAAGAAGCAGGATCGCCGCACCTGCAGCTGGCAGGGCCAACACCAAGATCAACGGGATGGTCATGTCCCCCGCACCTTGGGGTGCAACCACAGGGCTCTGGCTGGAGAGCACGGAAAGCGAATTCAGCATGATTGTCCTTGGCTCCCTAATACTTCAGCAAGCTTGCGTCATCGACAGAAGCCGAGCGTCGGGTGCGGAAGATGGTCATGATGATGGCCAGGCCGACCACAACTTCAGCTGCGGCGACGACCATCACGAAGAAGGCCGCGACTTGACCTTCGAGATTGCCATTGGTGCGAGCAAAAGTGATCAATGACAAGTTTGTGGCGTTGAGCATCAACTCCACGCACATGAACACCACGATGGCATTGCGGCGGATCAGCACCCCAATCGCACCGATCGAAAACAAGATCGCCGATAGGGCGATGAATGGAGTGGTCATCAGACATCCTCCTTCGACTGCGAGGCCGACCCTGTGGGTGCTTCATCGGCATCTTCGAGTTGGGCCTGGACGAGGTCATCAAACTCCGCCGCAGCCACCTCAGCATTGCGGACATCTCCACGCGCCAAGAGCACCCGCGACACTGACGCCGACGACGCAGTGCCATCCGGCAAGAGTGCTGGTGTCTCAACGGAGTTGTGCCTGGCAAACGTGCCCGGGGCCGGCAAGTTGCCGGGATGCTTGCCGGTTTCGGCGTAATCGCGCATGCGTTGCTTGGCCTGATCTGCTTGGGTGACCTTCGGGAAGAGGCGCTCTCGATGCGCCAACACCATGGCTCCCAGGGCTGCGGTGATCAGCAGGGCCGAGGTCACCTCAAAGGCGTAGACATTTTCTGAGAACAACACCTTCGCGATGGCCTGCACATTGCCACCCTCGTTTGCTTCAGACAGGCCCACGGCTGTGCCGATGCCGGCTTGGAGTACGCCGATCACCAGCAGAGCGCCCAAGGCGAGACCCAAGACCGCGGCACCGATGCGTTGACCAGGGATTGTCTCGACGATCGAGTCGCTGGCATCCACACCGATCAGCATGACCACAAACAAGAAGAGCATCAAGATCGCCCCGGTGTAGACGATGATCTGCACCGCAAACAAGAAGGGTGCCTCTTGCACGGCATACAAGATGGCCAGCGAAATCATCACCACGGCGAGCAGCAGGGCACAGTGCACCGCTTTGCGTACGAAAAGCAGCCCTAATGCGCTGAGCACCATGATTGGCGCCAAGATCCAAAAGGCAGTCACTGCTGGTTGCCCCCTTGTTCGCTGGCGGTCGAATCGTCGACCGCTCCAGTGGCATTGCGGTAGTAGTCACCGTCGGTCTCACCCAAGCGCATCGGATGAGGAGGCTGCTCCATGCCGGGCAGGAGTGGCGCCAACAGGTCGGACTTCTCATAAATCAAGTCGGCCCGGTTGTTGTCTGCCAACTCATATTCATTGGTCATGGTCAGCGCCCGGGTCGGGCAGGCCTCGACGCACAGGCCACAAAGGATGCAGCGCAGGTAGTTGATTTGGTAGACGCGACCGTAGCGCTCGCCGGGGCTGAAGCGCTTAGCGTCGGTATTTGAGTCAGCCTCGACATAGATCGCATCGGCTGGGCAGGCCCACGCGCACAACTCGCAGCCAATGCACTTCTCCAGACCATCTGGCCAGCGGTTGAGCTGGTGGCGTCCATGGAAGCGAGGTGCAGTGGGTTCTTTTTCGAATGGATACTGCTCGGTGACCGGCTTGCGGAACATGGTCCGGAAGGTGACCCCGAATCCCGCAATCGGATCCCAAAACGACTCTTTCAGAGTGGGCATCAGCGCTCCTCGCCTTCGACTGAGCCCCCGCCTTGGCTGCTGCTCGCCATGGGGGCCGTGGTCTCTCGTCCGGTCTTGCCGGTGGTTGAGAAGGTCGGCATCGGAGGCACCGGATAACCACCGGCGAAGGCATCAAACTCGCCTTCATCTTCGATCGGACCGACCTTTTCGGGCTCAGCCTTGCTATCGAGCAAAAGCAGTCCCACGATCAAGATCACCAGCACGGCCATGATCACGTAGATGACCGAGCGGTTGATGCCACCGGTGTTTTCGATTGCGCGATAGGTGGCAAGCACCAGCAACCACACGATCGAGATCGGGATCAGCACCTTCCAACCGAAGTGCATGAACTGGTCATAGCGCAACCGCGGCAGGGTGCCTCGCAGCCAGACAAACATGAAGATGAAGGCCATCACCTTGCCGAAGAACCACAACACCGGCCAGTAGCCCTCATTGGCTCCAGGCCAAATGGTGCCAATGCCGAACGGAGCACGCCATCCACCCAAAAACAGCGTGGTCGCGATCGCGCTCACCGTGGCCATATTGACATATTCGGCCAAGAAGAAGAGCGCGAACTTCAAGGAGGAGTACTCCGTGTGGAAGCCGCCGACCAACTCGCCCTCGGCCTCTGGCAGGTCAAATGGTGCTCGGTTGGTTTCTCCGACCATGGAGATCACATAGATGATGAATGAAGGCAATAGTGGGAACAAGAACCAGACCTTGGTCTGGGCTTCGACGATCTCCGAAGTCGACATGGATCCGGCATACAAGAAGACCACGACGAATGAAAGCCCCATGGCCACTTCGTAAGAGATCATCTGGGCGCTGGATCGCAGACCGCCGAGAAGTGAATATGTCGAGCCACTCGACCAGCCGCCGAGCACGATGCCATAGATGCCGATCGAGGCAATCGCCAGCACGAAGAGCACCGCCACCGGCATGTCGGTCAACTGCAGAGGCGTGGTGATATCGGTGAACGGGATCTTGGCCTCTGGCCCGAACGGGATCACTGCCCAGGTGACGAAGGCAGGCACCACAACCAAAACCGGCGCGATCAAGAAGACCACCTTGTCGGCAGCCTTGGGGATGAGGTCTTCCTTCAAAGCGAGCTTCACGCC
>JACJWW010000015.1 GCA_020636935.1 Nocardioidaceae bacterium
CCAGCACCCACCCGGCTGCCACGAATGGCATTTCCTGCTCCGGCCACACGTACTCCTCAAAGTTCAATCGACAGGGAAAGGAAAATGGCCAAGCGGCCGATTTGTTCAGCTACCGGCCTTCAACAACAAGCCCAAGCCGACGATGCTGGCAAACCAGATCAGCCCGATCCCGACCGTGATCCGGTCGAGATTGCGCTCGGCCACCGATGACCCACCGACACCGCTGGTCATGCCGCCACCGAACATGTCGGAAAGCCCACCACCACGGCCCTTGTGCAACAAGACCAGCACGATCAGGAGGACACTGGTGATCACCAGGAGCACTTGAAAGAGGATTATCACGGGCAAATCCTAACTGATTGCAGACGTGGGGATCACAGGACTGGCATGTCGTAGTAGCGACAAATGCCACCGAACTCATCAGCCTGCAGACTCGCGCCGCCGACCAGGCACCCATCGACATCCACCTGCTTCATGATGCCAGCGACATTGCTGGCCTTGACGGACCCACCGTAGAGGATTCGCACCCCGGCGCCAGCCTCCGCAGACACATCATTGATCCGCTCACGGATGGCACCACAAACTTCTTGAGCATCTTCAGGTGTAGCCACTTCGCCAGTACCAATAGCCCAAACGGGCTCGTAGGCAATCACCAAACCAGCGATCTGGTCGGGAGTGAATCCCGCCAAGGAGCCCATCACCTGATCGATGGTGTACTCGACTTGTTCTCCGGCTTGGCGCACATCAAGACCTTCACCTACGCAGACAATCGGAGTCATGCCCGCAGCCAGTGCCTTGTGTGCCTTCTTGTTGACGATCTCGTCGTTCTCGGCGTGATACTGACGCCGTTCGGAGTGCCCCACGATCACATAGCTGCACCCAAGCTTGCTGATCATTGACGAGGAAATCTCACCAGTAAAGGCGCCGTCATCGTTGATCGAGACATCTTGGGCTGCATACCTGATCTGGAGCTGGTCGCCATCAACAATGGTCTGCACACTGCGCAGATCGGTGAAGGGAGGCGCAACGACGACCTCCACCTTTGAGTAGTCGTGCTTCTTGTCAGAGAGTCCCCAAGCCAGCTTCTGGACCAAGACCACGGCCTCTTGATGGTTGAGGTTCATCTTCCAGTTGCCCGCCATCAAGGGCGTGCGCTCGTTGCTGGCCACTGTCATGCTCCTTTGGACTTCAATCGCAAACTAACTGAGGACGTCGATGCCTGGCAGACGCTTGCCCTCCAGGTATTCCAAACTGGCGCCGCCTCCAGTGGAGATGTGCCCGAACTGCTCATCGGCAAATCCCAACTGGCGCACTGCAGCAGCTGAGTCTCCCCCGCCCACTACCGAGAGCCCTGACACCTCGGTGAGAGCTTGGGCGACCTGCTTGGTGCCGGCAGCGAAACTGGGGAACTCAAAAACTCCCATCGGGCCATTCCAAAAGACCGTCTTCGCAGATCTGATTGCCTCAGCAAAGGCCAGAGCCGAATCCGGCCCGATGTCCAGCCCCATCTGGTCGGCTGGGATTCGTGATGCAGCCACGACACTTGCCGGAGCGTCGGCATTGAACTCCGGCGCGACCGTGATGTCAGTGGGCAGGAGCAATTCCACACCCTTGTCCTGAGCCCTGGCAAGGTAGTCCCGACAGGTCTGCACCTGATCAGCCTCCAGCAGGCTCGTGCCCACTGAATACCCTTGAGCTGCCAGGAAGGTGAAGACCATGCCGCCGCCAATCAGTAGTCGATCAGCCTTTTCAATGAGATTGTCGATCACTGCCAGCTTGTCTGAGACCTTTGAGCCACCAAGTACCACGACATAGGGACGCTCTGGGTCTTCGGTCAACTGTTTGAGTACGCCGATCTCCGTTGCGACGAGTTGACCCATCGCACTTGGCAACCGGGTGGCAATGTCATACACACTGGCTTGCTTGCGATGCACGACGCCGAAGCCATCGCTGACGAAGGCATCACCCAACTGGGCCAGTTGGTCCGCGAACTTCCCTCGCTCTTGGTCGTCCTTGCTGGTTTCGCCGGCGTTGAAACGCACATTCTCCAAGAGCGCCACCTGGCCGTCGTCGAGGCCAGCTACGACCGTGCGTGCTGAGTCTCCAACCGTGTCTCTGGCGAAGGCCACGTCAATGCCCAGCAACTCACCAAGTCGACTCGCCACGGGCTTCAAGGAAAATGCCGGATCCGGAGCGCCCTTGGGGCGCCCCAGATGGGCCATCACGACTACCCGGGCACCGGCCTGTCGAAGTGCCTGGATGGTCGGCAGGCTGGCCTTGATCCGACCATCGTCAGTGATCGTCAGTCCATCTAGAGGGACATTCAGGTCAGAGCGGACCAAGACCCGCTTGCCACGCAGATCCCCCAAGCTCGCGATGTCAGCCATCTCGTCAGAGAGATGCGCCCATGAGCTTGGTCAGGTCGACCAAACGGTTTGAGTAGCCCCACTCATTGTCATACCAGCCCACAACCTTGACCTGGTTGCCAATCACCTTGGTCAACGGCGCATCAAAGATGCAAGAGGCTGGGTTGGTGACGATGTCGGTGGAGACGATGGGATCCTCGGAGTAGACGAGCACTCCCTTGAGCGGGCCTTCGGCAGCTGCCTTGATGATCGCATTGACCTCTTCGACGGTCGTTTCACGGGAAGCCTCGAAGGTCAGATCGGTTGCCGAACCGGTCGGGGTCGGCACGCGTAGGGCATAGCCGTCGAGCTTGCCCTTCAACTCAGGCAGCACCAATGCGATGGCCTTGGCCGCACCCGTGGAGGTCGGCACGATATTGATCGCGGCCGAACGTGCTCGGCGCAAGTCGCTGTGCGGCGCATCGAGGAGATTCTGGTCGCCGGTGTAGGCGTGGATGGTGGTCATCAGACCCTTGACCACACCGAGCTCGTCGTTGAGCGGCTTGGTCATTGGTGCCAGGCAGTTGGTGGTGCAGGAGGCATTGGAGACGATGGTGTGCTTCGCGGGATCGTAGTCACCGTCATTGACACCCATCACGATGGTTACGTCTTCGTTCTTGGCAGGAGCCGAAATGATCACCTTCTTGGCGCCACCTGCGATGTGCGCCTTTGCCTTCTCGGCATCGGTGAAGATGCCGGTGGACTCGATCACGATGTCCGCACCGATGTCGCCCCACTTCAAGGCGCTGGGATCGCGCTCGGCGAAGGCCTTGAACGCCTTGCCGTTGACTGCCAACTCGTCATCGGTGTAAGTGACTTCACCGTCAAGACGACCCAAGACCGAGTCGTACTTGAGCAGGGTCGCCAGCGTCTGATTGTCGGTCAGGTCATTGACTCCGACGATCTCGATATCGGCTCCGCTTGCCTGCACGGCGCGAAAGAAGTTGCGGCCAATCCGGCCAAATCCATTGATGCCAACGCGTGCGGTCACGGCACTCTCCTGGGTTTTCAGTGGGACTACGAGTCTGTGCCTAGACCCTATCTTGCCGACGCGCTGGAGACCGAATCGGTGCCTGCTCAGGATTCGTCAGCAAGCATCTCTGGAGTCAGCGATGCTTCGGTGTCGGGGATCCCCAACTCTTCAGCACGCCGATCCGCCATGGCCAACAGACGTCGGATCCGGCCTGCAATCGCATCCTTGGTCAAGACCGGGTCGCTGAGTTGCCCCAATTCCTCTAGAGAGGCCTGTTTGTGCTCAAGCCGCAGGGTGCCGGCCTGACGGAGATGGTCGGGGATTTCCTCGCCCAAGATTTCCAGTGCTCGTTGCACACGAGCGCCCGCTGCAACCGCCGCGCGCGCTGAACGGCGTAGATTGGCATCGTCGAAGTTAGCCAATCGGTTTGCCGTGGCCCGGACCTCACGCCGCATGCGGCGCTCTTCCCAGGCCAGCAAGGTCTCGTGAGCACCCAGTCGGGTGAGCATCTGTCCGATGGCATCTCCGTCACGGATCACGACTCGATCAACACCGCGAACTTCGCGTGACTTTGCCTGGATGCCCAGCCGGCGGGCCGCACCAACCAGAGCCAGCGCGGCTTCTGGGCCCGGGCAACTGATCTCCAGCGAAGAAGACCGACCAGGCTCAGTCAAGGATCCATGGGCGAGAAAGGCGCCACGCCAAGCCGCTACCGCATCACACTCCGCCCCGCCAACCACTGCGGGCGGGAGTCCACGAACGGGCCGGTTGCGTTGATCGATGAGCCCCGTTTGGCGGGCCAAGGACTCACCGTCCT
The DNA here is from genome assembly GCA_020636935.1 of Nocardioidaceae bacterium. Lineage (GTDB taxonomy): Bacteria > Actinomycetota > Actinomycetes > Propionibacteriales > Nocardioidaceae > Marmoricola. The sequence goes on from JACJWW010000015.1 coordinate 4,196, forward strand.
TGTTGACGCGTACGACATAGCGCGCCGCCTTGCGCAACCCGCTGCCCTTGACCATCACGACTTCAGGATCCACCCCATATACATCACTGATGAAGGTGCGCAGTCTCCTAGCCGCAGCCCCGGTGTCGAGATCGGCCTCCACGACAATGGCACCCTTCACCAAGTGCAGCGAGTCGGAGAAGCGCAACATCGCTGACACCTCAGATTTGCGACAACAGGTCCTGGAAACCTTGCTACTTGCCAACTCAGCCTTCACCTGTGCCGTCAATGCCATGCCGGACACCTTATGGGGATGCCATTATCTGTGTATAGGCAAGTGCCAACTTTTCTGGATCATGCACCCCTGCGGACGCGCTTGCCACATCGGCAACCAACAAATTCGCCCCTAACTCAGCAACCTCGGCGATCAAACGCGTCTCGTCGCCGACGGCAGTCGGATCCACCAGGATCGTGTGTATTTGCAGATCGGCGGCGTACTCCCTGATCACCCGTAGATGGTCAACCGTGTCGAACCCCCTGGTCTCGGCCGTGTGCGCCTCAAGGTTCATGGTCAGGATCAGGTTGGCGGGGGTGGTGGTCAGCGCGGCTCGCAACTGCGGCACCAAGAGATGCGGGATCACGCTGGTGTACCACGAGCCAGGCCCCATCACGACCCAGTCGGCCTCTGCCACTGCTTCCAAGGCCTCACCACATGCAGAAGGGTTGGCAGGTTCGAGAGCAACGGAGCACACTCTTCCGGCACTTGTGGCCACCTCGGCCTGGCCGATCACCTTCACCCGTTGTGACCGGTCAAGTGAGCCCAACTCCTCGATCACGGCCGTGATCTCCAAGGGTTCCTTGGACATGGGCAGCACTCGGCCTCGGGCGTCAAGTAGGTCGGCGATCCAGTCAAGACCCTCCACTTGGTCATGGAGCAACTCCCAAAGCGCAACGATCAAGACATTGCCGACGCTGTGCCCGTTGAGGTCACCAGATGATTGGAAGCGGTGTTGGAGGACGCGTGCCCAGGTCTGCCCCCAGCGGTCGTCCCCACACAGTGCGGCCAATGCCATCCGGAGATCACCCGGCGGTAGCACGCCAAATTCCTCACGCAAGCGCCCAGAAGAACCGCCATTGTCGGCTACGGTCACAACGGCAGTGAGTTGCTGAGTGATCCGGCGCAACGCCTCCAGAGAGGCGGCCAGTCCGTGCCCACCGCCAAGGGCGACGACCAACGGACCGATCATCGAGACCTCAGCCTCAGTTCGCAGGGAGTTTGGATCATTCACGGCCGAGGTCCCGGTGCTCTGCCACCACGTCGGCACCCGTACGACGGAGTCTGCTGGCGATCTCTTCGGTCATGGCCACGCTGCGGTGTTTGCCACCCGTGCAGCCGATGCCGAGTGTCAAAAACCGCTTGCCTTCTCGCAGATAGCCAGCACTCACCGTCTCCAGCAGGGACAGATAGGTCGTCAAGAACTCCTCTGCACCAGGCTGCGATTTGACGAAGTCAGCCACTTCTGGCTGTCGCCCGGTCTTGTCTCGCAAGGCCGGATGCCAGAAGGGATTTGGCAAGAAGCGCATGTCAGCGATCATGTCCGCATCGATTGGCGCGCCGTACTTGAAGCCGAAGCTGAGCACGGTGATCCGCAAGTTCGTTGAGTCTGGACTGCCAAAGGCCTCTGCAACCTTGGCCTTGAGTTGATGTGGATTCAACTCGGTTGTGTCAATCAGTAGGCCGGATTCTGCGCGCACGGACTCCATTGCCAAACGCTCGGCCTGAATCCCATCGGCGAGCCTGCCCGAGCCCTGCAAGGGATGGGGGCGTCTCGCAGCGTCCTGGCGGCGGACCAACACATCGTCGTCTGCTTCCAGGAAAAGCACGGTGACTCGCCGACCGGGAAAGCCCACCCCCAAGACTTCAAGAAGCTTCTCTGAGATGTGGCCGGCACGGACGTCAATCACTGCAGCGATCGGCTGGGCATGACCAAAGCGTTGGTCAAGGACGGTCACTGCTTCCTTGAGGAGATCGGGTGGCAGATTGTCCATCACGTAGAAGCCGAGATCTTCCAACTCCTTGGCTGCAGTGCTGCGACCGGCGCCCGTCATGCCAGTAACCACTACCAACTGACTGTCTTGACTCATTACTGTCCGGTGACCTCTCCTGTAGCGGTGTTGACTGAAACGGTCGGCTCGGCTGCTGTGACGGCAGCGACAATGGCTCTGGCCGTCTGCGCGCCGATGCCCGGCACTTCCGCAATCTCCTCATAGCTTGCCGCCTTCAACTTGCGAAGGGAACCGAAATGCTTGAGCAGCGCCTTGCGCCGTACTTCGCCCAGACCCGGCACATCATCAAGGAGGCTCTCCACCATGGACTTGGATCGTCGTGAACGATGGTGAGTGATTGCGAATCGGTGTGCCTCATCGCGCACCCTTTGCATCAGGTAGAGGCCTTCGCTGGATCGAGGCAAGATCACCGGGTCGACCTGAGACGGCAACCAGACCTCCTCCAAACGCTTGGCCAAACCACAAACTGCGACGTCATCCATACCCAGGTCATCGAGTGCTTTTCTGGCGGCAGCCACTTGTGGAGGCCCTCCGTCAACGATCACCAATCCGGGCAAGTATGAGAACTTGCGAGCCTTCCCTGTCTCCGGGTCAACCAGCAATGGACCTTCATCGCCATGGCCGATCTGCCCTCCAACGACATCCGGAGCCGCTCTGCGCTCATCAAGGAGACGTCTGAAGCGCCGAGTGATCACTTCATGCATTGATGCCACGTCATTTTGTCCATCGACATTGCGGATCACAAATCTGCGGTATTCGCTCTTGCGAGCAAGCCCATCTTCAAAGACAACCATCGAGCCGACCATCTCGGTGCCTTGGAGATTTGAGATGTCGTAGCACTCAATCCGAAGTGGCACCTCGACGAGGCCGAGCCCTTGTTGGATCTCTTCAAGCGCACGATTACGGGTGGTCAGGTCGCTGGCTCGCTTGGTCTTGTGGATCGCCAACGACTCCGCGGCATTGCGTGCGACGGTCAGGGCAAGATCCTTCTTGTCACCGCGCTTGGGCACCCTGATCTTTGTCTTGGCGCCGCGGAGCTCGCTGAGCAACGACTCGAAGGTGCCCACATCGTCGGGTAGATGCGGCACGAGGATCTCCCGGGGCACCGAGTCGGCGTCGGCCTCGGCGTACAACTGCAACAAGAAGTCGGCCACGAGGCCACTGGAATCCACATCTGCAACTCGGTCAGCCACCCAGCCACGCTGCCCCTTGATCCTGCCTGCTCTGACATGGAAGACCTGGACCGCAACCTCCAAGGGGTCTTCGGCCAGGGCAATGACATCAGCATCCGTGGCGTCACCGAACACGACGGCCTGCTTCTCCAGTGCCTTTGACAGCGCCGCGAGGTCATCTCTCAGCCGAGCCGCCAGCTCGTAGTCCTGCATCTGGGATGCGCCGTACATCCGCTTCTCGATCTGTTTCATGAAGCGATCGGTGCGTCCACCCATGAAATCAGCGAAGTCCTGGGCAATCACGAGGTGCTCTTGCGCCGAAACCCTACCCACACATGGAGCCGCGCACTTGTCGATATAGCCCAGCAGACAAGGTCTGCCGATCTGGGCCGAGCGTTTGAACACCCCACTGCTGCACGATCGCATCGGAAAGACTCGAAGCAAGAGGTCGACGGTCTCGCGGATTGCCCAAGCATGTGAATACGGACCGAAGTATTTGACTCCCTTGCGCTTGGCACCGCGCCCCACCATCACACGTGGGTATTCCTCATTGAAGGTGATCGCCAACCATGGATAGGACTTGTCATCCCTGTACTTGATATTGAATCTGGGCTCAAACTCCTTGATCCATGAATACTCGAGTTGAAGAGCCTCGACCTCTGTTTCTACGACCGTCCACTCGACCGAGGCCGCCGTGGTGACCATGGTGGCGGTGCGTTGGTGCAGAGCAGTGAGGTCTTGGAAATATGACGCCAGTCGGGCCCGCAGATCCTTGGCCTTGCCTACGTAGATCACTCGGCCACCCGGATCGCGAAAGCGATATACGCCCGGCGCGGTCGGGATGCTCTTCGGCTCTGGCCGATAGCTTGCCGGATTGGTCATCGGGCCTTCTCAGGCTCTGAAGATGTTGTCGCCCTCGACCCTCAGATCGATCTGGGCCAAAGGTTTGGTCGCCGGCCCCTGAATGACACTCCCATCCACGGTGGAAAAGGCGCTGCCATGGCAGGAGCATTTGATCTGCTCGCCATCAACTGAGGTGACTGGACAGCCTTGGTGAGTGCACAGGTAGCTGAAGGCCTGGAAGCTACCTGCTGGATCGTTGGTGATCACCAATCCTTCGGCAGGGATGATCTTGGCACTGCCCTCCGGGATGTCGGTGGTCTTGGCGATGGGTTGCCCGGTGCTCTTGCTGACCGTGGGCGAGGGCTTGACCTCAGTACTCCCACAAGCCACCACCAAGGGCATCGCCACCAGACCCAAGCAGGTCATCTGCAACGCCGTACGCCGATCCGGGCACGAGTCGATTGACTCACCATCATGGTGGGCACTTGTTGACACGATGATCTCCTCGCTCATCTTGCAGATGGATCAGAGCCTGAACTCTAGCCCAGCAGGGGCCGAAGATACTGCCCCGTGAAACTCCCCTCGATCGTGGCAACGTGCTCGGGCGGCCCTTCTGCGATCACGGTGCCGCCACGATGGCCTCCAGATGGCCCCATGTCGATCAACCAATCCGCAGTCTTGATCACATCAAGGTTGTGTTCGATCACCAGGACCGTATTTCCCTTGTCCACCAATGAAGACAACACCGCCAACAACTTCCGGGTGTCCTCGAAGTGCAGCCCTGTGGTCGGCTCATCAAGCACATAGACGGTGCGGCCAGTGGAGCGCTTCTGCAACTCTGCAGCCAGCTTGACTCGTTGGGCCTCTCCCCCGGAGAGGGTGGTAGCTGGCTGCCCCAGACGCACATAACCCAAGCCGACCTGCCGCAAGGTCTTCATGTGCCGGGCAATCGCTGGGATGGCCGCGAAGAAGTCTTCGGCCTCTTCAATGGACATGTCGAGCACGTCAGCGATGGTCTTGCCCTTGTAATGGACCTCCAGGGTCTCGCGGTTGTAGCGAGCCCCATGACAGACCTCACAGGGCACATAAACATCGGGCAGGAAGTTCATCTCGATCTTCAAGGTGCCATCACCCGAACACGCCTCACAACGCCCACCCTTGACGTTGAAGGAGAACCTTCCTTGAAGATAGCCGCGCATTTTCGCCTCGGGAGTGGACGCGAAGAGCTTGCGCACATGATCGAAGACCCCGGTGTACGTGGCGGGATTCGACCGTGGAGTGCGACCGATTGGTGATTGATCGACATGGATCACCTTGTCGATCTCGTCGATCCCCTCGATCCGACGGTGCCGGCCAGGCACGGTGCGGGAGTTGTAGATCTGCTTTGCCAACGCGTTGTAGAGGATGTCATTGACCAAACTCGACTTGCCTGATCCTGAGACGCCAGTGATCGCGACGAAACACCCGAGCGGGAAGGAGACATCGATATTGCGCAGGTTGTTCTCCTTGGCCCCAACAACCTTCAAGGCCCTGCCCTTGACCGGCTCGCGTCTGACTTCCGGGACCTCGATGGCCTTGCGTCCCGACAGATAGTTGCCCGTCTCCGAATCCGTGCGGGAGATGAGCTCTTCGACAGTGCCTGAATGCACAACCTGGCCGCCGTGTTCGCCCGCACCTGGCCCAATGTCCACCACCCAGTCAGCAGTTCGGATGGTGTCCTCATCATGCTCGACCACGATCAAGGTGTTGCCCAGGTCCTTCAGGCGCACCAGGGTCTCGATGAGTCGTTGATTGTCACGTTGGTGCAGCCCGATGGAAGGCTCATCCAGCACGTAGAGCACCCCCACCAGCCCTGCCCCGATCTGGGTGGCCAGTCGAATCCGTTGAGCCTCCCCACCCGAGAGTGTTGCTGAGGGTCGATCCAAGGACAGATAGTCGAGCCCCACATCCAACAGGAAGCGGAGTCGTTCCTGGATTTCCTTCAAGACCCGTTCGGCTATCTGCCTCTCTCGGTCAGACAACTCAAGTTCATTGAGATAGTCAGCGGTTTCGGCGATCGGCAAGGCACACAACTCGGCAATATTCAGCCCACCACTGTCTCGTTCGCCCAGGGTCACTGAGATAGAGACCGGCTTCAAACGACTCCCCGAACAGGCCCGGCACGGCACCTCCCTCATGAAGCCTTCGTAACGCTCACGAGTCCAATCGGAGTCTGCTTCACCATGACGACGCTCGATATAGGCACGGACTCCTTCGAACTGCGCGTCGTACTCGCGACGGCGGCCGTATCGGCTCCGGGTGACCACGTGCACCTTGGTCTCGTGACCACTCATGATCGACTTGCGGGCCTTAGCAGGCAGGTCCTCCCACGGCGTATCCAAGTCGAAGCCAAGTTCTTCGCCTAGGGACTGCAGAAGTTGCTCGAAGTAGCGGCGCACATGGGCTCCAGACCATGGGCCAATCGCGCCCTCTCTCAGGGTGGCGCTTGGATCAACGACGACAAGCTCGGGGTCAACTTCCATGCGCGTGCCCAAGCCATGACAGGTCTCACAGGCACCATAGGGTGAGTTGAACGAGAAAGATCTGGGCTCAAGATCATCGGTGTCGATGTCATGCTCATTCGGGCAGGCCATCTTCTCGCTGAAGCGCATCTCACGAGTGGAGTCCGAGTCATCTTTGTCCACGAGATCAATCAGCACCAAGCCACCAGACAGGCCCAGCGCGGTCTCCACCGAATCAGTCAGGCGCCGCTTCGCTGAGCTCTTGACCGCGAGTCGATCAACCACCACCTCGATGGTGTGCTTCTTCTGTTTGTCCAAGGCGGGCGGCTCGGAAAGCAACACATTTCGGCCGTCCACCCGGGCGCGACTGAACCCTTGCTGTTGCAGGGTCCGGAACAACTCGACGTACTCCCCCTTGCGTCCACGAATGACGGGGGCGAGTAGCTGGAAGCGAGTGCCCTCTTCGAGGTGAAGAATCCGATCGACGATCTGCTGCGCCGTTTGGCGCGCGATCGGGGCTCCGCATTCAGGGCAATGAGGGCGGCCAGCTCGGGCGTACAGGAGTCTCAGGTAGTCATAGACCTCGGTGATCGTGCCGACCGTCGAACGAGGATTCTTCGATGTGGACTTCTGATCGATCGAAACTGCCGGGCTGAGCCCCTCAATGAAGTCAACGTCTGGCTTGTCCATCTGACCCAAGAACTGACGCGCATAGGCCGAGAGCGACTCCACATATCGTCGTTGTCCCTCGGCAAAGATCGTGTCAAAGGCCAGGCTCGACTTGCCGGAGCCCGACAGGCCTGTAAACACAATCAGGGCATCGCGAGGCAAATCCAGGGATACATCCTTGAGGTTGTGCTCGCGCGCGCCCCTGATCACCAATTGGTCGTTCATCGTCTGTTCTCACTCGCTTCCACGGCGAGTAAACACTCTCACGATGCGCAAGTCGTGGGCATTTCGACCTAGGATCAGCGCATGGCGAAGAGCATCGGCGACAGCGCGCCCTACACCGGTCAAGTCCATCCCGGAGGCCCACCCGACGTCATGGAGTTGTCTGGGCTGATCATGACCAAGTTGGCCGTAGACCCTGAGATGTCCAACAATTGCTATTTGCTGCAATGTCGAGCCACGGGTGAGCAAGTCCTGATCGACGCGGCTGCAGAGCCTGACCAGATCATGTCTCTGGTCGGTGCGGGCGGGCTCACAAAAGTGATCACCACGCACCAGCACTGGGACCACCACCGGGCGCTCCAAGCTGTTGTGTCGGCCACTGGAGCGCTGGTGGTTGCTGGCACGCCCGATGCAGACGCGATCACCGAACAAACAGGAGTGCCCGTCGACTCACGCGTGGTTGACGGCGATGTCGTCGACTTCGGTGAGATTCGACTCGAGGTCATTGCTATTGCCGGGCACACACCCGGGTCGATCGCCCTGCTGTACGACGACCCGAACGGCACCCCACATCTTTGGACCGGTGACAGCCTGTTCCCCGGTGGTGTTGGGAGCACCTTCGGAGATCAAGATGCCTTCAAACAACTTCTGGGCGAAGTCAAGAACAAGATCTTCGCTCGGCTACCCGATGAGACCCGCTTCTATCCGGGCCACGGCAATGACTCGATCTTGGGGTCAGAGCGCCCCCACTTGGACGAGTGGAGTGCTCGCGGCTGGTGAAGCCAGCAGACTTCTCTGCAGATCAACGACGTGCTTGGAATAGCCGATTGGATGCGGCATATGTCGTGGGGTCACTCGAGACGGACAGGGCACTTCGCATCCGCGGCATCTTGCGGACCAATGGCGTGCCGGTCCGCAAACTGACGTTGTCATAACCCGAAGTGCGACCAACCAGGACCAAGGTGGTCCGTGTACGGCGCTTCACCTTGATCGACACATGAACACCACGGGCCCGCGCAACTCGCAGCGCCGACTTGATCTCGCGATTGTTGAGGCGTCGGGTCTGGATCCGGACGCTGGTGCCTGGGGAGGCTCCTGAGATGGCAATCAAGATCCGGTCCAACACCATGCGCCGTGCCGCAATGGCCCTAGATTTCGGAGTATTCCGGAGGGTGCCCGGCGCAAACATGGCCCGCGCACCTCCGCCGTACCTAGCGACGACTGCAGGATGATCGGAGTTGAGCCCTTTGACCAAGGTGGCTGAAGTCAAGGTGAGTCCTCCGCCCTTCAAGGTCATCACATAATCGAGCAGAGACCGGCCCGCCTGGGCAACAGGCATGTCGAAGTTCATGCTCGCACCAAACATCGCGGTCGGATATCCCGGGAGGCGTCGACGCTGGTCAGCGATGAAATTCACGTTGAAATCACCGGTCACCGCAAAGCTCGACGTATGCGTCTTCATCTGGGCAATCTCAGCGGCAATAACTCGGAAATGCTCCAGCAGATAGGTGGTGTTGTAGGTATCGAGCTTGGATGGATCCTTGTCGTAGGTGTCATCCTTGCCACCATATTGTGCGTCGAAGGAACCCATCGCGATGGCGTGGCTGTTGATGAATCCGATCACCCTTCCAGACTGGTGGTCGGTCAAGCGCACGGAGTTGACATAGCGAGCCGGTGAGACTACGTCGGTCACGGTCTTGGTGCCCAGGATCGGGTCACAAGCATTCGTGGCGGTATTCCACGGTCGCCCATCTGCGCAGGTGGGCAGACCACTGACTGGATCAAGCACGGGCAAACCTGTTGCTGGATCGAGCACCTGCGCGACCGGGGTACTGGTCGGAACAACCCGATCACGCTTCACCGTGTCATAGGCCAAGACGGAGCGTGCTGACCCTGGCACCAAACTGAACCGACGACTGTCCCAAGCAATCGGGTCTGACCCCGATCGACCTGAAGGCATGTAATAGGACCACCCCCGTGACCGCAAGAGGCTCGCCAGAGCATCACGATCAGGGCCTTGGGAAAACTCCTGGAATCCACCAATCTGCCCCATCGGCAAGACCTTCTTGACATCTGCCATGGCGCGAGAGGTGCTGAGCGGGAAGGCGACATTGAGTGTAAACAGCGAAACAGGTGGAGCACTTGGATCACCTGCTGCGTTGGCAGGTGTCGGTGCGAGTACGCCGATCACCAAGGCCGTAGTTGCACTCGCCACGAGACCACCAAGCCAGGTCTTGCGCATCAGGAGACTCCCTCGTTCGTCATCACTGGTCACACGATTCCCGGCAATCACACCAGCAACACAACAAGCCCGCAACCGGTTAGGGCAAACTACAGATGTGTAACTTTGGGATCAGCCGTTGTAGGAGATCTTCAACGTCTGGCTTGCGGCCCGCGCCTGGCACACCAACCTGATCCCATCAGCCAGGTCGTCGGCATCCAGCACCTCGTTGTGGTCCATGGTCACCTCGCCCTCGGTCACAACACAGGCACAGGCCGAGCAGTTGCCCTCGCGGCAACTGTAGGGAGCCTCAAGACCCTTCTCCTCGAAAAACTCCAAGAGCAACTTCTTGCCATCCCAGTCGTCGAAGATGTGGGTTTGTCCATCCAACTCAACTTCTACGCTGATTGGGCCCTCAACCGTCGACTTGGCGTCATCTTCCTCATCGTGGTCGTCGGCCTCCTTGATGGTCGCTTGGGCCGCCTGCATCTCCTCAACGTCACCAAATGGATTGCCACCCAGAGAGACGAACTTCTCCTGGTGCCTACGCTCACGCGGAAAATCCAACGCCTTCAATGCCTCGATAGCGCCCTTCATGAAGGGGGCCGGCCCACATGCAAAAGCGGTGTAGCTCAAGAAGTGCGAGGCAAAATGTTGCAGATGCTGAGGAGTGGGCAAACCCTGCACAGACTCCAGCCAATGCACCAACACGAATCGATCGGTGTACTTCGACGCCAGGTCAGCCAGAGCCTGAGCGAAGATTACCGACTTTTCATCGCGGTTGGCATAGAAGAGAACAACCTTGCCTGATCCGGTCTCCAACGCAGATCTGGCAATGGAGATCACAGGAGTGATCCCCGAGCCGGCCGCAAAAAGGAGGAAGTCTGCGTTGAGATCCTTGGGCGTGAAAATGCCGCTCGGCGGGAGCACCCGGATTGTGTCACCTGCGGACAGGTTGTCGCAGATCCAATTTGAGGCATAGCCATCTGCAGTGCGCTTTACCGTGATCTGGTGGATTCCGGTGTGCGGCGCACTGGACAGGGAGTAGCAACGCGCCGCAATTCCGGTCTCTGTGCTGGGCACAGCCAAGGTCAAGAACTGCCCTGGCGTGAACTCGAAGGCCGCCTGGGCATCATCTGGGATCTCAAAGACCACGGAGTGCGCCTCGGGGGTCTCTTCGATCACCTCAACCACACGGAGTACTCGAGCGGCCTCAGTGTCGTCAGTAGCCATCTATCGCGCCGATCTCAATCTCTCCCTCAGCAACCGCCTTTTCAATGGATTGGCGTAGCCGGGAGCACGCCTCATGGATCTGGCGCCCTCCCGGCTCTTGCCGAGCCTTGTTGAACTCAGCACATTCCTCAACTGACTCCATCGTCCACTGGATCGCGGTGTGGTGATCGCTGTTCTTCTTCACCTTCACCTTGGCAAGGCAATCCAGGCAGGCGACCTCTTTGAGCCTGGCCTGGATGTAGAGCCGTTGATCCTCTCTGGTGGTGTCGTTGACGACGAAATAGACCATCAGGCAGGCGCCTTGTTGGCCAACGAAGTGGCCGCTTCGTCTTCGGCTGCCTTCTTCGCGAGGTTGTCCGCCACTTCAGCTCGCCAATATTCGTTGGCCTTGGTGGTGTCAACCTCAAATTCGAAGCGCTCCTGCATCTCCGGCGCGATGTCGGCAACGTCGACATAGAACTGGTCGTACCAGCGGCGAAGCTGGTAAACCGGGCCGTCTTCCTCGCACAGAAGTGGATTCTGCACCGGAGCCTTGTTGCGCCAGATGGCCACATCTTGCATGAAGCCTTCGGCGAACATCTCGGTGTACTTCTCGCCGATGTACTTCGTGGTCTTCTCGTCGGTGCCTTCGGGCTTGAGCACCTTCAAGCCGAACTGCAGCGTGAATGAGGTCTCACTCGTCGGGATGTGGCAGTTGATCAAGACGACCTCGGTGTTGAAGCCCTTGTACTCGTTGTTGATCCAGTTGATCATGTACGCCGGACCGAAGTAGCTGGCTTCGGACTTCAAGACGAGGTTCTCGTCGCCGTAGCCCTGCTCGGCCTTGTCCGGGCGCCCGGTGGACTCCATGAACTGAGTGGCCGTGGTGCCCTCGAAGACGTTGCGGAACATCGTCGGGAAGGCGAAATGGATGTAGAAGAAGTGCGCCATGTCCACGACGTTGTCGACGATCTCGCGGCAGTTGGCGGTCGGCACGTCGAGAGTCGACCAGGTCCAGTCGGTGTAGACGTCGGGATCGGTGATGCCCTCGATCTCGGGAGGAAGGAGGCTGTGATCGGCCGCACTGCCCTCAGGGTCGTGCCAGATCAGCAAGAGGCCTTGGTTGATCGCGGTCTCGTAGCGCTGCGTACGAGCACGAAGTGGCACTCGCCGGGCGTAGGGGATCGAGGTGCACTTGCCATCGCCGGCCCAGCGCCAGTCGTGGAATGGACAGGCAACTTCATCGCCCTTGACCTCACCTTGGGTCAGATCGCCACCCATGTGTCGGCAGTAGGCGTCAAGCACCTGCACATCGCCCTTGGTGTCAGCCCAGACCACCAACTTGCCACCGAACGCCTCCACGGCATGTGGCTTGCCATCCTGGAAGATGCTCACGGGGCCCAAACAGTGCCATCCTCGTGCGAATCGATGACCACTCTCACCGAGATCCAAGCTCCGCGCTTGTCCCTGTGTGGTGCCGACGTTGGGTGTTGCCTCAGTCGCGCTCATTGTTGCCTCCAAAAAAGAAGAACCAAAACGAGAACAGGTTATAGTTTTGCGCGGGATAAATGAAGCCACCCCCCCTGAATTTGAGGAAGTCTCATGCACATTGCCCTCACTCCTGAGCAGGAAAACCTCCAAAAGGAGTTGCGTGACTACTTCAGTCAACTCGTGACCCCAGAGCGGCGGATTGCGCTCAGCCAGGCCAGTGGCGAGTTCGGAGACGCCGTTGTCTACAAGCAAGTCATAGCTGAAATCGGCTCGGATGGCTGGTTGGGCATCGGCTGGCCAAAGGAGTACGGCGGCCAAGATCGCTCAATGATGGATCAACTGATCTTCACCGATGAGGCCGCGATCGCTGGGGTGCCGATCCCATACCTGACCCTCAATACCGTCGGGCCCACGATCATGCGCTTTGGCACCGATGCTCAGAAGGAGGAGATTCTCCCCAAGATCCTCAAGGGCGAGATGCACTTCTCGATTGGTTACTCAGAGCCAGGGTCAGGCACTGACTTGGCGAGTCTGAAGACTCGTGCCCGTTTGGAGGGCGACGAATGGGTGATCAACGGACAGAAGATGTGGACCTCGTTGATCCAGTACGCCGATTACATCTGGTTGGCTTGCCGCACCGATCCAGACCTTCCCCGTCACAAGGGACTGTCGATGATCTTGGTGCCCGCAGACGCCAAGGGCTTCAGTTACACCCCGATCCAAACCATCGCGGGCGTCGGGACAAGCGCCACCTACTACGAAGACGTTCGAGTGCCAAAGGAAAACCTGGTGGGCGAACTCAATGGTGGCTGGGCATTGATGACCAACCAGCTCAATCACGAGCGGGTGGCCCTGACTTCAGCTGCGCCACTGACCCACTCGATCCGCTTGGTCAGGGACTGGGCCAGCGAGACCAGAGATCGATCCGGCAAGCGGGTGATCGATTCGGAATGGGTGCAGGTGCTTCTTGGTCGTGCACACGCTCGAGCAGACATGCTCAAGCTGCTGAACTGGCAACTCGCCTCGGCAACTGATGACCTCTCCCCCGCTGACGCCTCGGCAACCAAGATCTACGGCTCCGAGCTGGCCACAGAGGTCTATCGCTCCCTCATGGAGATCGTTGGCCCACAAGCTCAGTTGACTGGCGATTCCCCCGGGGCCGTGCTCCGTGGCCGTTTGGAGCGCTACTTCCGCTCATCACTGGTCATGACATTTGGCGGCGGCACAAATGAAATCCAACGAGACATCATTGGCTACGTCGGGCTTGGGTTACCCGCGGCACGTCGCTGATCTGGCATCTAGGAGACAAAGACATGGACTTCACACTGAGCACCGAACAAACCGATGCTGCCGCTCTCGCCGCGGAGATCTTGAAATCCTCTTGCACACCCGAGTTGCAACAGCAGGTCACCCGAGCCGATCAGGGCAGATTCTCATCGTCGCTTTGGCAGACCCTGGGAGAAGCCGGCCTGATCGGTCTGCCCTTGCCCGAACAGCATGGCGGTGCCGGACTGGGATTGGCCGAAGCCTGCAGCGTGCTGATCGAAGTCGGACGAGTAGTTGCCCCTGTACCGTTGGCAACCCATCTGGCCGCTGCCATGGCCATCGCTGAGTTCGGCACCACTGCCCAAAAGGATCTGATCTTGGGCGATGCCTCTTCGGGCCAGACGATCTTGACCTGCGCCATCCCAGAAGAACTTGACGAGGCACCGCACGCACCTTCCATGCGGGCTACCCGCCAAGACGATGGTTGGGTGATCAGCGGCACAAAGACGAATGTCATCGCGGCCACTCACGCTGACTGGTTCGTCGTACCGGCCAACACGCCAGAAGGTATCGCTCTATTCCTCCTGCCTGTCTCTGAGCTCCCATCCGTGACTGCACAACATGTGTCAGACGGCGACATCGTTGGCGAACTTCACCTTGACTCAGTGCCCGTCAGCAATGACCGCATGTTGGGCGAAGCCAACGGGTTGGCGCATCGATGGTTGTTGTGCCATTTGACTACCGCCATTTGTGCACAGCAACTCGGCACGGTTGAGGGAGCACTTGCCTTGACTGCGGAGTATTCCAAGACCCGAGAGCAATTCGGTCGTCCGATTGGCACCTTCCAGGCGGTCAGCCAGCGTCTGGCCGACGGCTATATCGACAACCTTGGCGCCCGATTGACCCTCTGGCAGGCTGTCTGGGCTTTGAGCGAGGGTCATCACGGCGATGAAGCTGTCGCAGTGGCCAAGCTCTGGGCCGCTGATGCAGGCCACAAGCTCGCACACACCACTGTCCACGTGCATGGTGGCGTCGGGATCGACCTTGACGGTGAGGCCCATCGCTTCTTCACCGCTGCCAAGCGCAATGAGTTCTTGATGGGTGGAGCCACCGAGCAGGCTAGGTTCATCGGCGAAATCCTTGCTTCCTGAGCCCGAGACGGCCACGGGGCCCGGCACGATCCGGGATCACCTGCTCAACCATGCAGAGCTGGCCAGCGCAGCCCTCATGACCCGCGACCGGGTGTGGCATTGGCCGGAGTTGATCTGCGAATTGTCTCGCAGAGCCAACGCACTTGGGGATCTTTTCGACCCTGCACATCCCCGGCATGTGGGTTTGTTGATGGACAACACTGCTGAAATGGCGCTGTCGATCATGAGTGCAGGGTTGGGCACTCAGGTGGCTGTTGGGCTCAACACAACCCGGAGGGGGGCCGGGCTCGCTGCGGACATCATGAAGGCCGATTGTCAGGTCGTCTTGGTGTCGCCAAGATACGAGGCGTTGTTGGATGACCTGGATTTGCCCGGCGTACGAGTGCTCGGCAGCGACTCTGAAGAATGGCGAGCACTGCTGAGCAAAGCAAGTGAGCAAGTGCCAACTGCTGAGGTGGACCAAGATGCCTTGTTCATGTTGGTCTTCACCAGCGGCACCAGTGGCGACCCGAAGGCAGTGCGCCTGACCCACGCAAAGATCACCGGCCCGGGTCTGAAGCTGAACCAGCGTTTCGGCCTGACCCGAGATGACGTTCGCTACATATCAATGCCGCTATTCCACTCCAATGCGCTCATGGCCGGATGGGGCATGGCTGTTGTCTGTGGCGCTCCGATTGCGCTCGCGCCACGGTTCTCGGCCTCACGATTCTTGGCTGACATTCGCTACTTCGAAGCCACCTACACGTCGTACGTCGGGAAGCCACTTGCCTATGTCTTGGCCACTCCCGAACGCCCAGATGATGATAAGAATCCACTCAAGATCGTCTTTGGCAATGAGGCCAGCGACCGAGACATCGCTGAGTTTTCGCGCCGTTTCAACTGCCGCGTGGTTGATGGTTTTGGCTCATCTGAGAATGCCGTGGTGATCAGTCGGATTGAGGGCACACCACCGGGTGCTCTGGGCATGCCCGCTCCCGATGTGGCGGTCTTCAATCCCGACACCAACGAGGAGTGCCCCCGAGCGATCATCTCCAACGGCCAAGTCACCAATCTTGATGAATGCGTCGGTGAACTCGTCAACTTCAAGGGGTCAGGAGAGTTCGCGGGCTATTACAACGACCCGGAGGCAACCGCGGTGCGGATGCGCGATGGGATGTACTGGAGTGGAGATCTGGCCTATCGCGACGAGGAAGGCTGGGCATATTTCGCCGGCCGAAGCTCTGATTGGCTGCGCGTCGATGGGGAGAACTTGGCTGCCGCCCCGATCGAACGCATCCTGTCGCGGCATCCATCGGTCAAGGAGGCGGCTGTCTATGCCCTGCCGGATCCTGTCGTTGGTGACCAACTGGTCGTGTCGATGACCCTTCGAGATGTCCTGACTCCCCAGGAATGGGGCGCTTTCTTAGCACAGCAACCAGACCTAAGCACGAAGTCCTGGCCAACGCAGGTGTTCATCCTGGAGGAGTTGCCCCGCACCGCAACCAACAAGATCCGAAAGCGCGACCTTCAAGCCATGGGTACGCCGCAGGAAGGCGTGCGGTGGGTCCGCCCAGCTCGTGGGACGACATACGCAGCAGTCTGAGGCTCAGCCCTTCGTGATCGCGCTGAGCCGCTGGAAAGTCTCCTCGAACTCAGAAACCAAGGCAGCCATCGTGTCTGCCACAGCTACGACTTCGTTGGTGCGACCCACGATCTGACCAGCAGGCATCGCAATCGTGTCAGGGTTGTCACCGGAGTTCATCCGATTGTGGGCGTTGGCGACCAATATGTTCTGTAGTGGCATCGGCAACGGCGAAGGAGCTCCTTCTTCCTCCCAGGCCTCGGTCCACTTTGTCTTCAGCAGCCGTGCTGGTTTACCGGAGTACACCCTGGAGCGGACCGTGTCCTCGGAAGTGGCCCGAAGCAGAGCCTTGGTAATGCCAGTGCCGGTGGAGAGGTCGTATTCAGCAGCAGTCAGCCACAGTGACCCAGTCCAGGCCCCCTGGGCGCCCAGAGCAAGTGCTGCAGCGACCTGGCGTCCCGAGCCAATCCCCCCGGCCGCAAGCACGGGTACGTCGGGGCCAACTGCATCGACAACCTCCGGAGTCAGGACCAAGGTGCTGACCTCACCGGTGTGTCCACCGGCCTCCCAGCCCTGGGAGACGATGATGTCGACACCGTTGTCCACGTGCGACTTGGCATGCCGCGCGGTACCAGCGAGTGCTGCCACCTGCACGCCAGCATCATGACATTGAGTGATTACCTCAGCTGGCGGAGATCCCAGAGCATTGGCCATCAGTTTGACATTGTGCTTCAGCGCTGTGTCGACGTGCATCTTGGCCACGGAGTGCAGCCACCCCAGCACTCCCTCATGGCCCACTGCGTGATCCAAGGGGGGAACCCCAAGCTTGACCAAGGTGTCATCCACGAACTTGCGATGAGCCTCGGGAATGTATTTGTCGAGATCGGTCAGCGATCCCTCTTGAGGGATCTTGTTGGGCATGACCACGTCAAAGCCGTAAGGCAGACCATCGGTGTTTTCGTCCATCCAGGTGAGGACCTCGTCGAGGGCCTCAGCCTCGTTGAAACGGACGCATCCGAGCACACCCATACCCCCTGCCCGAGTGACTGCCGCCGCCACCGGGGCCGACGGAGTGAAGGCAAAAATTGGGTAGCGGATCCCCAACTTCTCACAAATGGGTGTGTGGATCGTGGTCATGGCATTCCTTAGGTGGATTGGAAGTATTTGGCTACTGGACGATGTCTAGGGCTGAGGTGGCGATGCGCTTGGCCTCTGGGTAATTCGCCTTCCCAGTCACGTGCCTGGGAATCTCTTCGACGAGCACGACTGAGCGGGGGATCTTGTAGCCAGACAGATGCTCACGCAGATAGTTCTGCACTGCCTCAATCTCTGGCTGGACCCCTTCACGAGGCTGAATGACTGCAGTGACCCGTGATCCGAAACGCTCATCAGGAGTGCCGATCACCAAGGCGTCGAAGACATCCGGGTGTCCCTTGAGGGCATTCTCAACTTCTTCTGGGAAAACCTTCTCACCGCCGGTGTTGATGCAATTGGAGCCGCGACCGAGCAGGGTGATCTTGTTGTCGGGTTCGATCCGGGCGAAGTCACCAGGCACCGAGAAGCGGACTCCCCCGAGATCAATGAAGGTCTGGCGCGACTTCTCCTCGTCTCCGTAGTAGCCAAGCGGGACATTTCCGGACCTGGCGAGACGGCCGATCTCACCCACACGGGACATGTCGATGATCTCGTTGTCATCATCGAGGACCACCGTGCCGACGCCAGGGCTGATCACTGGGCCATCCGAGGACAACGCGCTGGCGTCTTGCAGACCGGTGCCTTGGAAGCCAGTCTCTGAAGCACCAACAGAATCAGTGAAGAAGGCAGCCGGGAAGGCCTTCATCCAGCGTTCCTTGATCGGCTTGCTGAAGATCGCGGCGCTGGAGGCCACTGCGGCCAGAGATGATCCGTCGTAGCCACCCTTCTCGAACTCCTCAATGAGGGGTCGAGCCATCGCGTCTCCAGTCATGAACAAGACCTGGACCTTGTCACGGTCGACGATCTCCCAGATTTCCTTGGCGTTGAAGTTTGGCACCAAAATGGTGAAGTGACCACCGAAAAGGTGCATCAACAGGCCAGCTTGAGCACCACCATGCATGATCGGGCTGATCGGCAGGGTCACCAGCGGATCACCTTCAGTGGCCTTGCGGGATTGATCCATTTCGTCTTGGATCTCGCCGGTCATGAAGTCGATGCCACCACCCAGCACTCGCCACCAATCCTCGTGGCGCCACATGACGCCCTTGGGGAAGCCCGTGGTGCCACCGGTGTAGACGATGTAGACATCATCTGCCGAGCGCTCTGCAAAGTCGCGTGCTGTGCTCTGGGGAGCGACTGCATCTGCCCAGGAGACCCCACCAAAAGCGGTTGCGTCGCCTTCGGCAGATGCGGGATCTGTGCCGTCTTCAGACATCAGGACGAACTTCAAGGCATCGTGCTTGGGCGCACACTTGGCCACCAACTCGCTGTAACAGCGCTCGGTGATCAGGCCGACCATGTCGGAGTTGTCGATGATGTAGTCGAGCTCGCGCTCGACATATCGATAGTTCACGTTGATCGGCACAGCGCGCAACTTGTACAAGCCCAGCATCGCCGACACATGGTCGATGCTGTTCTTGGCCAAAATACCCACATGGTCACCGGCCTTTACCCCCTGGCTGGCAAGATAGTGGGCTACCCGATTTGACTCGTCCTCAAGGTCGGCAAATGTGAGAGTGCGATCTCCAACCCGAAGCGCATCACGGTCAGGGACGGCGTCAACGGCGTGCTCGAAAAGGTCAGCAATGTTCATGGCCATGCGGGGCATACTAGAACACGTTCTTGTTTCAGACTAGGCTGCCGCACCATGACTGAGATGAACTCTGCTCCTCACTGCCTGGTCGAGTTGGTCGACCACAAGTTGATCGTCACCATGAACAGGCCGGAGGCACGTAATGCTCTGTCCGGCGAGATGCTGGAAATCATGGGAGAGGCCTGGGATCGCGCCAACGAAGATCCACAGGTCCGGGTGGTCATCCTCACTGGTGCTGGCGGCTATTTCTGCGCGGGCGCTGATCTCAAGGCGATGAACTCCAAGGCACCGTCAGAGAAGTTCGAATCAGGCGAATACGATCCGAGCATCATCAAGCCCTTGCTCAAGGGCTTCCGTGTGGAAGTGCCGGTCATCGCAGCTGTCGAAGGTCCCGCCATTGCTGGCGGCACCGAGATCCTGCAAGGCACCGACATTCGAATCGCAGGAGAATCGGCCCGTTTCGGGGTTTCAGAGGCACGTTGGAGCCTCTACCCACTTGGCGGCTCCGCAGTCAGACTGGTGCGTCAGATGCCTTACACGATTGCTGCAGAGTTGCTGTTGACAGGGCGCCAGATGAAGGCACCTGAAGCAAAGGAAGTTGGGCTGATCGGACACGTCGTACCCGACGGGACGGCTCTGGAGAAGGCCCATGAGATCGCCGATCAGATCGTCGCAAACGGGCCGCTGGCAGTGCGCGCCATCCTCAAGACCATCCGGGACAGCGAGGGCAAACACGAGGACGAGTGCTGGGCTGACGACGCCGCACTAGGAGCAAAGGTCTTTGCCTCCAATGATGCCAAGGAAGGCCCCCGCGCCTTCATGGAGAAGCGCAAACCCAACTTCACCGGGAACTGATCTGGACGAGCTCAAACTGTCGGTGAGCCGCTGTACCTTCACGTCCATGAAAAGTCCATCCTCGTTGCTGCTGGCTCTTGCCCTGGCCATCACGTTCTCTCTTACCTCGATAGCGCCGACTCAGGCGCGTCCCGACCGGACTTGGCAGCGCAGCGACCCTGCCGGAGACATGATGTTCATGGATAGCGACCTACCTGCACCCGACATCACCAATGGAGACATCAGTTGGGTCCAGTTGTCCACGATGGGCAGGCGGGTTCGGGTAAAGGCGCAGTTCTACGAACTCCACGCGCCTTCACTGCTGGACAGCACTTCCCTGGTCGCACACGCAATTGCAGCCAAGCAATCGCGAAAATCCGGCAGGATCGTGATGTCAATTGACAGCGTGATTGGTCCAATCACAGTCGCCATGAAGGTCGCCAGAGGGCGCAAAGACCGTCGAGTGCGTTGTGCCGCTTCACTCTGGGCCGACTACGAAGCCAACACCGTTGCGATGAGTTTCCCAAGAAGATGCTTGGGCAAACTGTCAAAGAAGATCATCTTCTTGACTTCAGTCGAACAAGACGGCATCACGTACTACGACCTCGCTGGCTGACTCAGCCGACGGATCGTCCTTCACTCCCCCAATGCTGGGCGCGCAGTGCCTTCTTGTCAGGCTTGCCCAGCGCTGTCAGCGGGATGGCATCGACTGAGATCACCTGCTTGGGGGTCTGCACCGATCCCTTCCGGGTCTTGACTGACTCTTGGATCTCAGCGACGCTTTCAGCGCTGAGTTGCCCGCCTGCACGAGGTACCACGATCGCAGTCACCGCCTCACCCCACTTCGGATCCGGGGTGCCGATCACGGCAACCTGGGCGACATCTGGATGCTCGGCAACAACATCTTCGACCTCGCGGGGGAAGACATTGAAGCCGCCGGTCACAATCATGTCTTTGGTGCGATCAACGATGTACCAGAACCCAGCCTCGTCCTCACGGGCCACATCTCCGGTGCGAAGCCAACCGTCCTTGAAGGTCTCGGCCGTGGCCTCTGGCAACTGCCAATAGCCTTGGGCCAACACCGGGCCGGCCACGCAGATCTCCCCCGGCTCCCCTGGCTTGACGACTTGTCCGTCCTCACCGATCAGCGCGCTCCGCAACCAGGCTGAAGGGCGACCACATGAGGACAACCTGTTTGCCTGCGCAGGATCTTGTGAATCAATCACATGGTCTTGCTTGCCCAAGTAGCTGATCACCATTGGGCACTCCGACTGCCCGTAGTACTGCGCGAAGATCGGGCCAAACCGCTCGATCGCCTCTGCCAATCGCACCGGGTTGATCGCCGAGGCACCGTAGTAGACCGTCTCCAGCGATGACAGATCTCGGGTATGCGAATCGGGATGATCCATGAGGGCATAGATCATCGAGGGCACCAGCATCGTCGCGGTGATCTTTTCCTCTTCGATCACCCGGAGCACCTCAGCTGGATCGAACTTGGCCACGACATACATCTGCCCACCCTTCATCAGAGTCGGCACGAAGAATGCCGCACCAGCGTGCGAAAGCGGCGTGGCCATCAAGAACTTCGGCCGATCCGGCCACTCCCACTCAGCCAACTGCACCTGAGTCATTGCTGCCATGGATGCCGCAGTGCCGATGACTCCCTTCGGCTTGCCGGTCGTACCACCTGTGTAGGTGATCGACACAATCGTGTCTCCAGGGACTTCGGCCACTGCAAGTCCGATCGGAGCGTATTTCGCGGCTTCGGCGACGAGGTCCGTGCCAAAATCAGCCGGTCCTAGAGTCAGCACCTGAGTCAGTGAAGGCACTCGTTCTTGCAATGCCCGAGCCCGATCCAAGAATGCGGGCACAGTGTCGACGATCAGGGTGGTCACCCCGGCATCTGTCAAGACATAGGCATGGTCATCCAAAGAGCCCAGCGGATGCAAGGCAGTACGCCGATAGCACTGGGTCTGCCCGGCGCCAATGATCAGCAGCACCTCCGGCCGATTGGCCGACAGCAACCCGACTGCAGTGCCAATGCCCGCTCCCAGCCCCTCCAGAGCCTGGACATATTGGGTGATCTGGTCGGCCATGGCCTGACCGGTCAGGGTTTGGTCACCGATCTCAAGGACCGGGTTGTCGGCATTGACCTTCAGGGCGCCGGCAAGAAGGTGACCGAGGTGGACACCTTCGCGCAGAGAGCTGGATTCAGACATGGCGCAAACACTAGAACGTGTTTCACTTCCGCGACAAGGGGGCCACTAGGGCACAATCTCCGCATGAGCTCACAACCATTGTTCGGCAAACGAGTCCTGATCACCGGAGCTGCCCGCGGCATCGGAGCGGCAGTCGCCCGCAACTTGCACCAACAAGGCGCCTTGGTCGCACTGCTTGGACTGGAGCCAGAGCTCCTGGCTGAGACTTCTGCCGCGTGCGGGGGCGCTCCTTGGCGCGAGTGCGACGTACGAAACCCCGAACAGGTCGATCGAGCCATCGGCGAACTGGTGGAGGATCTGGGTCGCCTCGACGTGGTCGTGGCCAATGCTGGGATAGCAAAGCAATTGCCCATCGTTGGCGGACAACCGGGTGTGTTCGAGGCACACATGGAAGTCAACTTGCTGGGCGTCTTCTACACCCTGCGCGCAGCAGGCCCACACATCGCCCACCCGGGGGGCTACGCCCTTGCTGTGGCTTCTGCTGCAGCCGTAATCCAGTTGCCCCTCCTAGGAGCATATTCAGCTTCAAAGGCTGGGGTCGAG
Organism: Nocardioidaceae bacterium; assembly: GCA_020636935.1. Taxonomy (GTDB): domain Bacteria; phylum Actinomycetota; class Actinomycetes; order Propionibacteriales; family Nocardioidaceae; genus Marmoricola. The sequence goes on from JACJWW010000015.1 coordinate 26,935, forward strand.
GCCCTGGGCAATACCTTGCGTCAAGAGCTCAGGCCGACCGGAGCCAAGGTCGGGGTCGCCTACTTCGCCGAGATCGATACAGACATGACTTCCAGAGGTTTTGGCAGCGAGGCCGGAAAGATGCTCACGGGTGGCGGCACGCTGTCGGGGGTCGCCCCCTTGGAGTCTGCCGTCAATGCCGTGATCCGCGGGATCAGTCGACGCAGTCGCAGAGTGGTCGCTCCATTCTGGCTCAGGCCGGTGCTGCCGCTTCGTCATTTCGCTCAACGCGCAGTGGAGCTCAAACCACTGCCCAAGCTCGAGGCCGCGCTCGACCTGGCCCGACGTGAGGAAATTGATTTCACCACTCACCAGCCAGAGTCATGAGCGCTCGCATCACGCCCGGTTCGAGGCGAGAAATCGGCCTACCTGCTGCTCTGTTTGCCAAGCTCGCCGGCCGCAAGATGGGCACTGAACCACCGGCGGTGTTCACCACCCTTGCCCGCACCCGCAGAGTCTTCTGGGGCTGGCTGGCATTTTCGGGCACCTTGATGCCCTTTGGTCATCTCTCCAGGCGTGAATCGGAGATGGTGATCCTGAGCGTTGCCCACCAGACTGGGTCGGATTACGAACAGGCCCATCATCGTCGACTTGGCCGACGAGCCGGCTTGTCGTCCGATGAGGTCGAAGCTCTCTTGGGTGGCCCTGGAGTCACCTTCACTGCTCGCGAGCAAGCCATCCTCGACGTGGTGGCCCAACTCCACACCACCAGCGATGTTGATGACTCAGCGTGGAGCAGTTTGAGAGCGCACCTGTCTGATCGGGAGGCCATCGAGCTCCTGCTCCTGATCGGTCAATACCAGTCGCTCGCCCAGACCCTGCGGGTGCTGCGAGTGCCCACTGACCAACCCACACGCTGAAGCTGCGGCGCCTCGGTCAGACTCAAAGCAGTGCGTCGGCCACTCGACGTATCTCGTCAGGGGTACGGGTGCTCAATAGCAGCGTGGTCACACCCGAGGCCTCCCACTCCTGCACGCGATCGCGCACCTTCGCCTCATCACCAATGATGTGGAGCTCATCGACCAACTTGTCTGGGATCAATGCCGCGGCCTCATCGCGCTTCCCGGCCAAGAAGAGCGACTGCACCTGATCGGTGATGTCGCCATAGCCCATCCGCTCGAAAACAGATTTGTGGAAGTTTTGCTCCTTGGCGCCCATACCGCCCATGTACAGCGCCACGAAAGGCTTCATCGCCTCGATCACGGACTGAGGATCATCAGTGATCTCCAGGTGACAGGTGGCCGCGATCTCGAAATCCGCGCGGGTACGACGAGCACCGGGCCTTGCGAAACCTTCGTCAAGCCAAGCTTGATACATGCCTGAACTCGCTGGGCTGTAGAAGATCGGGATCCATCCGTCTGCGATCTCAGCGGTTTGGGCAACATTCTTCGGCCCTTCCGCGCCCAGCCAGATCGGAATGTCGGCTCGGAGCGGATGCACGATCGGCTTGAGCGGCTTGCCAAGTCCGACCGACCCCGGGCCAGCGTAAGGCAGCGGATAGTGGGGCCCATCATTGGTCACCGGCCCCTCACGCTCCAACACCTTGCGAATAATGCTCACCACCTCGCGGGTGCGCGCCAACGGCTTGGAGAAGGGCTGGCCGTACCACCCCTCCACGACCTGGGGGCCACTGACGCCCATGCCCAGGATCATCCGCCCGCCGCTGAGATGGTCGAGGGTCAAGGCATGCATCGCAATCGAAGTCGGCGTACGACCAGACATCTGCACGATGGAGGTGCCGAGCCTGACCCGGGAAGTCTCTCGACCCCACCACGCCAAAGGTGTGAAGGCATCCGAGCCCCAGGCTTCTGCCGTGAAGATCGCATCGAAGCCCGCCTCTTCTGCGGCCTGCACCAAGTCTGCAGTTCCGGTCGGGGGTTGCGCACCCCAATAGCCCAACTGAAGTCCGAGTTTCACGATCTGCTCCCCTGCTATCCCTAGGTGACAACTGGCCACCCTAGACGAAACTGCAGGGGTGGCGCTTGCCAGTCAGACTAGAACGTGTTTCACTTCGGAGCCATGACCCAAACCACCGAATCGACCAACGATTCTGGTTGTCTGCACGCGCCGATCCAAGTGGAGTTCGACTACACGCGATCCTTGGGGAGCGTGCTCTCCAAGTTCATGACCGGCCTGCGCGACCACCAGGTGTACGCCGCAAAACTCTCTGACGGCAGCGTCGTCTGCCCTCCCCCGGAGTACGACCCAACTACCTTCGAGCCAGTCAATGACTTGGTAGTGGTCGGCACTCAGGGTGTGGTGAAGACCTGGGCCTGGGTCTCTGAGCCAGTCACCGATCAACCACTCAACCGTCCCTTCGCATACGCCATGATTCAGCTCGATGGCACTGACGAACCCTTCTTGCACGCGCTGGACGCACCCCAAGACCAAATCAAGTCAGGGATGCGGGTGCAGATCCGTTGGGCCCAGCAGACTCAGGGTGACATCCGAGACATTGCTTGTTTCGAACCAGCAGACGACTCGCCAGGGCAACCCGTTCCGGCAACAGATGCGGCTCAGGGTGGAGTCACCGGACTGATCAGCCCGGTCAGGCTGGCCTACGACTATGCCGCCTCTCCAGAAGAGTCGAAGTTCTTCCGCGGCCTGGCCGAAGGCAAGATCTTGGGGCAACGCTGCCCCAAGTGTCAGAAGGTCTATGTGCCGCCACGCGGCGCGTGCCCTGTCGATGGGGTGCCCACCGACGAAGAGGTCGAGTTGGCCCAACGCGGCACAGTGACCACCTTCTGCATCGTCAACGTGCCCTTCCTCGGGCAGAAGATCAAGCCTCCGTATGTGTCGGCGTACGTCTTGCTGGACGGGGCCGACATCGCCTTCTTGCACCTGATCTTGGATTGTCCTGCCGAGGAAGTCCGGATGGGCATGCGGGTGGAGGCAGTTTGGAAGCCACGCGATGAGTGGGGCACCACGATCGAGAACATCAGTCACTTCAGGCCGATCGATGAGCCCGATGCCGACTACGACACCTACAAGCAACACCTCTGAGGAGCCGACGATGAGAGATGTAGCAGTCGTTGGCTTTGCCCAACGCCAGCAGAAGAGCTTCCAGGGCTCCCCCACTTGCGTCGAGCATTTGGTGCCAGTGTTTGCAGAGTGCTTCGAGCAGACTGGATGGACCAAAGACAACATTGGCTTTTGGTGTTCTGGTTCCAGCGACTACCTAGCCGGGCGTTCGTTTTCGTTCGTGTCTGCCGTTGATGCCATCGGCGCCCTGCCGCCCGTGAATGAATCTCACGTGGAGATGGATGCTGCTTGGGCGCTCTACGAAGCCTGGGTCAAGATCCAAACCGGCGACGTGGACACCGCCTTGGTCTACGGCTTCGGCAAGGCGTCTGCGGGAGTGCTTCGGCGTACTCTCGCCCTGCAACTCGACCCGTATACGACCACCCCTTTGTGGCCCGACACCGTGTCAATCGCCGGCATGCAGGCCCGCGAAGGCCTCGAACAGGGCAATTGGACCCAGGCCGAAATGGCTCAGGTGGCAGCTCGGTCACTTGATTCAGCACGCAGCAATCCCAACGCCGTCGTGTCAGGCAGTCGTTCGGCCGAGGAGCTGTTGGCTGAGGAGCTGTACGCCGATCCGTTGCGCAAGTCAGACTGCGCCCCTGTGTCAGACGGTGTGGCCGCCATGGTGATCGCTGCGGCAGATGCTCCTGGTTTTGACTCGTTGCGATCTCGCCCGGCCTGGATCACCGGCTTCGAGCATCGGATCGATTCGATCCGTTTGGGGTCACGGGATCTGACCACTTCGCCGAGTGCTGCGGCTGCCGGCCAAGCTGCTGGTGCGGCCTCAGTTGACACCGCCGAATTGCATGCGCCATTCACCCATCAGGAGATCATCCTCAAGGACGCCTTGGGACTGGGCGATGAGGTCACGATCAACCCATCCGGCGGTGCCCTTTGTGGCAATCCGATGTTCGCATCGGGTCTGATCCGCATCGGCGAGGCTGCGAAACGCATTTGGGCCGGCGATTCAGATCGTGCCCTCGGGCACGCCACATCTGGCCCAGCACTGCAACAAAACCTCGTCTGCGTCATGGAAGGTCGCTGAAATGGGTAAGCAACTCGCTGCCGTGATTGGGGTTGGGCAGACCCATCACCGAGCCAAGCGTGAGGATGTCTCGATGACTGGCCTGCTACGAGAGGCGGTCGACCGCGCCCTGGCAGATGCTGGAGTCACTCTCGCTGACATCGACGCGGTCGTCGTTGGCAAGGCCCCCGACCTCTTCGAGGGCGTGATGATGCCCGAGCTCTTCTTGGCGGAAGCCTTGGGAGCGGTCGGCAAGCCCCTGCTACGCGTGCACACTGCCGGCTCGGTCGGTGGGTCCACCGCGATTGTGGCGGCCTCGCTGGTGCAGTCAGGGATCCACGAGCGAGTGCTCACAGTCGCCTTCGAGAAGCAGTCGGAATCCAACGCCATGTGGGCACTGTCTGTGCCGGTGCCCTTCATCATGCCGGTCCATGCGGGCGCAGGCGGCTATTTCGCCCCGCATGTGCGCTCATACATCCGGCGTTCAGGGGCTCCCACTGAGATTGGTGCCATCGTGGCTGCCAAAGACCGTCAGAATGCGCTCAACAATCCGTATGCCCACTTGCACAATGAGGGCACCACGGTCGAGACCGTGCTCGCCTCACAGATGTTGTGGGATCCAATCCGGTACGACGAGACCTGTCCGTCATCAGATGGAGCCTGCGCTCTGGTGATCGGCTCCGAGAAGGCCGCCGCTGGGATCGCGAACCCAGCTTGGATCCATGGCACCGCCATGCGCTCTGAACCCACAACGGCTGCAGAGCGCGACCAGGTCAACCCGCAAGCTGGGCAACTCGCCGCAGCCTCGGTCTTCAAGCAAGCCGGGATCACGAATCCGATCGAAGAGATCGACTGCGCGGAGATCTACGTGCCCTTCTCGTGGTTTGAGCCCATGTGGCTGGAGAATCTGGGCTTTGCCGCCGAAGGCGAAGGCTGGAAGCTCACCCAGGCTGGTGAAACCGCCATGGGTGGAAAGATTCCCCTGAACATGAGCGGCGGGGTCTTGTCATCCAATCCGATTGGAGCCAGTGGCATGCTGCGCTTCGCTGAGGCCGCCTTGCAGGTGAAGGGTGAAGCCGGTGCCCATCAAGTGGATGGGGCACGGAGGGCCTTGGGCCATGCCTATGGCGGCGGATCACAATTCTTCGCGCTATGGGTGGTTGGCGCCAACAAGCCTGCATAGGCATTGCCGCGACCATTCGGATCCGCAAGGAGCGGTGATCATGACGAGCAAAGGCCACCCCGGCTGGATCCCAAACCAGCATGGCGCCTGGGCCATGGTGATCAGTCCATTGATCGTGGGGATCATCGCAGGCGGGCCCCGTTGGATCCACCTTCCCTTGACGGCCTTCTGGCTACTGGGCTATTTCGCGTTCTTCGCGGTCTCCTTGTGGCTGAAAGCGCGGCGCCGAGCCAAGTGGTTTCCACCTGTCCGCGCTTATGCTCTTGCAGCAATAGCGACGGGACTCGTCGTACTCGCGATGGATCCGACGCTAATCCAGTGGGCTCCTGCATTCGTGCTCCCCTTGGGCATCGGCCTGTGGGCGGCGTCGCAGCGTCGTGATCGTGACCTGGTGGTTGGCGTCACCACCATCATCGGGGCCAGCGCCATGACTCTGGTGGCCTACGACGCGGGGCATCACGGAGTGGACCAGCGTGCCTGGCAGTTGGCCGGCGTACAACTGCTCTATTTCACCGGAACGGTCTTCTATGTGAAGTCGGCAATCCGCGAACGCGACAATCGCGGCTTCTTGTGGACCAGTGTCGCCTTCCATGCAGGAGCCTGTGCAGTCGCCTGGATATTGAACATTTGGTTGGGACTGGTCTTCGCAGTTCTGTTGGTCCGCGCTGCCGTCTTGCCGCCGCTGCGCCTGACCCCAAAGACGCTGGGTATTCTCGAAATCTTGGCTACCCTCGCGGTCGCCGTAGTCTCACTCGTCGTGTTGTGAAGGAGCCCCATGACCCTGCAGTCGATGATCGCAGCCGCCACTGTCAGATCAGATGTCGAAATCGATGAAGGATGGGGGCAAGGCCGAGCCACCTACGGCGGATTGGTCTCTGCATTGGGTTTGGCCCGGATGGAAGCCATCGCCGATCTGGGCGACCACCGACTGAGGTCCGTCTCAACCACCTTCGTCGGCCCGGTGACACCAGGTGCTACTGCACTCAACGCAAAGCTCCTTCGACATGGCTCAAATGTCACCCACACAACTTGCGAAATCATCCAAGAGGGTCAGGTGAAAGCTGTTCTGCAGGCGAGCTTCGGCTCAGCCAGGGAGTCAAGCCTCAACTTCGACCGCGCCCCTGAGATGAGACTCAACCCCGTGGACGAATGCCTGGAATTGCCGTACGTCGCCGGGCTCACTCCGGACTTCTTCCAACATGTCCAACTGCAACAGTGCGAGGGCGACATGCCCTTTTCAGGTGGTCAACCAGACTTCGCTGGCTGGATGCGGCTCCGGGAGACTCCGCAAGAATTCACCGACCTACACCTGGTGGCCTTGATCGACTCATGGCCGCCTGCAGTCATGCCAGCCATGAAGACACCGGCCCCGGGCAGCACTCTCACCTGGCAACTCGGGGTGATGCCCTTCGAGCGACCCAGCCGCCCTGATGACTACTGGGGTTATCGCGTCAAGACGCACCAAGCCGCCGAAGGCTATGCCTTCAGTACTGCCCATGTTTGGACAAGCACGGGCCATTTGGCGGCCGTGAGCCAACAGTCCCTCGCGGTCTTCTCCTAGATCGGGGCGTCATCCTCGACGCCCCGATCCAGATGAATGTCTGACCGCGCTCAGGGCAGATACTTGACCGGCATCTCCTTGATGCCATTGATCCAGGCATGGCGCAACCTGCGGGCCTCACCATTGGGGGCGAGATTGGGCATCTTGTCAGCGATGGTGTTGAACATGATCTCAACCTCGAGTCGAGCGAGATTGGCGCCGATGCAGTAGTGAGCACCGTGCCCACCAAAGGCAAGATGAGGGTTGGGATCACGCATGATGTCGAACTTGTTGGGATCGGTGAAGACCTCGTCATCACGGTTGCCGCTCCCGTAGAAGATGCCGACGCGCTGGCCCTTCTTGACCAACTGTCCGCCAACCTCGACGTCGCGCAACGCCGTACGCTGGAACACGGTCACAGGGGTGGCCCAACGGATGATTTCGTCCACTGCTGAGGCCGGCCGCTCCCGCTTGTACAACTCCCATTGATCGGGATTGTCGAAGAAGGCCTTGAGCCCATGAGTGATTGCATTTCGGGTGGTCTCATTGCCCGCGACTGCCAACAGGATCACAAAATAGCCGAACTCGTCGTCAGTGAGCGCGCCACTACCATCTGAGCCAGCCTGAACCAGCTTGGTGACAATGTCTTCGCGGGGCTCCTTACGGCGCTCATCCGCAAGACCCATGGCATAGGCGAGGATCTCAGCGGCTGCCACGTCGGGCTCGCCACTGAAATCAGGGTCGTCATAGGCGAGCATCTGGTTGGTCCAGTCAAAGACCTTGCGGCGGTCTTCCTGGGGCACGCCCATCAAGTCGGCGATTGCCTGGAGTGGCAATTCGGCTGCCACCTCAGAAACGAAATCACCTTCACCTCGCTCGAGAGCTTCATCCACGATGCGGTTGGCGCGCTCTTGCAGACTCTCGTGGAGTAGCCCAATGGCTTTTGGAGTGAAGCCTCTGCTGATGATCTGACGCGTGGTGGTGTGCAGCGGCGGATCCTGGTTGACCAGCATGACCCGCTGGAGCTCAACTTGGTCGCGAGTCATATCGGGTGCGAACCGGATGATCACGCCATTCTCGGTTGCCGAGAAGTCCGTGCTGTTCTTTGAGACTGCCGAGATGTCCTCGTGACGCGACACCGCCCAAAAACCACCGTCGAAGAAGCCCGCACAAGCCGCATCATCTTGAGACACCCACCAGACAGGCGCGTTCTTGCGGAGCTCCAAGAACTCCTGCAATGGGATCGCCTTCTCGTTCTGAACAGGGTCTGTCGGATCAAATCCGGGCTTGATATTTGGAACTACTGACACAGTCACCCTCCACATTTTCTGAAACACGTTCTAGTATGTGGTGACACTACATACCGACAGTTGGTTTTGGAAGAGCAAAATGCGACCGGCGTCACACAATGTGCCCAGCGGTTGCCCGACCTGAGGAGTACGACCATGACCGTGAATCTGCCTGAGGGCTTCGATTTCACAGATCCCGCTCTGTATGCCGAGCGGTTGCCCTATGCAGAGTGGGCCGAGGTGCGCAAGAACGCTCCGGTCTATTGGAACGCAAAAGCGCCCGGCGTCGATGGTTTCGATGATGACGGCTACTGGGTGGTCAGCAAGCTCGATGACATCAAAGACATTTCCCGCCGTACTGGCACCGACTTCTCCGCCGGCGAGAACTCCGCCGTACCGCGCTACGCACCAGGCACCGATCGCGCCATCATCACCGACATGCTCGGAAACCTGATCCTCAACCAGGACGGCGATGGCCACACCACGCGTCGTCGGATCATCTCCAAGGGATTCACCCCGCGCAATGTTGCTCTCTTGCGCGACAAGCTTCATGACCGTGCCTACAAGATCGTCAACGAGGCCCTCGAACAAGGCGAAGGCGACTTCATCACCTACGTCGCCTCCGAGCTCCCATTGCAGACCATCGCTGAGATGATCGGCGTACCTCAAGATGAGCGCCACAAGCTCTTCGAGTGGTCAAACCTGATGACCTCCTATGACGTGCCCGAGCTCGCCGAGGAGTCGACCGCTGCTGCGACCGAACTCTTGGCCTACGCCTACACCATGGCCGAGGACCGGGCAGCCAATCCGCAAGACGACTTGGTGACCAAGCTGATCCAGGCCGACGTCGATGGCGAGAAGCTCACCTCTGAGGAGTTCGGCTGGTTTGTCGCCTTGCTCGCTGTCGCTGGCAACGAAACCACCCGCAACGCAACCACTCACGGCATGCGTGCCTTCTTGGCCAACCCCGAGCAGTGGGAGCTCTTCAAGAAGGAGCGCCCCGAGACGACGTACAACGAGATCTTGCGCTGGGCCTCGCCGGTCAGCAGCTTCCAGCGCACCGCCATGCACGACACCACCGTGCGCGGCGTTGAGATCAAGAAGGGCCAGCGCGTCGTACTGATGTACGGCTCAGCCAACTTCGACGAGGACCACTTCGAGGACCCGTTTACCTTCAACATCTTGCGCGAGAACAACGAGCACGTTGCCTTCGGCGGCCCAGGCCCGCACTTCTGCTTGGGCACCAACCTCGCTCGTTTGCAGATCGAACTGATCTTCAATGCGATCGCCGACGTCATCCCAGACATCTCTTCACTCAGCGACATCGTGCGAGTGCGTTCGGGATGGCTCAACGGAGTCAGCACCTGGAAGACCAGTTTCTGCCCGGTCGCACACTGATTCATCACCCCCACGAGTTGTAGAGGAATACATGGGAACCCCCGTAATTGTTGATGCTGTACGCACTCCCTTGGGCAAGCGAAAGGGTGGACTCGCCGGAGTCCACCCTGGGGAGTTGCTTGGCTTCGTCCAGACCGAGGTGCTCAAGCGAGCCGGTGTTGACGCCGAAATGGTTGAGCAGATCGTCGGCGGTTGTGTCTCACAGGCCGGCGAGCAGTCCAATGACATGGTGCGGCGCGCTTGGCTACATGCTGGCCAGCCTCAGCACACTGGCGCCACCACCATCGATGCTCAATGTGGTTCGGGACAGCAGGCCGCTGCCTTCATCCACGACATGGTCAAAGCCGACACCATCAAGGTAGGTATTGCTTGCGGCGTGGAGTCCATGAGCCGGATCCCTTTGGGCGCCAATGTGCCCGAGGGTGCCGGCAACCCACGGCCTGATTCGTGGTCGATCGACATGCCCAACCAGTTTGAGGGCGCCGACCGAATCGCCAAGAACCGTGGGCTTGGTCGCAGCGACCTCGATGCCTTTGGGATGGAGTCACAGCGCAAGGCTGCAAATGCCTGGGCCGAAGACCGCTTCACCAGGGAGATCGCTCCCCTTGAGGCGCCGGTCATCGACAAGGAGACTGGCAAGCCCACTGGCGAAATCAAGTTGGTCAGCCGCGATGAAGGGCTGCGCGAGACCACGATGGAAGGGCTCGCTGGCCTCCGCACGGTCATGCCTGATGGGCTGCACACCGCCGGCTCCTCCTCGCAAATCAGTGACGGCGCATCCGCTTGCCTGATCATGGACTCAGACTTGGCCGCCTCGCTGGGGTTGAAGCCCCGCGCACGCATCGTTGACCACGTGTTGGTCGGGTCAGATCCCTACTACCACCTCGACGGGCCAATCGACGCAACCAATCGTTTGCTCCAGCGCACCGGCATGTCGATGAGCGACTTTGACCTATTTGAGGTCAACGAAGCCTTCGCCGCTGTGGTGTTGTCCTGGGCTCAGCAGACCAAGGCCGACCTGTCCAAGGTCAATGTCAACGGTGGCGCAATTGCCTTGGGTCACCCAGTTGGTTCGACGGGTGTTCGCCTGATCACCACTGCACTTCATGAGTTGGAGCGCACCGACAAGCAGCGTGCCCTCATCTCGATGTGCGCGGGTGGCGCAATGGCCACCGGCACCATAATCGAGAGGATCTGAGCGTGAGCTGGACCTGGAGCGAGGACGACCTCGCTGTGAAGCAGGCTGTCCGCGACTTTGTTGACAAGCAGATCCGGCCTCGTCACGACGACCTCGAGCACGGCGACCTACCGCCGTACGACGTCGTACGCGAGTTTTACGCTGCCTTCGGGATCGCTGATGCTGCAGCGGAGAAGTTCGATTGGGATATCGCTGCCGCTGAGGCAAAGGAGCGTGGCGAGGAGCCCCCAACCGAGGATCCCGGCGGGCTTGACCCGGCAATGTCGGCAATTGCCAATATCGAGTTGGTCAAGGTAGTGCCCGGAATTCCCACCGCGATCGGAGTTTCGGTCGGTCTGGCGGCTGGCACGATCAACTCGCTGGGCACGACAGAGCAGCGCAAGCGGTGGGCCCGCGACCTCCTCACCTTCGAGAAGGTCGGTGCTTGGGCGATCACCGAGCCTGACGCTGGCTCAAATGCATTCGGCGCCATGCGTACGACGGTCAAACCTGATGGTGATGAGTTCATCCTCAACGGGCAGAAGACATTCATCACCAATGGCCCCTACGCCGATACGATGGTCGTCTATGCCAAGTTGGACGATGGTTCGGGAGTGGATCGGCGCGACCAACCTGTGCTGCCGTTTGTGCTTGACAAGGGCATGGAGGGTCTCACTCAGGGCAACCCCTTCCACAAGATGGGGAATCACTCCTCCCCGACCGGCGAGTTGTTCTTCGAGAACATCCGCTTGGGTCGTGACCGGTTGCTGGCTGGAAAGCCGGGGTCGGATGGTCGCGAGTCGGCGAAGGCCAACTTCGTGGCCGAACGCGTTGGCATGGCCACTTTTTCCCTCGGCATCATCGAGGAATGCCAGCGCCTGTCAATCGACTATGCCAAGACCCGGATGCTCTATGGCAAGCCGATCGGCGAAC
>JACJWW010000016.1 GCA_020636935.1 Nocardioidaceae bacterium
TCTCCACTACCGACACATCAACGCCCCAGGGTTTGGTCTGGTGTTCGATGATTTCGCGCAGATCAGCATTGAGGTTGTCGCGATGAGACAAGATCGTGTCAAGATCGGCACGACCCAACACCGACCGCAGGGTGGTCTGAGCGATCTGCGAGGTCGCTACGGCGTAGTTCTCAACCTTCATCACCGCCTCGATGGGATCGGTGACATTGAAGAGCACCACCGCGTTGACTCGCGCAGGCACATTGTCTTTGGTGATCACCTCTTGAGGTGGGATGGTCAAGGTGATCACCCGGGTGTCCACTCGCTGCAATCGGTCGAGCGTCGGCATCAAGATTTTCAGCCCGGGTGTGTACAACGGCCGGAGCCGACCTAGCCGAAAGACCACGCCGCGTTCATATTCAGGAATCACCCTGATTGAAGCGACACCGAGTGCGACCGCCAAAATGATCAACGCCAAGACAGGTGCGATCCAGGTGGGCAATGATCAGCCTTTCTTTGAGTCAGGCGCTCGGGAGCGATCTCCACCCCAGCGAGTGGAATAGCGATCCACCAGCTGTTCGAGAGACTCCTCCTCGGCCTTGGTTTCCGGGGACTCCAAGTAGCCCTCGGCCTTGAGATGTTGCGGGAAATTTGTCGGGGTCGCCCAAAGGTGCTTCGCAAAGGCGAAGGTCGCCATCGCACACACCACCACGATGATCACGAGTACGACGTACTCCGCCACCGTGACTGCGCCTCCGATAACGAGCCAGAAGAGCGACAAGAAGACCGCGATTACGGAGATGACCAGGCTGATCCCCCGATGGAAACGTCCTGCTTCCGAATGCGGCCAAGGGTCGAGTTGTCGAGTGATCTCGCGGGGCCCCGGCGAGGGTGAGCAATCGTCCTTTGCCGGGCAGCGTCCACAGATGGCGTGCTGGCCTTCGTAGCGGATCACTCGCTTCTCCGGGTCAAAGGAGGCTGGCCACAGCCAGTTGTCCTCATGACACTGCCAAGCATCTTGGTCGGAGTGATAGATGAACTTGCCGGTGCGCCACTGGGCAGATTTGTGCGCCGAACGCATCCCTAAGACGTCAACTATCCAGGCGATGGCCAGCAGGAACAAAGAGTACCCGCTGACCATCACCACCCATGGACTCACTTAATGGTCACCACTTCTTCGCCGTAGGCGGCTGGATCTCGGTGAACAACACATCTTGTGGCATCTCGGTGACCGTCTCGCCATGGCGGAAATACTTCAACCCCAAGAAGGCGATGTACAAGAACGGGATTACTCCACCAATGATGAAGATCAGGTCACCTGGTAGTCGGCCCCACTCGATAATCGCGTTGAGATTGCCGGTCACGAAGTTGAGCGAACGAGCTTCGAAATAGCCCTGGTCAACCGAGTGATACAGCTGGATTATGCCAAGTGGCAGCAAGGTGGCGAAGACCATCCAAGCAAGGCCGATGTTGAGACTCCAAAAGGAGACCCGCGCCCACTTCTCTGGCCATTTGTCGGCTGGGATGATGTATCGCAAGGCGAAGATCGCCAAACCAACCGCCAACATTCCGTAGACACCCATCATGGCTGCGTGACCGTGGTTGGCCGTCAGCGCGGTACCTATCTCGTAATAGCTGACGATCGGCAGGTTGATCAAGAAACCGAAGACACCAGCGCCGAGGAAGTTCCAGAAACCGACAGCCACCAAGAACATCACTGCCCAGCGGTGTGGGAAAGGAGCGTCGGACTTGGCTTCTTGACGAGCACCCAACTGCATGAAGGCCCAGGCCTCGACTGTCAAGAAGGTCAACGGGATCACCTCAGCGGCACTGAAGAAGGCACCCAAGGCCATGTGCTCCACCGGAGTGCCGGAGAAGTACAGGTGATGCATGGTGCCGATCACGCCACCCATGGAGTACAAGATCGCATCCATAAAGATGATGCCGATTGCGATCCGCTCACGCACCACACCTAGCATCACGAAGATATAGGCGACCATCACGGTGGTGAACAACTCCAAGAAGTCCTCCACCCATAGGTGAACCACCCAGAATCGCCAGAACTCCGCCACCGAGACATGAGTACCGGTTCGGGCCAACAAGCCGACGGAATAGAAGGCCGGGATGGCCAAGGCTGCGAAGAAGAACAACCACGGCATGTTCGTCTTGTGCTCGCTCTTCAATCGCGAACGGATCCCTCGGTAGATGATTGCGATCCAGATGAACATGCCTGCGGTCAACAAGACCTGGTAGAAGCGAGGCAGGTCGAGGTATTCCCATTGCTGGGCAAACAGCGGCCCCTTTGCCCAGCTGACCCCGTGGATCGACAGCGCCTCTGAGGCCATCGAGCCGAAGACCACGACCGCAACCGCGCCTAACAAGATGTAAGTGAGTAGACCCTGCTTCTTGGGCTCTTTTCCAGAAATGAATGGGGTCAAGAAGATACCGGCGGCGAGGAAGCCGCCTGCGGTCCAGAAGAGAGCCAACTGCAAATGCCAAGTTCTGGCCAAGTTGAAGGGCAGCAGTTTGGCTAGGTCGAAGCCGAAGAAACTCAAAATATCGGCTCGATAATGCTCGGCTGCAGCGCCAAGGAGAGCTTGCATCAAGAAGAGCAAGGCGATCACAAAGAAGAACCACGCACACGCGCGTTGGGCAGGCGTAAGACCCACCTCACCTGGCTGCTTGAAAGCAATTGCCGGCGCTTCCTCGGAGTGCCAACCGATCTTGCGACTCCAACGTCCGTAGATGGCAAACAAGATCCCGGTGCCACCGATTAAAACCACCAATGACAAACCCGACCAGACCAACATGTCAGCGGTGGGGCCATTGTCGACACGTGGCTCCATCGGCCAGTTATTGGTGTAGCTATAGGAATGCCCCGGGCGCTCAGCAGCCGCTGCCCAAGCGGTCCAAGCGAAGAAGCCGGTGATCTCCTTGATCTGTTGCGGATCAGTGATCAATCTGGGTGCTAGGCCGTACTTGGTAGTGGGCTCACCGAAGAAGTTCGCGTAGTACTGCTGGATTTCCTCAAAGGCCTTGGCCTGTTCGGCAGTGAACTTCAAGGTCTTCGTCTGGTCATCGAAGCGGTTGGTCCGCCACATCTTCACATTGGCTTCGGTGGCATCAATGGTGCCGGCATCACGCAATTGTTGCTTGGTGGAGTCAGTGGCCTTGCGCAGATATTCCGCAGTGAAGTCGGGGCCCAAATAGCCGCCGTGACCCAGCACCGTGCCGTATTCCATCAACCCGCGCGCTTGGAAGAGTTTTTGACCGGCCGTAATGTCTTTGCCAGTGAACAAGACCTCGCCATTTGCGTCAACGACCTTGTCGGGCATCGGCATCGTCGCGGTGTAGGTGCGATAGGTCAAGATGCCCATCACGAAAAAGCTGAACAGCATCACCAGAGCCAGGCCTTGGACCCAACTCTTGGAGATCATCATCTCTTTGCGGTCAGGAGTCGCAGGTGGTTCGGACTTCTGATCGATCATGCTCGCCATGGGTGTCCCACTTCCATTTGTCACGAGTCCCCTCGTGGTTTTGATCCGCTGTCGGGAAAGTACCACTACGGCGCGTAGGAGTTGAAGAGCCAAGGACCCTAGATTCACCGCGTCTTCGACAACGTTGCCGAATCGTTATCTGTCTGTGGATCGCCAATCCAGGTCAGCGAGTCTCGCCACTAGTTTGCCTCCCATGCATCCATTCAGACTGCTCGAAGGAGCACAGATCACCCGACTCGGAGGCGGCACGCTGCAGATCGCACTCGACCCTGCACGCAGAGTCAGGGTGGCTGATTCACCACAAAATCGTGAGCTCCTTCGCCGTTTGCGAGCACCGGGCGAAGCAGAGATCGATCCCATCAACCAAACGCTTCAGCTGCTCTGCGAGCAGGGGCTGGCCTCCACCATCACAGCGATGGCGATCACCGAGCAAAGGCTCACGGATGCCCGGATCTATACACGGGGGTTCGAACTCAGTCCTATGACCTGGCACTCTCTGGGACTCCGACGAGTGAGCCGCCTGCAAAACGCCACCTTCGCAATCTTGATCGGCAAGACCCAGACCAGTTCGCAGGCACTTACCAGTGCGCAGATCCCCCACGTCTTGGGTGACTATCCGGGAGGCACCCCGAGGCTGGGGCCATTCATCGTGCCTGGCGCTACCCCGTGTCTGGCCTGCATCGAACCACAGGCACTTGACGACGATCCGTTGGCAACCACCACTCCCAGCGCGGATCCACCAAGAGACGACTCAGCGCGAGGTCTCCTGCAGAGCTTCCTGCTACAAGATCTCCTGACCTGGCTGCGCGGGGAGACGCCATGGACTTGGGCTCGCACCATCTTGTTGGGCACCAACCCCCAGACTTCGAGGTTGCGCGATTGGCTACGGCATCCGGAGTGCACCTGCACTTGGGATTGAGGCGTCCGTCACACTGGTGTCATGGCCGAACTCCCCCGCAAGTCGCTCGCTCGTACGGCGAAGCTCGCTGCGCTGCCTCTCGGCTATGCGGGGCGCAGTGCTTTGGGCTTGGGCAAGCGATTGGGTGGCGCCTCGGCCGAGATGGTCCTGACCGACATCCAACAGCGCACTGCCGAGCAGCTCTTCCGCACTCTCGGTGAGCTCAAGGGCGGGGCCATGAAGGCTGGGCAAGCGATGTCGATCTTCGAAGCGGCTCTGCCCGAGGAGCTGACGGCGCCTTATCGCGAAAACCTCCGTCGGCTGCAAGACTCCGCGCCCCCAATGCCGACGATCACCGTGCGCGAGATCTTGGCCGAGCAATTGGGTCCAGATTGGCAGCGCTCGTTGGTCGAGTTCGATGCCGAGCCAGCCGCAGCAGCCTCCATCGGTCAAGTACATCGCGGTCGTTGGGTCGACGGACGTGAAGTCGCTATCAAGGTGCAATATCCCGGGGCCGACAAGGCCTTGTATTCCGACTTGAAGCAACTCTCCCGCCTAGCGGGCTCACTATCCCCCATCCTTCCGGGCATTGACGTAAGCGCCTTGATGAAGGAGTTGCGCGACCGGGCCGTCGAAGAGCTCGACTACGACCTGGAGGCCGAGTCGCAGCAACGATTCGCTGATCTCTACGCAGGCGATCCTGACATCGTGATCCCCAATGTGGTTCGCGCTGCCCCGAAGGTGATCGTCAGCGAGTGGATGGACAGCACTGGTTCGCTGCTCAGCATCATCGAGGACGGCACCACAGAGCAGCGCGATCACTACGGACAAGAACTAGCCAAGTTTCTCTTCGGATCACCCAGCCGGGTCGGCATGCTGCATGCCGACCCACATCCCGGCAACTTCCGTCTGATCCCCACCGACAACGGACACCCAGGCAAGTTGGGGGTGCTTGACTTCGGTGCTGTGGCCCGCCTGCCCGAGGGCAATCTGCCGACTTCGCTGGGCACCTTGATCCGGATCGCAGCGATGGACGACTACGACGAGTTGGTCAACTCCTTGCGCGAAGGGGGTTTCATCAAGGACAAGGTCAAGATCGATCCCCAGAAACTGAAGGACTACTTGGGCCCATTCGTCGAGCCCACCGAAGTCGATGAATTCCACTTCACCCGCAAGTGGATGCGCCGTCAGTTCAACCGGATCAACGACCCCAAGGGCGATGCCTTCTCGGTGATGACCAGACTCAACCTCCCACCCGAATATCTCTTGATCCACCGCACCTGGACTGGTGGCGTCGGGGTGTTGAGTCAGTTGGAAGCGCGCGTGCGTTTTCGCGAGCTCATGATCGAGCACCTGCCCGGTTTTGCTGACCCAGACTCCAACGCAGACTCCGACGCAGACTGATCGAACTCACCAATACTCGCTGTCGAGTTTGCCCTCCATGGCGCGAAGATTCTCCCGTGAGCAGGCCTCACAAAAATAGACGAGCCGCTCCCGCTCGGTCGCGAAGGTCCATGTCACTGGGGCCTCCTGCGCCGGGCTGACCTTCCCACACCACGAGCAAACTGCCACCAACCAACTGTACGGCGATCACGTCGCGCTCGTCGCCGCCTCCGCCAGGATCTGCAAGACATCCTGCCCGTAGCGCTCCACCTTCGCGGGACCCACTCCGCTGATCTCCAACAGGGCCTCCTTGGTGAGCGGTGCCACCTCGGCCAGAGCCTCCAAGGTGGCGTCACTGAACACGACATAGGCCGGCACTTCATCCTCGGTGGCCCGTTGCAGGCGCCAGCTCCGCAGGCGCTCGAAGAGCTCCTCGTCATAGGGCACCGGGCAGTCGTCGCAGCGGCCACGATTGCGCTGCTTGGCATCAGCCAAGACCACATTGCAGACGCGACAGTTGGTGACCTTGCGCGAGCGCTTCTTGGTTGAGGTCTTCTTGCCGCTGACAGTCGATGCCGGGACGAGCTCACCGGGGATCAGATTGGCGATGAATCTTGAGTGGCGTCGGCGAGCTGGCTGCCCGGGAGCTCGAGCCGCGGCCCAACTCACGCTCAGGTGCCGCTTGGCGCGCGTGAGCCCGACGTAGAGCAATCTGCGCTCTTCCTCGACCGCTGTCGGATCTTGGGCATAGGTGATCGGCAAGCTGCCTTCTTGCACCCCGACCACGAAAACCGCTTCCCACTCAAGACCCTTCGCGGTGTGGATCGTGGCCAAGGTGACGCTGTCGGCACTGGGCGCGTGTTGCTCGGTCGTACGCCGATCGAGCTCGGCCAAGAAGCCCTCCAGGCCAAGCTCAGCGCCCTGGGCAGCGAAGGCCACCGCCAAGTCGAGCAGCGCCTGCAGGCTCTCCCAACGATCTCTGACCTGACCTCTCGCCTCGGGTGCCTTAGGACTCCAGCCAATGCTGCTCAGAGCCTCGGCCACCTGCTCACCAAGAGATGCCTGGGCAGGCACACCGCCTCGCACCTGGCCACGAAGCAGGGCAATGGCTTGCCGGACTTCTTGACGCTCAAAGAAGCGGGCTGCCCCCCGCACCGTGTAAGGGATGTCGGCCTGGGACAGCGCCTCTTCGAGATGCTCTGATTGCGCATTGATCCGGAAGAGGACGGCCATGTCGCCAAATCGGATGCCGACCCCACGAAGGTGTTGGATCTGCTCAACGACAGCATCCGCCTCAGCGACCTCGTCGGCATGTCGATGCCAGCCCACGTCAGGGCCGGGGGCGCCAACAGCCTGCAGTTTGACCGAGCGGGTCTGTGCCCCGTCGAGCAATGCATTGGCAGTAGCCACGATCTGGGGGCTCGACCGGTAGTTGCGGACCAATTCGACCTGGGTTGCCTGGGGATATCGCTTGGTGAAATCCAGCAGGTAGTCGGCCCGGGCCCCAGCGAAGGAATAGATCGTCTGAGCCGGATCGCCAACTACGCAGAGTTGTTCGCTGCCACCGAGCCACAGGCCAAGCAGAGTCTGCTGGATCGGATTGACATCTTGGTATTCGTCAACCACCAGGTGCTTGTACTGGCCGCGGACCATCGCTGCGGTGCGCTCGTCCTCACTGAGGATCGCTGCTGCCAAGAGCAGGACGTCTTCCATGTCCATCCGACCTTCAGCAGATTTGTGCATTTCGTAGGCGTCATAGACCGCTGCGACCGCACTAGGCTCCAAGTCGCTCACAGTCCGCTGCAGCTTGCTGGCCTTGGAGAGGTAGTCCTCAGGGCGCACATTGCTGACCTTGGCCCACTCGATCTCCGAGGCCAGATCTCGCAGTACGCCGCGATTGGTGGACACCGCAACCCCCTTGGCGGCCCGCCCGACCAGGGGCAACTTCGACTCGGTCAGGATCGGCGCATCTCCGCCGTACACCTTGGGCCAGAAATAGCGCACCTGACGCAGCGCGGCGGCATGGAAAGTGCGCGCCTGCACTCCTGGAGCACCCAAGGCGCGCAAGCGTGAGCGCATCTCACCAGCCGCACGAGTGGTGAAGGTAACCGCTAGCACCTCGGTCGGGGTGTAGACCCCAGAGGCGACTCCATAGGCGATCCGATGCGTGATCGCACGAGTCTTGCCGGTGCCTGCACCGGCCAACACCCGCACCGGCCCTCGAAGCGCCAAGGCCACTTCGCGTTGCTCTGGATCGAGCTCGGCGAGCAAGTCATCGGGGTTCACGAGGTGAGCCTAGACGGTGCCTCCGACAGTGGGCGGAGTGACGCTGAGGACTATTTGAAACGACCGAACAGTCGACGTCGTTGAGGCGCAGGCGGCGCCGCCGAAATCGCAGCTTGCCGCTCTGGATCGCAGACCTTCACCCGAGGTCGCCCAACTGCCGCGCCCTGCTCACGTTCGACTGCATCGAGATGCTGCCAGCCCTCACGTCCTGTCGCTGCAGGGCATCGCTTGGCGACCAGATCGCCCGCTGCTCTCAGCGAACCAATCCGCTCGGGCAGGCCCGCGTCGAGGTCGTCAAGGATCGTGTCGGTGACCTCTCTTGAATCAGTGCGGTTGGTGCCGATGAAGCCGACGGGTCCGCGTTTGATCCAGCCGACCACATAGACGCCTGGCTCGACTCGGCCCCTGTCATTGGGCACTATCGCGGCGGCTTCGTCGAAGGGCAGGTCAGCCACTGGCAGGCCACGGTGACCCACCGAACGGACTACCAGACCGGCCTCAAGGGTGTGCACCTCATCGGTGGTCTCTGCTCGTACGACACCCTCCGCCCCCGTGATTAGGTCGTTGCGGGCCACTCGTACGCCGGTGACCCTGCCATCGGCTCCGAGCACCTCCACTGGGGATGCAGCAAAGCGCAGCACGATCCGACGATTCGTCGACTCGGGGTCGATCTCACGCGAGGCAATATCGCTGAGGAGTTGGCTGCGCTGATCATCACCAGACAGCATCTCGGGATCGGCCTCGACAACCACATCTACTCCGTCGAGGGCCGCCAACCCGATGAGTTCGGGCACCGTAAAGGCAGCTTGGGCCGGGCCGCGGCGGCCGAGGATGACCACCTCTCGGATCTTGCTGTCCCGCAGTTGCTCCAAGGCGCCCGGAGCCAGGTCGGTGCGTTCCAACATCTCGATCGGGCGGGTCAGGATCCGGGCGACGTCGAGCGCGACATTGCCATTGCCGACAACCACTGCCCGCTCATGAGTGAGTGGCACTTCGAGGTCGTCCTGCTCGGGGTGGCCGTTGTACCAGCCGACCAGAGCGGTCGCCGGCACAGAGCCGGCAAGGTCCTCTCCGGGGATACCAAGGGATCGATCAGACGAGGCACCCACGGCGTACACGACTGCGTGATAGTGCGATTTGAGGTCGGCCAGCGTGATCTCCTCACCGATCCGCACCCCAAGGAAATAGCGGAACTTCGGCTGCCTTTCGATTGCCTCGAAGAGGCGAGTCACCAGCTTGGTGGAGGGGTGATCGGGAGCCACTCCGTGACGCACCAGCCCGTACGGCGTGTGCAGGCGCTCGTAAACGTCAACGCCCTCAACCTCAGGATGCTTGAGCAACTCATCGGCGGTGAAGATGCCGGCCGGACCAGCCCCGACAATCGCGATCCGGAAGGGTCCGGTACGGGTGAGTCGCCGCTGTTGAGGCACCAGCGCCACAGGAGTGCGGTCGGCGTGAGGGAAGGCTTCGTAGTAGGCGGCGTTGAGGTCGATGAAAGGCAGCTCATCGGTAGTCAAAGTGGCATCAGGCACGATCGCACCCACTGGGCACGCGGTCGCGCAAGCACCACAACTGACGCAGGCGGCACCATCGACGTACAGCATCTCGGTGGTGCCGAACCCGACCTCACCGGGCGCTGGATGGATGCAGTTGACGGGGCAGGCGACGACGCACGACGCATCAGCGCAACAGGACTGTTTGATCACATAGGGCATGACAAACTCCGAGAGGTCGGGGGAAGTTGGAGCTCACACAGCAGCGGACTTGGGCTCGCTCCTGAATCTCGATGAGCGACCTGCGATGCCCAAGGCACGCCAGAGTTGACGGGAGACGGGATTCATCAGGTGCAGCTCATCGGCCAGCATCCTGATGTCGCCGAAGGTGTCGCGCAGCATCTTTGAGGCCTCGGGGCTGCGCCAATAGACCTCACGCATCACCGACTTGGGGATGTCGAGATCTTTTTGCATGCGGCGTGTTGGCTTGGCGATCACGTCGCACAAGGTGCGCATCACCACCGGGTAGGCCAATGAGATGGCGAAGCGTTGGAGCTTGCTCCAGTCCTTGGAGCGCTCGATCAGGTAGGTGTGCGCGAAGCCGATGTGGCGGGCCTCTTCGGCCACGTGGATCTGCATGACCCGCTCCACGATCGGGTGCATCTCGTGACCAGAGCGAAGTACTGACTTTTGCAAGAAGTCGATGGGTTCTTCACCAGCAAGGATGCCGATGAAGAAGATATTGGGAAGGTAACGCCCCGCCAAGCACAAGAACGGTGCCACCGCGATGAACCACTTGGGTCCACCCTTGACGTCGACACCGATCCGGTTGACGCCCTCTTGGAACATCTGGGTGTGGTGGCATTCTTCGGTCACCTCATGGGTGGCATAGCGAAACTCGGCACGATGGTTGGGCATCCCGATCAGGTGAGCCATCACGCCGCCATTGAGCACCTGCTCAAATTGCAGACCCACCTTCATGATGTTGGCCAGGCGATATTTGCCGACCTCCATCTGGCGTTCCAAGGACAGTGACTTGTACCAATCGGTGTTGGCCAATGCGTCCACCTCGGGGAGCACCCAGCGCGGGTCATTCTCGATGACCTCAAACTCAGGGCTGTCCCAAGCGATGTCGAGGAAGGCATCGAAGTGGCGATGCACCGACGCCTCGGAGAGCACTTGCAATTTCTCCTGGAACTCCATCCCCTCGGTGTCGGGCATGGTGTCGGCAATGTAGTCAAAGGAGGCTGCAGCGGTCATTTTGATCCTCGATCCTTGTCCTCATCGATAGCAGTGCCCAAAGGCACCGCATCCTCGGTGATTGCTACCTAAACGATGGTAGGCCTCCCCGGTTAGACTGGCCGGTGATCTGGGCTCTGGACATCTAGCCCCCGCATGTAAAGTGACCGGCTTCACAACATGAATGCCCGCTATGTCGTTTTTGGCAGCAAAGCTGGGACCAGCCATCGCTCTAGGAAGTCGCGTACTTCAGCCTCATCCCTGATCGGCTCGTGAGTGCTGTGGAGCATGGAGACCAGCAAACGCAAGATCAACTCCGATAGGCCGGGCAGTTCGGACTCGCTGACCCCACCGCGATCCCAGTCAACGGGAAATCTGCGCAACATTTGAGCGCCGTACGCGATGGTTGCCTCTGACGTGGCTGCTCGACTGAAGGTCGCGGTGTCACCAAGTTGGAGCAACAAGTTGAGCCGGGGGTCATCGGGCACCGAGCGCAGACAGAACAAGAATCCTTCCACCACGGCTTGGGCCGGAGTGTCGAACGGTCGCAGATGAGCGATCAGACGATCGACGAAGTCCGCGGCCCCTTGCTCGGCCACTTGGCTGACGATGTCGCTGATGCTGGAGAAGTGACGGTAGACAGTCTGCCGGGTGACGCCCACCTCCACCGCAACATCAGACAACGTCGTCTTGGCCACACCATGGCGGTCGATGCAACGAGTAGTGGCATCAATGATCCGTTGGCGAGCCTCACCATCTGTTGTCGGCGGTTTACCGCCCCAGCCGTGGTTTGCCATGCACCTACGCTGACACAGCCTCAGCCACGGCAGGTTGGACCACCCGGCGGCTCGCCCGGATCGCGGCGACCACGAACCATGTCGACACCAGCATGCAGGCCAGGGCATACCAACCACTGCCAATCGGAGCGCCTGTGTCGGTCACGCCGTCAATCGCCGCCAAGAAGGCGGGCAACGCGGTCAGCCACAAGATCGCGTGGATGCCCAGATACAACGCCGGGTAGATCCGCACAAAGGCGGGTGACTCCATGGCCTGCGGCGAGCCGTGCCAGTTGAGTTTGGTCGCTTCGACCAACAGCGCCCCACCCACGAGCCACAGCAAGGCCAAGAGCACGATCACCAGAGTCTTCTGCAGGGAGTAGTCGTCACCCGCCCCGACGTCGACCCGAGTGGGTGCCGCTCCGATCACCATCAGCACCGGAGTGAGTACGCCGGCCAGCACCGTCCGCCACGACACCTGCCAGCCGCTGAGCCGGTCACGGCCCACCTTGTCACCGACAAAGCGCACCACCAGCCAAGTCATCACCCCGAAGGACACCGAAGCGAAGACCCACATGCTGTTCATTGGCACCGACGCAAACATGGGCTTGTTGACATCATTGTCGGGATTCCAGGCCCACCACTTCAATTGCGGCCCCAGTTGGTCAAAGGTCTCGTAGAAGACCTGACAAGCAAAGGCAGTTGCAATCGCGCCCACCGCCGGCCCGCGACGCTGGAAGACCCCCAATGCCCGGATCAACTCATAGGTCAACTGGGTGATCACGACATAGAAGGCGACGATATAGAGCGGCAGACGGTCAAACATGAACTGCACCGTGAAGACATTGTGGGAGAAGATGAATCCCACATATTTCTCCAAGTTGAACCACTCGGGGAAGTACAGCGGCGGCTCGATCACGGCTAGGTAGACCAACGAGGCAAAGGCCAACGAAATATTGACCGGGTCGCCGTCTCTGCGCCACCTACGCCAAGCATGCACCAGGGCAAAGACAGCGCCCCCGACAATCAACAACTCCAATACGGGCAAGGTCCAGTTTTCCAAGCTGAAGGGACTTCGCAAGGTGACGACCGGATTTGCCCCATCGCAGGTGAAGCCCAAGAACTTCGCGACCTCACGAGCAGCGGGTTCGCAGGTGTAGCCCATCTGGGATGCCTTTCTGCTGAGATCTCGACTATGCCGTCGCCGACAGGTTGGCCGGCGTCGGCGGCTCAACCGGATTGTCGGGATCAGAGTAGTCAGTGGCGGGCGGATCCAGACTCAGATCAAATCCCGCAGGCACCTTGGTCTGGCCCAACACCGAGCGCACCCGGTAGCGCAGCAGCCCGTAGATGAAGCGCCAATCGGTCGCCATCTCCTTCAAGGACTTGTCCAGATTGAACACCGCGGTGAAAGTCTCTTCCACATAGCTGTCCTCGCGAGAAGCTGCGGTGATCGCGTTGAAGACCGGCCAAGACATCTTGGCCATGATCTTGCGGCGCCACGCCGGCACCACTTCAGAGCCAGTGGCGCACTCGAAGCCCTGATCTCGTGCCATC
Organism: Nocardioidaceae bacterium; assembly: GCA_020636935.1. Lineage (GTDB taxonomy): Bacteria > Actinomycetota > Actinomycetes > Propionibacteriales > Nocardioidaceae > Marmoricola. Next base: position 13,109 of record JACJWW010000016.1, read on the forward strand.
GCCAGCATCCATGGCACATCCAGCGACTCTTTCTGTTTGGCCAGGAAGTCACCGAAGAAGGCCTCGTCCAGGTTGGCTGCCCCAGCCAGGCACTCAGAGAGCACCAACGCCGAGCGAGCCGCCGAGCTCATCCCCTGCGCGTAGAAGGGGTTGAATCCACAGATGGCGTCACCGATCGGCACCAGGCCAACGACGGGGCGCTGCAATTCGTCGTACCTGCGCCATTTGTTGCCGGTCGAGCGAGTCAGATGCACCTCAGAGGCCGGCTCACACTCATGCATGGCTCGAGCAAATGCCGGCGAGCGCAGCTTCTCCACAGAAGTTTCGAAGGCATCGGCCTTGCGGGCCATGTCAAGCCCCCACGAGCCCATGCACACGATCGCGCGATTGCCCTCGATCGGGAAGAAGTTGCTGAGATATTCATGCTCGTCGGGATAGATGCCACCCTCCTGAGTCGGGGTGATCACCATGTGTTTCCACCACCAGGAGTCGGGCTGCTCCCCCACATCGGGGAGGTCATACCAACGTGAGGTGTAGGTGACCTTGGCATCAAGAGTGCGCTCTGGGATCTCCGGCCAACCTGCGGCAGCCAACCACTCGTTGACAGAGGAGCCGCGCCCCAGACAGTCGACCACCAGGTCCGCTTCGATCTGGTGCTCATCGCCGCTTGAGTCTCGGTATTCAGCACCCGTGACCCGACCTGATTCCAGGCCACCAGCAACGGTGAGCAGACCAGTGACGGTCGCGCCCTCGATCACCTTGACATTGGTCAGCTCACGCACCTTGTCGCGCATGACTCGCTCGATCAGGATCCGCGAACTGTAGACCATCGTCATGGTGCTTGACTTGCGAGGCGCCCAACCATCCTTCTCGCCATAGGCCGCATCCATCGACGGCATCAGCAAGAGACCTCCCTCGGCGATCAAGGCATCTTCAAAGCCTGGGAAGATCTTGCCAATCGCTCGCCGGCCAGAGTTGAGTACGAAGTGCGGGTGCTTGCTCTGGGGCACACCCCTTCGATGCTCTGCATCAGCTGGCAACAAATCTCGTTCGAGCACAACGACCTCGTCGAAGTACGGCGCCAACACCCCCGCCGAGCACAACCCTGCAATGCTCCCGCCAAGGACAACCGCTACTTTTCCGTGCATAGTCAACCCCTCATTCATACAAGTCGTGTCGCAATGTATGACGTCTGCTCTGAGCCGTCAACCCCTAGGCGGAATAATTGACGCCCAGATCGACTTCAGTTAGCTGTGGGCTCAACCCACATCACCATTGCCTCCGGAAGGACCACCCTTGTCTGCTCTCTTCACGATGTACACCACCCCTTGGTGCGGCTATTGCGTGCGCCTGAAGGGGCAATTGGATCGCGAAGGGATCACCTACGAGATCGTCGACATCGAGCAACACCCACAAGCCGCTGAGATCGTGATGCAGGCCAATGGCGGCAATCAGACCGTGCCCACCTTGGTCTATCCCGACGGCACCGCTCAGACCAACCCGTCACTGGCCCAGGTCAAGAAGCAACTCGGACTCTGACTGGTCAACACGGACGCTGACCAGTCACTGAGGCCACCGACTCACCACTGGCCGGGCAATTGCGCGCCGTACCAGTGCTCGATCAAAGAGCGACTGATCGAAATGCCTCCGGGCAGGACCAATTCACCGCTCTGCGCCTTTGCCAACATCTCTGTGCGCGTGAACCAGCGCGCATCCTCGATTTCCTGACCATCGACAACGATCTGGGAAGACTCGGCGTGCGCCACAAAACCCACCATCAGACTCGCCGGCATTGGCCACGGCTGCGACCCGAAGTAGTCAACTCGGCCCACAGTGATGCCGGATTCCTCGCGCACTTCACGGCGTACGGCGGACTCGAGCGACTCGCCTGGCTCAACGAAGCCAGCCAAGGTCGAGAAGCGGCCGGCCGGCCAACTTGGATGGCGACCCAACAAACATCGCTCACCATCAACGACAATCATGATCACCGCCGGATCCGTCCGCGGGAATTGCTCACTTCCACAACCAGCACAACGAGCAAGGTGCCCCGCTTGCTCGATCAAGAGCCTGCCGCCGCAGCCAGAGCAGTGCTTGGTGCGAGCCAGCCACTCAGCAATGCCCACCGCATGCACTGCGAAGACACCGTCCTCACCATCAATCAGCGCAGCCAACCCACGTAAGCTCCGCCACCCTGGCCCGTCGGACTCGGTGATCACGGCAAAGCGCACGGCACCGTCACGCTCGCCCAGCAACACCTTGACCCCGGCGGGGGCCCGATCAGCAGGGAGCCATTCCAAACCGGCATCACTTGTCTTGAGCCGACCACCCGAAACCACCAAGACCCGGGTCTGCGGCTCAGCCCAACGCGCCGCTATCCAATCCTCATCAATGCGTCGGTGCGCAACCCGGTCATGGGGTCGATCAGACAGTGCAATTCGAGTAACGGCCACTCCAAATTGTTAGCCCACAACCGACCCGAATGCCATGTCTGCGACCGCAATCGCCTGACCTCTATGCGACGCTGGACTTCGTGTTGACCGCTGCAAGACAACCCAAGTGGATCGCTCGGATTGTGTGGATGGTCGGGCTGATCACCGCCCTTTCCGCGCTCTCCCCAGCAATTGGGGTTCGCTTTGCCATGGTCAACAAGATGGTGCCGCCGGTCTTTCCGGTCACAGCCACGATCGGCGCTTTGACCTCAGGGATCTTGTTGATCCTGCTTGCTCGGCCTCTGAAGCGCGGCAAACAGCGTGCCTGGACGATCGCCGTCATCTTGACGGCTCTCGCCACGGTCTTCCATGTCATCAAGGGGATTGATGTGGAAGAGGCGGTCTTGACTGGTCTCGTCTTGGTGCTGTTGCTCAGCTCGAGAAGCAATTTCGTGGCGCGCGCTGACCCACGCTCCACGAAACGTCTGCTGGCCACCGTCTTCTTGATGCCTTGGTTCACGATCATGGCTGGTTGGTTGCTGCTCACCCTCCGAGACCGCTATCAAGCACCCGGGAGCACATCTTGGGAGCGTGTGCAGGAGGCGGCGCTGGGTTTGATCGGGATCGATGGTCCACTTGAGTTCGTCGGCCAAAGGCACCAGGACCTCACGTCATTGGGCCTGCTCCTGCTCGGGTTTGGGCTGATCGTCGTACCAATCCTATTGGTGGTCTCTCAACCCAGTGGCGGACCACATCCGCTGACCGACGAAGAGCAACTGAAGCTTCGAAATATCCTCCAGAAGTGGGGGAAGATCGACTCTCTGTCGTACTTCGCACTGCGTGATGACCGATCGGTCATCTTCAACAAGTCGCAGAAGGCAGCCCTGACCTATCGGGTGGTGGGCACGGTCTCCCTTGCGGCGGGCGACCCCGTGGGTGACCCCGAAGCCTGGCCCGGCGTGATCGAGACCTGGCTTGCTGAGGCAAAGTCATATGGGTGGACACCCGCTGTGCTCGGGGCCAGTGAGGCAGGTGCGGCCGCCTTCCATCGGGCCGGCATGGAGACTCTCGAGCTTGGTGACGAAGCGATCATCAGAGTCGCCGACTTCACACTGGAAGGCCGAGAGATGCGTGGCATCCGCCAAGCCGTATCTCGTTGCCAACGAGCCGGGCTCAGCGTCACTTGCACTCGTCTCGGCGACATCATTGAGGATGACCGGGTTGAGCTTCGGGCCAAGGCCGATGAATGGCGTGATGGAGCAGTTGAGCGCGGCTTCTCCATGGCCCTGAACCGCTTCGGTGAAGACCGAGATGACCAGTGCGTCGTTGTGCAGACCCGCAACGATGCCGGTGAGCTCGTGGGTTTGTTGAACTTCGTGCCTTGGGGCACTGAAGGCTTGTCACTGGATCTGATGCGCCGGGCACATGACACCGAGAACGGCGTCATGGAGTTCATGGTCGCCGAGCTCTGGAAGGCATGCCCAAGCCTCGGGATCAAGGAGCTCTCTTTGAATTTCGCCGTCCTTCGCTATGTCTTCGAGCGTGGTGAACGGCTTGGCGCTGGCCCGGTCTTGCGTCTTTGGCGCGCCGTACTGATCTGGTTGTCACGCTTTTGGCAAATCGAAAGCCTCTACCGAGCCAACGCGAAGTATCGGCCAGAGTGGTTGCCGCGCTTCTTGTGCTTCGTCAATGTTGGCGATCTGCCCACGGTGTCGACTGCCGCATTGCGGGCAGAAGCATTCCTGGTCGCACCCGACTGGCTGCAAAGGCTTCGCAGCCGTCCAGTCAGCCCTGCCACCACTGATCAAAAAGCTCGGCCAACTCCGCTCGATCAGGCAAGTCCGTGAAATATTCACTTTCGCCACTCAGGGGATAGTGGAAGCAGACCCCCACCTGACTAGGATCCACGCCAGCCAGCTCAGCCCAAGCCAGCCGATAAAGCGCCAACTGGAGTGGGTCAGCCCCGCCGGGTGCACCGGTCTTCCAGTCAACAACCAAATAGGCATCTGGGTCATCGAGGTCTGCATAGACCGCATCGATCCGCCCCCGGATCACCTGGCCCTTGAGGATCAATGAGAAGGGAGCCTCAACGGCGACTGGCTTGCGGCTGGCAAAGGGGCCTCGCTCAAAGCCCGCCACCAAATCTGCAAGCTCGTCTTGTTGAGCCGGCACTGGCTCGGTTGGGTCCAGCAGCTCAAAGGGATCAAAGAGGTCAACCTGTTGGAATCTGTGAGCCACCCACTCATGGAATGAGGTGCCAATCCGAGCCGAAGTCGAGGGACGTTTGGGCATCGGCCGGATCAGGTCGGCCATCAGCGCTTGCGGATCGGCCGCCAGGCGACCCATGGCGCTGACCGACATGCTCAGTGGCCTGGGCACCAAGACAAGGGGGTTGGACTCGACGCGGGACTCCTCCAAGAGCCGCTCGATCTCGTCATCCCACTGCGCGACCAAGGCATCTTCACTGGAGTCGAGCTCCGCATCAGCGCCGTAAGGGTCCACCCTCTTGACCAGCGCGGCCACCTCGGCCCTCACTTCAGCCTCGGCACCTCTCTCAGGGGAAGGCCAACAGACAGCACCCGCTTGATCTTGCAATGGGTTGGGGGTCACCTTGGGGTCTGGGCGTTCAGCCCAGCCATCCACTGGGGCACCCCAGTCTTCCAAGAGCTCCTTGAGCAGGCGCTGATAAGGGGAAGGGCCCCTCGGAGTGACCACCCCCGGGCTCCAAAGATGCGAAGTCACCACCAAGGAGTGAGCCGCGCGAGTCATCGCCACATATCCCAATCGCAGCTCCTCCAGTGCTTCGCTCTCACGAACACGCTGTTTGAAGTCATCGAGGGCAGCCTTGTCATGACCGGCGAGTTGGGGCAGGTCAGGCGCATCCCCCCGCAATGGGCCTGGCAGGACCGCCGGGCTCGAAACCCAAGTGGATCTAGCCCGGTTCGCCGGAAACTTCGTCTCACACACTCCCACCATGAAGACCGAAGACCATTCCAATCCCTTGGCGCGGTGCACGGTCAACAACTTGACTGAATCAGCCTCAGAGACGGTTGCTAGGTCAATCCCATCGCCCAACTCAGCCTCAGCCGACAGATAGGCAAGTAAGGCGGCCAAGGAGAGCTCTCCGTCATAGCCACGAAACTGAGCAACGATGTCGATGAAGTGGTCGAGGTTGTCGCGTCGCGCCGATGCCGCGGGGTTGATCGACGACGCCAACTCGACATCGATGCCGGTGACGTCGATGATCCGGCGTACGACGTCGAGCACCGGCTCATCAGCCACCACACGAAGCCGACGGATCTGAATGGCTAGTTGGGTGAACCTCTCTAGCGCCTGAGCTGAATAGGGCTGTTCCCCGGGGTCTTCCAGGGCGTCGCAAAGGGCCGGCAAATCAGCAGGATCGGCGCCGTCGGCTATTGCCGCCAACTGCTCGTCGACACCCAAGATCTCGCCGATGTTGGCGCGACCAGCCAGCTCGGCGGCCCGATCAGCCAGCAAGCTGAGGTCGCGGGGACCGATTGCCCAGCGCGTGCTAGTCAGCAGGGTCAACAAGGCGGCGTTGGCGGTGGAGTCTTGGAGAAGCTGCATCATCGCAATCACCTGAGCCACTTCCGGGAGTCTGATCAAGCCGGTCAGGCCGACGATCTCGACCGGGATCTGCTCGGCGCTGAACACATCGAAGGCTTGGGCTGCGGTGTGGTTGTCGCGCACCAACACCGCCAGGTCGCTCCACTTGCCTGTGTGGGCGGCCTTGATCTCAGCGGCGACCCAGCCGAGCTCCTCATACAGTGACTCAAACACATTGACCCGGATGGAGCCGGGTGCCCGACCCGTGGCCGCCTCAAGGAGACCCACGCCGGCACCGGCCCCCTGCAATGGCTGAGCCAGGTGATTGGCAGCTTCGAGGATCCGCCGATCAGAGCGTTGGTTGACCGACAGCGCAAAGACAGGCACGTCTTCATCCAACGCGGGGAAGGTGTCACCGAATCGCAAGATATTGGAGACTGAGGCTCCTCTCCAGCCATAGATTGCTTGATTGGGGTCGCCAACACTCATGACTGCGTGGCCCCTGCCTGCACCTTTTGGCCCAGAGAAGAGGTGGGCAAGCATTTTTGCTTGGGAGACCGAGGTGTCTTGGTATTCGTCCAACAAGACCACCGGATATCTGGCTCGCTCGGCGGCACCAACCTCGGGGCATTGCACAGCCAACTTGGCAGCCAGGGAGATTTGGTCAGCGAAGTCCATCACGCCCAGTCGCGACTTGTGCCGACGATAGCTGGCGACGAGCTCAAGGAGTTCGCGTCGTCGGTCGATCGCCAAGATGGCCTTCTCGATGGGGGCCTTGTATGTCGCCCGACCAGCTGCGGCCAATTCGGCTTCCAGCGCGCGCTGGAAGTCGGCCTGCTCTCGGTCATCAAACGAAACAACCTCCGATATTGCGACCAGATGCTCGTTGAGCTCACCATCAAGATCAAGGAGTTGATTGATGACTGTGGGCAAGTGATCGCTCAACCGCAAGACGCTGCTGCGATGCCGCAAAATGGCATGCTGGGCGAGCTGATAGCGCCCGGCATCGGCGATCACCCGTTGATCAGGCTCATGGCCGATCCTCAAACCGTGGTCGACCAGCAGGCCTGCCGCATAAGAGTTGTAGGTGGCCACTGTGGGGCCGATCGTTTCCAAGCCACCCCCGTCCTGCAGGGCACCGGCCTTTGCCAAGGCCGACTCAATCCGGTGGCGCAACTCAGCAGCCGCCTTGGTAGTGAAGGTCAATCCCAAGACCTGCTCAGGAAGCACCTGGCCAGTGAGCACGAGATAGACCACGCGCATCGCCATCAGGGTGGTCTTGCCAGACCCAGCCCCCGCGATGACCACAGCTGGGGCAAGTGGCGCCGAGATCGACCGCCATTGCTGCTCGGTGGGCGCGAAACCCAAACCCATGGCGCTGGACAGCTCTTCGGCAGTGATCTGGTGAGGCATCGTTACAGCACCGAGCCTGCCGACTTGGCTGGACAGATCGAAATGAATTCACATCTATCACAGACCGATCCCGGCGTAGCGGGGAATGACTCCTTACGGATCGTCTGCGCTATTTCGGCCAGGTCTTGTCTGAACTCCTGGTCGAATGTGGAGCCCATCTCCAATGGCAACTGCGTGGCAAGCCGGGCGGGTCGACTGTCGTCGAGGCCCAATTGGACGATCTGTGCTCCTCCCGTGATCGCTCCCTCGGCCACGGCATCACCATCGGTGATCGCGAGTTGATAAAGCGCCAGTTGCGGGTCTGACTCGACTGACTTTGCTGAGATGGAGCGGCGGCCGGTCTTCAGGTCGACGACCACCAAGGCACCCTGAGCATCGATTTCGAGGCGATCGATCGTGCCCCGGATCCTGATCGCATCTCCACTGGACAGTTGCACATCGGCCGTGAACTGACGCTCAGCAGCAATGAGTTGGCGAGGATTGGCCTGATGCCAGGCCAGGAAACGCTCGAGCGCCAGGCGCACCCGGTCTCGCTCTCTGGCCGAGGACCAAGGCGTAGCGAAGCTCAGCCGGGGCCACACTTGGTCAACACGACTCATCAGGGCATCAATGTCCAGCTCGCCTTGAGCATCATCTCCAAGCGCCACGTGCTCGGCCAGGGCATGGATCAGACTGCCGACATTGGCTTGAGCCAGCGATGCCACCCGCCCTCCCGCTTTGTTGGAGAAGAACCACTTGGCGGGGCAGTCAGCGATTGCCTTGAGCATGGAAGCACTGATCGGCACCGGCTCGTCCACGCGGCACACGGGGCTGGTCGCCTCAGTGATTGGGGCCAGCCCCCACCAATTGGCCGGATCAGCCGTCGGGGCCAGAGGCCCGCGGGGGCCTTGCTGATCAGTCAAGCGTGCCAACCGTCGCGCCGCAGCCTCACGCAGGCCTTCGGAAATTCGCGGATCGGCCGCCGTACGTCGCAAATCGGCTATGAGCGCTCCCATGGTCAAGGCCCGTCGTGGTCTCCCCTTGATGTGCTGTGCCGGCAGATCGGTCAGCTCGTCGAGGAAGCGTGACGGGGACTCACCCTCATCATCATTAGCCCTGACCGCTGTGATTACGAGGCGTTCGCGGGCGCGAGTGCAGGCGACGTAGAAGAGTCGACGCTCCTCGTGCAACAACTCCTTCGGCGTTGGTTCACTGCCCAATGCGCTGCTCAGCACGTCCGTCAGCAAGGCGCCACGGCGCCGCAGGTCGGGCCATTCGTCCTGCTGCACATGCGCCACAACCACAAGTCGCCATTGCAGTCCTTTGGCGCGATGTGCGGTCAGCAGCCGCACCCCAGTAGCTGCCTCGACTCGTTGGACCATCGAATCAGATGGGATTTGCTGCTCAGCCAGCATTTCCAAGAAGTTGTGCACCCCGGAGTGATCTCGTTGCGACTCGATCCGGGCGGCCAGGTCAAACAACGCCACAATGGCGTCCAGATTTCGGTGAGCCATCCGGGCCGCTGTGCCCGGTTGAGCGCTCGCCAGCTCCAGGCGAGCAGGCCATGATGTGCCTGACCAAAGGCACCACAGGACCTCATCAACACTGGATCGGGCACCGATCCGCTCAGCCGCAGTGGCCAGCAATTTGCTCAGCTGGGCCGCCTTGGCGGCTTGTGGATATTGGGTGACCAACCCAGCCAGGAAGCCCTCCTCGACAACGGCCAGTCTCAACAACTCCCCAGAGGACCTGGCGACCTGTGCCTGCGAGGCCAGATCGATCTGCGTCGCGTCCAGCTCGCCGATCCGCTTGCGCTCCCGAGAGCGAAGGATCCTCGCGAGGACCCTGAGCTCGCCGGCATCGAGCCCTCCCAACGGCCCAGTGAGCAAGCCCGCTGCGGTCTCGGCAGTTACGAACCCAGGCGCACTAGGGTCACTCTCTTCAAGATTGAGCGCCGCTCTCAGGGCACCCAACAGCGCCCTGACCGCAGGGTCCGTAGCCAGTGGCACTTCGTCAAGGGAAAGATCAACAGGCACTCCTGCGGCCAGAAGCGCCCGGCTCAAAGTCGGGATCGACGCCTTGCCCGAGCGCACAAGCACCGCCATGTCTCGCCAGGCGAGCCCATCTTGCAGATGCGCTCGCCGAAGCAAGTCAGCCAGGTGCTCGGCCTCTGCCCGGGCCGTATCAAAGGTGAACACCTCGACCTTGCCTTCACCATGAGCGAATCCTTCGGCAACCGGGGACAAGAAATCGGCCCTGGCCCGCGCATCAATGCTCCCTGCGAAGGGCAGCCGCTCGGCCACCTTCGTGGCCGCTGCCAAGATATTGGGCCCGAATCTGCGGGTCGTGCGCAGGGTGACCACCTCGGCTCGGTCGCCGGTGGACTGCGTGAATTGGGCTGGGAAGTCAAGGATCCCCCGCACCCTTGCACCGCGGAAGGCATAGATGGATTGGTGTGGATCACCAACTACAACGAGATTGCGTCCGTCACCGGCCAACTCCTGAAGCAAAGCAACTTGTCCTGGGTCGGTGTCTTGGTATTCGTCAACAAAGACGTGGCTATAGGTGGCGCGGAGTTCGTCGCGATGGCGACTAGCTTCGAGTTGGGCCCGCCGGACGAGATCGGCATAGTCAGTGCTGCCCTGCTGATCGAGGACATCGAGATATTGGTCGAGGAATGCTCCAGCACTGACCAACTCCGGATGGCCGCGGTCAAGACCCAGGCCTCGAAGTTGACTCCCATCAAGCCCAGTCTCACGAGCGCGACTGAGCACCTGCTGCACGTCTGCCGCAAACCCTCTGGTGGCCAACGCTGGGCGTAGGTGCGGTGGCCAATTGACCGACTCTGGGCTGTCGGCAAGCAACTCACGAAGGTGCACATCTTGCTCCGCGGCAGTGAGCAATCGCAAGGGGGCGTCATAGAGATCATCGGCCGCATAGCGTCTGAGCAGTGCAAAGGCAAAGGAGTGGAAGGTCAAACAGATTGGAGCAGCAAAGGTGCGATCGAGTCGCGCCGCAACTCGCTCTCGCAACTCCAGGGCCGCCTTGCGGCCGAAGGTCAAGGCCAGCACCTGCTCTGGACGGACGCCGCTCTCGATGCGTTGCGCGATGGCCTCGACAAGAGTCGTGGTCTTGCCCGTTCCTGGGCCAGCCAACACCAAGAGCGGCCCGGTCTCGTGGTCGACCACGCGTTGTTGGTCAGGATCAAGTCGTGCGCGCTCAGCGGTGCCGCCATCGTGGGGCAACCAGGCATAGTGCGGAGACTGTCTCACCAGGCCACTCAACCAGCCGCCCCCGACAAAACGAAAGAGCGGGTGCCGCTCTCCCCAACGGCACCCGCTCCCCCAGCCTGGCCAGGACTCCCCTTCCTGGTTCGGATAGTGATCAACCAACTGCAGCAGTCTGGAAGGCGCCTCCTGACACCAACTGCAGCCCAGCAAAACCTGCACCAAGTGCGCGGTCGAGCACCAGACTCATCGCAATGACATTTCCCGACTTGTCGAGCAAGCCAATCGCGTGGCCCGTTGCATCCAGAAGCCCGGCTCCAGCATTCGCCTGATCCGGTACGGCAAGGGCCACCACACGCCCCGCGTCATTCTGCAGCGCAGCGGTCCGCACCCCATTTGGTGTCGCGAAGTACGCCGTGCCACCGGCTTCAGGCATCACGCCTGGACCAACCGGGCCTCCCCAACCCGGTACTGATCCATCAAAGACGACCCCGGACAAAGCGGTGACCTCGATCAGTCCGAAGTCGTCAGCTCCCGTGAAGGCCACCTTCCCACTTGCCACGTCAACCCCTGCATCCTTGATCGTGACGCTCTCCCCCAGAGCTCGCCCGACACAGTTTGCAGAGACACTCGCGAAATGGCGATCAACCTGCCGGAACAAGAAGCCGATAGTGCAGGCGCGATCCCCCACCGCGACGCTGCTACCCGGGCCGACTCGGCCCTGGACTGAGGTTTGGGGAGTAGCGTGCCCAGCGGCCGCCACGGACCGACCCCGCTTGGCGCGCTTTCCCTTTGCCTTCCGCTTGGCCTTCTTGCCAACCGCCTTTTTACCAACGGCCTTGTGACCAGCCCTCTTGTTCGCCTTCTTGTCGCCAACCTTGCTAGACCCGGTTGCAGCGACGCTGGCGTCTGCTGGAGACGCAACCAGTGCTGCACCCCCCAGGGTCAGAGCGATGACTGTAACAAATCCGGCAAACTTCGTGAACATGCCTAAATCGTGACAGGTTGTAGTCCAGTCGCCTAGTCGTTCGAGCGTAATCCGAACTCTCGGAGTAGACCAGATTGGGATCTATTTGTCATTTCGGACATTTAGTGGCATATTGCCCAGCCGTCAGGGCTGTGCAAGTCAGTACGACGCTTGAGTCGGATCGATCTGATCGACCCAGGCGACCACACCGCCACCGACATGCACCGCGTCGTCGTAGCCAGCTCTCTTGAGCACCGCCAGACACTCAGCCGAGCGCACACCCGACTTGCAATGCAGCACCACCTGAGTGCCAGAGTCGACGGCCGGCAGTTGGCCGAGGGCATTGCCATTGAGGAATTCGCCCTTGGGGATCAGCACCGACCCGGGGATCTGGTTGATCTCATATTCATTGGGCTCTCGTACGTCGATCAGCACGAAGTCACGCGCACCGGCCTCGCGCTGCTTGAGCATCCCCTCAAGAGCAGTCACCGAGATCGTGGACCCTGCTGCAGCATCCGCCGCCTCAGTGGACACCGCGCCGCAGAAGCTGTCGTAGTCGATCAGGTCGGTGACGGTCGGATTTTCCCCACACAGCGCGCAGTTTGGGTCTTTGCGCACCTTGAGTTTGCGATATTCCATCTCAAGCGCGTCATAGATCATCAGCTTGCCCACCAAAGGCTCACCAATGCCCGTCAGCAGCTTGATTGCCTCATTGGTCTGGATCGAGCCAATCGATGCACACAAGACGCCGAGCACGCCGCCCTCAGCACAACTGGGCACCATGCCGGGCGGGGGCGGCTCGGGGTAAAGGCAGCGATAGCAGGGGGCGTCTTCGGCTAGTGACGGCGCAAAGACCGATGCCTGGCCATCGAAACGATAGATGGAGCCCCAGACATAGGGGATTTCCAAGAAATACGCCGCATCGTTGACCATGTAGCGGGTGGCGAAGTTGTCAGTGCCATCGACGATGAGGTCATAGCCGCTGAAGATCTGCTTGACATTGTCGTTGTCGAGGCGCTCGTTGTGCACGATCACATTGACCAGTGGGTTGATCTCGGCGATCGAGTCCCGTGCTGACTCTGCCTTGGGTCGACCGATGTCACTTTGGCCATGGATCACCTGGCGTTGCAGGTTTGACTCATCAACTTCGTCGAACTCAACGATGCCGATCGTGCCCACTCCCGCGGCAGCGAGGTACAGCAGCCCGGGGCTACCGAGTCCTCCTGCACCAATCATCAGAACCCGGGCATTCTTCAAGCGCTTCTGCCCGATCATGCCGACATCAGGGATGATCAGGTGGCGGCTGTAGCGGCGTACTTCATCGACGGTCAGTTCGGCGGCTGGCTCCACAAGAGCGGGAAATGACACGAGGCAACTCCTCAAACAAGTGATCATGGGTCGACCGGACGGCAGTCACGGTCTCACTGGACAACATCGAGATGGCCCGTGGTGTTCCCCAGTGCGCCAATCGTCTCGCCTCTTAAGTCGGATCCGAGCCAGTCCCAGATGGTGAGAGCAGGTCTGGCCTGTAGGCTCACACGCGTGACCAGCCAACGGATGCCCAGAGATCAGCGCCGGGCACAGTTGCTGAGTGCGGCCCGAGAGGTGTTCGTGAGCCAGGGCTACCACTCAGCGGCCATGGACGAGATCGCTGATCGAGCGGGCGTTTCGAAGCCCGTGCTCTACCAACACTTTCCGGGCAAGCTGGATCTCTACGTGGCGCTTCTGGACGACAGCAGTGATGTTGTCATCGATGCCGTCCGCGCCGCCTTGGCTTCCACTCACGACAACAAGCAGCGGGTCGCGGCCACCATGCGCGCGTTTTACTCCTATGTCGCCAATGCCGAAGGCGCCTTCAGACTGGTCTTCGAGTCAGATCTGACCAACGAACCACTGGTCAAGGAGCGTCTCGACCGAGTCACCACCCAGTGCGCGGCCTTGATCGCAGAAGTGATCGAAGAAGACACCCAACTCCCTTCCATCCAGTCACACCTCTTGGCAGTGTCCTTGGTGGGGATGGGTCAGGTAAGTGCCAGGTTTTGGCTGAACAGCCCCGGAGACATCGGGCAGGACGAAGCGGCGGCCTTGGTCGCGGGCCTTGCCTGGCGAGGTATCCGTGGCTACCCCCGAGCAGATGACACCCCCACCAAGTAGGAGCTGACCAGAAACCATGGAGATCAAGATCGGCGTACAAAACACGCCACGCGAACTGATCATCGACGTCGACGAAGACTCCGATCAGATCCAGCAGTTACTGACCGACGCATTGCCCGACGGTGTTTTCAGTGTCACGGATGCCAAGGGTCGACGTCTCATCATCCCAGCAGCAAGCATCGCCTACCTAGATGTCTCGACCACGATCACCGGAACGGTCGGATTCAGGTCATGACCATTTCAGGTGATGACTGGGTGATCTAACACACCGCTGGGCAACGCAGAACAGTTGTGCACGTCAATAGAAATGAGGAAGACACATGTCCGCATTGGCGCTCCCGCTCCTAGCCACTCCTTCATGGACCATCGGCGGGATCATCTTCACACTCATCGGTGGTCTGATCATCGGCCTTCTGGGCAAACTCGTAGCCCCAGGTGATCGTGACAGCATCCCACTCTGGCTCACGCTCCTGTGCGGCGTGGCTGGCATGCTGATTGGCACCTATGTCTACACCGCGCTAGGTGGATCGGAGAGCACCCGAGGCATCGATTGGTTGCGCCACATCGTGCAGGTCATCGTTGCTGCGGTGCTCGTGGTCGTTGCTGCCGGCATCACCGGTCGCGGCGCCAAGAAGTAGCCGCCTCCCGACGGCGTTCAGCTCGCCAGGCCGAGGGTTTCCATGCGTTGCGCATGCCCCTCGGTCAGGCGGGTGAACATCCGAGTCAATGCGGCCAGGTCTAGCCCAGGTCGGTCGACTCCGCCTGCCAGCAGGGCAGCCAAGGAGTCGCGCTCAACTGCCACGCGCTGAGCTTGAGACAACGCCTCCCCCATCAACCGGCGACCCCACAGGGCGAGACGCCCGGCCACCCGTGGGTCGTCTTCGATTGCCTGGGTGACCCGAGCTACCACAAAATTGGCATGGCCAGCGTCATCGAGGGAATCCACGATCAACTTGCGCGTCCCGGCATCGAGAAAGGCAGCGATCTCGGTGTAGAAGTCGGCAGCAAGTTGATCTCCCACATAGGCCTTGATCAACCCTTCAAGCCAGTCGCGAGGCGCGGTCTTTGCGTGAAAATCGTCAAAGGAGGCCACGAAGGGTTGCATCGCCAAGGCCGGATCGACTCCCAACGCATTGATCCGGTCGAGCAAGGGCTCAATGTGATCGAACTGGACCTTGGCCATCTTGCCCAATGCCAACTTGTCGTGCAGGTCGGTGGCCAACTTGGCGTCCTCGACCAGTCGCTCGAAGGCAGCAAGCTCGCCATAGGCGATCGCGCCCAAGAGGTCGACGATTGCCTGTCGATAGGCAGGGTCATTGAAGGCCACTGAATCCACGTCCGAGGCAGGGATTTCGGTCATGGCGCCACCTTACCGATAGACTGCACCAAGACCTTCGCTTGAGGTGTCCTGCCAAGACGCCTCGCGTAGCGTCAGTTTTTGGTAATCCGCAGGCCATGACACATGGAAATTCATGGTGGCCTGCTCGCATAGAACAGGCACAATCCTGACTACTTTCAAAGAACTCGGCGTACTCCCTGAGATCGCAGACGCACTCGCCCGAGTCGACATCACCACCCCGTTTCCGATCCAGGAGATGACCTTGTCGGTCGCTCTGATGGGCACTGACCTGATCGGTCAGGCCCGCACCGGCACCGGCAAGACCCTCGCATTCGGCATCCCAGTGCTGCAGCGCTCAGTCGCCCCGCATGATCCCGATTACTCCGAGCTGGCGGCACCCGGCAAGCCACAGGCGCTGATCGTGGCCCCAACGCGCGAGCTCGCGATCCAGGTGAGCTCAGATCTGACGCTTGCTGGCTCAGACCGGGGCCTACGGATCCTCACGGTGTACGGCGGGGTCCCCTACGAGCCCCAATTGGATGCCCTCATAGAGGGTGTCGACGTGGTCGTGGGCACTCCGGGTCGCCTGATCGACCTGATGGACCGCAAGTGCCTGGACATCTCCCATGTCAAGTGCCTCGTGCTCGACGAGGCCGATGAGATGCTGGACCTCGGCTTCCTTCCTGATGTCGAGAAGTTGCTGCGTAACACGCCAGAGACCCGCCAGACGATGCTGTTCAGCGCGACGATGCCAGCCGCAATCGTTGGACTGGCTCGCATGCACATGCGCCATCCGATGAACATCCGCGCCGAGCACAGCACCGACAATCAGACCGTGCCTGCAACGGCACAGTTCATCTATCAGGCACACGATCTGGACAAACCCGAGATGGTGGCCCGGATGCTCCAGGCTGAAGGCGCCGACTTGGCGATCGTGTTCACCCGCACGAAACGACAGGCCCAACGCGTGGCCGACGATCTTCAGGAGCGCGGCTTCAACGCCAGCCCACTGCATGGCGACATGGCGCAGACCGCTCGTGAACGAGCCCTCGCAAAATTCCGTGAAGGAAAGCTCCAAGTGCTGGTTGCCACCGATGTGGCTGCGCGAGGCATCGACGTCTCCGGGGTCACGCACGTGGTCAACTACACCTGCCCCGAAGACGAGAAGACCTACGTGCACCGCATTGGCCGCACCGGACGCGCAGGCGCCTCTGGCACAGCGGTCACCCTGGTGGATTGGGCCGATCTGCACCGCTGGAAGATGATCAACAAGGCACTCGATCTACCCTTCGACGAGCCCGCAGAGACCTATTCCAGCTCAGAGCACTTCTTCCACGATCTCGGCATCGTGCCGGGCACCAAGGGCCGCCTCAAACCTCCCAGCGACTCTGCTCCCGCCAAGAAGAGCCAGAAGTCCGGTCAGCGCTCAGGCCAGAAGGCAGCTGGCCAAAAATCTGGGCGGGCCCAATCCGATGGCAAACAAGCCGCTGGCTCTGAGAGCAATCGTCGCAAGCGCAATCGTCGGCGTACGCGCGGCGGACAAGGCAGCAGCCCCAAGGCCAACTCCGAAGGATAGACTCCTGGGCACGGCCCGATATCTAGGCCGTAACCACCACAGGGGTGCCGTCTTGGGCGAAATCCCACATCTGCTTGGCATCACTTAGCTTTTGTCGGATGCAGCCATGCGACTGCGGCGTGCCCAACTCAGAGACCCGTTGAAGCATCCGGCCATCCTTCGTCGGGATGCTGTGGAAGCCGATCGCCGCACGCTCGCCACGAGTGAATCTGACGAAATACTCCATCTCGCCTGAGTCGTCGATGCCGACCGCTTCACGCGAGCGCGAATAGACGGCATAGCTGCCTGGCTTGAGATTGTCGGTGAGACTGCCAGAGACAAGATAAGAGTCTTGGACCCGACCGCGGTCGCTGATCAGCCAGACCCGCTGATCACTGATCGAGAAGACCACCCGGCGCCCCTGACCGGAGTTTGCGGGCACTGACTCCTTGGCAACCTGCGATTGTGCGGACTGAGGCTGGACGGGCGCGGTTTGGGCCATCGGGCTCGGGGCAGGCTCACTCGGGGTCGGCGTGACCACCGGCAAAGGAGTTGGGGTCACGACCGCCGCACGCAGCGCGGCCTCTTGCATCAATTCGGGCGCATTTCCAACACCAGCGGCATGGTGGGCCGTGGGAGACCCCTGGCTCCCCTCAGGGATCACCCCGATCAGACCCCCCACGGCGATGGCAGTGATCGATGTCGCTGCGCCGAAGGCGAGGAGCCGACCATAACGTGGTCGAAGGGTAGGACTCGTTTGCGCCCGACGGGCCCCAGCACGCTCAGGCTGAGCCCGGTGGGAGGTTGCCACGCGACGACGCTTGGGCTGATATGCCCTACTCGACGGCGGCGGCTCCCTGCGATGCTGACCCATGAGTCGTCCTAGCCCCTCGCGACCAGACTCTGAGCGACCTCACGATAGGCATCAGCACCTTTGTTGGTGCGTGCAGTCGCCAAGATCGAACGGCCTGCAGCTGGCGCTTCGGCAAATCTGATCGACTTGGGGATCGGCGGCGTGACCACCTCTAGCTCATAGGTCTGCGAGATGTTGTCGAGGACTGCGCGGGAGTGATTGGTGCGACCGTCAAACAGGGTGGGCAAGACCCCCCAGACTTCAAGATCGCGGTTGGTGAACTTGCGTACGTCGTACACGGTGTCGAGCAATTGGCCCACGCCCCGGTGGGAGAGAGTCTCACACTGCAACGGGATCAGCACGCCCGTCGCCGCGGTCAAGGCAGCAACCGTCAGCACCCCCAGCGAAGGAGGGCAATCGAGCAAGACCCAGTCGTATTCTCCGAGGTCTTCCAGTGACCCTCGGATGACGTATTCACGTCCGGTGCGGGTCAACAGATCCGCTTCGCAGCGCGCCAACTCAATGGTCGCGGGCAGCAGGTCAACCCCGTCCTCAGTGGTCACTATCACCTCGCGTGGATCCTGCCCCTTGGTCAACACCTGGTGGACTGAGTCCTCCAGGTCTTCAGGGTCAATACCCAAGCTGAAGGTGAGACAGGCTTGTGGATCGAGGTCAACCAGAAGCACTTTGTGACCAAGCTCAACCAGCGCGACCCCGAGTGAGGCGACCGTGGTCGTCTTGGCCACGCCGCCCTTTTGGTTGGCAATTGCGAGAACAGTGGGAGATGACATCGGTTCCATTGTGCCGTACCCGCCCACTGATCTGCTTCAAGGCTGCGGCATGCTGTGGGGCATGTCACCAAAGTCGATGCGCGTGCTCCCACCTGGCACAGTCATGATCACGGGGGCCACCGCTGGCCTGGGCCTGGAATTTGCCGAACAACTTGGAGCCCAAGGACACCCGCTAGTGCTGGTGGCTCGCAATCTCGAGCGCCTCAAGGAGGTCGCCGCGGAGCTGGAAAACAAGTACGGCGTGGCCGTCACCACGATTTCGGCCGACCTCACCAATCGCGCCGATGTCGACAAGGTCGCACTCAGGCTTGGCGACCAGAAAGACCCGATCGAGATCTTGATCAACAATGCCGGTCATGGTTTGAAGCAGAGCTTCTTGGTCAATGACGTAGAAGACGAACAGGCCCATCTCGACATCCACGTCACCGCGCCGATGCGCCTATCGCATGCCGCCTTGCGCTCGATGACCCAACGCGGCCACGGCGCCATCATCAATGTCGCGAGCGTTGCTGCCTTCCTGCCCCGGGGAAGCTATTCCGCTGCCAAGGACTACATGGTGAAGTTCAGCGAATGGGCCAACAGCGAGTTCGCCGACCAAGGCGTCACCGTGATGGCGCTGTGCCCTGGCTTCACGCGCACTGAGTTCCATCAGCGGATGGATGTCTCCGCAGACTCCGCCCCAAAATATCTCTGGCTCGAAGCAGACCGCGTGGTGTCGGAGTGTTTGGCAGATCTGGCAGCAGGCAAGGCCATCTCGATCCCCAGCAAGCGTTACAAGGCAATCGTTGGCGCCGCCACGATGATCCCTTCAGGGGCCTTGCGACGCTTCCAGAGCATGGGCCGCAAATAGGACCATCCGCTCAGTAGTCCACCGGGTCACGGGAGATCGGGCAGGTCATGCAGTGGCCTCCACCACGACCACGACCCAGCTCCGCACCAACGATGGTGATCACCTCGACACCTGCCTTACGCAACAGCGAGTTGGTCAGCGTGTTGCGGTCATAGGTGAAGACCACGCCGGGCTCAAGCGCGACCGCATTGTTGCCGCTGTCCCATTGCTGGCGCTCGGACTGATAGACATCTCCGCCCGTGGGGACTTCATTGAACTTGTCCAGTCCGAGCGACCCAGCCACCACATCGAGGAATCTCTGGTCGCCCTCATCTGTGATCTCGAGACTGCCTTCTCCATCACCGGGCCGCAGCGAGAAGGTGTGGATGCCGTCGACGATTGACGGATAGTAGGTGACCACATCGCGGTCCACGAAGGTGAACACCGTGTCCAGGTGCATGGCTGCTCTCAGTTTGGGCATTCCGGCGATGATCACGCGCTCTGCTGCTCCTTGGGCAAACAGGGCCGAAGCGACCTGGGTGATCGCCTGGCGTGAAGTGCGCTCGCTCATCCCGACGAGCACCACACCATTGCCGATCGGCATCACGTCGCCACCCTCGAAGGTGGCTTGTCCCCAATCCAACTCGGGGTCACCCCACCAGATCTTCGAGCCCACGTAATCAGGGTGGAATGAATAGATGGCCTTGTAGAGCAAGGTCTCGTCGTGCCGCGCAGGCCAAAAGAGCGGGTTCATGGTGAGCCCGCCGTAGAGCCAACAGGTGGTGTCACGGGTGTAGAGAGTGTTGGGCAAGGGCCGCATCAAATATTCGCGTGCGCCCAAGGACTCCCGGGCCAAGGCGTGGTACGGCGAGCGGAAGTCATCAGGGAGATCGTTGGTGGCCAAGCCACCGATCAGGAACTCCGCGAGTTGACGGGCCCCGAGGGTCTCCAGGTATTCGCGGGTGGCGTCAACCAGACCACTGCCCACTTCGTTGGCCACGATCTTGCGGTCAAGGATCCAGTCTCGCGCCCCGGGCACCTCAAGAGTCGCGGCCAAGAGATCGTGGAGTTCGACGACCTCGACCCCACGATTGGTGAGTTTGTTTACGAAGTCAGCATGATCTCGCTGAGCATTCTCGACCCACATCACGTCGTCGAAGAGGAGATCATCGTTGTTGGTCGGGGTCAGCCTGCGATGTGCCAGCCCAGGAGAGCAAACCAAGACCTTGCGCAACTTGCCGACTTCTGAATGTACGCCGTAGGAAGCCACTGGACTCTCAGACATCAGTTGATCTCTCTTCTCAAATGGATGGATTGGACAAGCACGTTAGAGGACTATTCGACCGGTGGCCAGGGCAAAGACACCGAATGCTCCACCAACCAGAATCGCTGCCAACAGACACAACTCCGCCGGTGTGAACAATCGTCGGTCTCGCTCGCTGCGGGCCTTGACATAAAGGATGGTGGCCGGGGCCAGGACCACCGTGGACAGCAACAAGAACTGCAGGCCAGCCGCATCCACCAAGAACATCGTGTAGGCCACGGCCACACCGGCAATAATCGTCTCGCGGCGGCGTACCCCATTGGAGACGTCTTCGTAGCTCTCCCCAGTCAGGCCGAGTTTCAAGGCATAGGCAGCGGCCAAGAAATAGGGAATCAAAGCCAGGCTCGTGCACAAGTCGAGCAGGAAGTTGAGTGAATCGCTGACCACGAAGGTCAACGCCAGCACTCCTTGCACCGCCAACGAAGTGACCACCAGCGCCGTGATCGGCGTGCCATTGTGATCTTCCTTGGCCAAGAAGGCAGGGAAATCTTCGCTACGAGCGGGGATGAACATCACCTCTGCTGCCATCAGCGTCCAGGCCAGATAGGCACCCAAGACCGACACGATCACGCCGACGCTTATGAAGATCTCTCCCCAACCACCTACTACCGAGGCGAACAAACCCACCATCGACGGCTGTCGGGTAGCGGCGATGTCGGGCTGGGAGGCCACGGAATAGCTGGACAACGTGACCAGAGAGAAGATGGCCAGCACGCTCAAGAAGCCCAAGATGGTGGCCTTGCCGACATCCTTGCGGTTCTTTGCATAACGCGAATAGACGCTGGCACCCTCGATGCCCAAGAAGACGAAGGTCGTGATGATCATGGTGTTTCGGACCTGTTCGTTGAGATTGCCCAGATCGCCATAGCCGTAGGCAGTCCAGTTGTCAGCGAAGACACCGGCATCAAAGGCCACGAAGAGCACCACGATGAAGACGAGGATCGGCACGACTTTGAAGATCGTGACGATCCGGTTGATGATCGCGGCATCACGCACTCCGCGAGCAATCAGATAGTGGAAGAACCAGATCGCCACGCTCGACACCGCGGCCGCTAACACGGTGTCGCCGTCTCCGAACGCGGGGAAGAACGCACCGATCGTTGCGGTGATGAAAACCCAGTAAAAGGTGTTGCCGACCACCGCGCTGGCCCAGTAGCCGATCGCGGAGTTGAAGCCGGCGTAGTCACCGAACCCTGCTTTGGCATAGATGAACACCCCGGAGTCGAGGTCAGGCTTGCGGATGGCGAGATTCTGGAAGACGAAGGCAAGCATGAGCATGCCCGCACCCGCGATCGTCCAGGCAATCAGCGAGCCCAAGATGCCAGTAGCCACCCCAAAGCGCGCAGGGAGCGAAAAGACCCCTGCCCCAATCATGCTGCCGATCACCATCGCGGTGAGGGTCGGCAGGCTCATCTTCCCGGAGAGCGTGGCCCCTTCTTTCGTCTCAACGGAATTGGTCACGCGGACTCTCCTTCAAGTACTGGATCGATGCGCTCGATCTTGAAACCAGTCACGCCATACAAGACGCTCAGGATTGGACTGGCATAGCAAAAAACGGCGTAGGGCAAGTAGAGCAAGGTGGAGACACCAAGAGTCGCGCCCATGAAGGCGCCGCACGAATTCCACGGCACCAGAGGGGAAGTGACCGTGCCGCTGTCTGCGGCCAGGCGAGAGAGATTGGTGGGCGCCAAGCCCCGCTTGGCAAACTCAACCCGAAAGATGCGAGCAGGCAGCACCAGCGCGATGTATTGATCACCGGCCACCACATTGAGCCCGAAACCACACGCAAAAACCGTGACGAACAGTCGGCCGGTGCTGTGAGCCGAAGCGATCATCGGATCGATCAACCGCGTGATCAGCCCAAACTTCTCCAAGATCGTGCCGAAGGTGACCGCACCAAAAATCAACCACAGGGTCAACAACATGCTGTCCATGCCACCTCGCGACACCAATCGGTCTACATCTGAGACCCCAGTGGACATGTGAAAGCCCGTCGCCATCGCCTGCCACATGGCCTTGATCGACTCAGTGACCACATTGCCGGCCCCACCCACAAATTCAGCCACCAGATCGGGCTGAGTAAAGGCAGCCAACACGCCAGCAAAGAGTGCCGAGGAGAGCAGGGCCAGCGAGGCGGGCACCTTCTTCACCGACATCACGGCAAGCAGCACCAAAGGCAGCAAGTTGACTGGGTTGATCCAGAAATGCTCCCCCAAGGCATCAAGATCAGTTTCAGTGACCACGGATGCGTTGGGGTCTGGCGTACGGATGAAACCGAGCACGAAGAAGGTGATCAAGGCAATCCCGAATGCCGGCACCGACGTCCAGACTTGACGCTTGATGTGCTCATAGGGATTCACCCCGACCATTTGCGCAGTCAGGATCGTCGTCTCCGACAGTGGCGAAGTCTTGTCACCAAGATAGGCGCCTGAGATCACCGCGCCAGCAGTAATCGCTGGAGAGACATCAAGCATCGTGGCGATGCCGATCAGCCCGACTCCAACGGTGCCCGCTGTGGTCTAGGAGCTTCCAATGCTCAATGCCACAAGCGCGCAAATGATCGCGGCCGCCGCGTAGTACCAACTGGGTGAGAGCACCTGGATGCCGTAGTAGACAAGCGTTGGGATCGTGCCAGACAGATTCCAGGTGCCGATCAGAGCACCAACGCGACTTGGATCGGCCCATCCAGAGCATCAAGCCCAAAGAGGATCAGTGAGCCAGCAATGAGTACGGCGAGGGAAATAAGCGGGATGATCGCATCGGCCAAAGACGGAGTGCGTGGTTGCGTGCCCCCGTGCTCTGCGCTGACGTTGCTAGCCGTCATGTGCTGAGACTCTCACACAACAGGCAACTTGGGCAGACCAAAACCAGCGTTTGTTGGGAGATGCTCTTGCCACTAGGGCAGGCAAACTCGAAGGAAGGTCAGTCTGTCCGTGGGCGGCCAAATGGCATCTCGACCGCCTCCGGGCCAAAACCGGTGACATCAGCCAATAGCCATTCGTCTCGTAGCAGCAGTGCGGCTGACGCGGGCCTCATGATCACCCACAACCAGCGGCCATCGGCCTCCCCCGCGAAGACTCCCGCAGCCAATGGCGAATCATGATTTGTGTCTACCGGCCACAAATGCACTGGGTGCCCGCCGGCACGAAGCTGCACCAAGGCAGGCCCCTTGCCGACCTGATCGCCAGGGTCGAGCACAACTGTGTGCGCAAGGCGCGCTCCGAGGCCGACTCCTGGCTCTTCGGAAACCAAGGTGACCTCAACGTGCCCGTCAAGGTCGCTGGTGCCTGCAGTTGTCGTGAAGGTGCCGAGGGCTTTGGCATCCTCAGCCGAGGCATCAACCACAACGCCAAAGTCACTGATCTGCCAGCCCGGACTCATCGGCCAGGGCACGTATACGGCCACCTCTGCAGCCAACTGCACCAAGCGCGCGAAACTGTCGTAGTCGGGTTGATCTGGGCGCCACAACGGCGTGACATCTCCATGATTGTCGCAACGGAACGGCCCAGAATCTTCTTCAAATCCTGACTGTGGCGCAAACACAGTTGCGCACTTGGGACACGATGCCGTCCAAGACATGATCCCAGCCTAGTCGAACCCCACGACAGGCCATCACGACAACTGCCAGCGACAACACCTTGCCTGTGTGAGAATGCGGGAGTGGAAAAGGATGCGACCAACCGCACACTGACCCCAGCGCGATTGGCGACGAGTGCGGCCTTCTTCTCCCAAGGATTGGTCCTGATCTCGCTGACCACGCGGCTTCCCGAGATCCAGGACCGCTGGCAAATCAGCGAAACAACTCTGTCACTGGTCTTGTTGGCCATGATCTTGATGGCAGGGGTCGGCTCGGTGCTCACCGAGGCCTTGGCTCGGCGTACCGAATCAGCGGTGACCATCCGGATCGGCCTACTCTTCGTGATCCTCGGAGTTGCCGGCGCGAACCTCATCACCACACCGGCCTTGTCAATGTCAGCGATGGTCGTCTACGGCTTCGGGCTCGGCATCGTCGATGCGGCCGGCAATATGCAAGCCGTTGCGCTCGAGCATCGCTACGGCCGAGCCATCCTGCCATCGTTCTACAGCGCTTGGAGCCTCGGCGGGCTCAGCGCAGCCATCTTCACGCTAGTCACCGCCGAGCTTGCCATCCAGATAATCCTGGTGGTCTTGCTGATTCCCTTGATCACCATGATGCTTCCCTTCCTTCGCCGCGTTGGTGACCCTCTCGAGCAGTCACGCAAGGTCGACATCCCTTGGCGCCCAATCGTCATGGTCGGCATCGCCATGGTTGTCTTCTATGCGATCGACACCGCTGCCTTCACCTGGGGGCCGCTCTATCTCGAGCACGTCTTCGACACTCCTGACCGCTTGGTGGCCCTTGCTGCACTCGTCTATCTAGCCGCCTGCATTGCTTCACGGGCCGCAGGTGACCGCCTGGTCGATCGCTTCGGGCCAGTAGTGGTGATCCAGGCTGGAGCACTCATCGGCTGCTTGGCGCTGGTGATAATCGTGGTGGCCCCGAGTTGGGTGATCGCAGTAGTTGGCTTCACCCTTCTGGGCTTGGGCGTGGCCTTCATCGCCCCTCTGAGCTTCTCGGCTGCCGCCAAGATCGCTGGCAACTCCGCCGACCTCAGCCCTGACGAACGAATGGCCAGGGTGGATGCGGTGATTGGGCGCTTCAACCAGTTCAACTACGTCGGAGCATTGATCGGGTCGGTGATGACTGGACTCGTCGGCGCGGGCAATCTCCGGATCGGCTTCGTCGTACCAACCGTCGCGATCCTCGCGCTCCTGCCACTGGCCCGATTCTTCGCCTGGAAGCCAACCAACACTGCCTGATGACTCCAAAGATCAACCGGCCCGGGCCCGGGCCCATACCGGTCGTGCCCGGCTTCGACAAGATCCGCCACCTTCCCGGCGGCCA